>CBFIFE010000016.1:0-48453 GCA_965661765.1 uncultured Flavobacteriales bacterium
CCAGGTTCCAAATGGACCTCCATGGTCGGCCCCAGATGCCAGTCCATCCACGTCCAATCCAAACCGACCTCCGA
This sequence comes from uncultured Flavobacteriales bacterium, assembly GCA_965661765.1. Taxonomy (GTDB): domain Bacteria; phylum Bacteroidota; class Bacteroidia; order Flavobacteriales_D; family Sanyastnellaceae; genus JBMYZL01. The sequence continues at coordinate 75 of CBFIFE010000016.1, forward strand.
GTTCCACGCCGCCCCATTTGTCCCGTACGCCGGCCCGGTTCCCAACATTCCGTGTTTGCCCAAATGGTAAGTGATCATCACCCCCAAGGCATCTCCTGCATGATCACCCGTTGCATGTTCGAACATCGCCTCAATGCCCAAATGCTCGCCCAGCGCATGATCCCACAGCAGCATCAGTGCGGGGTCCGCGCCCGGGTGGGCATCGACGTGGGAGGACGCGAAGGACATGTTGACACCCGAAACGACATAGAGCATGTTCGTCGCATGGTGCGCCGTGCTGTGGATGCGCTCATGGCCGATGCCTGCGGAGGAATGCAGCGCGGGTTCGTGGGAAGCGGTGGGGTGGTTTTGGCCTTGTGCCAAATCCGAAACCCCCAAACCAATCAGCAAAATGGGCAACAGCCGGGCGACAGTCCTCTTCATGAAACAAAGAAAGATTCCCGCCTGTTGCATCGCCGTGACCCGCGTCACCAGCATTTGAAAATCCCGCCGTATTTTGCCAAGATGAATTGCAAAGGGCTCATTCTCGCCGGATTGTGGGGACTCTTGGCCATTGGTGGCCTGAAGGCCGATAGCCGAGCACAGGACGTGCTGTTTGCCAATGCCTCCGAGGAGAGCGGGGTGTTGGCACCGGGAATTCACCATGGCGTGGCATGGGGGGATTACAACAACGACGGTTGGCCAGATTTGTACACCGCCACCCGGATGGGGCCCAACTTGTTGTTTGAGAACCAAGGGGATGGGACTTTTGTGGAGGTTGGCGCCCTCGCAGGGGTGGCGGACATCAGCAACTCCATGACGGCGGTTTGGGGGGATGTGGACAACGACGGGCTGCTGGATTTGGCTGTCGGCAATTTCAACGACCCCAATCGCCTGTACAAGAACCTGGGAGATGGCACGTTTGCGGACATCACCACCAGTGCGGGCATCGGTCACGCTGGGCCATGCCGGAGCCTGCACATGGCCGATTACAATGCCGATGGATTTCTGGACATCTACGTGGTGAACATCAACAGCGCCAATGTGCTGTTCCGCAACAATGGACCCGGCATGACGTTTTCCAATGCCACCTACGTCGCTCAGGTGAACGACACCCAAGTGGGGATGGGGTCCCTGTTCACGGATGCGGATCAGGACGGCGACATCGACCTTTATCTGACGCACGACGCGAATCAACCCAACAAGTTCTTCGACAACGACGGCGATGGAACGTTCACGGAAAAGGCGGAGGAACTGGGTTTGGATTACGTGGGGAACTGCATGGGCGTGGACGCCGGAGACGTCAACCGCGACGGCTGGTTGGACCTGTACATTTCGGACTTGTACCCGAGCGAACTGCTCATGGCCAACGGCGATGGCACCTTCTACAGCGCCGGCGAGGCGGCTGGGGTGGACGACACTGGGATGACTTGGGGAGTCGTTTTCTTCGATTTCGACAACGACGGGATCCTGGACATTTATTTGGTCAACGATTTTCTGTTCTCGCCAGCGCCGAACATCCTCTACCACGGGCTGGCCGATGGCACTTTTGAGAACGTATCGGCAGGCGATGGGACGCTGGAACATCCCTTTTCCGATTTTGGGCTTGCCTCGGCGGATTATGATGGGGATGGAGACTTGGATTTGGCCATTGCAACCACTTCGCAAGGAATAAATCCTGGACTGCAACTCTTGCGGAATGAGACAGGACAGGCTTCAGGCCAATCCATTTTCTTCCACCTCGAGGGCACCCTCTCCAACCGCGATGCGGTCGGGGCCCGCGCGACGATTTGGTTCGGCGGTGGGCAATTCCGGGTCGACGAGATCCACGCCGGCCAGGGCTACAGCGGGCACTCGAACTGCGACATGCACTTCGGGCTCGGCGAGGAAAACGCTGTGGATTCGGTGGTGGTGCACTGGCCTGCAGGCGGGGTGTCAACGCATCTCGGGCCGTTTGCAGCGGGTCCGGAGCCGCACTTGATTCTCGAGCCTGGAGGCAATCCTTGGTTTTCGGTGGGGTGCACCAATCCCGAGGCGTGCAATTACCAACCAGCGGCGGCGAACGACGATGGCTCATGTGAATTCGCGTTTCCGGGGTTTGACTGCGAGGGCCAGCCGATTGTGGGGGAGCCATCACCGGAAACCCACAGTGCAGCGCGGTTGTGGAACGAAACCCTGTTGCATGGGATTCGGCACGACTGGGCGCGGCCCACGATTCATGCGAGGAACCTTTGGCACGCCTCGGTGTTGATGTTCGACGCCTACGCCGCGTTCGCCCCCGATACCGTGGGCGCCCCTCAGCCATTTTTCTTGGGTCGGACGTTGGGTGGGTACACCTGCCCATTTGAGTCCGAGGAACTGGCGATGCCAGGGAGTGAAGAGGAACGAGCGGCGGCAAGGGAAGCGGCCATCGGCCACGCAGTCGCGCGGTTGATGTTGCACCGTTTTGCCGAAGCGCCACAGGCTGGGGTGATCGTGGCGAGTGTGGAGGGACGGGCGGCGCAGTTGGGGTTGGATTTGGCCTATGAGAGCACCGACTACACCACAGGCAACCTGGAGAATGATGCCCGCGCACTGGGCAACTACCTTGCGGAACAGATGATTGCCTTCGGGCTGCAAGACGGCAGCAACGAGCAAATCGGGTATCAGAATGCTTATTACAATCCGATGAATTGGAACCTGGTGATGGCCGAGCCAGGCAATCCCAACATGTTCTTTCCGAATCGTTGGCAACCGCTGCAGCTGACGGAGTTCATCGACCAAGGTGGCAACCCGAGCACGGAGATTGCCCCGGAATTCTTGTCGCCGGAGTGGGGCAATGTGACGCCCTTTGCCCTTCACCCCGAGGACATGGCGACCTACGAGCGGCTCGGTGGGCTTTACAAGGTTTATCACGACCCGGGTGTGCCAGCGCAAATCGATCCGAGCGTGGAAACGACTGAAGAAACTTCTGACTACAAATGGGGGCATGTGATGACGGCTGTCTGGTCGTCCCACCTCTCCCCTGAGGACAGCGTGATGTGGGACATCAGCCCGGGTGCGATGGGCCGCGATGGGTTCATTCCGTCGAGTTACGAGGAGGCGCGTGGCTATTACGATTGGACCGATGGGGGATTGACGGGCGAACAGGGACATGCCATCAACCCGGCCACAGGGGAGCCCTACCCACCCCAATGGGTGCCACGCGGGGATTTCGCGCGGGTCCTGGCTGAGTATTGGGCGGATGGGCCAGACTCAGAAACGCCACCCGGCCATTGGTTCACTGTCCTCAATTACGTCAATGACCAACCTCAGCTCGAGCGCCGTTGGCGCGGCCTCGGACAAACCATGGACGACCTCACCTGGGATGTCTTCGGCTATTTTGCACTCGGTGGGGCGATGCATGATGCCGCGGTGGCAGGTTGGGGTTGCAAGGGTTGGTACGATTACGTTCGCCCCGTTTCTGCCATTCGCTGGATGGCCGATCAAGGCCAGTGCTCCGACCCCGAACTGCCCAATTTCCATGGCGCAGGCCTCCCTTTGGTCCCAGGCGTGATCGAGCTGATCACCGACAGTGATCCTGTTGATTTGACGGGCCCCGATGGCGAGTACATCAACGAGCTGAAAATTTACTGCTGGCGCGGGCCCAGCTTCATTGACATTCCTGCAACCGACGAAGCCGGCGTGGGCTGGATTCGTGTGGCGAACTGGTGGCCCTATCAACGCCCCACCTTTGTCACCCCGCCATTCGCTGGCTATGTGAGCGGTCACTCGACATTCTCACGCGCCGCTGCAGAGGTTTTGACAATGCTCACTGGCGACCCCTATTTCCCGGGAGGGGTGGGGGAATTCGAAGCGCCAGCGAACGAGTTTTTGGTGTTTGAGGACGGGCCATCCGTGGATGTCATGCTCCAATGGGCAACCTACCGGGATGCGGCGGATCAATCAGGATTGTCGCGGATTTGGGGGGGCATCCACCCGCCTCAAGACGACTTTCCAGGTCGATTGATGGGCCAAATCATCGGCATCGACGCCTTCCATTGTGCGGAAACCTTCGCCCGACCGGCGGATGCCCTTGACCCATGTGTCATCATCTCGAGCATGGATTGCCCGGGGGACTTCAACGGCGATGGGGTCCGGGGCATCGAAGACCTTTTGTCCTTGTTGGTGGGTTTCAGCCAGCCTTCGGCCGATGTCAATTTGGTGCTGGATTTGACGGGCGACAGTTACGTCACGACGTCGGATTTGATGGTCTTGCTCAGCCTCTGGGGTCAACCCTGTTAACCGGGGGAGCGCACTTTGCGCGAGCTTCCCACATGAGCCAAAGCCCTGACCCTCGCCATTTTCTTGAAGGATGTGGAGATGGAACGCGATATCCAAAAAAAGGCCATCACCATCTTCTCCTCGAGCGATCGGAGAGACTTTCGTTCATGATGCGTCACGTGAACGAATGTTCGATTGAGAAGATGTGTACGATTTTCGAAATCAGTGAGTCGAGTTGTCACGTCTGGCGCAAAAATCCACATCGCGCGATGGATAAGTTCACAGGGCCCAGCCCAATTTGGGTCAGCCGGTTCGTTTCCGGCCGAGAATCCGCGCTTGGTCGGCGATCCAGGTGTCGAGGTCTTCGCTTTCGGGGAGTTGGAATTTCTTTCGAAGTCCTGTTCGGATGTTGTAAACATGACTCAGCGAGACATCAAGCAGGCTGGCGATTTCCTTTGAAGAGCGCCCGTTGGCGAGCAATCGCAGGATTTCCTCCTCAAGCGTGGTGAATTCGAGATGGCTGAATTGTTCAATGAGAGGGGTTGCGGTTTCATTGAGCCAGTCATCCTCCAGTCGTTGGATTTCTTCCAAGAGGATGGGAACGGATTGGGTCCGGTTGACCAAATCCCTGAGTCGATTCAAACTTGTGCGCAAGTGCTTGCGTGTCAGTCGTTCCGACCTCCTTCGCTGGCGCCCGGAGAGCCATCCGGCGACAGCAGCCAAGAGCAGGGCTGCGATTGCGGAAAGCCAGATCCATCCGTCCGTCTCTGATTGAGATTCTTCGACGGGCTTGATCGCGGGGAGTCCGAAGGCCTCGGGGTGATCCAATTCTTCGACCAAAAAATGAAATTGTGTGCGCCGAAGACGCTGCCATTCTTCTCTTGAAATTGGGCTTGTTGCTGTATCCTTTCCGTTGAAATGCTGACGCCAAGGCTGGTAAAGCAGCCCCTCCGTCTGAACATTTTCTTGTGCGTCTGGACATTGTTCAATCATCTCCAAGAGCAGAGGGTAGCGTTTGAAGTACTCTTCGTATTCATCCGAGACCAACAGGTACTTTGAGGCAATTCTGCCGAAAGTGCATTCGTTCCCTGGTGTGACATCCAGTTTTGAGAATTCTTCGATGAGGTCAGGAGACCCTTTCGCTGGTTCCAAACGCAAACCCAAGATCATCTGGTTCAGGAGGATGTTGAACCTCAGGTTGTTGGGCAACTGTGCCAAATCTGAAGGCAATCGTTGAGAAAATTCCTGGGCCCTGGACCAATGCCCCATTTGAATATTCAGCGCGATAATGTTGTTCAGCAGAAACGGCGATTGAGAGTGGCTTGCGAAACGAAGTGCCTTTTCAATGGTGGGAATGACATCATTCACACGATTCGGAATCTTCTCATATGTTGCACTCAGATTGTTGAATGCCTCCGTCAAGAAGAGGGAATCCCTGCTGAGCTGAATGGCCTGTTCAAAACTGGCTGAAGCTTGAACCCAGTTTTTGGACCTGTAGTGCATGACTCCAACGAGGACATGGTAGCGGGCACTGGTGATGTGACAAGCTTGGGGGATCTGGATTTGGTCTTCCCAATCTGAGGGCAGTGCCTCGTCTAGAAATGCCCAAGCATTCATCCGAAACACCCGACTCGCCACCTCCGCAAGGCACTCCGGTTCATTTGTGAGGGAGCAGAGTGAGTCGGCGAGATGATGAAAATCCTTTGCGGTTTGTGGGGTTTTGTCCCGAAAGATGCTGTGGATGAATTCATCTCCGTCTGCCCAAACTTGACCTGTCGCAATGACACAGCAAATCTGAAAGATTGTGATGTGAATCAATCTAGCAATCGACTGGAGACAAGACATGTGCCGAATTTCAGGCATTTCGGGCTCATAATGTGTGAATTTGTGTGACAGCCCCTCTTCATTGAGATTCCTAAATTTTACGTGAGCACATGTTGTCACGTATTTGCGCAAAGCATTGGTGTTTGATTAAAGATTTCATTATCAGTGTTTTGTGGGTTGTTTTTTTCGCGGTTGGATAGCGGTTTTTTGCGGTTGATGCTTCCAATCGTTTACGACGAGTCCTTTGCGCGTCACAGAATTGTTGAAGTGATAGTTTGAGGTGTGTAATTTCGTTGAAGGCTAATTTTACCCCATCCAATGTCATGAAATCTTCGTTCAAACATACCACTGCATTGCTGCGAGTTCAATTCTTTTCATTGTTAATGATTGGTTCGATTGCAGCCATGGCACAAACCATTTCTGAAGTTAGCTCTACAACGGGGACAGCATTTCTCGATCCAGAATCTAGTGTGCTCGTCTCATTTGATGCGGCCCTCTCTGATCCTTTAGAAATCGATGTTCGCAGCAAGTTATTTGGAGTTGTCGCTGGGTCTTGGGCCGATGCCGGCAGCAATACCTGGGCGTTTACCCCGGACCAAATCTTTGAGCGCAGTGACATGATCACGGTTCAACATGGTGTGATTTCGAAGAAGTTTCAGGTTGCTGGACTCAACAATTCCGACTTGGCCAGCACCAACTTCTGGACGATTGACAACACCTGGAGCAACGATACGACGCTTCTCCAAAGTGTGGTCCATGGTGATTTCAACGGAGATGGTCACATCGATGTCATGGGCATTTGGAGGGGCGGGAATGACGACCTCAATGGCAAATTGAAGCTTGCACTGGGTTCATCTGACGGTACTTTAGGCGAGTTCAATGAGTTGTTTTCGAGTCTCAGCAAACCGCAGAACATTTATGCGACTGACTTGGAATTGGATGGTGATTTGGACATCGTCCTTGGTGGATATGGCGGGTCAGAGCGCATGCACTGGCTATTCAATGACGGTTCAGGGAACTTCACCTCTGGTGGTGTGATATCGGGCAATAATTGGTATTTCGACTTTGGGGACATGGATGGAGATGGGGACGAGGATTTGTTGACCACATCCACGACCAGGGCCCGGATTTATCGGAATGATTTCAACGAGGGGGGGAGTTTCACGCTTGCATCTGAAATGGATGAGGGGCTTTACTATGCTTACGCACCCTGTGCGGGCGATTTTGACGGGGATGGCGATTTGGATATGGTCGTAAGCGCATTGGGCTTTTCGAATGGCGGGTATGACGAGAAGTGGGTTTGGTTCGAGTTTACCGGCGACATGACTTCTGGATGGATTTCCCATGTGATTGAATCTGATGCGGCCGGCGGGATGCCCAACGTCACAGATTTCAAGGCAGCCGATATGGATGGGGATGGAGATTTGGACTTGGTCGCCCAAACGGGTTCCGTGATGCTTCTCAATGATGGAAGCGGCAATTTCACTCGGACAACTTGGAGTACGCTCGACTTCAGTGGGTTTTACATTGTAGACCTCGATGGTGACGGAGACAACGATGTCCTCGGCAGTCGGTTCAACAACGCGTCCTACGTGATGCGCAACAACGGCTCGGGTGTGTTTTCGACACTGGCATTGCAGATGAACCATTCAGGTGGGGCGATCATCCCTGCGGACTTCAATTCGGATGGCTTCATTGATGTTTTTGTCAACAACCGGGATGACGATTTCAATGGAATGGGGATTTATCAACTTCTCGGAAGATGGGGCAGCATTCTCAACGTCCAGTCTCCATCTGCGGACGCTGTTGTGGTTTCGGCGCAGGCTCCCTCGTCCTCAGGACTCACCGAACGTGGGGTTGTGTTGAGTGCAAATCCGGGACCTACCACAGCTGACACCGTGGTCACTGATCCCCTGACCATTGCTGGAGAATTCGATGCGCCCTTGCCGGCGCTGGAACCCGGAACGACATATTACGTCAGGAGTTACACGGTGATTTCCGGGAATACCCACTACAGCCCGGCGTACAGTTTCACCACGCCCATTCAGCTGACCTACAACGTCGGTGATGTTGGACCGGCTGGCGGAATTGTTTGGCTCGTGGACAGCTTGGATGTGTATCCTGAGTTCGACTACATCGAGGTGGCGCCAGTTGCCCTTCAGGCCATGCGGCCATGGGGCTGTCAGGGGCACCCCACTGATTTGTACGGAGCGGATGCCGAAGCCGCGTCCATCGGAACGGCGGACATGACGGCGGTTGGAGATGGAGAAGCAGCAACTGGACTGATTGTTGCCGGTTGTGCAGAAACGCCCAACGCTGCCCAATACACGGACAGCCTCTGGGTGGTTGAGAACGGCGCGTTCTTCGACGATTGGTTCCTGCCATCGAGAGATGAACACACGAGTTTTCGCGATGCGATTGAGCCCATGACAGCGATTTGGGATACGATTGGAATCAAAGTCCCCCTCGGCCAACCCTCCAAGTCCTTCTGGACCTCCACCGAATGGTTCAACACGGGACAGGCCATGTTCTGGGCCGGTGAATACAGCAACTTCACAGGTGCAGTGGGCAAGGCACAGTCCTATTCCGTACTTCCCATGCGCGCATTCTCTGAGGAACCTGGGTTCGGGGCTTCAGAACCCGCTCCGATGACCGCCGCTGCATTGGGCGATACAGCCGTTTGCTCGGGGGCGTCCACTGTCACCATTGATTTGTCGGAGCATTTCTTGCATCCGACGGGGGCGTCGATGACCTACAATGTCGCCGGAGGCCCAACGGGTGGAGAATGGTCGGCATCCATCTCGGGCAACAACCTTGTGATGGACTTTTCAGGGTCGGGTGATGACGCGTCGGCTGAACTCACCATCACGGCAACCGATGACAACAGTGATTCGACAGATGTGATGATCACCGTGACAGAATACGCCGCCATTGCCATTTCGGAGACGTTGACCCATCCTTCGAACTTGGTGGCTGCAGATGGCGAGATTGAATTGACAGTTGATGGTGGTTTGCCGGCCGCGGGGACGGGGCCATGCGCAGGGGAGGAGTCGGTGACGTACAATGGAAAGGTGTACGGTTTGGTTGAAATCGGAGACCAATGCTGGTTCAACGAGAACCTCCAAACCACAAGCTTCTCCGACGGCACTCCGCTCACCCTCGAAACGAGCAACGCCATCTACATGTCCGGCTTGACGGATCCCATTTACGCCAACCCCCAGGAGGGCACGGCCTACGTGGACACCTTCGGCCTCTACTACAGCTGGGCGGCACTCGGAAATACGGAGAAAAACCTGTGCCCATCGGGCTATCACGTTCCGACGTCTGGAGACGTCATGGCCTTGCGGTCCACGATGATTGCCGATTTCGGAGCCGATTATGGTGCGCTCGCTGACACCGCTTCTGCAACATGGGCTGAGAACTATGCTGTGAACGGCCCGTTGCTCGGTTGGAACATGCGGAGTTCAGGGGTTCGGGCGAATGTGATTTGGGCTTATGCGGATGGCACGATCGGCTGGATCGGGACTTCGACGAAGTCGACGACGGCTGGGAAAAATGTGATTGGCTCCTTGAAGCTGACGGCCTCCACGACTTCTCTCTACACGCAAAGCTTGAATGAAAAGTACGGCTACCCCACCCGATGCATTCGCGATGAAGGACCTGACCAATCGCAATACTCGCCTGTCTGGGGCGGCAGCGAGACAACCGCCTCGATCACAGGGCAAACCGCTGGCAGTTTCAACGTGACCGTGACCGACAATGCGGGATGCTCGGCTTCCGAGAATTTCACGCTTGTTGCCTTGGATTTGTCGCCAGCCTCAGATTCGTTGTTCTCTGACACACTTTGCTTCGGTGCGAGCGATTTGACGCTGGGCTTGGACACTTTGTTTGTGGGCGATCCGGATGCCTTGCCCTTGACTTTCTCTGTCGCTGGTGGGCCCGATGGTGATGAGTTCTCTGCATCAGTCAGCGGCAATTTGCTGACTGTGGACTTTTCTGCGGACGGCGGACTCGGTGAAGTTCGGGACACCCTCTTCATCACCGCGACCGATGCAAGCAGCCGGGCCACCACGATTCCTTGGGTGTTGATGGAACGGGCTTCCTTGGCACTCGATGGCACGGTCACCGATGTCACCTCCCTCGGAGGATCAGATGGCCAAATCGCGGCCACAGCCACCGGAACCTCTCTATCCTGGTCTTGGGACAACAGCGCGACGACAGCCACCATCACGGGCATTTCAGCTGGGAGTTATTCTGTTGAGGTGACGGATGGGGCCACAGGTTGCTCTGCCAGCAAGACTTTCACGGTGGATGAACCCGGGCAGATGGAATTGGTGGGGAATTGGCATGTTGTGGCGGCCAGTTCGCCGAACAGTTCGAATGGTGGAATTCAGGGGACTTTCCAGGACGGAAGTGGTTTGCGGACTGTCACGATGTTGATAGATGGCGAGGAGGTTGATTTTGATTTCGCTTCTGGAACCAATTTCAGTCAATCCTTCCCCCCAGGGGTATACTACATCGTCGGATTCTCCGATGCCGGAGGTTCCGAGACCATTTACCCAACGCCCCTTCGCTTGATGATCCCGAACTCAAGCTGCGATTGACGGTGGGTTGATGAGATGAATTGACGAGAAGCCCCGGTCCTCTGAATGGATCGGGGCTTTTTCGTTCAATGTTCGAGCGCATTATTGATTGAGCGCATTTTTCAAAACTTTGAAGTCCGAAGCCATTTTTGGCATCTCCCTGCTTGCGTTCAACTTCGCGCAACGCGTTCTCTTTGAATGGATTGAAATCACCTACAATCGCCCAAGAAGACACTCCGCCCTCAACCACCTCACCATCCACAATTCAAAGAATCACTCCTCACTTCAAACCAAGCCGCTTGGGCTTTTCTGACCCTCCGGTTTTCGTGGGGCAGTCCAGTCTTTCCTACCTGTCGAGACCTCAAAAGCACCATGGCCCTTCGCGCCTTGAATCGTTTTTCAGCTCAATTTCTAACAATCGAGGAAACATCATCACCGGATTTACATCCTTTCTCGCGATTGCGGCTAACAAATACCTTGTCCAATTGGGGATCAGGACGTGCGCCCCAAAAACCTTGAACCGTTGCAGCGAGCGCAACGCCCCCCCCTTCCAGTTAAGGACAGTTGTCCCCGAAGACCCCGAGGAGTTGGAGAAGATCCGAAACGCCGACGGTGCCGTCTCCGTTGATGTCCTCGACGCAGACGGGATCCGTTGTGGGGTCGTCGGGAAGGCAGAGCGCAGCGACGGCATCCCAGTAGGTGCCTGGACCGCAGTAGGAGCTGCCGTCGTCTGTGGGTGGAGCGTCGTTGCAGGGGCCACAGCTCCCAAAGCATGGTGTCGCTGGGGAGGTGCCGGCAGCTGTGAAGGTGAACGAGCGGTTGAGGGCATCGGCACCCGTTCCGCACGCCGCTGGAACCATCTCGTCAGCCCCCCAAGTGTTCCCATTGATGAACTTGTAAAGGATTGCGGTGCCCATGGCCACCAAGATCTCGGCAGACCAAACGCCGCTCTCCCCTTCTGCCATCGCTGTCCCGGCGGGATTCCAGCCTTGGAAATCCCCCGCGACGTGAAGCCCCGCGGGAGAGATGGTGTCGAGGTCGGAAGCATTCACCGCGAGGGTGAGGCTGTAAAGGCAGCTGCCATCCTCGATCTCTGCGGTGGAATCGAAATTGGTGGCATCGGGATCCGTGCAACCTGCGAGCTCCGGATTTTCGAGGCACGGCGCGCAGGACCCGAAGCACACGGGGTCCGGCGCACTCAGGTCGGCTCCGAGGGTGAAGGTTCGGTTGAAGCCGCCCGATCCGTTGTCAACGCCGCAGGTGGCCGGGACGGATTCGTCGCTGCCCCACTCGCTGCCCCCAAGGAACTTGTATTCGATCGTGCTGCCGACGGTCATTTCGAGCGTGGCCGAATAGAGGTTGCTCGACTCGTCATGGGTCAAGGGCGTTCCACCCGAATTCCAGCCCTGGAAAGTACCAGCCACGTGCGGATCTGCCGGCGTCGTCTCGAAGCCCACCGACAGCGTGACCGTGTAAAGGCAGGAGCCATCGTCGATTTCGGCCGCTGGGTCATAGTTGTTCGCCTCCGGATTCATGCAACCGCCATTGATGGCGAGCGGTGTCGTGCCATCGAGGTCCGGCGTCGGGAGGGGTGTGTCGAGCAAGATGCGGAGTTCGCCGGGCTCGAGGTACCAAGAATCGTTGAGGTCGCTGACGACAATTTCTTCGCCAGTCAAGTAATCATGCCAGGTCCCGGCATAGGGAAAGCCAGGGGACATCGAAAGTCCTGTGGTGCCGAAGTTGCCGAGGATGATGGCGTTTTGGTCTGGATTGTAGAGGCGGATGCGTTTGAGTTCACCCCACAGATCGGCGTTGAAATCCCAACCGTTGAAGGCCGGCTGCGACTTTTTGAGCTGAGCGACCGCGGAGACCAACTTCACCGCAGCACGCCGGTCGGGATCGTCGAGGTACCACCAACGTTCGGGCTTCTCGTTGAGCTTGCACATCTCTTCGAAATTGCCATTGAGGCAATCGAAAATGCTGACGTCGTAGCCCATTTCGCTCCACTGCCAAGTCATCTTGGGTCCCGGCATCGCTAGCAAAAAGGCATGCGCCATGGCGATTCGTTCCATCGCCGTGCCCAGCGACTTGACGTTGTAATCGCCATTTTCCGCGCCGTAGGTGAGGACCTCGTGCGCCAGCCGCTCCTCATCGTGGCTCTCGAAATAGGTCACGAGGTTGGGGTAATTCCAGCCGCGCGAAGTGTGGAGTCCGAAGCTCAGGTCGCCGCCGTGGCCCATGGTCGCCTGCGCGAAGTTGTACGTCATTTTTCCCCAGAGCATGAAGCCGCCATTCGCTAGAACCGTTTCCTCGTCGTTGTTGCCCAGGTGTTCGAGGATGAGGAATGTGCCCGGGTGATTGGACCAAACATGGTTGCCATACTCAAACAACAGGTCCACGCGACCCTGATCGTATTGGTTCCAAGCGCCCACATCGCTTCCACTGAAGTTTTGGGTGATTCCTTTTGACAAGTCAATTCGGTAGCCATCGATGTGGTATTCCTCGATCCAAAAATCGAAGACCCGTTTCCAAAACTCCCGCGTCCAAGGATCGCCGTGGTTGTAGTCGTAACCTGGGCTGAACGGGTGCATGGACACTTCGTTGAACCAGGGGTTGTTCTCCGCAATGCTGTAATCGCTGTTGAGGTACATCCGCGCGAGGGGGTCTTGGCCAAATCCGTGATTCGGCACAATGTCCAGAATCACCGCAATTCCCCTGTTGTGACAAGCGTTGACGAGCTCTTGCAATTTTTCTTTTGTGCCATAGAATTTGTCGGGGGCGAACCGGAACGTGGGGTTGTAACCCCAACTCGAGTTCCCCTCAAATTCGCTGACCGGCATCAGTTCAATCGCGGTCACCCCGAGCCATTCCAGGTAGTCGAGGCGGTCGATGACGTCCTGGTAGGTTTGGCCTGCATCAAAATCCCGAATGAGCACCTCATAGATGAACAGCCGATCCTGCGCTGGCCGCTGGTAATTGTCGTCGGTCCAAGCAAATGTGACCTCATTCGTGCGGAATGCCGCCTGATGCCAACTGGCCTGCCCATTGGGGTAGGATGGCATGTAGGGCCAATGGCTCCAAGGGATGTACTGGTCATTCGACGGGTCGAGGACCAACTCCGTGTAAGGATCGCCGATTTCCAAGGTATCGTCGATGAGGTAATGGTAGCGGAAATACTGCCCAGGTTGGAGGTTGTTGATCTGCAACCAGTGCGTGTTGCCATCGGGCGATTTGTGCATCACCGAGCCTGCATTGATGGCGAAATTGTTGAAGTCGCCTCGCAAGTGAACATGATCCTTGCCTGGCGCGCGGAGGCGGAAAACAGCGCTGTTCGGGCTGAGGATGTTGAGGCCGTCCACTGTGCCCTCCGGTGGATTCATGACTTGTGGGGTCTGGCCTGAGACCCAACCCACCAACAACAAACCCAAAGCTGCCAACACAAAAGATTTGATATTGATCATTTTGCGATTCATTTCTCTACTTCGTGTACAAGATACACAAAGGCGCGAGAAGTTCCGACTTGGATCGTTGAATTTCGATCAATTCGCAGCCCCGTGGACCACGAATTCATCCATGAACAACCAGGTCGGCTCGGTGGCCGCATCGTGCCAATCCGGACAAGGGCCAGAATTGAAGGCTTGGAACCAGACAGCATCGGTTCGCACGTCCAACGGCAGGGTAAGGCTGACGATGGTTTGGCGGTCATCGGGCTCTTGAACGGGCGGCCAGCCGAGCTCGGCGGGCATGAACGCCAGAATGTCCACCTCATCGTCTGATGTGGAATAGGCCAACTGAATTTTGTCCGGCAAGAAAATCCAAGCATCCTGGTACAGGTAAAATTGCACGGTGACCGAGTCCACTTGGACGGTTTGAGGCCAGGCGAGTTGAACGCCCATGTCCTCGCCCTGACTGGCCTGCCAGTGTCCGTCGCGGAAATCTGTCGATCCGCGCCAGCCATCTGCGAGGCCCTCGGGGCCACCACCGGGATAATAGGGGCTGGGTGTGTGGCGCATGTCAACGTGCGATGCAGCGAGGCCGAGGTGGCCTGCGACTGGGAAGCGTTCGGGCAAATCGAGGATTCGGTGGCGGTGGGTGATTTCTGCGCGGACTTCGCCGAGGCCATCGATGGTGAAAGTGGCCGGCAGCGCAGTGACTTGCTCCGGAATGCCCGTGATGGTGGGGACAAAGCCGGCGTTGCCCGTGACGCCGCGCATGGCGGGTTCGATCAACACGGAGAGCTGGCCATCCTCGATGTGTGAGGTCGCCGTGACTGGCACGGTTTCCAGCCCGAAGTCCACACCTTGTGCGTCAAGGCGGTCATAGTGCCGATCGAGGCGGGCCAAGAATGCGTCATAGCGCGCAGTGTCTGCTGTGCCCCAAAGTACCTCGGACATGGCGACCAGACGCGGGAAAATTTTTGCGTCGACCAGGTGAGCGGGGGCGTGTTCCGTCCACATGTTGCATTCACCGCCAAGAAGCCGGCCGGGCGCATCCCGCGGAATGGCGTCGAGCACGGTGCCGAATGTATAGACCTCCGCGAGGTCTGTGGCCTGCAAAGGATAGTCGAAATAGCAATGGGAAGTGGGACTCAGGATGGCGTCGTGGCCTGCGCGGAGGGCTTGGATGCCGCCATCGACGCCGCGCCAGGATTGAACGGTGGCGCCTTCTGGGATGCCGCCCTCGAGGATTTCGTCCCAACCGATCAACGTTTTGCCGTGTGTCGCAAGGTGTGCCCCGATTTCGTTGATGAACCAGGACTGAAGATCGTGTTCGGCGTGCAGGTGGTTGGCGGCGATGCGGGTTTGGCATTTCTCGCAAGCAGACCAACGCACCTTCGGCGCTTCATCCCCCCCGATGTGCACATACCGCGACGGAAACAGCTCCACCACCTCATCGAGCACCGTCTTCAGAAAGGCCAAAGTGCTGTCGTTTCCCGCACAATAAATGTCCTTGAAAACGCCCCAATCGTTGGGGACCGGCAGCGCTTCGCCCGTGCAACTGAGCCACGGATAGGCAGCGATGGCTGCACGGCTGTGGCCGGGCAACTCGATTTCCGGGATGATTTCCACGCCGCGGACGGCCGCATAATCCACAACTTCACGAATCTCAGCCTTCGTGTAGAACCCGCCGTGCTGGGAACTGTCCTTCTCCGTCCGCCAGGCACCGACCTCCGTCAGCCGCGGGTAGGCGGCGATTTCGATGCGCCAGCCTTGATCCTCTGTGAGGTGCCAGTGCAGCACGTTCATCTTGTGCAGCGCCAGCTGATCGATCAGGTGCTTGACGCGGTCGATGGGCTGGAAATGGCGACAAGCGTCGAGCAGCAGCCCACGATGAGGGTAGCTGGGGCTGTCGCTGATGCGCACGAGCGGCAGTTTGACGCTTTCGCAGGTGCCGGTTTCGCAGGCGATGGGCAGCATTTGGCGCAAGGAGACCAAACCATGAACCGCTCCCGCCTTGTCGCCCGCTGCGATCGTCACGCCCACCGCCTCGACCGACAGCACATAGGCTTCTTCTGCCAAGCTGGTGTCGCTTTTGAACGTCAACGGCCGTCGATCCGTTCGGGAATCTGGAAAGACCTCAGAAAACCACTCCGTCCTCCAGCGATCGCCCACGGTAGCCCAGTCCGGTGCTTGGGTGAAGTCCCAGTCAAAACCACCCAATGTGAGTGAGTCCGCCGATGCAAGGACCATGCGCATCGGTTCGGGCAACAAAGCCGCCGTCGTCCCGGGCTCAGCAATGGGCTGATCACGAGACGTGCAACCGCAAAAGACGACGGCCACCAGGAAGCCGACTGACAATGGAAAGGTCATCACACGCATGAACGCAAACTACGAACGAATGCTGCCACTTTCGTTCCGTCCACAGGATGGGTGGTGCCATCAAAGAGCGGGATCTCCGAAGCAACAGCGGTGCGGCACGAGGCATGAACCGCCTCCGCACCCAGTGCGCTCCAAACGCCCGCCTCGCCAGGCCGAACACCGCTTCCGACAACGACCTGAAACCCAAGGCCGATGAGCTGTTCGATTCTGGCGCGGCCGTCCATGGCCATTTGCGCACCGCCCGACGTCAACACTCGGGAAATGCCCAGCGCAGCGAGGGCGCGAGCGTCGGAATCGATCTTTGGGGTGAGGTCGATGGCGCGATGGACAACGAGCTGATGGCCGCCAAAGGTTGTTGCCATTGCTTCGAGCCAAGGGAGGTCGAGGCGACCACTGGGCAAACTCGCCCCGATGACCGCTCGGGAGGCGCCGGCGCGGAGGGCGGCATGGGTTTGGTCCACCATCCACGCCTTTTCTAAATCCGTGTACACGAAATGGCCCGCCCGCGGCCGAATCAAGGCATGGACAGGCAGCCCCGCCCGCGCAGCCAGCAGCACATCCGCATCCGGCGGCGTCAATCCTCCACACGGCCAATGCGCACATAGCTCAAGACGATCCGCGCCACCCGCAGCCGCCACCTCAGCATCCTCTGGCGTGGAAGCGCAGACTTCAAACAACATCTTCGGGTTGTCCAGAGCGAGCGTGGCTTCTGCCTGAGGGATGTCATGCAAACGCGTCACGTCAACAACCGGCGAGGCCATCGGCACCACGTCGATGGATCCATCCAGGGCCTGAACCATGATGGACTGCAACACCATCGGCAACTCGCGCTCTCCCCGTTCCGGATGCGGCGGACAATCGCTGCAAGCCGAGAGCATGCGTTCAGTTGGCAATTTCATCAGGTTCATGCTGACGAGAGGCCTTGGCATTTGGGCCACTTGAGCAGGTGTGGGTTTCTCGATGATCTGGACCAATTCCCCTTCCGCATCCGCTTGACAGACGGCAAAGGCTTGGACGCGCTCCACCGGGAGTCGAAGGGCCGTCGGGTCGAACCCAATGATGGCGTTGCCGGGCTGCGTGCGAATGGTCCGCAACGCCGCTGTGGTCGGCACATTGTCCCCGTTGCAAACAACGAAGCCCTCCCCGGACACATCGCGGTCCGCTCGCAGGGCTTGTTCGACGGCATGCGCTGTTCCGAGCGGCATCGGCTGCACGACGAAGACAATGTGCATCCGTGGACCCGCCGGGGTCTCGTTCCAATCCCGCACCACCTGACGGGTCCATTTGTCCGCGGCGCCCAACACGAGGGTGGCATGCGTGAAGCCCGCCCGGTCGGCACGACGCAACAAATGGATGAGCAGCGGCTTCCCTGAAACGCGCATCAAGGGCTTGGGGCGGTGGCGAGCATCGTGGATTTGGTCGGCGTCTATGCCGGCAGGCAAGTCCGTGGCCGAGGCACTTTCTTGGAGCCGGGTTCCACGACCGGCTGCAAGGATGACCAATCTTCGGCAACTCATGGCGACGTCAATTTCTGAACCACAACCCCGCGATCGGTCAAGGCGATGGGCATGCCCAGCCCACCTGCGGCCGACATCGCGGCCGCGATCTCCTCGGCATCAGCGGGCCGGCACATGACAAAACAACAGCCTCCCCCCCCCGAACCATTGATCTTCCCCCCCAGCGCGCCGTGTTTCATGGCTTGTTCCAGCATGGCTTCGATGCGTGGCGTGGAGAGTCGAAGGGCATCGCGAAGGATGGCATGATGCGCGGAAAGGTGGGCGCCGACGCGCTCCACATCTCCTGCAATGAGCGCGCGGGTTCCTGCAGCCGAGATGTCCCGGTTCGCCAGTGTGGCGTCAAGCAACGCGCGTTCATCTGCTGCCCAGGGCCCGTCCGGTACCTCGGTCGCATTCGCTACATCGAATGGCATGCGCGACAGCAAATCCAACCGACGGCCCTTTGCGTGGGCGAGGACTTTGAGGGTGTCCTTGGGAGTGAGGGAATCGCCGAGGACCCAGGCAATGTCCGGTTTGGCCAAAACCTCCGTCGACAAATTCGGTGAAAAGGACATCGCTCGCAAGCCCCCAAGCCCGCAAGCCAGATGATCCATCATGCCTCCAGGCTCTTGAAAGGCCACCACTTCCGCCTGGTGCGCCAGCCGCACTTGTTCCATCGGCGTGAGGGAATGACCCGCATGCGCAGCCAAGGCAGCAGTGATCGCCAGCACAAACGCGGTCGAACTGCTGGTGCCTGCAGCCCTCGGGATGTCGCTGCGAACCATCATGTCGAAGCCACGCAATGGCAACCCCCCTTGCTCCCTGGCGAGGTGCAGAACGCTCAGTGCATAATTGCGGCCACTGCGCGGCGGCAAGGCATCCAAATCCAGACGTTCGACCGAATGCAAATCGGAATACTGAAAGACGGCCAGCCTGTCCTTGCGTGGCATGAGGTCCACCCGACAACGCAGGTTGATCGCCGCCGCCGTCACAGGCAAGCCCAGGTAATCCTGGTGCTCCCCGAAAAGACAAATGCGGCCAGGGGCGGAGGCGGCGAGGGTCATGGCCGGCGATGGGTTTGGACTTTGAACAGCGCAATCCCGGTCACCACGGCCAAACCTGTCAAGCCCAGCGCCCAATTCGTCACGCCATAAATCCAATTCCCCACGGCAAAAAGCGCGGCATACACGGTCATCGTGCCCAGGGCCATCGACAGCAAACCGCGTCGCAAGGCCGCTCCCCGCTCGGGCCTCACGGCATCCACGAAGCGCTGCAAAGTCTGCGGGTGTTCGGCAGGCGTCAGCAGCGTGCCCACCACCCACACCGCCGAGGTGATGAGTGCACCCCAAACCAATTTCATATGGGCCTCCAGAGGTGGGACCAAGGCCACAGGCTCGGCTGCGAGTGCGTCGTGAAGGAAGGAAAAGTATCCGGCCACCAGCAAGGACCCGACCATGGCGATGATTTCCGTCCAAGCGCTGATGCGCAACCAAAACCATCGCAAAATGAACAACCCCCCGGTGCCTGCACCGATGAGCAACAGCAACTGAAAGGCTTGACCGGCATCGGTGAGCAACAGCCCCAGCCCGGACCCCAACAACAGCGAGATCACCGTGGCCATCCGACCCGCCCGCACCTGCTCTTTCCCCGTCGCATCTGGGCGCACGAATCGCACATAAAAGTCGTTGACGAGGTAGCTCGCGCCGAGGTTGACTTGTGTGGACATGGTGCTCATAAAAGCAGCGAGCAGACTGGCTGCCACCAGGCCGAGCAGACCGGGAGGAAGAAGGGAGAGCATTGCAGGATAGGCCAAATCGTCCCCGACCTTGTCCGCCGCGACCGCCGGAAAAGCCCGCCCGATGGCTTCTGTATCCGGGAAGACGATGAGGGAGGCCAGGGCGATCAAAATCCAGGGCCAGGGCCGAAGCGCATAGTGCGCCACGTTGAACAACAGCGTGGCGCCGACGGCGTGCGATTCGTCGCGGGCGCTGAACATGCGCTGGGCAATGTAGCCCCCGCCGCCGGGTTCAGCACCGGGGTAGTAACTCGCCCACCATTGCACAGCAAGGGGCACCAGCAGCACGGGCACCCATGCGCCAGGATCGCTGAGGTCAGGCAGCATGTTGAGATTCGGCAGCACCGCGGGGTGCGCGAGCAGGCCGCTCAGTCCGCCGACCTGATCCAGCCCCAACAAGTATGCACATGCCCAAACCGAGCCGACCATCGCCAGGAGGAATTGGACAAAATCGGTCAGAATCACAGCCCGCAGGCCGCCCAAAGCGCTGTACAAAAGCGTGATCACCCCCGTCACCAAGAGGGTGAGCCAACCGGGCCAGCCCAACAAAATGCCACCGAGCTTGATCGCCGCCAACGACACCGTCCCCATCACCAGCACGTTGAACACGAGGCCGAGGTACAACGCCCTGAAGCCGCGCAAAAAAGCCGCGGCTCGGCCGCCATACCGCAACTCGTAAAATTCGATGTCTGTCAAGACCCCGCTCCGCCGCCACATTCGCGCGTACACAAACACGGTCAACATGCCGGTCAACAAAAAGGCCCACCACCCCCAGTTGCCACTGACCCCTTGTTTCCTGACCAAATCCGTGACCAAGTTCGGGGTGTCTGTCGAAAAGGTGGTGGCGACCATGGAAACGCCGAGGAGCCACCAAGGCATTTGGCCTCCAGCCAAGAAAAAACCGCGCGCATCCGCTGCCGCCCCGCGCCGAGCGGACCACACGCCCACACCCAAAGCCAAGGCAAAATAGCCCGCCACCAGCGCCCAATCGAGACCTGTCAGTTGCATGACCGGCAAGATAAGCGGTTACAAGCCATGCGCCGCCCGGGCTTTTTTCGTCAACGATGCCACCACGAGTGCATAACTGTGGTCAATGAGTTCGAGCAACAAGGTCCGCGGCACATCCCGCCCAGGCTTTGCCGTGTTCCAATGCACTTTGCTCATGTGCCAGCCGGGTTCGATGCCGGCGTACCGCTCGCGAAGATCCACAGCGCGCTCGGGATCACACTTGAGGTTGACCCCGTTGAAGTCATCAATATTCAGCAAGGCGAACATCTTCCCTGCCACCTTAAAAACCAAAGTCGAACCATCAAATGGGAAGGATTCCTCCACCCCATTTTTTTGTAGACAATGGTCTCGAATGGTGCCCACATCAAAATCGTCCATTTTCAAAATGCTTTCGTGTAACTTGCCGCCGATTTTACAACAAATTTTCACCATGCGGAACGCTACTCTCCTTGGCCTCGGCCTCATCGCCTTGGGCTCATCATCGGCCCTTTCCCAGTGCACGGACCTGTTCATCTCTGAATACTTGGAGGGAACGGGGAACAACAAAGGTTTGGAGTTTTACAACCCCACATCGGAGTCCATCAGCTTGAATGGTTATGTGCTGCAACGTTGGAGCAACGGGGAGGCAGGCATGACCGATGAGACGAACTTGGTGGGCACGATTCCCGCGTATGGCACTTGGGTCTTGGTGAATGGCCAAACCGAGGACGTTGACCTCGGTGGCGGTGCCACTTCGCCGATGTGCGATCCGGAGATGCAAGCCTTGGCTGACCAGCTCGACAATCCCTACCCAGCGCCGACCTACATGAACGGCGACGATGCCTTGGTTCTCCTCAACAACGGGGTGCCCATCGACATCTTCGGCAAACCAGGTGAGGATCCCGGCGTGGCATGGACAGACGACGAAGCCAACGGCTTTGTGGACGTGGGCGATGGTGCAACTTGGCTGACGTCCAACCACACATTGCGGAGAAAATACGAAGTGATGCAAGGCGTTGTCCAGCCCCCAGTGGCGTTCAATACATTCTTGGAATGGGACACCTTGGAAGTCAACACCTGGGACGGCCTTGGGGTGCACTTCTGCGCCTGCGACCCGAACGGTCTTTCAGCAGAACCGGCTGCAGTCCAGACCGCTGTCTTCCCGAATCCCGCAATCTCTGGAACCCCCTTGCAATTGACCGCCGATGCCCCGATCGAACAGGTCACCGTGCATGCGGCAAATGGCCAACTCGTTCGCGACGTGCACGTGGGTGGCGATGTGCGATTTGAATTGGCAGGATTGCCTGCCGGTGCCTACATCGTCAGCATGCAATTGACTGGAAACCGCACCTTTGCCCATCGCGTGACGATTCGATAAAATGCATTTTCACAAGCATCTGTTTGCGTTGTCCGGCCTGCTTTTGTGGGCCGGCATCGTCTGTGGCCAAGTCGAAAAGGCAGAAATTTTCGGGGTCATCGCCGATGAGATTACCGGAGAGACGCTCATTCAGGCCACCATTTCTGCCGAAGCCACAAATTCGGGCACAAAACTTGGCGCCGTTTCGGATTTCGATGGGCGATATGTCATCAAGCTCCCTGTGGGTGCTTGGACATTGAAGGTGCAGTACATCGGGTACAACGCCATTGAAAAGCGCGTCGAAGTGGGTGCTGGCGATGCACCACGGGAAATCAATTTCAACCTGTCCACCATTGTCCTTCAGGAGGCCCAGGTCATCGCCGACGTGGCCATCGAACGAGAAACGCCTGTCGCTTTCTCAAACATCAAACCCGTCCAAATTCAAGAGGAATTGGGGTCGCAGCCCATTCCGATGATCCTCAACACAACACCTGGGGTCTACGCCACCCAAGCGGGATCGGACGACAACGGACCCTCGATCAGCATTCGCGGATTCAAGCAACGCAACGTCAGCGTTCTCATCGATGGCATCCCAGTGAATGACATGGAGAGTGGGGCTGTGTTTTGGAACAACTGGTTTGGCCTGGACTTGGTGACCCAAACCATGCAGGTGCAACGGGGCCTCGGCGCTTCGAAGCTCGCGCTGCCGGCCATCGGCGGAACGGTCAATATCGTGACCCAAGGCATCTCCAGCTCAAAGCAAACCAGCGTCAAGCAAGAGGTCGGCAGCTTCGGATTCACGCGAACGTCCATCGGTCATTCGAGTGGACGAAAGCCCGGCGGCTGGGGGTACACCTTTGCCGGGAGTTTCCAGAACCGGCAGGGGTATTTCGACCAGGATTACAACCGGTCTTTCTTCTACTACGCAAAAGTGACAAAAGAGTGGGGCGCGCACAGCGTCAGCCTCAGTGCCACGGGTTCGCCGTCTCAGAACGCTGCCCGGGGGTACCAGCAACGCATCGTCACCCACGACAAAGACTTCGCTCGGTCCCTCTTCACCGGCAGCGACGAGGATTACACCCGACTGAGCGCATATGCCCAAGCGTATGATGGCATTTTCAACAGCGACACCCTGTCCTTGGCCGAAGAACAAGCCGCATTCGCATCGCTGAATGAAAGCTATGGCTATGCGAACGTCAATGACTTTGAAGCAGAAATGTCAGCGATGGATTTCATCGACACGGTGGGATTCCGCAGTTACGGTCAGAAATACAATGTGCACTGGGGCGAGTTGAACGGCGAAACCCTGTACGAAAGGCAGAACAAGTACCACAAACCGCTCTTCTCCCTCCGGCACAATTGGCGGGCAGGCGACCGGCTTTTCGTTTCCAACATGCTGTATGCGAGCTATGGATACGGGGGCGGGACGCGGCTGGACAACTCCCTCGGCGCCGGTGATTACACCGCAGATGGCCAAGTGGACTTTCAAAAATTCTACAACTCCAACACCATCGGTGGCGTCTTTGGCCCCCCCATTGACCCCGCATACAGTGACGAATTGTTGAAGAGCGGTCGGATCTTGCGAAAGTCCTTCAACAACCACTACTGGTACGGGGCGTTGAGCACCTTTCGTTTTGAGCAAAGTGATGCTTGGACCTTTTCGGGCGGCCTGGACCTCAGGACGTACCAAGGGGAGCATTATGCCGAG
Source organism: uncultured Flavobacteriales bacterium (assembly GCA_965661765.1). Lineage (GTDB taxonomy): Bacteria > Bacteroidota > Bacteroidia > Flavobacteriales_D > Sanyastnellaceae > JBMYZL01. The sequence goes on from CBFIFE010000016.1 coordinate 23,865, forward strand.
GTGCACGACCTCCTGGGGGGAGATTACTTCGTGGACAACTTCAACGAAAACGCCGACACGAAGATGCGCTTCGTCGGCGACAAAATTGGTTACCACAACGACGCTTTCGTTCGGTGGGCGGGTGTGTTTGGTTTGGCAGAATACAAAGGGCTCATCGGCAATGCCTTTCTCAACGTTTCCGCCGTCACCCAAGGCTACAAAAGCGTGGATTACTTCGCCACGCCCAACGAAGACGGCTCATTCGCTTCCAGCGGTTGGAAGTGGATTCCGGGTTACACCATCAAGGCCGGGGGCAACTACAATGTCTCTGAATACAGCAATGTCTTCATGAACGTCGGCTTGCTCAACCGAACCCCGGTCTTCCGAAACGTCGTGGATTTCGAAAACAAATTCGTGGAGAACACGCAGAACGAAATCATCCAATCCATCGAGGTGGGGTACAGTTTCAGCAAGTTCCCCTGGAGCGTGAATGTCAACGGGTATTACACCGACTGGCAGAATCGCCCGTTGCAGTCCCTGCTGCGGTTTGAAACGGTGGAAGGCGACATTGTCCGAGCAAACGTGAATTCAATGAGTGCTTTGCACAAGGGACTGGAAGCTGATGCTGCATACCAAATCAACCGAACCCTCACCATCGAAGGCTACATCTCCTTGGGCGATTGGGAGTGGACGAGCTCGGAAGACAGCTTGGTGCTCCTCGATGAGCGGACGAACTTGCCGTACATCGACCAGCTCGGCAACCCGGCCATTGTTCGCTACGACGCTGCAGGCGTGGCCGTGGGCGATAGCCCGCAGTCGCAATACAGCATCAGCCTGAAGTACACGTTTGGGGATTGGTACATCAAGCCTCGATACACCCTTTTTGATCGGCACTACGCAGACTTCGATCCCTTTTCCCTCAATGGAGACAACGCTGGCCGCCAGTCTTGGCAGATCCCGGCGTATGGCTTGCTCGATGTCCACGCGGGCTACCGGTTCGATTGGAATCGTTCGAACGGGGACATCCGATTGAGTTTGTTCAACGTTCTGAACACCACCTATTTGAGCAATGCGCAAAACAACGACGCATTTGGCCAATTCTATTTCAACGACCCCGAGCGCAGATACGCCCTGACCACAAACAATTTCGATGCCGCCTCTGCCAGCGTCTACATGGGCTTCGGGTTCCGATCGAACCTGAGTTTGCGGATCCGATTCTGACCCCCTTTCACGCTTACCCTCTTCCACTCGCAAAGAAAAGATGAACACTTCCTTCCCACTCTTCTCGGTCCTTTTGGGCGCCAGTCTCCTGATGAGCGCTGACAGCATGGGCCAATCCGACATCCTCGATGCCCGCACCAACTATGGTGTCGGCCAGACCGTCACCGTCACCGGCATCATCACAAACGATGGCAACCTCGGCATCGTCCGCTACCTGCAGGACGCAACCGCTGGCATCGCCCTGTACCCTGGGGGCGATTGGACGAGCAACGGATGGCCTGACCCGCAGCCCGGCGACGAAGTGACAATGACTGGGGCACTGAGTGAATACAACGGGCTGCTCGAAGTGGGGCCCGATGCCATCACCAATGTGGAAGTCCTCTCCACCGGCAATGCCTTGCCAGATTTTCAGACCATCACGCCAGCTGAAATGAACGAATCTCTTGAAGGTGAACTCGTCGCCATCGAAGGGGCCATGTTCACCAATGGCGGCACCCCCATCAGCGGCAACAGCACCTACAGTTTCTCGGCGAACGGAGAGGATGGCATCATTTACGTCCGCAATGACAATGAGTTGGTGGGCCAAATCTTGCCGGCCGGTGAAGTCAATCTTTTCGGCGTGGTCAGCCAATTCACCTTCGATGGATTTGGAGGTTACCAACTTCTGCCGCGCGGCAATGCCGACCTCGTTCCCACCTCCGCCATCAATCTGTCCACACAAGTCGACCAAACGAACATCACCACGACCTCGTTTGATTTGGTCTGGAACACCGACGTGTTGGGCAATTCCATCGTGGAATATGGCGAAACTCCAGCCCTGGGCAACAGCATCGGCGACGCGGCAGCGGTCCTCGACCACAGCATTTCTCTCACCGACTTGACACCGGGTTCGATTTACTGGGCGCGGGTGATTTCCGTTGCAGGCGAAGACTCCACCGCTTCTGTCATTCGGCCCTATGCCACGGTGTCCGAAAGCCCCGGCTACATCCGGGCCTATTTTGTGACCACAGTCGACCACAGCGTTGCCACCGATGAATTGGCTGTCACCCTGGGAACGAACACAAATGACACCATCGCCGCGTACATCGCTTCGGCGGAGCACACGCTGGACATCGCGGCGTACAACATCAACAACACGGCCATCGTCGCCGCCATCAATGCTGCCGCTGCGAACGGCGTCCAAGTCCGGTACATCGCCGAAGGCCAAAACGCGAACATCGGCGTTCAAGATTTCGACGAGGACATTCCCGTGTTGCTGCGCCTCGATGGTGAAGGCAGCGGCATGCACAACAAGTTCATCATTGGCGACGCGGACTACACCGACAAGGCCTTCGTGCTCACCGGATCGACGAACTTCACAACGAACAACCTCAACACCGATCCGAACAACCTCGTGATTTTCGGGGACCAAAGCCTCGCCCGCGCTTACACCCTCGAGTTTGAGGAAATGTGGGGCAGTGAGGGGGCGCTGCCGGATGCGGGCAATGCCAAGTTTGGCCCAGCCAAAACCATCAACACCCCCAAGCGCTTCCTCATCGGAGGCAGCCCAGTGGAACTTTATTTCTCCCCCACCGACGGAACCACTGCAGCCATCGAAGAGGCCATTTTGACAACGAACTACGACTTGAGTTTTGCCACCTTGAGTTTCACCCGCAACGACCTCGGCGAAGCGGTGATGAACGTGGGGTCCAGCATTTTCATCAATCCGCAAGGCGTCATCGAAGATGCAAACGCCACAGGGTCTGAATACGAGACGCTCTTCAACGCGGGCATTGATGTCTACAGCCATGTCGGCATTTCAGGCCAAATGCACCACAAGTATGCCATCATCGACCACTCGCAAACCTTGAGCGACCCGACAGTTGTCACCGGCTCTCACAACTGGTCCACAACCGCCGAGACGAACAACGACGAGAACACGGTTGTGATTCACGATGCCCGCATTGCCAACCTGTTCTACCAGGAATTCATGGGCATCCTCGGCGACATGGGCGTCGACGTCCCTTCTCTGGATGGCCGGGCAACAGCCTTCTCCGCTTACCCCAATCCCACCGCCGGATTCCTTCACATCGTGCTGACATCGGATGCCTCAATCGACTTCGTCCGTCTTCGGGACATGTCCGGCCGCGTGGTTTGGTCACAATCCATTCCAGCTGGCGCCACACATTTGCAAGCCGACATCCAGCACCTCCCAGCAGGAATGTATTTGCTGGACGGAGGCCTGGGGACCCAAGCTTCTCGAATCCTCCTCCATTAAGCCGTCCATTTGGCCAGGCAACTTGGGCCCGGTCGCCCCGTCTTTCAATAGATGGGTCGCCGGGCCCTCCTCATTTTTCTCGATTCCCTTGTTTTCATGACACGTCCTTTTGCATCCCTCGGTTTCTTGGCATCGCTGGTCCTCTTCGTTTCCTCGGCATCCGGCCAAATCTCCCATGGCGGCGCTCCCCTTTTTTGGGATGACATCAGCAATCCAAGTCACCTCATCGCTGAGTGGGAGGAGATGCCTCCCTTGGACTGGAGCAGCATCATGCAACACGATTCTGTCACCGATGCGATGAAAGATGTGCCTTGGCGGTTTGGCATAGAGCATGAAGTGAATTGGCGTTTGGACAATTCTGGAACTTGGAGCACGGAAGATGGTTACGATGTTTGGCGTCTCGGTGTGCATTGTCCTGAAGGACTCTCCATCAGCTTTGATTTGTCTGTCTTTGATGTTCCCAAAGGAGGAGAACTCTTCGTCTGGAATGGCGAGAGAAACGAATTTCTCGGGGCCTTCACGCACTTGAATGTGAAAGATTGGGGCGGACTGGCCCTCGGCTTGATCCACGGCGACCGCGCGGTATTGGAATACCGTCTGCCTGAGGGGACAGCGGAAATCGGTCAAATCCACATCCAACAGGTCGTCCACGGCTACCGAAGCCTGCTGCGTCATGCGGAAGATTTGGCCACGAGTCCTGCCGACCGAGGACCCTTTGGCAATTCTGGGGCCTGCAACATCAATGTCAATTGTCCATCTGGCGCAGATTGGCAGACCGAGAAAAAGTCGGTTGCCTTGATCACAAACGGCGGATATGCGGTTTGCACTGGGGCATTGGTCAACAACACAGCCCAGGACGGGACGCCCTATTTCCTCACAGCGAATCACTGCTTGGGCAACCCTTCGAGCTGGGTCTATTACTTCAACCACGAAAGCAGCACCTGCAGCGGATCAACTGGCCCCACGAACCAATCCATCAGTGGCGGAACCCTGCTGGCGAACAACGGCGGAAGCGATGTGGCCCTCATTGAACTGAGTGCCACGCCACCGGCGAGCTTCAATGTTCAATACGCAGGTTGGGATGCCTCCGGCGCAACACCTGCATCCGCAACTGGCATTCACCACCCGAGCGGGGATGTCAAGAAAATTTGTTTCGAAGAGGATGCCCCCTACACGAGTACGGCGAGTGGTGCGCAAGTTTGGTGGATTGGGGATTGGGAACTTGGCGTGACAGAACCAGGCTCTTCTGGAAGCCCACTTTTTGACCAAAACCACCGAATCATCGGCCAACTCTATGGCGGGGCAGCTGCCTGCAGTGGCTCTGTCAACAATGGGGCCTATGATTTTTACGGCCGTTTTGATGTGAGTTGGGACAACGGATCGAGCCCAAGCACACGGCTCATTGACTGGCTCGACCCAGCGAACACGGGAGCACTGGTTCTCGATGGTTGGCCAGAAGGCAGCAACGGTGAGGGGTGCACCGATGCATCCGCATGCAATTACAACCCATCCGCTACGGCGGACAATGGCACTTGTGAATACACGTCATGCCAGGGCTGCACCGACAACAGCGCATGCAACTACGACCCCGATGCCACAAGCGATGATGGCTCTTGCGACTACACAGGCACCGCGCTGACTTTCACGCTCACTACCGACAACTACCCTGGCGAAACCACTTGGAACATTGTGAACGCTTCTGGCACCATCATGGCGTCTGGTGGTCCTTATGCGGCAAGCCAAACGACCTACGCCTCAGACTTCTGCTTGTCCGATGGTTGCTACACGTTGACCGTCTCTGACAGCTATGGCGACGGCATGCAATACGGAGGTGTGGTGGGCGATTATGAGCTGACTGACGGAAATGGAAATGTTTTGGCGGAGATGGTCGCCGGTGGAAACTTTGGCTTCTCCGCTGTTCATGACTTTTGCCTCGAAGGTGGGACAACGGACGTAGATGGGTGCACGGACGAGACAGCCTGCAATTACGACAGTGCAGCCACCTCAGACGATGGATCTTGCGAATACGGGACGCAGGTTTGGTATGACCTTGACGAAGATGGATATGGCGGACAAGGTCCTTTCATCAGTTGCGAAGTGGCGCCCAACATCCCCACGGCAAATGCAGGTGGCGATTGCAACGAAGGAAATGCCGCAGTTCACCCAGGGGCCCCAGGAACAGGAGAGGGCGTAGACAACAACTGTGACGGCGAAATCACAGGCGATGAGATGGTGCCCAGTGGCGGCTGTCCGGAAGACATCAACAACAACGGCATGGTCGAAGTGCAAGACATCCTCCTTCTGCTGGGCGAGTTTGGTTGTCTCAGCAGCTGCAGCATTGGAGATGTGGATGATGATGGCGCCGTGACGGCTTCTGACATGTTGATGTTGCTGGCGGCCTTCGGAGACAATTGCAACTGAAGGTCCGCTCAAGGGACCTGAGGCAACAGAGGGCTGGATCCGTTAGGGGGTTTCGCAGCTCTCGCCAAACTTGCTCAGGAGCAACAACAAGTCCCCCGTGTTGATGGTGCCATTCTCGTCAATGTCCTCGTCACAGAATTCCTCAGAAACCGGTGGAACGGTGGGCAGCATGGCGGCCTGCATTTGGTCCCAAGCGCCCTCCGCCACCAGCAACCCCATTTGCCGGCCGCGGATGTCGTCCATCGGTGGGTGAATGCCGCCCCAAATCCGGCTCAACGCGCACTGATCGGCCGCGTCTTTGTAAGTGGCCCACTGCAATGTGAACGCCTCGGAAGGCCCGGCTTCGAAGGCCAAAAAGGACTCCGCTGGAATCTCAAACTCGCCCAGACCGCCTGGGAAATAGGGGGAACCCGTGGCACGCGCCAAGATGTCCGCTGCCGCCCGCGAAAACGTCGAATGGCCGCTGACGTAGCCCGCAAATGGCGGCGTGACGAAGCTCGGCCGCTGGTAGGGCCACCAATTGCACCCCGCAGTCCAGCCGAAGTTGGACATCGCCCCGTTCGCCGGGTCTTCCCCAAGCCACATCCGGGTCTTGAGCGCCCCCACCAACGATGGGTTCGCTGCGGCCAGGGGGTCATCAGGCCCAATCAACTCCACCACGCCGGGAACCAATGGCATCCCGTTGGGGTGGTAATTGGGCGCAGCGGGGTCGGAGGATTGGCCCAAACCCAACATGTGACGAATCGCGGAAATGGGCCGAACAAAATCGAAGGCGCCCTTTGCCCCCCACGCTGCGATGGCCGCATCGTGCATGGCGCCGCCGAGGGCAAGGTAGGTGCGCGCCCACCACAAATCCGCTGGGATGATTTCCCCGCCCATCCAACGGAAGGCAAAGGCGGGATGCTCAGACACTTCGTTGAGCAGGCTGAACCAATGGCCTGGTGGCGTCTCTGAATCCGGTCCATCCGCCCAAAACTCCGCCAATACCCGCGTGAAGTCTCCCCGCAAAACAGGTTCCGGTGCATAGGGTGCTCCAGTGATCGGGTTGAGTGCATGACCGGTGCCACGATCGCCGCCCGATTCGATGGCATAGAGGTAGTCTGGGTGGTCCGGATAGGCATTCATGTTGCCCATGGCACCAGGGCTGATGTCCCACACCACGCCATCGGTGGGGTCCAAGTGATTTTGCCAGGCCGCCACCAACGCGAACCCCGTGGCATAATCGTACAACCCGCTGTCCCCTGCCGTCTCCCAATACCCCGGCTCCCCTGGGTGCAGGTACACGGGAAAATCACACCCCTCTCGGCTGATGACCACGGGTTCGTGGTTCAAATGCAGCGCAAATGGCGCAACATCTCCCCAATTTGCCCCGGAAAACGGCACCACGTCCTCAAATGTCTCGTTGCCCGCCTGGTCGACAAAACTCCCCCCAAATGACAGCGGTTGCCACCGGTTCGGATCCGGCAGCGGGGCGCCGCAAACGCCAGGCGAGGTCACATCGAGGGGCGGGTTCCCAGGGGTGTAACAGGGGTTGGCGTAGTTGCTGGTTTGGTTCGCCCCATCTTCAACAAAGGCCCAATCCAACGCATCCGCCAACGCCTCGCCCAACGCTGCCGACGGCCAATCCGATGCAAGCTCCGCAGCACTCGCCCCCCACAAATCTGCCAACACCGCATCGGCATGCGCGGCTGAAATGGCAAAACCGGGCGCTTCAGCATACCGCAAATCGACAAAACGGTGTGTGAATGCTGCTGCAGCCATCGGCAAGCCATTCGAATCCTGAGCCAAAGCCTCCATGCCCGCTTCATTCACCGGCAGGTCTGCCGTCGACGGCCAGTTGGGCGCTTCCTCGCCAAGCGACCATTGGGTCAGCGTCGCCATCCCCAAACTCCAATGGTACAAGTTGCGCGCATGCACGTTGGGCCGGGCCAAGTCATTGCGAATGGCCTCCAAAACCACTTCGTTCCAAACTTTGAGCGATGATGTTTGTCCTGCTGCGTCCTGCCCAACCACAAAGAGGATCAGCGCAACACTTGCCCATTTCTTCATTCTCATAAGATACAAACCCCTCAGGGAAAGTCAATTGTTCATCGCCCAAACCCCCAGCCCCCAGTCCGCGTTCCCGAGTTGTCAATCCCCGTCCTCGAGCAACTCCGTGGCGCCCGCTTCTGGCAGCGTCTCGACCTTCCGAAGCTTCGACAACATCATCCGCGTGCGCGTCCCGACCAAGGCGTCGAGCTCTTGGTTCGCCTCAGTGATCTTCTTTTGGGCTTTTTCCAGCACGTCACCGAACTTGCCAAACTCCTTTTTCACCGCCCCCAACACTTGCCACACCTCGCTGCTTCGGCGCTGGATGGCGAGGGTTTGGAAGCCCATTTGCAAGCTGTTCAGCATGGCCGCCAAGGTGGTGGGACCTGTGAGGACAATTTTGAATTCCCTCTGGAGTTGGGCCACCAAATCCGGCTGCCGAACCAATTCCGCGTACAACCCCTCCCCTGGCAAAAAGAGAATCGCGAAATCCGTGGTGTGGGGCGGTTCGACGTAGCGTTCGTGAATCTCCCTGGCAAACTTTTTCACACTCGCCACCAAGGCCCGCGTGCACCGTTCCACCTCCCCCGCATCGGCCAGTTCGAATGCAGCTTGCAGCCGCACGTAATCCTCCTGCGGGAATTTCGCATCGATGGGCAGATAAACTGGGCGGTCGGGGTTGTCCTCTGGCCCAGGCAGCCGAAGGGCAAACTCCACATGGTTGTTCGACCCGGGGCGCGTTTTGACATTGCGTTCGTATTGGTCTGGCGCCATGACCTGCTCCAACAAATTGCCCAAGGCAATCTCACCGAGCACCCCGCGCGTTTTCACATTTGCCAGCACCCGCTTCAAGTCGCCTACCCCGTTCGCCAGCGTTTTCATCTCGCCCAGCCCGCGCTGGACCGCCTCGAGCCGTTCAGAAACCAGTTTGAATGACTCACCCAATCGCTCCTCGAGGGTTCGGTGAAGTTTTTCGTCCACAGTGAGTCGGACCTTTTCAAGCTTGGCTTCCGTGGACGCCACCAGCGCCTGCTGCCCATCGGTCATCTCCTTCCGAAATCCTGCCAAACCTTCGGCCAGTTCCTTTCGGTTGAGCCGCATGCCGTCCGCCAATTCATCCCGGCTGGCGCGAAACTCTGAACGCAACAAATCCCGAACCACCGCCGACACGGCCTCTTGCATCCGCGCTTCAGCGCCCTCGTCCACTTTCGCGTTCAGGCGGCGCAACTGGCCCCACACCACAACCAGCAAGACCGTCACGACAACGAAAAGCCCCAAAAAAATCCACTCCATGCCCGGGAAGTTACTAGATTTCAGCCATGAAAATGCTGCGCCGAACCCCACTGCCACCGGCCTTGATGGGACTCACCGGGGTGTGGGCGTTTGTCGAATCTGGACTGGGTGGGGTGATGCACGCATTGAAACTTCCCTTCACGGGGATTTGGGTGGGCGGCACGGCCGTAGCAGTCCTGATTGTGATGGCGGGTGTGCTTCGCGGTCGGTATGCGTCGTGGACAAATGCCCCCGAGCAGCACAGCTATTCGGTGGGCCCGACCTTGCTGAACGCCACTGTGCTCGTCATGGCCGTCAAATTCTTCGCCTCTCCGCATTCGCCCTTTACCGCATATGTGGCCGTGGGCTTCCAAGGCTTGTTGGCCGCCCTGTTGCTCTCCTGGTTTCGTCCCTTCCGGCTCGGGGCTGTGCTCTTTGCCATCATCGCCATGCTGGAATCTGCCTTGCAGAAACTCCTGATGATGACTTTGGTGTACGGGGCTGCCTGGATGGACGCCTTGGCTGCGATGACCGAATCGGCGACAAGGCAGTTTGGATGGGCGGCGAATGGCTTGTTGTTGCTGTGGTGCTACATCGCTCTGTATGCTGTGTGGGGATTGATCTTGGGGCTTTGGGCATCGGGTTGGGCCCACCGTCCACCTGAGCGCCTGGCCGACCTGCATCAACGTTGGCAATCGGAGCGCCAAGTTGAACCTCTGCCCACCCGAAAACGCCGCATCACGTCAGGCTGGAAACAGCCGCTTTGGGTCATCGCCATGCTGGCGTTGGTGCTGACAGGACTTGCCTTGGGTGGCGCCGACAACAGCACATTGCTCTGGGTTGCCTTGCGCAGCGCATTCGCCACAGCTTTGATGCTGGCACTGGCAGGCCCGCTCCGGCTGTGGCTCGGCAAGCAACTCGCTGGGCGATCAACAGACCCAACAGCAAGAACAATGTGGACGGATTTGGGCAAGCAACATGCCAAATTCAACCTTTGCTGGACATTCGCCGCCACCCAAAGCCGACACCGGTGGCAACGGCCTTTTCGCGCCATTGCGTACTTCATCCACCTCGACTTGCTCAACGATTGATGTCTCGCGGCGACCTTTGCATTCTGTCCGTTCCGGTACAAGTCGGAAAGACGACCCGGCTCCAGGCCTGGGTCGCCGAAGCGCAATCGAAAGGTCAACGATTCGGCGGATTTTTGATGCCCGACAATGCGGTCGGTCAACGCATGCTCCAACCCCTTTCCCTAGGTGCCTTCGCCCAGCCCATCGAAGACCCTGTTGCCGGTGACTTGTCCATCGGTCGATTTCGCTTCCGCACCGCGGCGTTCCAAGCCGCGCTGGCAGCCCTCGATGCCGCATTGGAAGAAACCGCAGACTGGGTTGTGGTGGACGAAATCGGCCCGCTCGAAATCCGCAAGGCACAGGGACTTGAGCCGGGATTTGGGCCTTGGATCCATCGCTGGCGTCAACAGATGGATAGACCGAATCTCCTGCTGGTCATCCGCGATTTCCTGCTCGAGGAGGCGACGAAAACGTACGATTTGCAAGGGGCGAAGGTGAATGAAGGGCCTTGGTTCGCCCCGGATTTGGCCCCCATCGCGGGGGTTCTGCTGGCAGGGGGAGAAAGCAAGCGCAGGGCCAAACCCAACCTCCCCCACCCCGCCGGTGGCACCTGGAACAGCCAAGCGCATGACCAACTCGCCCGGCACCTCCCCAACGTGTGGATCTCCGGGGGCATGGCCGATGCCGCCCAATGGGCAGGACATGGACCCTTGACGGGGATTCTGTCAGCCGCCGATGCCCTGCCCGGTCACAGCCTGCTGGTGCGTTCCGTCGATCGCCCCGACCTGTCCGACACCGCCATCGCCAAACTCCTGTCCGCCCATCGCCTCACCGGCCGATCCGTCTGCTTCCGGCAGGGCGAACGGTTGGAGCCACTTGTGGCGTTGTATTCGGCGCGGGATTTGGACTGGATTCGCAAGAACTTGGAGACTTCGGGGCAGGACGCTCTGCCGCACATGTTGGACCCGCTTGTGCTGCCCGTGCACGCCCGTGAATCCCTCGGTTTGACCCGTCGTTCGGCGGCCGTTTGAACCTCGAAGGGCCGGCAAAACGGGCCCGCCTCGTCCCTATTTGGGTCGGAAGGGGAGCTTCATTTGGTACCCCAGGTCGTCGGACCGGGTGGGGTCGGTGATGTCGAGGCCGTAGCGGATTTGGTCTACATCGCCGTAGACGAAAGTGCCGAAAAGCCGATCCCACACCGACAGCATGTTCCCGAAATTGCTGTCCGTCCACGGCGCCACGTCATGGTGGTGAAACTTGTGCATGTTCGGCGAAATGAACAGCAGGCTGATCGCTCGGTCCGCCCACAGCGGCAACGCCACATTCGCGTGGGTCATGTAGGTGAAAAAAACGGTCAGGATGCGGTAAAACACGTAAAAACTGACCGGTGCTCCTGTGATGAATACGGCCAACAACGCGAAGCACTCTCGGACGACGAAATCCAACGGGTGGTGACGCGTTCCCGTGGTCACATCCACGTGCGTGTCGCTGTGGTGCACCTGATGCAAACGCCAGAAGGGCGGAAACATGTGGAGCAAATAATGCACGGTGTATTGCGCCACGAGGTCCAGCACCACCACAGCCACGAGCAACTCTGCCCAAACCGGCCAGTCCACAAGTGCCAACAAGCCCCAGTTGCTGGCGTCCATCCACGAGAAAACACCGACCGTCGCCGCGCCGAACAGCACGTTGATGGCCATCGTGGTGGCGAGGAAAGTCAGGTTCACCCGGGTGTGTTTCCAGGTTCGGTAGCCGCCCGAGAACAAAGGGCGAATGCCTTCGACCAACAAATTCAGGGACATGCACACGACAATCCAGCCGAGCTTCTGCCAAGCGGGCATGTCTTCGAAAAAGCCAAGGAACCATTCCATGGCGTCAAATTACGCAGAGAACCCGCTCAATCGGTCACCACCCACTCCCGCCGACCCGCAGAAAACGGACCACATCGCCCGAAGCTGTCCGCAGCACATACGTCCCCGCCGACAAGCCACTCAACGCCACCGCCGACGTCCACGCCACCTCTTGAACAGGCCGGCCTGCAGCATCATAAATCACACCTTGAACCGCTCGACTCAGCTGAAGCCACTGTCCAGCATTCGGATTGGGCCAAGCCCTGAGGTCCTCCTCCGCCACTGGCCCCGAGGTGACACCGAGCACAATGGCACCGTTGTTCGAATAGTCCGGCGTGGGCGTGGCAAACCAAACCCAATTCGGCGCCCCATCCGTCAACCGCCCCAACGAAACATTGGTGTCTGAGGGCCCGAAGGCCACATACCGCTGCAAGGTCCAGTCCCCATCGTCCTCCAACCGGAACAGCGCCACTTGTTCTCCGCCGGCCGACAAGTTGAACCCGGCGTGGTTTTCGCCTTGCTCCTCATCATTGTCCGTCCAAATCAAGTGCCAGTCCCCTGGTTCGAGCACCATGTCCGGCAAATTGTACTTGTCCGGCGTGTCGAGGTCATCGGTCAACCACAAATTCCCCAACCAAACCGGCGTCGTCCCCGCATTGTACAACTCCACCCAATCATCAAACTCCCCAAATTCATCAAAAATCACCCCGCCGTTGGAGGCCAGCAACTCGTTGAACAGCACATCCCCGGGCACCAGCCCCACCGGAACCTGCCGCGGCTCGCACGGAATCTCCCGCGCCAACGAACCTGCCGTGGCCTCCACCGTGTAATGCACCTCTGTCCACCCCGAGGCCACGGGCACCTTGACGCCGTACGTCCCATCTCCTGCCGCACGATCGCCGCTCATCCCATCGTCCGCCATCGGGTACGCCATCGGCCCACTCCCCGGATCAACCCAAGCCACTACCGACGGTTCCCCGTCCGATGCTTCCACAATCGCTCGAATCCGCAACGTGTCCAACACCGGCCCGTTGTCTTCGAGCTCGTGCACGACGAGCACGGGCACATCCGGATCCAAGGCCGCATCAAGTGAGGCTGATCGCGCCGACACCCAGTCGTACAGCCCAAACTCCACGTGCCCCCCAGCCGCTGACACATCCGCCGAGGACCAGTCGCTGTAGCTGAAGCCAAACGGCAACGGGTAAAAATCATCCGCTTGAACATGAGGCGCCAGCGTCGCTTGCCAAGTCTCCACGACCGGCGTCACCGCATTGAGGTTGAACAACTCCTGAGCATATCTCCGCAAGTAGTGCGTGAACCAACTTCGGTACTCATCCACCGCCATGATGCGCGTGAACAACGGCCGATCCTCCCCCACAAAATCATAAGGACTCACCTCCGCCCAATTCACGCCCCCAATCCAATTGATGCCCCAAGTATTGTCGAGGTCATAAGTGATGAACTCCATCAGGTCCGTCTGCGGGTTGTGGTAGAGGAAATAATTGTTCTTGTTGACGCTGTAATTGTCCCAGTGACCGAAAAGCACCTCGAGCGCTTGCGTCTTCAAAAAATCCGCCACATTGAACACTTCTTCAATTTCACAAGGAAATTCGCTGTTGGGCGTGTTGTTGAGTACATCGATGAACAAGGCCAAATCCGAATAGTCATCTCCCCCCTGATTCGTCTGCAAATCATACGGCCGCCGACCGTTGACGACGAGTTTGTAATCATCTGGGTCCTCGCCGAGATACATCAAATCCGCCGGCCACAAGCACTTGTAGAGGTTCCCCCCGTCGCTGTCGTAATACTCCTCGACCCACTCTTCGTCCATGTGCTCGGTGTTGACATAGAGCCCCATGTAGTCCTCGTTGAGGTGGAACCGAACAAAACTGGTCCGGGTGCCCGGCAAACCCGCCTCCCGAATCATCTGCCAAGAGAGGGCGGCGCGGAGGAGGGAGGGGTCGTTTTGGTTTGCATTCAGGTTCAACTTCTCCACATCGTAGAGCTTCTGGCCCTGAACAAACTCATTGAGGTCCAGTTTGAAGCTCTTCTTCGGCGAATTCAACGACGTGTTCCCTCGCAAGCGCACCCCGATGTTGAGGACCGTGTCCGACGGCGCGCCTGCGGGGTCGAAGTAGTACATGTCCGCCGGGAACAAGTTGTTCGCAGCGTACCCCACGTCCCCGTAGAGCAAAGCCTCCACGCTGTCGGGAGACATCCACACCTGCACCGTCGCCACGCCCGAGCTGTCGTACAATGGGCCGTAGAACGGAATGTCGGTTTGGCCGAGGGCGGCAGTCCAGCACGCCCAACCGAGCACAGCAGCGGCAAAGCCCCGCAATGGCAACGTTTTCAGATTCATGAATGGAAAGCAGGTTTCAACCCCCGAAGATAAACCAATGTCCCAGGAATTGCAGATGCAGGGCTTGGGGGGAAGGCTGATGATGCCGCAGAACCAAAAAGAAACCCCTCAACCCTCCTCCCTCAACCCTCAACCCTCAACCCTCAACCCTCCGTTTCCGCTTCCGATTCCAAACCAACAGGACGAACAAAAAGCCCCACCCTGAAGCTTGGAGTCCCAAAGCCCTTCGGTAGCCGTGTCCTGTGAATCGAAACACCACCTGGTTTTCACCGGCAAGCAGGCCGGAGGTGATGCTGCACAATCCATGGCTGTCAGGGATGACATCCGCCGACTGGCCATTGACCGTTGCGGACCAGTCGGGGTGGTGCATTTGGCGGAGGACGATGTTGCCGGTTGACAAGGGGGTGATGCAATCCAAGGTGGCCTCGGCACCCTCAGCGTCGAAACGGGTCAGGCGCAAGGAACAGCGGGCGGTGTCAAGAAGGGCGATGACGGGCGCGCCGAGCAAGGAATCATAAGCTGGGGTGCGAGAGAACAAATCGAATTTGTTCGATTTGAACGGATTGTACCCCATGTGGGATGGCTGTTTTGCCACCATCTGCATGTTGGTGTGCATGCCCGGAATGCTCGGCCGTTCCCAGGCCACAAATCCGTTCCCAGGCGGACGCGGGGCACCTTGTGCATGCCCTTGGATGGCTGCGTTCGTGAGCGCGCAGTCTGCGGGCCGCGCCACAGTGAGCGGGTGCAAGGTGGTGGTGGCTGCCAGGGAAAGAACGATGACAAAGGCCAAACCCAATTCGTCCCGCCACCGCGGCCGCACCCAATGCAAGATGCCCGCTGCAAGCCCAACGAAAAACAGCCCCATCGACCACAGCGCCACTGACGCCTGCCAGCCCAACAGCCCCTCCTGAGCGTAAATGTGTCTCGTTCTTCCCTGCATCAGCAGCAGGAGTTTGCCAAGCGCTTCACTGGGGTCGGACATCAAGCACAGCCAGGCCCACAGACTCAATGCAACGAACCCCACCCACACCATTCCGCGGATGCGGCTCGGCCCTTGATGCCGGGTTTGGGCGACAGCCGCCATGGCGGTCATCAAGAGAATGAAAAACAGGCGGAACAGGCCGGCGTGCCGAAAATGTGACCAGCCAGGCAGCACCCTTCGGAGCCATGGCATCATCGGCAATTCAACGCCGGAGGCGATCATCAACAACAACCCAGCCCCCATCAAGGTGCCCCAAATTTCCCTGCGCGTCAATCCACGGCAAAACATGATCAAGGCAAGAAACGCCCAAAGTCCAAAAAAGCCGCTGGCAAAGGAGATGTCGGTGTGCAGGGCGTTTTTTCCAGCATAGTTCAAGAGGGGCCAAACCATGGTTCCCCACGCCCTTGGACCGAACGGATTGTCCATCTCCCAGGTGAGGATTTCCAATGAAGCGGCGCGCTGCTGGTCAGGCAAGGCCTCGGCAAAGGAAACGAGAAAACCGATGGACATGGCCACAGATGCGACCGCGGCGAAGGCCTTCCACCTCCACACCGGCCAGAGGGTGCGCAAGTGGTTGCGATGGGAGAAGGATTGAATCAGGGTTTGGCCCAAAGCAAAATACCCAAAAAGCAAGGGAAACGCCGGATACGACCCCGAGACCATCAGCCCCATGGGCACGGCGAAGGCCAGGGCATTCCCAGCCGACGGCGCATCCGAAAGCGCCCGCCAACGCCAGAGCAGCCAAGGCAGCCAGGCCGCCGGGATGATGAACACCAACAACTGCGCTGTTCCGACGAAGAAGCCGGAAAGCATGTAACCTGCGGCCGCTGTCATCGCCGGCAACACCCGCGCCTGCAGCCCCTTGTGGACATAAAAAAACATGCCCGCGCCAGCGAGCCAAACATGGAACAACCATTCCAATTTCAAACTCGTCAGGTCATACGGCTGGAGCAGGGCAATCAGCCAGAACACCGGGTACCAGGCACCGCTTTGGGGATCCGATGGGAAGGCATACCCGAGGTTGATGTAAGGATTCCAAGCGGGCCAGAGACCATCGCGCCACGCCACCGAGAAAAAATGACGGTACGGCATGAAGGCCATGGTGTTGTCAAATTTCAACGACCAGTTGGGCGAAAGCAAAGGAGCAAAGGCCAGCAACACCAAGGCCAAAAGCGAAGCCAAGGCCCACAGGACAGCGCGATGACGGGGACTCCGTATCAAGAAGCGGGCTTTTCGATGACACCGATGACACTCTTGCCGAAAGTGCCTCGCACCAAGGGATCCAGCAAAGCGCGACTCACTGGGACCATCCAAGTGTCCCACATCTTGACTTGGGCAGGGGTCGGCGCAGACTGCCGCAACAGGAGTTTGTTCAGCAACGACGGAAAAACACCAACCGCCTCGAGGTGGCGAAGGGTGAGGATGTGGCCTTCGGGAAAGCCCTTTTCGAACTCAGACCGCAACATCCGACGGGTGTAACGCCGATAGTGGCCGATCGCCGCGTCAAATTCACTGAACAGTGCAGGGTAAGCCGGCACAACGACAATGAGCCGTCCCCCTGGTCGCAGCAACCCTGCAGCGCGGGCCACCTCGGCCACTGCGTCCTCGATGTGCTCCAAAACATCGGAATACAGAATGACATCGAAGCCGTCCCGAATGACATCGGCCGACAAGGATCCCGTGGTGCCCTGGACGTGCAGCAGGTGTTCGCCACATCCCGAAGTGAATCGCTTGGACTCTGCGATCAAGTCGCCATCCGGTTCCAGCAGGGAAATGTCCGGTGAAAGGTGTGCATAATGCGGCACATTTCCACCGAGGCCAGAGCCCACTTCAAGCATTCTGTCTCCTCCCATGTACGGCGCGAGGAAGTCGAACAAATACGATTTCCAATTGATCGCATCTCGGAACAAAGTCAATTCGCTGCCCTCGTATGTGCGTTCTGCAATGCTCATTTGATTTTGCGTTTCTGAAAATTCAAGGCCACCAATCCCAAAATGAAACCAATCAAACAAATCAACCCCGCATTGCCCAGTCCGACAATTACGGTCGATGTCCAGCCAGGAATGGCTTTATGTGTAACGAAACGGGAATGCAAAATAAAAAGGAACAATCCGCCGATGACCAACAGCACCAGCAAAAACACCCGAAACATGGCATGAACCATGGCTTCGGCTTGCTCCACAAGGGACATCAAGCCATGAACCGTCAGCTTGCGATAGCTCATTTTCGATAGGCCTCCCAGGCGAGGCAGTCGGTCGACCCTGACTTCGTTGCTGGGCAACTGCAACCGGTCCAGCGCCGCGGCAAAGTGGACAAATCCCTCTTCCCCCAAGCGTTCCGCAACGCTGTGGTGCAACAACGCAAAATTCCCATGCCGCATCGGCCGACCGATGACCGCGCGATACAGCAACCGATAGGCAAAATACCCCAGCCGAAACCGCAGCCCCTCCTGCCGCTGTCCCCGTCGGGCGAACACCACGCCGTGCTCCACCCGTCCCGACCAAAGTCGTTCGATCGCCGCCGGGTCATCCTCCCCATCGCCGTCCATCACAAAACACCATGCAGCATCCCGAACGGACTGAAGCCCTTTGCGAATGGCCGCTTGATGACCGACGTTGAACGGCAACCGGACAATCTCCGCGTTCAGCTGAGCCACCACTTCCGGCAAACCATCGTCTGACGCGTCATCCACCACCACAATCCGCCACACCCCTGGCAACTCGTCAAGCGCCTGCCGAACCGCAGGCAGCAGCGCAGCCGCCGCCACACGCTCGTTGTGCATCGGCAGAATAACAACGCCAGTGATTGGATGGGAATCGCTCATTGCCCCCGCAATTTACTGCAGCAAGCCGTTTCCCTGACCTATATTCCCGGCATGAAACACCTCTACTCCATGCTGTTGCTGGCTTTGGGGATGGCGGATTTGGCAGGCCAAACCCTGCCCATTGCCTCCATCCAAGGCAACACCTCCGTCTCGCCCTACGTCGATTCGACGGTCACCATCCTCGCCTATGTCACCGAGGCGCACGGCGAAAACTGGTACATGCAAGATGCTTACGGCGCCTGGAACGGCATCCGGGTCATCGGCCCGGACCTGCTCGTCCCATCGAACCCGCCCTGGTGGACAGACGAGCGCCCGCCCGAAACTGGCGACTACCTCGAAATCAGCGGCGTCGTCGCTGAGGTCGGCGGCAACACCGAAATCCACGACGCCCAGCTCGTTGACTTCACCGATTTTTGGGTGGCCACACCATCTGGCGTGACTGTGACCGGTATCTCTTTACAGGACGAGCAATACGAGGGCACCCGTGTGCGCATGGAACAGGTGACGGTGGTGAATGGGCCGGATGCAAACTGGGTTTGGTCAGTGACCGATGGGGTGACAGAAACCATCTGCGTGGGTGTCGATACAGATGACCCGACAGGCACAGAAGACCCCGATGGGCCGACGCCAGGAGATGTGTACAAGGTGTATGGTACGTCTCTTGAAGTTGATGGGACCTACGTCCTGCACATCAGCGATATTGACGTGATCTCTTTGTCGACTGAAAACCTCCAGGGCCCTGCGGCGCTGTCATTCTCCCCCAATCCCGTGGTCGATTTCGTGACAATTGCTGGGGACTGGGCAGGCGCGACTTGGGCTGCCTTGGACGCTCAGGGAAGGCTGATTGACTCCGGCAGATTCACTCAGAACCCAGCCCGGCTCAACGCAAGCCGTTGGTCAGCCGGAATCATCACCATCCGGATCTCGAAAGGAGACTTGGTGTCAATGGGGCAAATCGTGAAATAGGAAGCGGGGTTGAGGGGGGAGGATTCAGGGGGAGGATTCAGAGGGGAGGATTCAGAGGGGAGGATTCAGAGGGGAGGATTCAGAGGGGAGGATTCAGAGGGGAGGATTCAGAGGGAACACGGTTTGAGGGGGTCGGCTTCTTTCGCGAAATCGAAGCGCCGAAAACCAAGTCCCCCCGGCGCCCCTCCTTTCCCCTGCAACCCCTCCCCCCCTTGCGACTCGTTGCTTTTATCGAACGAGGAACCAATTGTTGAGGAGGTTCTCTCGATTGTAAGTCATCGTCCGCTGGGTTTGTTGGTCAATCACGTCGAAGCCCGCCGCCGTGCAAATGGCTTGGCCTGCAGCCGTGTCCCATTCCATCGTCGGCGCGAACCTCGGGTAACAATCGGCGAGGCCTTCGGCGACCATGCACAGCTTGAGCGAACTTCCCTTGCTGATGGTGGCCACTTCACCGTGCTCGGCTTGGCACGACGCGATGTAGTCCGCCGTCTCTGGCGACATGTGCGAACGGCTGGCCACCACGGTGAATGAACGATCCCCTTTGGGGCGCGGCAGGGTGTCCGCCGAAGCAACGAATGCCTCAACATCCGGGCAACTCGCTGTCGCGGGGATGACCGATTTGAATGCGCCGGCCTCAGCGGACCCGACGTAAAACTCACCTGAAACGGGAACATAAATCACGCCGAGCACTGGCTGTCCGCCATCGACAAGGGCGATGTTGACCGTGAACTCCCCGTTGCGCTTGATGAATTCCTTTGTGCCATCAATCGGATCGACAATCCACAGCCGCTCCCAATCCCGCCGCTCGGCATAAGGCATTTCTCGGCCCTCTTCGCTGAGAACCGGGATGTCGGTCGTCGCGAGGTGGCGCATGATCACTTCATGGCTGGCGCGGTCGGCGCGTGTCAGCGGGCTGTTGTCGCCTTTGATTTCGACATCAAAATCGCCGGATTCGTAAATCTCAAGGATGACCTGCCCCGCCTCGTGGGCCGCGTTCAACGCGATCTGGAGCCATTCGTTCTTGATTTCTGTCTGGGTACTCATTCGGACCAAATTTGGTTTCTCCACTTCTCCTCAACCATTCGTTTCAGCATTGCGCCGGCAAGTTAGCCCACAACGGGCCCTTCCTCCGCATGCCGACACACCCCCCATTTGTGGCTGTGCAAAAGCTCTGAAAAATTTCAATCCACCGCCGCGGCAGGATCACCGGCTGCTCATTAGGTTTGCTTTGCATTGTAGCGCACCACATCCAATTCACATGAAGCCCATTTTCTCTTTTTGTTTTGTCCTTGTTCTGGCGAGCATTCATTTGATTCCAACAGCTTCGGCCCAGCGGGCGAGCACGAAGGACTTCAAGATTGAACATTTGGAGAAGCCGACGGTCCCTGAGAATTTGGTGCGGAATGTTGCATTCCAAATCCAGGTCCCCGCCAGCGTCTTTGACCTCAGCAGCCTGCGGCTTTTCGGCAAGGCGATGGACGAAATGAAGACGGATGCCGAGCGCCTTTCGGGCATGAAGTTTTTCTCCCTCGAACAAGAGGTGGAAGTGGTGGATGAATTCCCGACCGTGGTGGTCGACATCGCGATGGGGGAATTTGTGGCCAACCCGCCACGCATCCAAGGGACGCCAGTCAGCAAAGAGAGTGAGGAGAAAATCTTCACAGCCACCTTCGATTGCCGCTGGCCCATGCAGGTGATGATCCGCAATGCGGAGGGTGAATTGCTCGACGGCTTTCAAATCTCGACACAGCGCACCATCAAGTTTGGCAACGAAGAATTCACGAAAATCGAATCCGGACGAGGCAAACTCAGCTACTCAAAAGGCAAGTGGGATTTCCGAAATGAATCGGATTTGCGTGCAGAATTGGCCTCGGGCGATGGCGTGCCCCGCGTGATGTGGAAGATGTTTTTGAACCAATTCAGCGAAGCCATCGACGAACTCGAACAACGGATGTTCTTCATCGAAGGCAAGCGGCAAGTCGCCCTCGGGACGGCCAAGGGCCGGAAATTCGACTACACCGCCTTGGACGAGGCCCTCGACAATGCGGAGGATCTTTTTGATGCCGGTGATTTCGAGGGACTCGATGCGCCGATGGCTGTGTGGACCGATTGGCTGGGCAAAGCCGATTATATCAACCCGAAGGCCGAAGTCAACCAAGAGGTGGCCGTGGAATTGATGTTGAACCTGGCCACAGCACACCTGTACCGGAAAGAATGGGCGGCGTGCGGCGCACAATTGTCCGCAGCCAGAACCTACGTCTCCCCGCTGAGCGACCTCAATGGCCGACTGGAAGCGATGACGGCCTTGCTGGAAAAGCGTCGGAAATCGGATTTGGCCAATGGCGACAAGCGCCCAGGAGAAGACGAGAAAACCTACAAAGCCGTGGATTTCAAGAACCTCATCGCCAGGCGAACGCAAAACAAAGACGTCCAAATGTTCATCAACGCCGCCCTGTTCGATGCCTATGTTGCAGAATTTGCACAGTGGCAGGCGGATGTGCTGGGGGATGCGCCAGAAGCCCAAGCTGCACAAGCCGGTGAATTGGGCATGGATGCACGTCTTGGGCAGCGGGTATCGCGGGTCCCTGGCGGCTTTGCGTTGGGGTTGATGGGGTTGGTGGATGCGGATTTGGTCGGACAACCTTTCCCCGAAGAAATTTTCGCCATTGACGACCTGGTGAGTTTGTCACTCAGCGGCATGCAAATGGGCGAGCTGCCTGAACGAATTGGGGATGTTGGGACTTTGAAGGTGTTGGATATGACGGGCAACCTCCTTTCGGCGCTGCCAGAGCGCATCGGCGAATTGGCGTTGCTGGAACGATTGATTCTGCGCAACAACCAGTTGACGGAAATGCCAGCGGGTTTGCGCAATTGCGTTTCCCTCAAAGTTTTGGACTTGCGCGGCAACCCCATCAGTGCCGAAACTGTGTCCGCGTTGCAAGCCGCAATGCCAGAGGTGAAGATCAAAACGGACTGAGCCCGATCAAGCGAACAGGGCTGCGAGCCCCAAGATCCCAACGAGTGTCCAGCCGATTGTGGTCCAATGCACTTTGATCATGGTTGCTGTTTTTTCACGAGGCCGAACATCGTCCTGCTCGGAGGCATACGGACGCGCGGGCACAAAGTTTCGCCCCCGGGTCTTCGAAGGGCTTGAACTTGGCCTCGCCCAGCTTGTTCCTTCGTCATGGAGAGGGATTGGGCACCTGAAGACATCGACCGCATCATTGAGATGGCCTGGGAAGACCGCACGCCATTTGATGCCATCGAGCACCAGTGGGGGCTCAAGGAGAACGATGTGCGCGCGTTGATGCGGAAACACATGAAGCGCAGTTCCTTCGAAATGTGGAGAAAGCGCGTGAAGGGGAGAAAGACCAAACACGCTGCGCCCCGCACCGACGGCATCGACCGATTCAAAAGTTCGAACCAACGACAACGACCGAACACCTGAGCCATCCTGAGTGCGACGTGTTTTTTGTCGAAATTCGCGGCATGTCAGGAGAGCAGAACACCGCCAGCGGCACGCGAATCAACAAATACCTCAGTGAGATCGGCCATTGTTCTCGGCGTGCCGCAGACAAACTGCTCGAAGAAGGCCGAATCACCATCAATGGTCTCGTTCCGGAGCTGGGCACAAAAGTGCAGGTGGGCGATCTCGTTGCTGTTGATGGGGCGCCCGTCCTGAGCCTCGAGGAGGACAAAAGCCCGAGGGTTTACATCGCCTACCACAAACCGATTGGCATCGTGTGCACGACAGATACCCGCAGGGAACGCAACAACATCGTCGATGCCATTGGACACCCAGAGCGGATTTACCCCATCGGCCGGCTCGACAAGCCCAGCGAAGGGCTGATTTTTCTGACGAACGATGGGGACATCGTCAACAAGATCCTGCGCGCAAAAAACGGCCACGAAAAAGAATACATCGTCTCTGTGGACAAGCGCATCCGCGGCGATTTTGTCGCCCAAATGTCTTCGGGCGTGCCCATTCTTGACACCATCACCAAGCCGTGCGAGGTGGAACAAACCGGGCCGAAAACCTTTCGCATCATTTTGAAGCAAGGATTGAATCGCCAAATCCGGCGCATGTGCGAAGTCCTCGGCTATGAAGTGGTTCGGCTGAGGCGGGTGCGCATCATGCACATGCACCTCGATTTGGCTCCTGGAGAATGGCGGGATTTCACAGCGTCGGAATTGGCCCAACTCCATGCGCTGACGCAAGATTCAGCCCACACCCCTGACGCAGCGGGTCCGCCGGTCACGTCCTGACCCAACATTCCCTGAACATCGTTGCCTTTCAACCTGTTACCTTTGCGTTGAAACCGCAAGAAATGTTGAACAACCTGTACCTCATGGGCATTTTGCTCATGCCCTTTTCCATGGCGTGGGGCCAAGTGGGCGACTTGGGCTGGCCAGCCCAACCCCAAGACAGCCACCACGTCGACTCCCTTCCCGATTATGGCCCTTACATGGACATGTCAGGTGGATACATGGTCGGCGACACCGTTGCTGACTTCACAGTGTATGACTTTTCCGGAAATCCTTTGACCCTGAGCGAGGAACTCCAAGGCGACAAGCCTGTGGTATTGATCAACGGATCGGTGTCTTGCATCCGGTTTCGAGACACCTACGACATGTCCAATACGGCGCAGGAATTTTTTGCCTCGCGCAGTTTCTTCGATGATCATGCCGATGACTTCAACTGGATTTACATCTACGGTGTAGAGGCGCACCCCACGGACGGCAACTGTCCGAGCAACTGTCCGCCGATTCCCACGACGGACACTGCGGTTGTCCAACCCTCGCATTATGGTGAACGGCGATGGGCACTTCAGGGTTGGCTGGATTCCGAGGAGCATGAGTTTGAGTACCCGATGTATGCTGACAACCCAGACAATGCGGTGTACAACACGTTTTTTGAACGGCCGTTTGGCCTGTTGGCCATCGACTGCAATGGTGTGGTCGCTCATCGAGGGGATTGGGTGACTTCCTTTTTTTTGGATCCGCAAGCTGCTGACGCCCTGGCTGCCTGGGGGCAATCTTTTGCCAATTGCGAGGAAAGTCCAGTCGATCCCGATCCCGACCCTGACCCGGATCCAGACCCGGATCCCGACCCTGACCCAGACCCGGATCCTGACCCCGACCCCACGTACGAGGGACCCGAGTCCGTTCTAGGGGCGGAATCGATTGCAGGAATTCCCCTCGAGGTCCTTGCTGAAAGCGAGCCAAAAGCACCGATTGAATTGTTTCCGAACCCGGCTCAAGATGTTGTCCAATTGAATTGTCGCTCGGCCTCTCCAGTTGCAGCATCGCTGACCGATGTGCACGGGCAGCGGATTTGGGACATTCTCGTGCAACCC
>CBFIFE010000017.1:0-46357 GCA_965661765.1 uncultured Flavobacteriales bacterium
CAAGTCCTTCATCAAATCGGTCGGGGCGTTGCGAAGGTGCATGGGCACCGGAAGATCGCCGGTTTGCCTGACGAGTTGCTGAGCCGCACCGATGGCCTTGTAGCTGGCGTTGCTTTTGGGGCTGGTGGCGAGGTAAATCGCGCACTGGCTGAGGACGATGCGACCTTCAGGCATGCCGATGCGTTCGATCGCCTCGAAGGTTGTGGTGGCCATCACGAGGGCCGTGGGGTTGGCGAGACCGATGTCTTCGCTGGCGGAAATGATGAGTCGGCGGGCGATGAATTTGGCATCTTCTCCTCCTTCAATCATCCTGGCCAAATAATACACCGCCGCATTCGGATCGCTTCCCCTGATGCTCTTGATGAAGGCCGAAATGATGTCATAATGCGACTCGCCCGTTTTGTCATAAGCCACCGGATTTGCCTGAATGACGGCCTCCACTGCAGCATTGTCAATCCGAATGGGGTCCGGTCCGAGGCCATTGACCACCAACTCCAAAACATTCAGCAACCGACGGCCGTCCCCGCCAGATGCACGCAACAGTGCCCCCCACTCGATCACCGCAATGTCCCGTTGCCGCATGACATCGTCCCGGTCCAATGCGCTTTGCACCAGCGCCTTCAAGGTGGCCGTGGTGAAGGGCTGAAGCACGTAGGTTTGGCACCGGCTTCGCAAGGCGGGAATGACTTCGAAGGAAGGATTTTCCGTGGTGGCCCCGATCAAGGTGACCGATCCATCTTCCACTGCGCCGAGGAGGCTGTCTTGCTGCGACTTGCTGAACCGATGAATTTCGTCAATGAAGAGAATGCTTCGGCCGCTGAACATGCCCGATTGCTTCGCGCTGCGGATGACCTCTCGAACTTCCTTCACACCGCTGTTGATCGCAGAAAGCTGTTGAAACGGCCTGTCCGCTGATTTTGCCAGGATGCGGGCCAAACTCGTCTTCCCTACCCCCGGCGGCCCCCACAAAATCATGGAGGGCAAAGTCCCATGGGTCAACGCCCGCCGAAGGACAGTCCCCTCCCCCACCAAATGATCCTGGCCGAGGTAGTCGTCGAGCGATTGCGGTCGCATGCGCTCCGCCAGCGGCACATCTGTCATGACCCAACGACTTTTGATGGATGGCCAGATCGGGCGTTCAGAGGAACACCTTCAGGGCGTTTGTGCTTCCAACGTTTGTGCGACCACAACCATTCCGTGGGTGCCTGGCGGATGTCTTCCTCCAACAGTCCGATGCAACGGCGCAGCACATCACCGTCGGGCAACATTCTCGGAGCGTCTGTCACCAGTTCATATTCCGTCTCGTACCAGCCCCGCTTCAATTTCCGAATGTGACCAAAAATCACTGGCATGTCGTGCTGTCTGGCGAATTGTTCCAAGCCGTAATACCAAGCGGTTTCCTGGTTGAGAAATTCCGTCCACCAGGATTTCTTTGGGTCAGCCGGAGATTGATCGAAGCCCATCACAACGGCTACAGGATCCGAGAGGTGTTCGGCGACCCAGGATTTGGCCTCCCGCGTGGCAACCATTTTCAACCCGAACCGTTCCCGGGATTCGCGCATCGCCAGATCCATCGAGGGATTGGACAAACGCTTGTATATGGCCATCGTCTTGTGCGGCACAGCTGCATCTGCGGTGAGGGCATACAATTCCCAATTGTTCATGTGGCCGCCAGCGATGAGAACACTGCGTCCAGATTCAAAAAAGGGTTGAAACACCTCGGAATTCTTGTGCACCATGCGGGCATGAGCCGACGCGCGAGAAACGGTGAAATGCTTGATGGATTCGACGGAAATGTCTGCGAAGTGTCGCATGAATTGACGATGCCATTTGCGCAAGGTGGACTCATCTGCGTCCGGGAAACTGCGACGCAAATTGTTGAGGACAACAGCTTTTCGGTAGCCCAAGATTTGGCCCAAAACAAACGCTGCAAAGCCAGCGACCCCGTGCAAGGCCCCATAAGGCAACCGACTCAGCATGCGCAGAATTCCAACCATCATTTTTTCAGTTCATCGATTCAATCCTTCTCCCACACTGCTGATTTGCAATCCGTCATGCGAGAGAAAAACCCCTTGCGGCAGTGTTGCTTGTACCTCCGCATGTCGCCCCATCTGATGTGACAAATGGATCAAATATGTGGCTCGAGCGCCCACCTTTTCCGCGATGGCCAAAGCTTCTTCCAAGGTGAAGTGGGACACGTGAGCTTCCTTGCGCAAGGCATTCAGCACCAACACATCCACACCCTGCAATCGCTGCCAGGTCAAATCGTCGAAGGCGTTGGCATCCGTGATGTAGGCCAGCCCACCCACCCGAAAGCCCAAAACGGGCATCTCGCGGTGCATCACCGGCAACGGCCACCAGGTCACCTCCTGGATGTCGAAGGGGTCGGTCCCAATGGTTCGCAAGTCTACGGCCGGCACCCCTGGATATTTGTCCTCGGAAAAAACGTAATGAAATTCCCTGCGCAACGCCGCCTGCACAGCTGGCGTGGCATACACCGGCATGTCCCTTTGAAGTCGAAAATTGAAGGCCCGAATGTCGTCCATGCCCGCCACATGGTCCTTGTGCTCATGCGTATAGACCACGCCATCAAGGTGGTCCACCTGCTCCCGAAGCATTTGCTGGCGAAAGTCGGGGCCTGTATCCACCACAACCCGCATTCCCTCGGCCTCGATGAGGACGCTCGATCGCAACCGATCGTCCCGGACATCCTCAGAAGTGCACACCTCACACGTGCACCCAATCACGGGAACCCCCTGAGAGGTGCCCGTGCCAAGGAATGTCAATTGTACATGCATGGCGCGAAGTTACAGCCCCTTCGGTTTGTACCTTTGAGGCAAACACCGCAAGTTTTGGATTCCAACCGCGTCATCCTCTCCGCCAAGCAAAAGGCCCTTCGGATCAACTTGAATCAAGATCTGTACGGAACGTTCGCCGAAATTGGCGCTGGTCAAGAAGTTGTTCGGCATTTTTTTCGTGCAGGTGGGGCCTCGGGGACCATTGCGAAGACCATTTCGGCATACGACAAAGACTTTTCGGATGCCATTTACGGACAGGAAGCGAAAGGCCGGTATGTCTGTGAGAGTCGCTTGGTCAAGATGCTCGATTATGAGTACAATCTCATCGAAGATCGGCTCAGTCGTGCACAACACCCGACGAAGCATTTCTTCGCCTTTGCCAACACCGTGGCGACAATCAACTACCACAAGACCATCCAAGGTCATGGCTGGTTTGGTTTGAAGTTTCAGAGTTCGCCTGAAGCGCCAGCGAACACCGTTTTGCTGCACGCCCGACTTCATGAGCAGGACGCACTGCTTCAGCAGCAGACCACGGGAATTCTTGGCGTCAATCTGATTTATGGATGTCTGTTTTTCCACAAACGGCCGAAGGACCTGCTCAAATCGCTTTACGATGATTTGGACCGTGATCAAGTCGAAATCGACATGATTCAAATGAATGGTCCGGATTTTTCTGATGTGGACAACCGGTTGCTATCGCTGCAATTGGTCAAAAACGGCATGACAGATGCTGTCATCTTCTCCCCCGATGGAAGGAACTTGCAAGCCGCTGATGTGCTCTACAAAAAGAACATCTTGGCCATTCGCGGTTCCTTTCGGCCGGTGACCAAGGTGAACATTGACATGATTGCCAAGGGATTGAGGAGATTCAAACAAGAGGCCAAGGTGGACCAAAGGAATCTCCAAGTCCTCTTCGAAATCACCTTGAACAATTTGTCCGCCGAGGGTGACATTGATGAAAAGGATTTCCTGGACAGGGCGGATGTGCTGTGCTCGATCGGGCAAACCGTTCTGATTTCGAATTACCAGAAGTACTACAAGCTGGTTGAGTTCTTCTCTCGGTACACAAAGAAGCGCATGGGCCTCATCCTAGGCGCAAACACCATGGCAGAGGTCTTCAATGAAAAGTACTACCGCGATTTGAACGGTGGAATTTTGGAGGCCTTCGGAATTTTGTTCTCGAGGGACTTGAAGATCTACTTGTATCCTTGGTTGGATGAAAAGTCCAAAGAACTTTGGACCACCGAGACCACTCCGATCCACCCGCGCCTGAAGCCCCTATTTGATTATTTGTTGTTCAACAAGCGGATTTCTGACATCAAGGATTACGACGAAGAAATTCTGAGCATTTTCTCCAAAGAGGCCTTGCAGCGCATCAAGTCGGGGGACGAGGGCTGGGAGCACATGGTGCCAGATTTCGTCGATCGGGTGATCAAGGAGAAGTGCCTGTTTGGATATTGTGGGGCGCTGCCCAACAGCGATGAGAGGAGCCTCGAAGACGCCGCACTGGCTGCGGCGAGGGCCATCAACCCGCCCACAGGAAACTGAATTCTGTAAGGGAGTTCTCGCAACACTCCACCACGCATTCCGTTGTTTTGGCAAAAGCAAAAAGCCGCTCTCGAATCGAGAGCGGCTTTTTTTGTACGAATCTTGCCTCGTCAGGTCAAGCGTTAGAGGCCTCGACGAGTTTCTGCGCCTCCATCACTTCTTCAAGCTCCTCCCGGGTCGCCACCTTCGTGTCGTTGAACGCACGGGTGCCGGTGCCTGCAGGAATCAAATGCCCGACAATCACATTCTCCTTCAAGCCCAACAAGAAGTCCTGTTTTCCGGAGACAGCCGCCTCATTGAGGACTTTCGTGGTCTCCTGGAACGACGCTGCCGAAATGAATGATTTTGTTTGCAACGAAGCACGTGTGATCCCTTGAAGCAAGGGGCGCGCTGTCGCTGGAATGGCATCCCGGCCTTCAGCGAGCGTCAAGTCACGCCTGCGCAGTGAACTGTTGACGTCGCGAAGGCGTCGGGCAGTCACCATTTGGCCCACTTTCAACTCTTCTGTCTCACCGGCTTCCGTGATGACAACCATTCCGAAAATCCGATCATTTTCTCGCATGAAATCGGACTTTTCAGCCAGTTGCTTTTCCAAGAATCGGGTATCTCCGGGATCCTCAATGACGACTTTTTTCATCATTTGACGAACGATGACTTCAAAGTGCTTGTCATTGATTTTCACGCCCTGGAGTCGGTATACGTCTTGAATCTCATTGACGATGTACTCCTGGACTGCCGTCGGCCCCATGATGTCCAAAATGTCGATGGGCGTAATGGCCCCATCGGACAATGGCATGCCAGCACGGACGAAGTCGTTGTCTTGGACCAAAATGTGCTTCGACAAAGGCACCAAGTACTTGTACTTGTCTCCAACACGGGACTCCACGATGATTTCGCGGTTGCCCCGCTTGATCTTGCCGTAAGTCACAATGCCATCCACCTGCGAAACCACGGCAGGATTCGATGGGTTCCGTGCCTCGAACAACTCGGTGACACGCGGCAATCCCCCTGTAATGTCACCAGACTTGCCTGCAACCCTTGGGATTTTGCAAAGAATTTGGCCAATGGTGGCCGTATCACCTTCTTGAACAGAAAGGTGAGCGCCTACAGGCAGAGAGTAAGTCTTGAGGATCTCTTTGTCCTTGCCCATGACCAAAATGGCTGGGTTCTTCTTCTTGTCCTTTGTTTCTGTGATCACAATCTCACGGAAACCGGTTTGTTCATCCAACTCCTCGCGATAGGTCACACCCTCTTCGATCATCTCGAATTTGATGGTGCCAGTCTCCTCGCTGATGATGACGTTGTTGTAGGGATCCCAAGTGCAAATCGATTCGCCTTTTGCGATTTTGTCCCCTGAGAATTTTCTCAGAACAGAACCGTAAGGCAATATGATCGTGGACAGCGCCACGTTGGTCTCTGGATCGATGACCTTGAACTCCGCTGAACGCGAAACAACAATCACCTCTTTTTCTCCCTCTTGGTTCACGCGAGTGACCTCCCTCAAATCGTCAATTTCAACGACACCGTCGAATTTGACTGTGATTTGGTTCTCATCCGAAATCTTCGAGGCTGTACCCCCAACGTGGAACGTCCGCAAAGTCAACTGGGTTCCCGGCTCACCGATGGACTGGGCAGCAATGACACCAACCGCCTCTCCAACCTGCACCATCCTTGCTGTGGCCAAATTCCTTCCGTAGCACTTGGAACAAACACCCTGAGGTGATTCACAAGTCAAGACCGAACGAACCTCCACCTCGTCAACCCCAGCAGCTTCAACACGCTT
This sequence comes from uncultured Flavobacteriales bacterium, assembly GCA_965661765.1. Taxonomy (GTDB): domain Bacteria; phylum Bacteroidota; class Bacteroidia; order Flavobacteriales_D; family Sanyastnellaceae; genus JBMYZL01. The sequence continues at coordinate 6,130 of CBFIFE010000017.1, forward strand.
GGCCAAATTCGGTGTGATTTCGTCTCCACTTTTCACAATGACCTCGGATGTCAAAGGATCCATGATGTCGTTGACTGTGACACGACCGACAATGCGATCGCCGATGCCCTCAACAATCTCATCGCTCTTGCGCAATGGGACGGCAATCACACCACGCAGGGACAAACAGTCTTCCTCTGTGATGATGACGTCTTGGGCCACATCCACAAGTCGACGCGTCAAGTAACCTGCGTCGGCTGTTTTCAATGCCGTATCCGCGAGACCTTTCCTTGCACCGTGAGTAGAAATGAAGTACTCCAGAATGGAAAGTCCTTCCTTAAAGTTGGACAAAATCGGATTCTCAATAATGTCTTGACCACCGGTGGCAGAGGACTTCTGCGGCTTGGCCATCAGCCCCCGCATACCAGACAACTGACGAATCTGTTCCTTGGATCCCCTTGCACCGGAGTGCATCATCATATAAATGGAGTTGAATCCCTGACGATCCGTTTCGATGCGATCCATCAAAATGTTCGTCAAACGAGAATTCGTGTGTGTCCAGATGTCAATGATTTGGTTGTAACGCTCGTTGTTCGTGATGAGTCCCATGTTGTAGTTCTCCATCACCTCTGCGACTTGCTGCTTGGCTTGGTCGACAAGTTTGTCCTTTTCCGGCGGAATGATGACGTCGTTCAAGTTGAAAGACAGTCCACCTTTGAAAGCCATGTAGAAGCCCAAATTCTTGATGTCATCGAGGAATTGCGCCGCTCTTGGCACACTCGTTGAGTTCAGGACATGGGAGATGATTCCGCGCAAGGACTTCTTCGTCAGCAGCTCGTTGATGTAACCCGCCTCGATGGGGACGTATTCGTTGAACAACACACGACCGCATGTGGTGTCGATGATGGAGGCATTCCCCTCCGCGTCCACGTAGCGCATTTTGATCGCAGCATGCAAGGCGAGCTTTCCTTCTTGGTATGCAATTCTCACCTCCTCTGGCGAATAGCAGACCATGCCCTCTCCTTTGACCACAAAATCTTCTGTGGACTTCCGCTCTTTCGTGATGTAATACAGCCCCAACACCATGTCCTGAGAGGGAACCGCAATCGGCGCACCGTTGGCCGGATTGAGAATGTTGTGAGACGCCAACATCAACAGCTGCGCTTCCAAGATGGCAGCACTGCCCAATGGCAAGTGAACGGCCATTTGGTCACCATCGAAGTCAGCATTGAAAGCTGTACAAGCCAATGGATGCAACTGAATCGCCTTGCCCTCGATCAGCTTGGGCTGAAAGGCCTGAATGCCCAAACGGTGAAGGGTCGGTGCTCGGTTCAGCAGAACTGGATGCCCCTTCATGACGTTCTCCAAGATGTCCCAAACAACTGGATCCTTGGCGTCCACAATTTTCTTGGCCGACTTCACTGTCTTCACAATGCCACGCTCTATCATCTTTCGAATGATGAATGGCTTGTACAGTTCCGCAGCCATGTTCTTGGGCAGACCGCACTCATGCAACTTCAAGTCAGGCCCGACCACAATGACAGAACGCGCTGAATAGTCCACACGCTTTCCGAGCAGGTTTTGGCGGAAACGGCCTTGCTTTCCCTTCAGGCTGTCCGACAACGACTTCAACGGTCGATTGCTCTCGGTCTTCACCGCAGATGACTTTCTGCTGTTGTCGAAAAGACTATCGACAGCTTCTTGGAGCATGCGCTTCTCATTGCGCAAGATGACTTCCGGCGCCTTGATCTCCACGAGGCGCTTCAATCGGTTGTTGCGAATGATGACTCGACGATACAAATCGTTCAAATCGGACGTCGCAAATCGTCCACCATCAAGCGGCACAAGCGGACGCAATTCTGGTGGGATCACAGGAACAACTTTCACGATCATCCATTCTGGACGATTTTCAATTCGGCTGTTCGCATCGCGCAGCGCCTCGACCACCTGCAGACGCTTGAGCGCCTCGCTCTTCCGCTGTTGAGAAGTCTCTGTGTTCGCCTTGTGGCGCAACTCATAACTCAACTCGTCCAACTCCAAACCTTGAAGCATGTCATACAGCGCCTCGGCCCCCATCTTCGCAATGAATTTGTTGGGGTCCTTGTCATCCAGGTATTGGTTCTCCTTTGGCAAGCTATCGAGGATGTCCAAGTATTCCTCTTCTGTCAAGAAATCATTGACCATCAATTCGGCCTCATCTGGCCCCTTGGCAATGCCTGGCTGGATGACAACGTAGCGTTCGTAATAAATGATTTGGTCCAATTTCTTCGAAGGAAGGCCCAAGAGGTAGCCAATCTTGTTGGGCAAACTCTTGAAGTACCAAATGTGTGCTACTGGAACGACAAGCTGGATGTGTCCCATCCGCTCCCGCCGAACTTTTTTCTCAGTCACTTCCACACCACAGCGATCACAAACGATGCCTTTGTATCGGATGCGCTTGTATTTGCCGCAATGGCATTCGAAATCCTTGACAGGGCCAAAAATTCGCTCACAAAACAGGCCATCACGTTCCGGCTTGTACGTCCGATAATTGATGGTTTCGGGCTTGAGCACCTCTCCGTGCGACTGCTCGAGAATCATTTCCGGCGATGCCAACGAGATGGTAATCGTGTTGAAATCGCTGGTGAGTTGCTTGGGATTTTTTTGCGTGAACATGTTGTTCTAACTGATCAATCGAGTGAAACGGTGAGGCCCAATCCACGGAGTTCGTGAAGCAGGACATTGAAGGATTCGGGGATGCCTGGTGTGGGCATGACATCACCCTTGACGATGCTCTCATAAGCGCGAGCTCGACCATTGACATCGTCGGACTTCACGGTCAGGATTTCCTGAAGGATGTTCGCAGCACCAAATGCTTCGAGCGCCCAAACCTCCATCTCTCCAAATCGCTGTCCACCAAACTGCGCTTTACCGCCCAACGGCTGTTGGGTGATGAGCGAGTATGGCCCGATGGATCTTGCGTGCATTTTGTCGTCAACCATGTGGCTGAGTTTGATCATGTAGATCACGCCCACTGTGGCTGGCTGGTCAAAACGTTCTCCAGTACCGCCGTCATAGAGGTAACTGACGCCACATTCTGGGACACCCGCTTCGGTTGTGATCGCCGTGATTTGGTCCAAAGAAGCACCATCGAAAATCGGCGTCGCATAAGTGCGGCCCAATTTCTGACCTGCCCACCCCAAAACCGTCTCGTAAATCTGCCCCAAGTTCATTCGCGAAGGAACACCCAATGGGTTCAACACGATGTCCACAGGTGTTCCATCCTCCAAGAATGGCATGTCTTCCGCACGAACAATCTTGGCCACAATGCCTTTGTTGCCGTGCCGACCCGCCATCTTGTCCCCTACCTTGAGCTTCCGCTTTTTCGCCACATAGACTTTGGCCAGTTTGACGATGCCCGTCGGCAACTCATCTCCTACGGTCACCTGGAATTTCTTCCGCTTGTATGCCCCGAGAAGATCATTGTATTTGAGGTGGTAGTTGTGAACGAGGCGACGGACCAAAGCATTCGTCTCATCGTCCCGAACCCAGCCATCGCTGTTGATGGTCAAATAATCCAATGACGACAAGATTCGCTGGGTGAACTTCACCCCTTTCTTCACTTGCTCCTCCTTGTAATAGTTGTTGACGCCTTGGCACACTTTGCTTCCGACCAATTTCATCAACTTGTCAACAAGCACCTTCTTCAGATCACCTGCTTCGATGTCAAATTCCTTGTCAATTCGCTCCAAAACGGCCTTGTCTGCCGCTTTCGACTTCCTGTCCTTGATGGCGCGACTGAACAATTTCTTGTCAATGACAACGCCATAGCCGCTTGGTGGCATTTTCAAAGAAGCATCCTTGACATCACCGGCTTTGTCCCCGAAGATGGCGCGAAGCAACTTTTCTTCCGGACTCGGATCGGATTCGCCCTTTGGTGTGATTTTTCCGATCAAGATGTCGCCTTCCTTCACCTCTGCACCAACACGGATCAATCCATGTTCGTCCAAATCCTTGGTCGCCTCCTCACTGACATTCGGAATGTCACTCGTCAACTCTTCGATGCCGCGTTTCGTGTCACGCACTTCAAGAACGTACTCGTCAATGTGCAAGGACGTGAACACGTCCTCGCGCACCACCCGCTCCGAAATGACAATCGCATCCTCGAAGTTGTAACCTTTCCATGGCATGAAGGCAACCTTCATGTTTTGGCCCAAGGCCAACTCGCCCGCCTGTGTAGAGTACCCCTCAACCAAAACCTGGCCAGTCACCACGTGCTGTCCCTTGGCAACGATTGGCTTGAGGTTCATGCATGTTCCTTGGTTGGTTCGCTTGAACTTGGTCAACGGATACACAGAGATGTCACTGTCAAACGTAACGAGACGGTCCATCTCGTCCATATCGTATTTGATGCGAATTTCATTGGCGTCCACGTACTCGATGACACCATCGGCCTCCGCCCGCAGCAGTACCCTTGAGTCCTCGGCAACGGACTTCTCCAAGCCCGTTCCTACGATGGGCGCAGCCGGACGAATCAACGGCACCGCCTGCCGCATCATGTTCGACCCCATCAGCGCACGGTTGGCATCATCGTGCTCCAAAAATGGAATCAGTGATGCAGCAATCGAAGCGATTTGGTTGGGCGCAACGTCCATGAAGTCCAACTGGCCTGGCTCTACCTGGGGGAAATCACCCTCCATACGCGCCTTGACGATGTCGTTCTTGAACGTGCCATCCCCTTCGATCGGCGCATTCGCTTGTGCAATGAGATTGGCATCCTCCTCCTCTGCAGACAAATACACGATGTCGTTCGTGACCTTGCCTTCGATCACCTTTCGATATGGGGTTTCAATGAAGCCCAATCGGTTCACCTTCGCGTAAACACACAAGCTGCTGATCAGACCAATGTTTGGGCCTTCCGGCGTCTCGATGGTGCAAAGACGTCCGTAGTGGGTGTAGTGCACATCACGCACCTCAAAACCCGCTCTTTCTCGCGAAAGTCCGCCTGGTCCCAACGCCGAAATCCGGCGCTTGTTGGTCACCTCACTCAGCGGATTGGTTTGGTCCATGAACTGCGACAGCTGATTCGTGCCGAAAAAGCTGTTGATGACCGAGCTCAACGTCTTGGCGTTGATCAAATCCGTCGGCGTGAAGACCTCATTGTCCCGAACATTCATTCGCTCACGAATGGTTCTGGCCATCCGCGCGAGGCCCACTCCAAACTGATTGTACAATTGCTCCCCTACGGTCCGAATGCGTCGGTTGCTCAGGTGATCAATGTCATCGACATCAGCGTTTGAATTCACCAAATCCAAGAGGTACTTGATGATTTTCAAAATGTCATCTTTCGTCAAGGTCCGATTCTGCACAGCGTCGTCAATCTCCAGCTTCCTGTTGATTCTGAATCGACCAACCTCACCCAAGTCGTAACGCTGCTCAGAGAAAAACAGCTTGTCAATCACCCCACGAGCTGTTTCCAAATCTGGCGGCTCTGCATTCCGCAATTGCCGATAAATGTATTCAACCGCCTCCTTCTCGCTGTTGGAACTGTCCTTCTGAAGGGTGTTGTAAATGATCGCGTAATCCGCTTGATTGATTTCCTCTTTGTGAAGAATGATGCTCTTGACCCCAGCATCGATGATCAAATCAATGTGCTCCTTCTCGAGCAACGTCTCCCGATCCATCACCACTTCATTCCGCTCAATGGACACCACTTCACCAGTATCCTCGTCCACAAAATCTTCGATCCAGGTCTTCAAGACCCGCGCCGCCAACCGCCGGCCGACAACGCGCTTCAACCCGGCCTTGCTCACCTTGACCTCATCTGCAAGGTCGAAAATGTCCAAAATATCTCGGTCTGTTTCGTAGCCTATTGCACGCAACAACGTGGTCACCGGCAACTTCTTCTTCCTGTCAATGTAGGCATACATGACACTGTTGATGTCCGTCGCAAACTCGATCCAAGACCCCTTGAATGGGATGATTCGAGCACTATACAATTTCGTGCCATTGGCATGACGGCTCTGGCCGAAGAACACACCTGGAGAACGATGCAATTGATTGACGATCACACGCTCTGCGCCATTGATTACAAAAGAACCCTGCGGCGTCATATAGGGGATGGTTCCCAAATAAACATCCTGAACGATGGTCTCAAAATCTTCGTGTTCCGGGTCCGTACAATACAGCTTCAGCTTGGCTTTGAGGGGAACACTATAAGTCAAACCTCGCTCAATGCACTCGTCGATGCTGTATCGAGGCGGATCGATGAAATAATCCAGGAATTCGAGGACAAACTGATTTCTCGTATCCGTAATGGGAAAGTTTTCACTGAAAACCTTAAATAGGCCTTCAGACTCTCGGTTCTCCGGATTCGTCTCCAACTGGAAGAACTCTTGGAAAGAGCGCAACTGGATGTCGAGGAAGTCAGGATGAGCCAATGGCAACTCCACGGAGGAGAAGCTCATGCGCTCTGGTTTCGGTTGCTTCACCAGGGTCATGGTGCAGGGGATTCAGTAGTGAGAACAGACGATTGGTTTGCAGGTTTTTTTAAAAGGCAAAAAAAGGTCTAGGCGAGGACCTGCATCCTCACCTAGACCTACTCCGTTAGCAGGAAATCGAATTACTTGAGCTCGACTTCAGCACCGGCTTCCTCGAGTTGCTGCTTGAGCGCTTCGGCTTCGTCCTTGGACACGCCCTCCTTCAATGGAGAAGGTGCACTGTCGACGATTTCCTTTGCCTCTTTCAAGCCGAGACCGGTCAACTCCTTCACTGCCTTAACAACTGCGAGCTTCGCAGAACCAGCAGATTTCAAAATCACATCGAATTCAGTTTGCTCTTCTGCAGCACCTGCGTCTCCGCCTCCTGCAGGACCTGCAACCGCAACAGCAGCTGCTGCCGGCTCGATGCCATATTCGTCTTTCAAAATACCAGCCAATTCGTTGACCTCCTTTACAGTGAGGTTTACGAGGGCTTCGGCCATTTCCTTCAAATCAGCCATGATGATGTTGTATTAAATTGTTCTTATGTTTGACTAGGTGGAAATTATCCTTCACGTTCTGACAAGGTCTTCACCAAGCCAGACAAGGTATTTCCTGCAGACTGCAATGATCCGAGAACATTCTTCGCAGGAGACTGCAGCAAAGCCACAACGTCTGCAATGAGTTCGTCCTTCGATTTGATTGCTGTCAGAGCCTCCAAGTGCTCCGATCCAACGTAACAAGCTTCCTCGACGTAAGCGGCCTTGAGCGAAACCAGTTCAGACTTCTTGTTGAAATCCTTCAAAAGTTTCGCAGGCGCGTTGCCTACCTCACCGACCATCACGACGGTTTGGCCCTTCAGAACTTCATACAGCTCGCTGTAATCTTTTCCTTCCACACGCTCCATTGCTTGGCGCAACAAGGTGTTTTTGACCATCCGAACGCCAATGTCTTTTTTGTAGCACTCCCTGCGAAGATTTGTCGTTCCCTCTGAGTTCAGCCCTGAGGCATCCGTCAAGTAAACAACAGGATTCTCCAACAACACCTGGGCGAGCTCTTCAATCTGTTGATTTTTCTCTGTTCGAGTCATGAGTTCTCAGGTTGATGGTTATGCCAAAGCAGACTTTTGATCGACGAGAATGCCCGGCCCCATTGTTGAGCTCAAATAAATGCTCATCATGTAGGTTCCCTTGGCAGCAGCAGGCTTCAACCGCATCAAAGTTGACATCACTTCTCGGGTATTCTCCTCGAGCTTGTCCGCAGAAAAAGAAACCTTTCCTACAGAGGCATGGATAATGCCATATTTGTCAACCTTGAAATCAATTTTGCCCGCCTTCACGTCTTGTACAGCCTTTCCGACTTCCATGGTCACGGTGCCAGATTTGGGGTTCGGCATCAAGCCTCTTGGACCGAGAATTCGACCCAAAGCCCCCACTTTGCCCATGACCTGGGGAGTGGTAATAATAACATCCACGTCGGTCCATCCGTCCTTGATCTTTGCCACAAACTCGTCCAAACCGACGAAATCCGCACCAGCGTCCTTTGCCTCCTGCTCTTTGTCAGGATTGCAAAGCACAAGCACGCGGACAGTCTTGCCCGTGCCATGAGGCAGGGAAACTGTTCCACGAACCATCTGATTCGCTTTTCGAGGGTCTACGCCGAGTCGCACCGCCAAATCTACGGAAGCGTCAAACTTCGTCGTCGACAGCTCCTTCACCAAGGAAGTCGCATCCGCCAACGCATACGCCTTCTCGGCGTCGAACTTTTCCGCAATGGCCTTTTGGTTCTTTGTCAATCGTCCCATTTTGCGCGATTTTGTGACTTAGAAAGGGCGTTCACCTTCGACACGAAGCCCCATGCTCCGAGCCGTTCCAGCGACCATCCGCATCGCGGATTCCACTGAAAAACAGTTCAGATCAGGCATCTTGTCTTCTGCAATTGTCCGCACTTGATCCCAATTCACGGCACCGACCTTCTTCCTGTTGGGCTCGGCAGAACCACCTTTCAGCTTTGCAGCTTCGAGCAATTGTACCGCAGCAGGAGCTGTCTTAATGACAAAGTCAAAAGACTTGTCGCCGTAAACTGTAATGACCACAGGAACAACCTTTCCCGCTTTATCCTGGGTCCGAGCATTGAATTGCTTACAGAACTCCATGATATTCACCCCTTTCGCACCGAGGGCCGGTCCGACTGGAGGTGAAGGATTGGCTGCACCACCGCGAATCTGCAGTTTGATGAGTCCAGCTATTTCTTTAGCCATAGTGATTTATATTGAACAGTCCACGACGCGCGCAAATGGGAAGCATTAAAAAGGACATTGCGACTGTCAAGGCTGTCTGTTCCGAATTAAACGTCTTTTTCTACTTGCAGGTAACCAAGTTCGACAGGGGTTTTCCTGCCAAAGATTTTTACCATCACTTTCAACTTTTTCTTTTCTTCGTTGACCTCTTCGATGTTTCCATTGAATCCGTTGAATGGGCCATCGGTCACCTTGACCATTTCACCCACCTGGAAAGGAATGTTGATTTCCTCTTCGGTATCCTCTAGGTCATCAATCACACCGAGGATTCGGTTGATTTCGTGCTGTCGAACAGGCAGAGGCTCTCCACGCTTCTCTGCGCCCAGAAAACCAATCACACCCGTCGCGTTTTTCACAATGTGAGGCACCTCACCGACCAGCGCCGCTTCGATGTAGATGTAACCAGGGAACAAATTCCGTTCCTTGGAAACCTTTTTGCCATTGCGGATTTGGAAAACCTTTTCCATCGGGATCAAGATTTGTCCAACGTAGTCCTGTAAGCCTTCAGCCGCGATTTCAGTCTCCAAAGTCTCCTTGACTTTCTTCTCCTGACCGCTGATTGCCCGAACCACGTACCACTTTTTGTCAATATCACTCATAGCAATGGCTTCAGAACCAATCAAAGCAATTCGTAAATCAAACCGATCACCCCTCTCCAGATGGAGTCACCAGCATTGACACCAAATGCCCAATCCATCACGAAGACAATGCCCGCAATCAATAAGGACGCGACAAACACCAATACCGAAGCACCTTGAAGTTCTTTCCAACTTGGCCAGGTCACTTTTGTAACCAGTTCTTCGTATGCATCTTGAAAATACTCGGTGATCTGAGACATGGGATACAAGGTTTTAGCACGGGCGGCAGGACTCGAACCTGCAACCAATGGTTTTGGAGACCACTACTCTGCCAATTGAGCTACGCCCGTAGATGGAAAAGAAGGCACACCACAAAGGGCGCACCTTCTTTTCTCAAAATTCAAAAATTCGAAATGATCACTGCGTGATTTCTGTAACCTGACCAGCACCGACAGTGCGACCACCCTCACGGATTGCAAAACGCAAACCAACATTCATCGCAATTGGGTTGATCAACTGTACGTTGATGGAGACGTTGTCTCCAGGCATCACCATCTCACGACCCTCTTCCAAGAAGATCTCTCCAGTGACGTCCGTCGTGCGGAAGTAGAACTGAGGACGATACTTGTTGTGGAAAGGCGTGTGGCGTCCACCTTCTTCTTTCTTCAAGATGTACACCTCTGCCTTGAAGTTGGTATGCGGCGTAATGGACTTCGGCGCAGCAATAACCATACCACGGCGGATGTCCTTCTTGTCGATGCCACGAAGCAACAAACCAACGTTGTCACCAGCTTCACCGCGATCCAAAATCTTGCGGAACATCTCTACACCTGTGATGGTCGTCTTCATTGCCTCCTCCTGCATGCCGAGAATTTCGACTTCATCACCAGTGTTGATGACACCCGTCTCAATCCGTCCAGTTGCGACCGTACCACGACCGGTGATGGTGAAGACGTCCTCAATGGACATCAAGAAAGGCTTCTCGTTGTCTCGTGGTGGAATCTCAATCCACTCATCAACAGCAGTCATCAAAGCCAAAACAGTATCAACCCACTTTGGCTCACCATTCAATGCACCCAATGCGGAGCCTTGAACAACTGGACCGTTGTCTCCATCGTACTCGTAGAAGCTCAACAGCTCACGAATTTCCATTTCAACGAGTTCCAACAACTCCGCATCATCCACCATGTCCACTTTGTTCATGAACACAACAATGCGCGGGATGCCCACCTGACGACCGAGCAGGATGTGCTCACGTGTCTGTGGCATGGGACCATCTGTAGAAGCAACCACGAGGATTGCTCCGTCCATCTGAGCCGCACCCGTCACCATGTTCTTCACATAGTCAGCGTGACCTGGACAGTCAACGTGTGCGTAGTGACGATTTAGAGTCTGGTACTCAACGTGCGACGAGTTGATCGTGATGCCGCGCTCCTTCTCTTCAGGAGCATTGTCAATTTGATCAAATGAGCGCGCCTCACTGTACCCCGCGTCTGCAAGGACCTTCGTGATTGCAGCGGTAAGGGTTGTCTTACCGTGGTCGACGTGACCAATGGTCCCGATGTTGACGTGGGGCTTCGACCGGTCAAACGTTTCTTTAGCCATAGCCTAGCTGTTTAAGTTAACTGTCTGGTTTCACAATAGTTCGAGCCAATGACGGGAATTGAACCCGTGACCTCATCCTTACCAAGGATGCGCTCTACCCCTGAGCTACATCGGCTTTCTTCAAAAGAAGAGCGGAAGACGAGATTCGAACTCGCGACATTCAGCTTGGAAGGCTGATGCTCTACCAACTGAGCTACTTCCGCTTGTGCTTTTCCCGTCGGAAACGCGGTGTGGGGGTAATAGGATTCGAACCTATTCAGTCGTAGACAACAGATTTACAGTCTGCCCCGGCTCTCCAACTCCGGCGTACCCCCTTTGGTACCAAAAAAAAGAGCCGATGGAGGGATTCGAACCCCCGACCCGCTGATTACAAATCAGCTGCTCTGGCCAACTGAGCTACATCGGCATGCCACAAAGAACAACGACAAAAAAAATGCCGCCCTGGTTTTCAGGACGGCAAATGTAAGAAAGAAACTCGTGCTTCCAAGCAGGAAGAAACGAAATTCTGAAGATTTTTTTGGAAAGCAGTTCGATCAGTCAATTGCTGCAGTTTCCCTCCGCTTTCGCTGCTTCAAAATCTGCCTTCGCAGGGCCTCAGTGACTTCGTCGCCCGCGGCTTCGAAACTCGTTGCCCTGCGTTTGGCAAACAAATCAGCACCTGGAATGTGCAATTTGACCTCCGCAATCTTGTTCTCCTGTCCAGAATTTTTTTCCAAGCGCAAAAAGACCTCAGCGCGAATCAAGGAGTCGTGAAAGGTGTTCAACTTCTCCAACTTGTCTTGAATGAAATTCAACAGACGCCGATCGGCATCGAAATGAATGGAATGAATTTGTACCTGCATGGCACTGTGCTTTGATTAATGGCCGCCTCCCTCCCGGTCATCGAGGGGACTCAACCGATGATACTCTTGTAACCGTGCAAGCGAATGGTGCGTGTAAATCTGAGTGGAGCTCAAAGAAGCATGGCCCAGAAGGTCCTTGACTGCTGAAATCTCCGCTCCTTGACTCAATAGGTGGGTAGCAAACGTATGTCTTAAAACGTGTGGACTGGTCTTGTCCAATGTCGAAACTTTTTCAAGGTAATGATTGACGCGGCGGTACACGAAGGAGGGATACAAAGACCTTCCTGCATCCGTAACGAAAAGAAATGGTCTTTCGTATGGACAGGCGTCCAAATACGCTTTGACCAAATCTGCCGTCGAAGTCAACAAGGGCAGGACCCTGTCCTTTCCTCCCTTGCCATGGACTCGGATTTCGCCTCTCGAGGGATCAATGGACGACTGCTGGAGGTCAATCAACTCGCTCAGGCGCATCCCTGTCTCATAGAGCATTCCGAGAATGGCTCGATCTCGGCGCCCTTTCCAATCACCGGTGAACACTTCATCACGAAACAATTCCGCCATGCTTCGCTCAGGAACCACATTGGGCAGTCTCTTTTCCAACTTAGGCAGAGGAAGGGATTCAGAAGGATCTTCATCCATTTGCCCACTCCTGCGGGCGTATCGCACAAAGGTGCGATATGCAGACACCTTGCGATGGATGGTTCTCGGTGCTCTCCCCTCCTTCATCAACTCCACCACCCACGCGCGCAGCCATTCGTTTTTGACCGTCAACAAACTCCCGTTGCCGTGATTCTTCTCAATGAAATCAACAAATTGATTCAAATCAGATCGATAACAGCGCATGGTGTGCGTCGACCCTCGCTTCTCTTTTTGCAAGTAGTCAAGAAAAGCAGTGATATGAGCGCGTTCTGGTTTCAACGGAAAAAGGCGATATCGTCTGTGACAATATCGCCTTTTTCCGTCAATCTCGCAAAACAATTTTACTCTTCGCGCAGATTGAGCTTGTTCTTGTAAACAGCTTTTTTCATTTGCTCCCGACGCTCCACACTTGGCTTCACAAACTCACGTCGCGTTCTCAAATCGCGCATGCGTTTGGTTCTGTCAAACTTTTTCTTGAAACGCTTGAGCGCGCGCTCAATGTTGTCTCCTTCTTTTACCGGAATCGAAAGCATATCTTCTCTTTTGCGGGGGCAAACATAGTGAAAATCGATGAGAAAAAGAATGTCCCAAAGAAAAATCAACCTTTCAGCAATTCCCTGCTGATCACGAGCTTTTGGATCTCTGAAGTCCCCTCTCCTATTGTGCACAGTTTGGCGTCGCGATAATACTTTTCTGCAGGAAAATCTTTCGTGTAGCCGTATCCTCCAAGGATTTGAACCCCCTCGGTGGCCAACCGGACACTGACTTCTGAAGCTTCGTATTTGGCCATGGCAGACACCTTTGTCACTGGCTCCCCTTTCATCTTCAAGTCGCACGCCTCCAAGGTGAGCAAATTTGCAGCTTCCAACTGGGTCGCCATCTCCGCCAACTTGAACCCAATGGCTTGAAAATGCGCAATGGGCTGGCCAAACTGTTCCCGCTCCAATGCATAATCGCGCGCGGTTTCCAGCGCACCACGGGCAATGCCCAAAGCGAGCGATGCAATGCTGATGCGCCCCCCGTCAAGGATTTTCATGGCTTGAATGAACCCCTCGCCGGTTTGGCCCAAAACCTGATCGTCGGGCAAGAAGCAATCTTCAAAGATGAGCTCAGCTGTTTCACTGCTGCGCATCCCCAATTTGTTTTCCTTCTTTCCTCCCCGAAAACCTGGTGTATCCCGGTCCAAAACAAAGGCCGTGATTCCACGGCTGTCAAGCAGGTCACCCGTACGTGCCAAAACCACGGCCACATCCCCACTGATTCCGTGCGTGATCCAGTTTTTTGTTCCATTCAGAATCCATCCGCCTCGCGCCTCGTCCCGGCGAGCAACACACGTCATGCGCATTGCGTCGCTCCCTGTATTGGCTTCTGTCAGTCCCCATGCTCCGATGTGCTCACCAGAAGCGAGTTTGGGCAAAAACCTTCTCTTCTGAGCTTCAGATCCAAAAGTCAATATGTGATTCGTGCACAGGCTATTGTGCGCAGCCATCGACAAACCGATGGACCCGCAAACACGGGCAATTTCCTCTATTGCAGCCTTGTACTCAAAATACCCAAGTCCAGCTCCCCCATACGCCTCAGGAACCAACATGCCCATCAATCCAATCTCGCCCATTCGCCGAAACAGATCCTTCGGGAAATGCTGACTCTCGTCCCATTCCATTCTGTGCGGCAACACTTCGCGTTCGACAAAATCACGCACAGATTGGCGGATCAATTTCAAATCTTCTGACTCGTGGAAATTCATTGTTCCGGGTTTGGGAAGCAAAGTTCGTCAAAATCCCTCCTCCGACGGAGAGCAAATCGTCAGATAGGAAGAGACTTTCGCCAAGCGCACAGAATCCAACGCTTGAGCATCGCGCAGATCACCAACGGTTTGAAGCGGATGCTGGGTGCGGTAACGCTCGATCAGACTGGCCAAGTCCCGATCGATCAGCGGATGCCCAACCATTGTTTTCCAACTGCAGGTGTCCACACAAATCAGCCGAACTTTTGCGAAGTCCACACGACCCTGATTTTGAACCATCGCGACGGCACTGTCATGAATGTGGTAAACTTCTGCGATTTGCGCCAAATCCACAAAGCCACCGAGGGATTCCCGGTATTTGACAATCCGCCGGGCCGTCCAAGCACCAATCCAAGGCAAGGCATCCCACCCTGCACTATCGAGGCTGTTGACATCTATCCAATTGGGTGCAGGCACAGCCTCCTTGCCCTCCGGCTCTGGTGCGGGCACCTGGTCGGAACCCAACTGTGACTCCACCCTTGGCTGATTGGAAAACGATTGCTTTCGCCTTGGCCATGGCACGCGAACGGGCAATTCCTCCAATATGCAAAGGACATCCGCCACATGGAGGGGCTTCCATGGACCGGGTTCAAAACCACGCTCCCACTCCAAGCGGTTCCAGGTCCTCCAGCCCAGCGCCAACACCGCCGAGGCCAACACAAACACCAACCAGTCTTTTGTTCTCGTCTCCCGCATCATCCACTATCCCATTCTTCCTCAACCCTGCAGCATCTTCCGTCAATCGTATCTCTTGATTTCTCCAGATTTGACGCGGCGGAAATAGCTTTTCAAATCCCGGGAAACCTCGGGTGCCAGGAAATACAGGCCCAAAACATTCGGGAAACACATGGCGAAGATCATGGCATCCCCAAAATCAAAGACCGACTGCGCCGAAATCGCTGACCCCACCACCACAAACAAACAGAAGATCGCCTTGTAGGACAGATCTGCAGCACGGCTTTCGCCGAACAAATACGTCCAGGCCTTCAGCCCATAATAGCTCCAACTGATCATGGTGGACAGGGCGAACAAAATCACTGCCACCGACAGCACCATAGGAAACCAACTCATGGTCCCAGCAAATGCCGAAGACGTCAAATTGATGGCCTTCAATTCTCCTGCCTTCGCACTCGCCAAAACAGCTTCCTGGGTGTAGTCGCCATACCCCGAGATGATGATGACCAGTGCCGTCATCGTGCAAATGACGACTGTATCAATGAAAGGCTCCAACAAGGCCACAATGCCTTCAGATACAGGCTCATCTGTCTTTGCTGCCGAGTGAGCAATTGAAGCTGAGCCAATGCCCGCTTCGTTTGAAAACGCCGCCCTTTTGAAGCCCTGAATCAGAACCCCAACAAACCCGCCATACATGGCATCACTGCTGAAGGCACCTGAAAAAATGCGCGCAAATGCCGCAGGGACCTCGCCGAGGTTGCCAAAAATCACCACCAGCGCTCCAACGATGTAGATGCCCACCATGAATGGAACGACCTTGTCTGTCACTTTGGCAATGCTTCGGATGCCTCCGATGATGATGAACCCCACAACCACCGCCATCAAAGCCCCGAAAATCCATCCCCTGCCCGCAAAAAAACTCGCATCACCGCCTGTCACGTCAATCAATTGTTGGGTGGCTTGATTGATTTGAACCATGTTGCCGCCGCCGAACGACCCACCGATGCAGGCAATCGCAAACAGAGCAGCGAGCACTTTTCCGACACCGCCAAACCCTTTGTTTTTGAGGCCATCGCTCAGGTAGTACATTGGACCACCCGACACCGTGCCGTCGGGGTTGTGCTTCCGGTATTTGGTCCCCAATGTGCACTCAATGAATTTGCTGCTCATCCCGAGCAAGCCCGCAACAATCATCCAAAAGGTGGCCCCTGGCCCTCCGAGACTCACAGCCACCGCGACACCAGCGATGTTTCCCACACCCACCGTACCGCTGAGCGCCGCTGTCAATGCTTGAAAGTGACTGACTTCACCTTGGTGATTGGGGTCGTCAAACTTGCCACGGACCACGTCAAGTGCATGTTGAAACCCCCTGATATTGAGGAACTTGAAATAAATCGTGAAGAAGATTGCTCCGGCCAGCAGCCAAATCAAAACAAACGGGATGTCCATTCCGCCCAAGCTGACGGAAAAGAAAATCACCTTCATGATCGCGTTCGTGACCGGCTCCATGACTGAATTGATTCGGTCATCAAGTGAGGTAGCAGCATGGCTGAAGATGGGCAAGGAAATTGCGCCAATTGCCATGACAAGCGCTCGGAAATTCGTCATCTGAATCGTTTTCTGGACAGGTTCGGGGCAAGATACAAACTCAGTGGAAACAGCCGCAGACCGATTCACGGTTGTCGGAGAAAAGTGTGCAGACGCCGGATTTGGTCAGCATTGCCCAAGACAAAGAGCTTGCAGGCCGCATCCAAGCGGGTTTCAGCACCTGGATTGATCACAAATTCTCCGGTCGACCGCTTCAAGCCGATCACATTGACGCCCATTCGGCGCGCAGCATCGAACACACCATCCATTGTCAAACGGACATTCCCCGGCAAATCACCAACGGCAACCTCTTCCAAATTGACATCACCCGCACCTTGGATTCGAATGTGATCCATGAATTCCACAACATCCGGCATGGCCACCAGCGTCGCCATGTGGGCACCGCCGACGCGGTCCGGCATGATGACATTGCGTGCACCGGCCACGCGCAGTTTGTGAACGGCCGTTCCATTTGAGGCCCTCGATATGATGAGCAAATCGGGGTTCTGTTCCTTTGCGGCCAGAACCACGTAGACGTTGCCCGCATCGTCAGGAAGCGTGGTCAGCAGGGCCTTCGCTCTGCCAATCCCTGCGCGCCGCAAGTTCTCGTCGTCGGTCGCATCCCCTTCAATGGCTTCCCACCCCGCCGCTCGCAAGGCCTGGACTTTTTCAGGATCCGACTCAATGACAACCACAGGCGTGTCGTGGCTTTTCAATTCTTCTGCTGCCTGATCGCCTACACGACCAAAACCACAAATGATGACATGATTTTCCATCTTGGCTAAGATGCGCTCGTGGCGTTGTTTCTGAAAGGCTCGGCGATAATCGCCGTCCACAAAGTAATGTGTCACGGATGAAGCGGCGTAAGCAAACGTACCAATGCTGCTGACAATCAAAGCCGAAGTGAACATCATTCCGGCGTTGCTCAAAGGACGGATTTCACCAAACCCCACCGTGGAAACCGTGATGATTGTCATGTACAAGGATTCCGTGACTGTATAGCCTTCAATGCCTACGTACCCCACGGCGCCAATCCCGACAATGGCAAGCAAAACAACCACCGATGCGGCGAGTCGGGAGCGAATCTTGGTCCTGATGTCAATGACTTTCACATCGGATGAATTTAAACGGGAACACGCGAAGCCCCGCCACTGACCCTGTCATTTTTTTGAAGGTGCAGATTTGGCCATCAAACCAAACCCCGAGCCCCCAAGATTTCGGCCATCTCCTGTTGCATTTCCCGAGCCGCGTCACCAGCCCGTTCCGCAAAGTCCTCTCCCGAACTGGCGTACAAAATGCCCCTTGACGAGTTGACCAACAATCCGCATCGATCATTGAGTGCGGCATCGGCAACCGCTTGAACCGTTCCTCCCTGAGCGCCCACGCCAGGGACGAGGAAAAAATGATCCGGCACGCGCTCGCGAATGGTACGAAGCAATTCAGGACGCGTGGCGCCCACAACGAACATCAGGTTGTCCGGTGTGCCCCAGGTTTGGCCCAAATCCAAGACACGTTCATAAAGCGGTTGATCCCCATGGAATTCAAAGTCTTTTGCACTTGGATTGGACGTCAAGGCAAGCAAGATGGTCCAACGCCCTGGCCCCGCAGCCAAGAACGGTCCCACGCTGTCGAAGCCCATATATGGCGCCACCGTCACCGCATCGGCACCAAGCGCGTTGAACATTGCATCAGCATACCTTGCCGATGTGTTGCCGATATCGCCGCGCTTGGCGTCCGCAATCACCATGCAATCTGATGGAATCAATGCCACGAGACGCTCCAAGGCAGCATAACCAGCCGAACCGCATTGCTCAAAAAAGGCAAGATTGGGTTTGTAGGCCACGGCACAATCCTGGGTACACGCAATGACATCCCGACAGAAATTTTCCATGGCCTCCACCCCCTCTCCACAACACGCTGGAATGCGATCAAGATCCGGGTCCAAACCGATGCAAAGGAAGGATTGCTTCCGTTGAATTTGGGCAAAAATGGCGTCGCGATCAGGAATCATGTGAAAAAGGGGTTCAAGAAGAAAATGTGTTGCGCAGCAATTCCGCCTGTTCGGCTTGTCGGAGGGCATCGCTGATGGGGTTCAAATCTCCACCCAAGACAGCGGGCAAAGCGTGCAGGGTGAGTCCGATTCTGTGATCTGTGACCCGTCCTTGAGGAAAATTGTAGGTCCGAATTTTCGCAGAGCGATCGCCAGTACTGACCAGTGTTTTCCGGGTCGCGGCCTCCTTCTGTTGTCGCGCAACCCTCAACTGCTCAAACATTCTTGAACGCAGCACTTCCAGCGCACGATCGAAGTTCGCATGCTGAGAACGGCCATCTTGACATTCCACAACAATGCCCGTGGGCAAGTGGGTGAGTCGAACGGCTGATTCGGTTTTGTTGACGTGTTGGCCACCTGCGCCACTCGCCCGAAAGGTATCTCGTCGAACATCCTTCATGTCCAGGTCCACATCCACTTCCTCAGCCACTGGCAAGACGGCAACCGTGGCTGCCGAAGTGTGCACCCTCCCTTGACTTTCTGTGGTGGGAACGCGTTGCACCCGATGGACGCCACTTTCAAACTTCA
This sequence comes from uncultured Flavobacteriales bacterium, assembly GCA_965661765.1. GTDB lineage: Bacteria > Bacteroidota > Bacteroidia > Flavobacteriales_D > Sanyastnellaceae > JBMYZL01. The sequence goes on from CBFIFE010000017.1 coordinate 25,156, forward strand.
TCACACCGAAAACGCCCTCACCATCCATTCTCGCGATGATTTCCTTGTATCCTCCGACGGTGCCCTCATGAGCATCAATCAAGGAGAATCGCCAACCTTGATTCTCTGCGTATCGGGCGTACATCCGGTACAAATCACCAGCGAAAAGCGCGGCCTCGTCTCCTCCTGTGCCCGCCCGAATCTCCAACATCACAGCGCGCTCATCTGCATCATCACGTGGCAAGAGCAGGATTTGAGCCTCTTCTGCACATTTGGCCAACACGGGAATGAGGGCAGCGGCTTCTTCTCCTGCCATGGCTGCCAATTCAGGGTCTTCGGAGGACTTCAATGCCTCTGCTTCTTTCCATCCATTCAAGACCGCTTGCCAATGTCGAAAATGGTCCACAACAGGCTGGAGACGACGATACTCGCGCATCAACCCTGCATAGGCCTGAGGATCTCCCATCAAAGACGGATCTGCAACGGATTTCTCTACCTCGCCGAAGCGATCGGCGATGGCAGACATTTGAGACAACAGCACCGAATCCTCAACCGCCATGCCGCAATCAGCTCTCGTACATAAAAGTACCGTGAGGACCACTGATGGTGACTCGCTTTCCCTTGTAAGGTTCGCAACGACCGACAATGGCGGCATCTACACCAAGTCCACTCGCTTCTGCAATGAGAGCTTCAGCCGTCTGAACGTCCGTATACACCTCCATTCTGTGCCCCATATTGAACACGCGGTACATCTCCCGCCAATCCGTTCCAGACTCCCTCTGAATCAACTCGAAAAGGGGTGGGATGTCCAGCATGTTGTCCTTGACCACATGCAAATCGTCGATGAAATGCAACACTTTGGTTTGGGCACCGCCAGAACAATGCACCATGCCATGAATCGCAGATCGATGCGCTCGAATGAATGGCATCAACAGTGGCGCATACGTGCGGGTGGGCGAAAGAACCAGTTTGCCTGCATCCAATGGAACACCCGGAAGCGAGTCGCGCAATGCCTTTGTCCCAGAATATGTCACCTCAGATGGCAACGCCGAATCGAAGCTTTCGGGATACAATGTTGCCAATGACTTGGCGAACACATCATGTCTCGCGGACGTGAGGCCATTGGATCCCATGCCACCGTTGTAGCCGCTTTCCCAAGATGCTTGACCGCTGCTGGCCAAGCCCACGACAACATCTCCAGCTTGAATGTTCGCGTTGTCGATGACCTCGGACCGGCGCAAGCGCGATGTGACGGTGGAATCCACAATGATCGTCCTCACCAAGTCGCCAACATCCGCGGTTTCCCCACCCGTGCTGTGGATTTGAACCCCATACGTTGACCACTCCTCAATCAATTCCTCGGTCCCATGGATGATGGCCTTGATGACCTCGCCTGGCACCAAGTGCTTGTTTCGGCCAATGGTGCTGGAAAGCATCATCGGCCCCGTTGCCCCCACACAAAGCAAATCATCCAGGTTCATCACCAAGGCATCCTGGGCGATGCCTTTCCAGACCGACAAATCTCCGGTCTCTCGCCAGTACATGTATGCGAGCGATGACTTCGTGCCAGCGCCATCTGCATGCATGACCAAACAGTGGTCAGCACTCCCCGTCAAATGATCCGGAACAATCTTGCAGAAAGCCCTCGGGAACAACCCCTTGTCTATGCCAGAAATCGCCTCATGAACGTCCTCTTTTCCAGCAGAAACACCTCTGGCGGCGTATCGGTTCGATGTTTGATCCGTCACTGTCCCGGGACGTAATCGAATCGAATGATCTTGAATACTGTCCTTCGATTCGATTGGTGAGCGGCCTCCTTTTCAGCCTCTGACTTCATCGCTTTGATTTCAGCATCAGAAATCAGGGGTTGATCTTCACCACGACCTGTCGCCACCAGACGATCCGCCGCGATGCCCTTTGAAATCAAATAGTCCACGCAGGTTTGTGCCCTGCGTTGGCTCAACTCCATGTTGGGTCCCTTGTCGCCACGGGTGTCTGTGTGCGATTCCAATTGAATCACGAACGTCTCATTGACATCCATCAAATCCACGAGGTAATTCAAGCTGTCTTCAGAGTTCACCTCATTGTTGACGAGCAGATCAGCTTTGTTGAGGGGATACAACACAAGTGGCATGGGATACTCCTCCTCCAAAATGACTTCTTTGAGGAAGAACTCACGGGCGAAAGTCGTGCTCTCGGTCAACCCCACTGTGGAAAAATATCCGGACTTCCCGATATACCCATCCAATTTGACATCTACCGTGTAAGACGTTTCCTTGGTCACTTCGTCTTCACAGAGGGACACCGCTCCATCTGCGTCCGCTGTCAGTTGGAACGAAGAACCATCCGACCCCTGAACAGTGAAGTTCGCCATCAGCGGATTTCCCGTGGCGTTGTCATAAACATTCGCACGATAGCAGAATTTCATCTCCGGCATGTAGAACATGTAGAGATCATCTTTTCCCTTCCCTCCAGGGCGGTTCGATGTGAAAATCCCACGGTCCTCCTCTTCAAAGAAAACAATGCCGAAGTCATCAGAAGTTGAATTCAATGGATATGGAAGGGCCTCTGGCTCACCAAAAGTCATCGGTTCCTCTCCTTCAGGCTCCGCTTTGAAAATGTCAAAGCCGCCCATGCCTCCCCGATCTGACGCAGCAAAGTACAAAGCGCCGTCATACCTCATCGCAGGAAACATCTCGTCGCCGCTCGTATTGATGGTCGGCCCCAAGTTCACGGGCTCTCCGAAGACATCATCTCGATCGTTGTAAGCGACATAGTAAAGGTCCTTGCCACCGTACCCCCCTTCCATATCGCTGGCAAAAAGCAAATAATCGTTCTCAGGGGAAAAAGCGGGATGCCCAACCTGCGCCGAATCGTTGTTGTCACGTCCAATCAAATCCACCAACTCTGCCGGTCCCATTCTGCTTCCCATCACAGAAGATCTGTAAAGGTCACAGGCAAACGTGTTTTTCCCATCCACCACACAGCGCGTGAAGTACATGTTCTTGTACTTCTTGTCGAACGTCACCGTGCCCTCGTTGGAATCCGTGTTCACCGTGTTGTTCAACGGCTTGGGGGTCGACCAATTGTCTTTCCTGTCAATCTCAGCCGAGAACAAATCCATAAAACTCTGCCCGGTAATGGGGTCCTCACCAGAACCCGTAGAAGACTCACGCGAACTGGCAAACACAATCGCATCCGACTTCTTCGAAGCATAACCGACACCGAAATCATACGAATCCGAGTTGAGCAGCAGCAAATTCTCTACAATGTACCGTGAGGGCGGCTCGTCCAGTGCAAATGCGGCCTCGTCAACCATTCGAATGCGCTCATCGGCCACAGAGGCATCGCCCCCGGCTTCTTTGTACGCTTGGTAATATTCGGTCGCATCGTCGTATTCCTCTTGAGCCCGCATCACATCACCATACATGAGGTATACTTCAGGGTGGTCTTCACCATACTTCAACCCGATTGCCTTCTTGTACCATTCTTCCGCCCCGGCAGGATCCAGCATCAAACGGTAGCATTCGCCTGTCCTGAAAGCGGTGTATCCCTTCAAATCGAGATCGCTTTTGATGTCGCCGTACGCCTTGACGTATTCACGACTTGCCTCATAATAGCCAGCCCGAGAAAACTCCGCATCTGCATCGGCAGTTTCCTCAGATTGACTCCATCCGGTTGCCACACCGGTGAACATGAGCAGACAGACGAGGCCCATCTGCGACAGAACAGCTTGCAGGTTTTTACGCATTCCAGTTCGCTTGATATCAATCGCCGAATGTAAGACATACAAACCAACCTCGCCGCATCTCATGCCGATTTGTGAAAAAAAAAGCCCGACATCCGCCGGGCTTTCTTGAACCGAAAATTCCAGTTTTAGCGCGTGAAGAGCAGCTCACTGAATTTGGGCAAAGGCCAAATCGCATCATCCACCACCTGCTCCAATGCAGAGCAACACTCCCCAAGTTTGTCCATCAGCGGCAAGACCTCCTGCGCATAACCCGTTGCCCGCCCCGTCGCGTCCTCTTTCGATTCCACAGCATCGTGCACTGCGTCCAAGTCCTGCGTCAACTGGAACATCAACTGGATCCACTTGCCAGCCTTCTCAATCAACGCGATTTGCGCTTTTGACAACGCATCGGCTTCCTTCCCGAGGACCTCTCGGAGTCGCGACACATTTTCGAGCAAATCATTCTGGTATTTCAACGCCGCTGGCAACACCTTGTTTCTGGCCAAATCGGAAAGAACACGGAACTCGATTTGGCGTTTCAAGATGTAATTCTCCAACTCCACCTCGACACGGGCATGCAGTTCTTCCGGCCGAAGGATTTGAAGCTTTTCGAACATTTCACGCACCTCTGAACGATTGAACACCTCCAACGCCTCAGGGGTCGTCCGCAAGTTCGAAAGCCCCCGCCGTGCGGCTTCCTCCACCCACGCTTCACTGTAGCCATTGCCTTCAAAACGAATGGCTTTGCTCTCTGTGATCAATTTTTGGAGCTCCTTCAAAATCGCCTCATCCTTCTTGTCACCATCTGCAATTCGCGCATCAACGGACTGCTTGAACGCCTCGAGCTGTTCAGCCACGATGGCGTTGAGGACGGTCATGGGAATGGCGCAATTCGCCGTGCTGCCCACCGCCCGCAACTCAAACTTGTTGCCCGTAAACGCAAACGGCGACGTCCGGTTTCGGTCCGTGTTGTCCAGCATTGCTTCTGGAATCCGGCCAATTTCGAGCTTCAAGGCGGTTTTGTCGTCTGGCGTGAGTTTGCCTGCCTTGATGTTGGTTTCCAACTCATCGAGCAACCCCGACAATTGGGAGCCGATAAAGGCCGAAATGATCGCAGGAGGCGCTTCGTTTGCCCCCAGTCGGTGGTCATTTCCTACACCTGCAATGGCCGCCCGAACCACATCCGCCCGCTTGTGCAAAGCCGCCAGGGTGTTCACAAAGAAGGTCAAGAACCGAAGGTTTGTCTTCGGGTTGTTGCCAGGCTTGAGCAGGTTCACCCCCGTATTTGTGCCGAGGGACCAATTGTTGTGCTTGCCACTGCCATTGAGGCCAGGGAAAGGCTTTTCGTGCAATAGCACCCGGAAATTGTGCTTGCGACTCACTTTCTCTAGCAGTTCCATGAGAAGCAAGTTGTGGTCATTGGCCAAATTCGCTTCTTCGAACACCGGCGCGCACTCGAACTGGTTGGGGGCAACCTCGTTGTGCCGCGTGGTCACAGGAATGCCCAATTTGTGGGCTTCCATTTCGAATTCCTTCATGAACGCACTCACCCGAGCAGGAATGCTGCCGAAGTAATGGTCGTCCAATTGTTGTCCTTTCGAAGGAGCGGCGCCAAACAGGGCCCGTCCCGTCATCTGCAGATCAGGTCGAGCCGCATGCAAGGCCTTGTCGACGAGAAAATACTCCTGCTCCCACCCCAAGGTTGCGATGACCTTCGTGACGTTGCGGTCGAAGTATTGACAAACATCAGTCGCTGCCTTGTCAATCCGCGACAACGCCTTCAGCAAAGGCATTTTGTTGTCCAAAGCAAAGCCCGTGTAGCTGATGAAAATGGTCGGAATGCACAACGTGTTTTCCCAAACAAAAGCGGGGCTCGTCGGGTCCCACAAGGTGTAGCCTCGGGCCTCAAACGTGTTCCGGATGCCGCCGCTGGGGAAAGAACTGGCGTCGGGCTCTTGCTGGACCAACAACGAACCGTCAAACTTCTCAATCGCTCGGCCGTTGCCGGTCGGTGTGATGAAACTGTCATGTTTCTCGGCCGTGGCGCCCGTCAGGGGCTGGAACCAATGCGTGTAGTGGGTCGCCCCGCGGGAAATGGCCCACTCCTTCATGGCGGCAGCGGCTTGATCAGCCACTTTCCTGTCAATCGGGGTGTGGCGCTCCATGGCCTCGACTATGCTATCGAATGCCTCCTCCGTCAAATACTCGTGCATGACGTTGAGATGAAACACATCGTCTCCATAGTACTGGGAGATCTTGTTGGCCGGACGTTCGCGGTGCTGCGGCGTGCGTTCCATGACATCTCTGAGGGCGGTTTGGCGTTCGTAACTCATGTTGATTGAAAAGAGGGGGGTGAGATTGGGATTTTTGAATCTTCTGCAAATTTACCCCTATTTCTGAAGGGGCAAAACCAAAATTCAAACAATTTTTGAACCAACACCCCTGCCGAATGGAGGGGGTAAGAACGCAAAACATCCACTTTTGCCCGATCAAAGGGCAAAAGCGGATGTTCTGAAAACCTCGAATCGGACCGCAATCAGCGCAACAACACCCGCGTGGTCCCGATGCCCTCAATGGTAACGGCATACATGCCCGACGGCCATTCCATGGCATCCACCACGAGCAAGTCACCCGCTGCGACTCGCATCATTTCGTCTTTGACGACCCGACCCAACGGATCGCGCCAAGTCACTCGGCGCAGTTTGCCAGAGATGAAATCCCCATCGACCCGGACGCGAATCATGTCGTCGGCGGGGTTCGGAAACGCCACCAGCGAAGGGGAAAGCGTTGGAGCAGCCGAAATTTCATCAACAGTAGAAATCAAGTTGGTCTCGAAATGGAAAGCTTGGCTGATGAACTTGCCAAAGTCCGGCTCAAAGTTGACGAAGTTGCCACCGGCAACCCGCTTGATGCGCGTGAAACCAGAACCATCGCTGTTCGCCCAAAAATCCGTCCCATCGTCGCCCGCATCGTTGATGGTGAAGCGATAACAGCCTTGGTTGATCTCGATGGTGTCGCGGTACGTCGTGTTCGCATCCGCGTAACCGCGCTCCCAAACCACTTCCCCGTCGGCGTTGGTCAACTCCACTTGGGTTTCCCAAGGGACATTGTTTGTCTTTGTCCAAATGATGAGGCGGTTGTCATCGAGCTCTGGGTAGGACCACGTGGGGACGCGGTGAAAGCGGCTTTCGGTGCTGTTGTTGTTGAGCTGCTCATCGCCAGGCAATTCCACGGTAACGTGGAAGGTCAACTGCTCCTCCTCTCCCCCGTCAAACAAAATGGCATCCTCATAAGGCAACGCCACATCCACAGACTCCAAGAACCCGAGGTTGCCTCCCCAAGTGCCCGTGACGACCTCGCCCACATTGCCGTTCTCCCCCGACACATAGTAGGAGAACGAACAAGAAGTGATGGGCGAAGTGCCGTTGTTTCGAATGCGGATCGTCGGCGACTCGCAAATGGGGTTCGTTCGGCTGTGCAATTTGAAGTCGGACGGAGAAAGCACCTCAGAAATTTCAACATCGTGGGTGAAATTGGGGGCGGCGTAGGCGATGATTTGGCCTTCAAATCGATAGTTCCCATCAGGGTCATAATCAATGTTGTAATCCACTGCGAAAGGCTCAGATGAGGAGACCAAATCCGTCAATTCCCAATCCTTCGTCTCCACCGGCGCCCCCGGGCACCAGCCCGCACGGTCGTAAATCCAAGTCCCCCCCTGCGGGTACAATGGGTTGTCAGCGCACTCCTGCATGATTTCCCAGCTCCATTGCGTTTGCCCGTTGACCGCAACGCTGTGGGTGTTGAAGCAAAATTCGCCGCAGTTGTTGCCGCTGCCAAACCCGTGCCCACTGGCGCGGGTTTTCAGCCGAAATTGCTCTTCTCCTGGCGCTGGCGAAAACACATGATCGGTGATGTTCTCGTCGAAAGTGGCGAGGTTGTGCGTGCCTTTCCAAAACGCATCCACTCGCTTCACTTCCCTGGCAGGTGTTCCTTCGATGAAAGCGAATTTGAGGTCCAGCAGTTCTTGCCAGTTCCCGGCCTCCAATTGTACGCTGTCCCGGAGAAGCGGTGCATAGTCGGTGACATCAAAAATCCACGTCCACCCCTCTTCCCCGAGGGTGAGACCGATGCCATACGGGGTGATGTACCGAGCGAGTTCGTAGCGATCAATGACTTCAAAGGCCGGACTGAAGTACGCCAACGTTTCGTTGACGTATTCCGTGGCAGGCCCGTCGATCATGTATTCGGCGAGGATGGTTCCATCTGTGGTTCGCTTCACGGAGGTGCTGCCCACTGGCCACCCATACTCCAAGCTGATCCAACTCACCGCATTGTCGGCAGTTTCAAACATCGCGACACTCAGAGGCGGCACTGGCTCGGTGCGAATGTGATCCACTGCGAAAATGGCATCCGAAGCCGCCCCCCCTTGGACAAAGGTGGCCGCTGGTCGCGCATTGCCGAAGGTGGCCTGACCATTCCAAAAGCACTCGGACGCCCGGTATTCGAATCGCCCCGCATTGCCGTGCAAGGCGCCATCGGAGGGATTGAATCCGTTGTCCTCATCAAAATGATAGGCTTTCAGAATGCTATCGGCAAAGGGGTGGTCCGGCGTGACGGGTCGATCGTGCCATTCTGCAAGGGTCGCGCCATCGAGTGCTGCGGACCACAACCGAAAAGCATCGACATCTCCGCGGTAGTCATTGCCGCCTGTGCCATTGCATCCGATGTGCATGCGCACGATCTCACCGAAATGGTTGTCCTTGTCTGTTCCCGAATGCCACAAGTTGCCATCCAAAAAGATGCGCATGATGCCCGAAGTGGCATCCTTTGTGAAGGCCCAGTGGTGCCAAACCCCCTCATAATCGGATTCCGCTGCGGCTTGGTCAATGCGGTCATATCCTCCATCGTTTCCCGCATCCCAATAGACACGGCCATTTGACCACGGCAGGTGGATGTTGATTTCTCGGCCATTGCCGGCATTGATTCCCTCACAAATGCTGTTGTTCTCTGGCTGGGCTGCCGGGTTGCCCCGTTGCCAAAACTCCACCGTCACCTCCCCATCGATGGCATCCAATCCCTCGGTATCCACTTCGAACCTGTCGTTGCCGTCAAACCGAATGTAGTGCCCGGCGGGGAAGGCTTGCCATGTCTTGCCTGGGGCTTCCGTGATCGGGACTTGCGGCATGACCAGGATGGGGGAACTGTTCGATTCGATGGCCCACTCCACGAGCAGGCTCGATTCGCCGTCCCACTCCACAGGCGCATCAAGCACGAAAGCGACTGGGTTCGCGCCACCTTCGAACACCCACGCGGCGCCGGTTTGCCAACCATTTCGAACCAAGCCCGACAAAGAATCCAGGCCCGTCGTCTGCACGCGGAGCTGCGCATAGCCGCCCCCCGGCCACATGTCCACCGGGAATTCAATCGCCGTGATGGGCCCCGGGGTCATGCCAAGGGCCGAGAGCTCATCTGCGGTCCAGAGGAATTGGTTTCGGAGGGGCCCTGCATCCGGGAGCAAGGTGAAGGATTCGCCCGTGGCTTCTGTCGGATGCGGCGTTCCGCCAATCACGCCGTCCGGCATCGAAAGGAAAGTGACGATCGTGTCGAGCGGCGGGCCGGCGAGCGGGGAATGGATGATTTGGGCTGAATCAAACGTCAAATCGTCCACCAAATACAACGGATGCGTCAGCAGATTGCTGTCCAGCATCCCCGTATGATCGAACAAATAGCTGTACGTCAAGTAATCCCATTCGCCGCACGCATAACCCAAGTTCCCCGCCGTGCCATCTTCGAAGCACTTGAGGGTGTGGTACATCAAGATTTTCTGATACGATGTATCGTTGTCACTTGCCGGAAAATTGAACCAACGCCGACCAGGGCTGTCGTAGGCCGTAGCAGGGTTGTTTTGTGCCTCGAACGTGTAGGTCTGAACCCAAGTGGTGTCTGCGGTTTGGGCCGTGAGGGCAGGAGCAAAAAGCAGGAGCAAAGCCACGACAAAATACTGATTTCCAGTGCGGAACAGGGAATGAATCATGCGATGGAAGGTTGTTTTCAAGTTGTGGGGTGTTAAGATAATGAGAAAGTGGAGTGGGTTTGGCCTGAAACCTTTGCAAATCAATGCGCACCGCCTACTTTCGCGCCACGAAATAAGAAATGAACGTTTGCTTTATTATGTACCCCTGGGAGCACATCACGCCCCAGTCGGACAGCACGTTGCGGATGATCCATGAGTGTGTCATTCGCGGCCATCGTGTGGCCATCACCACCAGTGCGAACCTGACGATTCGCGATTCACTCACCATGTCGTTTTGCCGACTGTTTGACGATGGCGTCAAGCCTTCGAAGACCATCGAGACATTCTACAAGCAAGCGAAGTTTCGAGAACAGATGTTGCCGCTGGCGGGCTTCGACGTGATTTTCATGCGGGCGAATCCGCCTTTGGATGCAACGGTGCTGAATTTCTTGGACAGCGTCAAAGATGAAGTGTTGATTGTGAACAATGTGTTGGGGCTGCGCGAGGCGAACAACAAATTGTACACCGCCGCGATGAATGACGAGTCACACACCATCACGCCGCGCACCTATGTGAGCAAGAACAAAGATTACTTGTTGAAGGTGATCCAGGATGGCGACGCCCCGAAAATGATCATGAAGCCGTTGAATGGGTTTGGCGGAAGCGGGGTGATTGTCATCGAGAAGGATGCCATGCAAAATGTGAACTCCTTGTTGGATTTTTACATCACAGGAAAAGGCGGCGAAACGAATTATGTGATTCTCCAAGACTACGTGGAGGGGGCAGACCAAGGCGACATCCGCGTGCTGATGTTGCATGGGGAACCCATCGGCGCGATGCGCAGGGTGCCAGCTCCGGGCGATGCCAGAAGCAACGTCCATGCAGGGGGAACCGTGCACAAGCACAATTTGACCAAGGAGGAGTTGCGGGTTTGCCAACTGATTGGGCCCAAGCTCGTCAAAGATGGGTTGTATTTTGTAGGGCTCGACCTGATCGGCGGGAAGCTCATTGAGGTGAATGTTCTGAGCCCCGGTGGCATCGTCAACATCAACCGCCTGAACAAGGTGAAGTTGCAAAGGCGGATCATCGATTGGGCTGAGGACATGATTCGCCATCGGACCTGGGCCGAATCGCGGCGTTTCGAATTGAAAAAAACCGTTTCCGACGCGTGAGCACTGTGTTGCGATTGACCAGCGCCGAGATCATTGACCGGATCCGCGCAGGTCGTGACTTTGAAGCCATTGCCACCGATACTGGGCTGCGAATTCGAATCTCGGATTACGTTCCGTTCGTGTGCACGGCGATTCATGCAGGCGGCCGCATGCGCCATGAGCTGCAGTTGAAATGCGTTCTGGACGATTTCGAGCGCTGGCAGGAAGAAGATCCAGATACGGACACCTTCATCAGCCCGATGCCGATCACCGTGGTGGGAACCGATTCCCGCTACGAATACGATTTGAACCGCGCTCCGGGGTCGGCAGTGTATGAAGAGGCTTGGGGAAAACGGGTTTGGTCTCGGCCCTTGACGAAAGCCGAAAAACAGCGCAGTCTGGCCAAGCACGAGCGGTTTTACAAAGTCATGCACGCCCTTGTCGCAGCGCTTGAACAGCGATTTGGCGCCTGCGTGGTGTATGACATTCACAGCTACAATTGGCGGCGATGGGAGCGGGAAGTGCCGACCTGGAATTTGGGCTCCGAAAAGCTGGACGCCCGTTGGGCGAATGAAGTCACCGCGTTTGCCGATGGCTTGAGCGCCCAAGAGCTCCCGCATGACATTTCGAGCCTTTGTGCCGTGAACGATGTGTTCCAAGGACGGGGGTACAACCTGGCTTATCTGACCGAACATTTTGAGCACACGCTGGTGTTGGCCACGGAGGTGTCGAAGGTGTACTGCAACGAAGAAACTGGGGAGCGATATCCAGCCATCGTGCGTGCTGTGCAGGCGGCTTTGAAGCAGGCTGTGATCGATCATGCATGGGCTTTCGCCAAACGCCACACGTCCCACCGTTCCCCAGAAGCGGCCGGCCTCCTGTCCTCGGAGCCGACCGATGCACTCCGCGAGGTGGACCGGCAGTTGTACAATCTGGTGAAAGATTTTGAGGTCCTCAACTTCGTCAATCCCATCAACATCGCCTCCGAGCGCAAGGCGTTCTTCGCCGCGAAGGCGGCCACGAATCCCCAGTTTGAATACCGGCCTTTGATGCTCGACCCCTTCGACCTCAAGCGCCGGTTGCTCAGAATTCCAGTCGAGACCATTGCCGATGACGCCATTCGGGGCCTCTATGAGTCCACGATCAGTGCTTACCTGGACAAGGTGGATCTTCTTTCCACCCTCGGCACCCCCGATTTCTTGTACAATTCGTTGCGTTATTACGGCCGGCCGACAGACGATGACATGCGCAACGCCCAGTACTTGCTGCACTTGCCAGCCGTGGCGGATGAATTGCGTCCAGAAAAACGCGTCGGAACGGATGAGGCACGCCAAGCCTTCATTGACGGGATGGCCGCCTATGGTTTCAAGGGAAAGGTTCAAGTCACCTCCAGAATTGTGGCCGATGCCATGGTCAACAACAGCGAACGAAAGGTCCTCATCAAAAAGGGGGCGACCTTCCGGCCGAAGGAACTTCGATACCTCGTTCACCACGAAATCGGTGTGCACATGGTCACCACCATGAACGCAGCCGCACAGCCTCTCAAACTGATGGGGATTGGCACCCGGGTGTCCACCCGCACGCAGGAGGGACTCGCGGTTTTGGCGGAATATTTGTCCGGCAACACAACGCTCAAGCGACTCAAGGAACTCGCCTACCGCGTTGTCGCTGTCGAGATGATGGTGCAAGGTGAGGACTTTGTTGAAGTGTACCGCCACTTGACCCATGAACTCGACATGCCGGCGATGGATGCCTTCAACTTGACGACGCGCGTTTTCCGCGGTGGCGGTCTGACGAAAGACTACCTCTACTTGCAGGGCTTGCGAGAGGTTTTCGGGCTTTGGCGAGAGCAGGCAGACCTTTCACCGCTGCTCATCGGCAAATGTTCCATGGCCTATTATGACACCTTGGAAGAAATGATGCAGCGCGGGATGTTGCACCCGCCCAAATACGTGCCATTGCCTTTCCAGGAGCCAAGCCCTGAGCGGAATGATCCGATTTTTGAATACATCGTTTCAGGAATCAAGTGAGGGGGAGGGAACAGGTTTGAGGGAAGAGGCTTGAGGGAGGAGGGAGGAGGGAACAGGTTTGAGGGTGGAGGTTTGAGGGTGGAGGGAAGAGGTTTGAGGGTGGAGGGTTCAGGGTGGAGGGTTCAGGGTTGAGGACGCCGGAGATCGAGTGTGAGAACGGTCAGCGTGATGCCGTATTCGATGATGAGCCACAGAACAGGCGGTATCGCGGAGGGTCCGTAGTGCAAGTAGCTGAGCCAGGAGAGTGTGGCCCAAACCCAAGGCCAGCGCTGCCCCGCTGCTAGGCCCAGCATGAGCGGGTACAACAAGTACCATGGGTGAATGGTCGTGGCGCACAGCAGCAGCGCACCGATGGCCAGTGCCCCTCGGGCTCGCCAATCCCCGGGTTGTTCACGGAGCCCGATGACCAGTGCAGCGGCCAGGCCCACCATCAGAAGCAAAGGACCAATGGTGGCAATGGGGTTGTAGCCGATGAGCCAGGTGCCGATGCCACGGACCAGAAAATACAGGCTTGCGTTGAACTCGAAGGTATGGGCAAAAAGGCCCATGCTCTCGAACGCACCACCAACACCTGTGAGGAGGAAAGGAATGCCCAGCGCCAGAAGCCAAGCGGTGCCGATGAGGAAGGCGCTGCGGCGGGCTTGGGGCTGAAGCGTTCGGAGCCAAGCTGGCAAGACGAGAACCGGGAAGACTTTCGTCGCGATGGCCAGTGCGAAGGCTGTGGCCGCTGCGGGGATGCGGCGTGGAACCTTCGAGAGAACGAGGGCCAGGAGGGCAATGGCGAGAATGTCTGCATGGCCGCTGACGATGCCCTCGTGAATCACGAAGGGGTGCAATGCCCAAGTGGCGAGGAGGAGGAGGGGGACGCGGCCTCGGGCGAATTGGGTGAGGGCCAGTGCCTCGGCGCCGAAGAGGACGAGCCGCCATCGGAGGAGCCAGGCTTCTGGACTCGGCTGACCGAAGTGAAGCAAGGCGAAGATGTACTGGGCAACAGGAGGGTAAATGGCACGGTAATTTGCGCTGTTCATGCCCGCAAGCAGTGCCCGTGCGGTCTCGGAGAGCCCCTCGATGGAGTGAGCGGAAGGGGGATGGGCGAACGGGGTTTGGCCTTCAGAAAGCAGCCAGCCATCCCAGGCATAACGCATCCAATCTTCGCTCAAAAGCGGCGCTGTCAAAAACAGGAACGGCAGGCGGTTCAGCAGCCCCATCGCCAGCCAGGTGTTTCGAGCGATGCCAGCGATCGGCGCCAGGCGGTAGAGGGCTCCCCACAGGACCACAGCGGCCCCATAGGCCCCGAGCAACGTCACTGCATTCGTTCTCGGAACGCCAGCCAGTCCGACAACCAAGCCGAACTGCACTGTCGCCAACAGCCACCAAAGGCGCCAGGCGTTTGCGGCGCTCAACGTGACCAGGCGACCCATGCGTAGCCTGTGGCGATGAGGGCATGAAACGGGACGAGGCCCCACTCTCCACTGTGAATTCCCCAGGCCACGCCGGCGCCGAACCAAAGCACATGGGTCCATTCGGAGAATGCGAATCCGGCCCGGGAGATGCTCAGTGGCGCCGCAGCGCCGGCCTTTGGGGTTCGGACGAACTCGGCTTGGCGACGGCGCCAGCCTGCCAGCGCGGCTTGGGCATTGTGGTAGGTCGTGCCCGAGCCGAGGGCCAGCATGGCCAGCATCCTCAGCGGGAAATGACCGGTGTTCGCGCGGCGGCGAGCGGCGATGAGGTAAAGCGCCACGAACATCGACAAGGTCAAGCTGAAAATCATGCCGATTCGCAACGGGATGTTGCTGAAGCGCGTGGCCTCGATGAGCAGGGGAACGCTGGCTGTGGTCATCAGCCAAACTGGGATGTGAATCGAACTCGCCAGCAGCATGGCCGTGGCATGAAACCGCAGGCGTCCCGATGGAAGGTGCCGGCGAACGCTTCGAAGGTGTTTGGCCGCACAGGCGGCTCCGCCTTGGGTCCATCGCCGTTGCTGAGCAAGGTAAGCCGGCATGGCAGCGGGCAACTCGGCCGGGGCGCCGATGTCATCAGCGTACACGATGGTCCAGCCGGCCAACTGGGCGCGGATGCTCAAGTCGAGGTCTTCAGCGAGCGTATCGTGAGACCAGCCGCCGGCAGCTTCGATCGCGGCTTGGCGCCAGACGCCAGCCGTGCCGTTGAAGGAATTCCAACAACCGAGACGAAACCTTCCCTCCTGCTCTACCGCGAAGTGGGCGTCAAGGTTGAGCGCCTGCACAGACGTCAGGATCGACTGGGCCGGATTGAGGTGGTCCCAACGCGCTTGGACGGCCGCAACGAGGGGGGTTGCAACCAAACGCGGCACAGCCCGAACCAGAAAATCACGGTTTGGCACAAAGTCCGCGTCAAATATGGCGACAACGGCTTCGGCCGGGACCGGAGCGGCAGCAAGGGCTCCTGCCTTGAATCCTTGGCGATCGGAACGCCGGAGATGGGTGAAGCGATTCGGCCCCCGATGGTTTGCGAGCCACTCTCCCACCAGCTGGGGGGTGTGGTCGGTGGAGTCGTCCAGGATTTGGACTTCCAGGGCCACAGGCCACTCCAAGGCAGCCACGGCATCCAACAACCGGATGACCACCGCGGGCTCATTGTACAGCGGCAACTGCACCACCACCGGCGGCAGTGCAGGCGGAAGTGGGGCTGGCCTGGTGCCTCCTTCGGGCGCAGAAGCGCGCATCAACTGCCAGTGCACCCAAGCCTGGTAGAACAAGAAGGCGCCCGACAGAAAGTACACCAAGGAGAGCAGGACGATGGTCATGGGGACTTCGGGTTGAATGCTGGATTCGCAGGCCGATGTCTGGTTGCCCAGTGGTGCACGAAGATGGTCCGCAAAATCTTGTAACCCGCGCCAAAGGTACCACGCAGGGTGCCACTGACTTTCGATTCGCCCGCAATTCTCTCCCGGTAATCAACGGGAACTTCCAGGGTTCGGATGCCAAGCCTGGCGGCCTTGACTTGCATCTCAACCGTCCAGCCGTAGTTGCGATCCACCATTTGGAGCTGCGCCAAGGCCTCCCTTCGGATGATGCGAAAAGGGCCAAGATCTGTGAATCGCACGCCATAAAGGATTCTGATCAGCCATGTGGCCAAGGCGTTTCCGAACCGCTGGGCAGGCATGAGGGATCGTCCGGTTTGCTGACCCAACACACGCGAGCCGAGCACAAAGTCAGCTTCCCCGCGAACCAGCGGCTCCAGCAGCGTGTCCAGTTGCTCAGGGTAGTCGCTGAAGTCGCCATCGATGAATGCCAACACATCCGGTGGTCCAGCCTCCGTCCGATTCAGCGCATGGTCAATCCCAAGCAGGCAAGCTGCTCCGTAGCCTCGCTCTGGCTGATGGAGCACGACGGCCCCACCTGCACGTGCCACTTCCGCCGTTCCATCTGTGGACCCATTGTCCACAACAAGAATGTGGCGGATGGACGCCCTTGGCAAGGCACCCAAAACGTGCGGCAAAGACTCGGCTTCATTCAGGGCCGGGATGATCACGTCCACTTTCAGCGACATGGCCGCGAAGTTCGTCAATCCCGCGCTATCCCCCGACGGTTCCTCAAGCCAAACGTGGCTGCAACCCCAACAGGGCTGCCAAGGCTGCGCGCCAGTCCCAGCGCTGAGCAGTCATCGGAGAAGTCTGGGCGACCGGTCGAGGCGCAGGTCCCGGCGCTTGCGGCTCGTTTGGCGAGACAGGGCCGTCGAGGGCAGCCGTTCGCGCCGCCACGTGACAGCTCCCTGCGCAGCAACTGCCGGGAACATCCCGTTCAATACAGCGGGTCTCTGCGATCGCTGTGCGGTTCTCAAAAAAATGAGCCACCTCGGCGAGTTTCAACCCGCTGTTGAGCATGAGCAGTCCTCCAAAGGACAAGAAAATGAGCCACTTGATCATGCGGCCAAATAACGGGCGATTGCACCCGACAAAACATGACGCTCCTCACCTTCCCGTCTTCCGGACAAGGTCAGGTGTGAAGCCCTCAGCGGTAGACCATCAAAGCGGCTTCGATGCAAGCCACGGCCCGGTGAATCTCCGGCAAATCCAGGACATACGCCATCCGCACTTCATCATGTCCGAGACCGGGCGTTGCGTAAAACCCTGAATTCGGCGCCAGCATGACTGTTGCTCCATCGTGCGAAAACGACTCGAGGAGCCACTGGCAAAAGCGGTCGGCATTGTCAATCGGCAAGCGTGCGACAGCGTAAAACGCTCCACCAGGTCGTGGGCAAACCACACCATCGATCGCACTCAACCCATCGACCAACGCATCCCGCCGCGCCTTGTACAATCCCCGCACGCCGTCGAAGTAGGCGGCGTCTGTGGCCAGTGCCGCTTCCGATGCAATCTGGGCGAGGGTTGGGGGGCTCAACCGGGCCATGGCAAACTTCATTGCCGCCCGCCGGACCTCCGGGTTTCTGGTGACCATCGCGCCGATTCGTGCGCCACACATGCTGTAGCGTTTGGACACACTGTCCACGAGGATGGCGTTCTCTTCCAATCCAGGAAAGGTCAAGACGCTCCTCGGTGTTTCTCCTTCATAAGTAAACTCCCGGTAGACCTCGTCTGCGAACAAATACAGATCATTTTCTTTCACCAGCGAGGCCAAGGCCTGCATCGCATCGTCTGCATAGATCTTGCCTGTGGGATTGCCGGGGTTGCAGACCAAAATGGCCTTGGTCCGCTCGGTGATGGCCGCCGCAAAATCATCCATCGGCGGCAGCGCAAACCCGTCCTCAATTCGCGCTGTCACCGGCACGATTCGCACGCCTGCCATGGTCGCAAAGCCATTGTAGTTTGCATAAAACGGCTCCGGGATGATGACCTCGTCCCCCGGATTCAGGCAAGACATGAAAGCAAACATGAGTGCCTCCGACCCCCCTGTGGTGACCAAAATCTCGTCCGCTGACACCTGAACCCCGACCGAAGCATAGTAGTGTGCGAGGCCATCGCGGTAGCTGGCAAAGCCCTCGCTCGGGCTGTACTCAATGACTGACTGCTCGAGGTTTCGCATGGCGTCAAGCGCTGGTTGCGGAGAAGCAATGTCTGGCTGACCGATGTTCAGGTGGATGACATGGCGGCCAGCGGCCTTGGCAGCGTTCGCAAACGGCGCGAGCTTTCGGATGGGGCTGTCAGGCATCTGTTGCCCTTTGATGGAGATTGTCGGCATGGCGTGGGATTCGTCTGGGCAAAAATAGGGCCGCAGCCTGAGCTCCTTCATTTGATTTGGGCCAAATTCGCCCCCCCTCCACCCCGCGGCAAGCTGCAACCCGGTGAACAAGCCGATGCGAGGTCAGAGGAAATCAGGTTTCCACTCGCCTTGCCATCATGCGATGTGTGCCAATTTCAGGCACATTATACACCTCGCTGTGAAACGAGAACCCCAGCCGCAGGTAGAACCCAAAGGCAACCTCTCGGGCATCACACCACACCCAAGCGGCGCCACAATCCAAGGCGGCGTCCAGCACGGTCTGAATCAGGGCTTCTCCGGCCCCATTTCCGCGAACGGATGGCAAGGTCCCCATCACGCGGAGCCGCACAACTCGATCCGACAGCGGCAACGCATTCGGAAAACGGCCGGATCGTTCATCGAAGACCGAACAGACACCGACCAAGGAACCCGAAAGGTCAAAGGCCCCGAAATGCAAGGTCGAAGGCGCGTCATCGCCCGGAATCACGCAAGATGCGGCTGTGGGTTTGCGCGGCCACAACACCGCATGGCGCACCGGCTGGGTCTCAATGGCCGCGATCTGTCGAACGACGAATGTCATGGATGCTCAATTTTTCCGCTGCGTCTCTGGCCTTTGCCCGATCTGTGAATTCATAAACCCCGACCCACTCCTCACCCTTGCCGTCCCACCAGCCGAACTCCCAGGACTCAATGCCCACCGATTGGGGGGCTCCACGACGGTTCATCAGAGATTGTTTGGTCACCACCATCGCCCAAAACCTTTGAGGAGGCGCATCCAGCCAACGCCCGAATCGCAAGCTCCCCCAACCCCACCATGACCTCACGCGCAGCTGTGCCAAATCCACGGAAAAACCCGATTGCACCGCAATGCTCGCTGCAATCACCACCGCGCTCAAGCAGCCCAACCAAAGGCTGTGCAAGGGCAAACTCGCCACCAGCCCCACTCCTGCGAAGATTGCAACTGGAATGCCCAAACTGCCTCGCGCATCCCTCCAATCGTGTGTCATTCGCGGAAATATTTTTCCCAGTCCCGCCGGTCCCGCTTTGTGGGTCGACCGACGGGTCTTGTCAAGTCGCGCTGAGCCTCTCGAATCTCTGCGAGTTTGTCCATTTCCGATTGCGGTGTCACGTCTCGAACATGTTGCTCAACAAGTCCTGCGCCCACGCGCGATTTGGGAAATTCCAGGACTTCAAACGCAAAGTTGATGGCGCCCTTGCGAACCTCAATTCTGTCTCCGCTGCGCAGATCCTGGGCGGGCTTTGCGGGCTTCGCATTCACCTGGACCTTGCCTTCCTTGCAGTGCGCAGTTGCAAGAGATCGGGTTTTGAAGGCTCTGATGGCCCAGAGGTACTTGTCCACGCGCATGCTCAAAACTACCCAAGAATCATTTCGTTTCCCCTCCCTCGGCGAAAGTCCCTCGCGCATGGGGTTCAATTTTTGACAATTTGTCCACGTCCTGGAAAAAAATACCCCCATCTGTTTAAATTGTCTTTATGAACTGGACGAAGATTGAAGGACAATCCTGCCTGCTAATGTTTTGGTTAAAAGTGGCTTGCACATCAATCTCAATTTGCCTTGTCGTGCCCACATTGGGACAAAGCACCTTGGATTCGCGGTCTGACTCTCTGTTTCTGCGAATACAATCGGAATTGCCCGAAGACAAAACCGCTGCCGCTGCGCATTTGGATTCCGTGCTATCGCTTGGAGAACGCCTGAACGATTGCGTCCTTCAACAAGTGGGGTGGTCGCTTTGGGCCAAATCCATTGCCGCAAGCAAAATGGATCTGCAATCGCCCCCTTGGCCAGAATCGTGCATAATGGCCGGTTACCATGTGCAGTACACCATTGGGGTGCGATATTTTTTGAATCAAGAATTCGAGACAGCCAAGAGATTTTGGGAAGGTGCACTCGAAGCCTGCTCCACGAAAGACCACAAAATCAAATGCATGATCGCCATCGGAGCGGTTTGCAATGAATTGGGTGACAAGGTCTGTGCCCTCAGCCAATTCCAAACGGCATACGGGCTTTCCGAGCCACCGGTTCATGCGGTGTTGATCAACAATTTGGCTGCGTCTCAAATTGGTTTTGGGCTTGAACCAGAAGCGCTCGAAATGCTCGATAGGGCATTGCAGCGCGAGGACATCGACCCATATACAGAGCGACTGCTGAAGTTCAATCGATTCCACGCATTGTCATCGATGCGTGACCTCGAAGCAGCCCAGATGGCCTTTGAAGACATCTCGGATGGATTGGATGTAGAAACGTTGCAACCCTCTCAATTCCGATCCCTCGTTTTTTACGCGCTCATCCAATCCACGGATGCTGCCTGGATTCAGCTGAAACCGATGCTCACTGAAGCCCTGGGCAGGTGGAACGACGATTTGATTTTTGACCCCGGTGATCCAGCAAAGATGCTCTTCGAAGCGTTTGAGGAGGACTGGAACAAACTTCAAATCGAAGATACTGGGAGTCGTCGGTGGAACACGGTGAAAAGCCTGCACGACAATTACATTGCCGCAAGAAAGGCCTATGCAAAAAATTTGTTGAATGAACGAAATGCACTTGCTGTAGCGAACTTCAATCCGGACCCCGAGAAATTGGGAATCGCCACTTCCAGAATTGTGTTGTGGGCCGGGTTGCTGCTGGTGATTTTCGGTTGGGTCGGTTGGGCGATTTGGCAAAAAGAGAGAAAGCGCAAGATCAAATCAGTGTCAGAACCCAAAGCCACAAATGTCGAGGTGTTGAATCAAGTCGAGCGGATGGCCCGTGCCGGAGAGAATCCTGATTTGAACGAAATCATCACGGAATTGAAGCAAGTTGAATTGGAACGACATCAGCAAAATCTTGAGGAAATCACCAAGAAGCTGAATTTGAACCGAATGGAGAGCAAAGCCTTGGGGCTGTTCATTCATGGTTCCACGAGCAAGCAAGTCGCATTGATGCTCGACCGTTCCGTGGGTTACATCTACAACCTGCGTTCCAACTTGCGCAAGAAACTGAAAATGGCCGAGAATGAAGATTTCAATGAATGGTATTTGGCGCGAATTCCGAACGAAAAGAAGCCCTCTTCACCAGTCACTGAGAAATAGATGATCAA
>CBFIFE010000018.1:0-45248 GCA_965661765.1 uncultured Flavobacteriales bacterium
CGGCCCCGAAATGGTGCTCGAAGTGAAAACCCAGACCGTTTTTGGTGAAGGGATGCACACCGAAATCAGCATGGCGGGTGCGGTCATGATGGGCCAAACCGTCACGCCCACCTTCGGCGTCAACAATCAACAAGGAACACAGCTGCCGATGTCCGAGGAGGAATTGGCCACTTACCAGACCAGCTTGACCGCCACAGAATATGCCCACCTCGAGGAGATGGGATACGAGGCCCAATTGCTCGGGATCCACCCCAACCGCGGCAACCCAGTGTACATCGTCGAAATCCGGAAAGACGGATCCACCACCAAGGAACTCCAATTCGATGCAGAATCGGGCCTCTTGGTGCAAGTCAATCGTGCCCAAAAGAGCCCCATGGGGCCATTGCAAATCACGGAGACGTTTGAAAATTACCAAGATTTTGAGGGCCTGCTCTTCCCCACGTTGCAAACCCAAACGGCAAATGGTCAGCAAATGGCCTTTCGCATGACGGACATTCAGCCGAACGCCAAGGTCGACAGCAGCCTGTTCAAGAAGTAAGGTCCCAAGCGCTTTGATGAACGAATCCCAACCCTCTGTCCTGATCCAGCTCTCCGGGGTCAGCATCCAACAAGCTGAGCAACAGGTGTTGAAGGACGTCGATTTGACCATCGGCGAAGGTGAATTTGTTTATCTCGTGGGGAAAACGGGAAGTGGCAAAAGTTCCTTGCTCCGAGCGTTGTATGGAGATTTGCCGCTTTCGTCGGGATCCGGATCGGTGTGCGGTGTGAATTTGTCCACTGTCAAGGCGAGAAATGTTCATTTGCTGCGGCGGAAGCTGGGCATCGTGTTTCAAGACTTCGCTTTGCTGCCGGATCGAACCGTTTTGGAAAACCTGTCTTTTGTGCTGAAAGCCACAGGCTGGAAGGCCAAACCCGCCATGAACCAGCGCATGCAGGCCTGCCTCGATGCCGTCGGACTCGGCGCCAAGGGCTACAAGCGACCCCACGAGCTCAGTGGAGGGGAGCAACAGCGTGTGGCCATCGCACGCGCCCTTTTGAATGAACCTGCGTTGATGTTGGCAGACGAGCCCACTGGCAACCTCGACCCTGGGACCACGGAAGAAATCATGGCCTTGCTTCATGGTTTGGTCGAACAGAACCGATCTGTGCTCATGGCCACCCACGACCACGGATCGCTTCAGACCCGTCCCGGGCGTGTCTTGATGGTCGGCAAGGGCAAGGTGCAGGAGGTGTGATGGTTGAATTGACGGCCGATGCGTGATTCCAATCCGTCGCTTACCGTTGTCCTCCCCGTTCGATCGGCGTTTCGTGAGCTTCAACGCAGCCTGGAGGTCCTGGCGCCATTGGGCGATGCCGTGGAGCGAATCGTTGTCGATGGCACAGATGAAAATGGCGAGCGCATTTCAACTTTCTTCGCTGGTGCGCCGCCGTGGGACAAATTGCTCACGGGTGCTCAAAACGGCGTCTACGCCGCCATGAACGAAGGGGTTCGATCCGCGCGCGGCAGGTACGTCTTGTTCTGCGGCGCTGGGGATTTGGTCGATGTGACGATCTTGGCCGATTGGCTTGCCGAAGTGCCCACAGCCTCCACCTTGTGCGCATTTGCTGTCCACATGGGCGAACATCGGGAGGCAGGTGTGCCGGCTGTGCGGCGACCGAAATGGGGAGCTTCGTTGGTTTGGCAAAACCACATTCATCATCAAGGACTGATTGCCCCACGTTCATGGATCCTGGACACCCCTTTTGATGAGCGCCTGAAAGTGCTCGCCGATTATCAATGGATTCTGAAAATGTGGTTGGCAGGTCATCCCATGTCCATGAATGAAGGCATTTTGACCCGGGCCGAAGGCGGCGGACTCTCTCGCCAGTTTACCGCGCAATTGTACCGAGAGGAGTGGCGCATGAAGCAAGCCGTGCTCCCTTGGACGGTCATGTGTTTGCAGGGAATTTGGATTCCTGCCAAATGGGCTTTCAAGCGCGTCGCCTCCTGGGCGAGATGAATCCTGACCGGTGCAACGCCTCGCGAATCACAGGTTCCTCCGCCTCCCAATTCAAGACTTCCGCTGCCGTTGCGCATCGGGCCAACCAAGTTTCTCGAGGGGCATCCAAAACCTGCTCCACGGCCGTGGCAATGGCCTCAGGTGAATGATCTCGAATCAACGCCCCCACTTGGTGTCGCTCCACCACCTTTTGCACTTCGGGCAGCGCGCTGGCCACAACCGGCAACCCCGCGTGGATGTAATCGAAGAGCTTGTTGGGCAAACTCATGATGTAGTTGCCATGAACGGGTTTGTCCAACGAAAAACCCCAATCAGCCGATCGTGTCCATCCCGCGAGCAATGCATAAGGCTGCTTGGGGATCACGTGCAGGCGCCCCGAAAATCTCGGAACTTGTTGTATCGCCCAATCCCATTCGGGTCCTGCCCCAACCACCAACAACTGCCAGCGAGGCCGAACCTCGAGCACTTCCACAGCCTCCTTCACCCCGCGATCTGCATCCAGAAACGCCCCTTGAAGGATGCCCAACGGTCCATCAGTGAGTGCCAACCCTGCTGAAACCAAGGGTGCACGCGTGGGCGCTTCCTGCTCGGGACGTCGGCCCCTGGGCATGTTCCGCACCACCAAGGGCCTTCCTGCAGTACCCTTGGGGTAACGGCTGGCAAAGGTGTCAGCGATGGCATCATTGACAGTGGTCATTGCGCGAAGCCGCGGCACGAGCAAACGCTCCACAAACAACCAAACGCCCCGAGGCAACGGCCGCCCCGTCAATCCCGCTGCCTCTGTAAACAATTCATGGCTGTCATACATCAACGGCAACCGGCGCAAACGCGCAACCACAAACGCCGGAAGCAAGGTGTCCAAATCATTCGCCCAAATCCCTGCGGTGCCCTTCGTCCGTCGCCACAGATAACGCACCAGCGCAAGCTGGAGCGCTGCATAAAACAAAGCGCCACTGTGAAACGGCAACCGCAAGCGGAAACTCGGGAAATCGACAGGGGGCGAAACAGACGACGGCATCTCTCGTCCGACGAGTTGTGGCGCAAAGCCGAGTCCACGAAGGGTTTGGCAGGTTTTCAGCACACGTTGATCGTGGGTGAGATCATTCGACACCAACACCCAAACGGCCTCGGACAGCCGCTGCTCACTCATGAAGTCGACCGCATGGATTCATAGACCTCCTTCAATTTTCGCTTGGTGTAAGCCGGAAAATCACCCCGCATCATCCAGCCGTAATAGCCGGCATCTGCCCGCAAAACCTCCGTCACGGGCTTGTCCTTGTGCTTACCAAAACCAAAGCAGACCTCCCCGGACGCGTTGTAGACCAGGCGCCCTGCAAGGTCCGCAAAGGGCTGGCGCTCGCAGAATTTGGCCAAATCCGCCATGTCTTGTGGCACAGGACCCACCGGCTCACCATGACTGTCCACTGTGGTGTGGTCGGCATAGCGTTGCAATTGAGCCAACAGAATCTCCAACGTCGCCTCCGTGTCCGGCAAGGCCTCATGCGCCCCGTCGAGGTCCTTGTCGCAATAAAATTTGTAAGCCGCTCGCAATGTCCGCTGCTCCATCTTGTGAAAGATGTTCTGAACATCAATCAAGTTGCGATCCTCCACCGTGAATTCAATGCCCGCCCGCAGAAACTCTTCTGCCAAGAATGGAACATCAAAACGATTGGAATTGAACCCCGCCAAATCACAGTCCATCAAGAACTTGAACATCCCCTTCGCATACTGTTTGAAGGTCGGCTGGTCGGCCACATCCTCATCGAAGATGCCATGCACCGCACTGGACTCTGGGGGAATCGGACACCCTGGGTTGATGAGGAGTCGATTTCCGGGACCGCGGTCCTCTGGCTTCTTGACCACACTGCCATCGGGATTCACCTTGACCATGGCGATTTCGACGATGCGGTCTTTCGAGACATCTGTTCCCGTCGTCTCCAAATCAAAAACCACAAGCGGCCGACGCAAATGGAGCTGGGCCAAAAAGGTTGATTGTTCAGCAGAAAATTGCATCAATGGATGGGGCGTTGTGTGTCGAAAGCCTCGAGGTAATCTGCTACTCGGCGAACAAAACTGCCGCCCAACATGCCATCCACCACGCGGTGATCGTAGCTGTGACTCAGGAACATCATGTGGCGGACGGCGATCACATCGCCCTCTGGCGTCTCGATGACCGCTGGTTTTTTCCGAATCGCGCCCAAGGCCAAAATGGCCACTTGCGGCTGATTGATGATCGGTGTGCCCATCACGTTTCCGAATGTGCCGACGTTGGACATGGTGTATGTGCCGCCTGCAATGTCATCGGGCCCCAATTTCCCGGCACGGGCGCGCGCGGCGAGATCATTCACGGATTTGGCCAATCCCACCAAATTCAGCTGATCTGCATTCTTGATCACGGGCACAATCAGGTTGCCTGAGGGCAAGGCTGCCGCCATGCCCAAATTGATTTGCTTGCGCATGATGATTTTGTCCCCATCCACACTGGCGTTGACGCCGGGGAAATCCTGAATGGCACGGACAATGGCTTCCGCAAGCATCGGCGTGAAGGTGAGCTTCTCGCCGTACTTCTCCTCAAAGGCCTTCTTGTTCTTCTGCCGCCAATGCACAATTTTCGTGACGTCGGCTTCGACAAAACTTGTCACATGCGGGCTGGTTTGAACCGAACGGACCATGTGGTCCGCAATCATTTTCCGCATGCGGTCCATCTCGACAATCTCGTCGCCACCAGAAACCGAAACCGCCGCCTTCGCGGGTTGCTGCGGTGCAGGGGTCGACACCGGAGCAGGTGCGGGTGCGGTTGCAGGTGCGGGAACGGGTGTGACCGCGGCGGCCGATGAGCGGCTCGCCAAATGCGCCAAAATGTCCTTCTTCGTCACACGTCCTTCTGCACCAGTGCCGGAAACGGTCTCAAGCTCAGCCATGCCAATGCCCTCTTTCGCTGCGATGCTCCGAACGAGCGGTGAATAAAACCGGCCACTCTCTCCCGTCCTTGCAGGCATTTCTCCAGGGACAGCAGGGGCGAACTCCGCTGGGGAGGCAGGCGGCATCACCGCTGGGGCCGAAGCCGTTTCCAATTTGGGCGAAGGGGGCGCAGGGGACGCTTCACCATCTGTGCTGAACCGCGCAATCGGGGCACCCACAGCCACAACATCTCCCTCGGCAACCAACCATTCCACAACCACCCCTTCCTCTGGAGCGGGCACTTCACTGTCCACTTTGTCTGTCGCGATTTCCACCAAGGGCTCATCGGCCTCGATGGTTTCGCCGACTGACGCGACGAGTTTCGTAATGGTGGCCTCAGCCACACTTTCGCCCATCTTGGGCAGGAGGATTTCAATTGTTGCCATGGCGATGTATTGCGCGGTGCGAAATTAAGGCTTCCCGGATGACCATCAGGTCTGTTCGAATGCGATAATCTCTGGCATAGGCCAAATCCATTCGCCGCACCACCCGCTCGTCTCCTCCCTGACTCCTGGGCAACAGCGATTTCCGAAGGGCCGGCAACCCCTCTCCCGAACCCGCATAACCGACCCAGGTGCGCGTGCCCACCAACACATGCCCAGCGCCCAACAGCCATGAGCCACGACCGGAAATCAAGGCAATCGGCGCACAGCACATCACCACCAATGCCACGCAAATGTCCAAGGTTCGTTTGGCCCGCAGGGCGCCCGGCCGGTTCAGTGACCGCGTCAAGTCCGTCAATGGATCCGTCACCGGCCCCCCCGCACCGATCAAATTGCTGTCATCTGTCCAAGCGATCCGAAACTTCGCCTCCAAGCCCGCAGCCGAGGACATCAGATCAATGATTCGAGCTGCGGTCAATTCCCTTCCACTGAAAATCACTTCTTCAATCCGGTGGACGCGCATGGCTTCCGCCAAATCTTGCGCATCGCCCACAAAGCCCGGAACGTCCAAGGCCGAAGGCTGTGGGTGCAAGCCGATGCTGGCCGCTTCGCCGGCATCGGGCCCCAATAGCCCGCGCGTCAAGGCAACGATGGCCTGCTGCTCCTCAGGAGAGGCCACGATGAGCTGTCGGTGAACGCGGCGTTTGGCGAAAGCCCGGGGAAAAAGCACAAACCGCAGCCCTTGCGACAACAGCAAAACCTCCAGTGTCCCAATGAGCAAGAGCGCCCGAGAAAACCGCAAAGCATTCGGCAACATGCCATAAGTGGCCAGCAACAACAAAGAACCCAACATCGCCCCTTTCGCCATCGCCCAACGCTGCCAAGGCCGGTCGTAGCCACCAGCCCATGCCATGGCCCCGACCCAAACCAGTGCATATGCCGCCATCCCCCCCCAAGCCACAGACCAATCATAGACAATCCCTGAGGCGCGTGAGTACAGCGCCAGCGTGCCCCCGAGGGCCAACAAAATGGCCAATCCCTCCCAAGCTTGCACCCCGAAACGATGCAACAGCCGGGCACCGACGGCAAGCCCCGCGCGCAGATAAATGGCCAGGGAAATGAGTTGGTGAAAGAGCCAGGCCTGCCGCCCAGCCAAGTGCTGTTCCGCATAAATCAGCATCGCCTTGTAGAACACCAGCACGTAATTCAACGAGCCCTTTTTCGTGCTTTCCCCTTTGTAATGGACAATCGAAGTCCCGGCAAAGTAGTGGTTCTCCCATCCCCCATCGGCAATCCGGACACTCAAGTCGATGTCCTCCCCGTACATGAAGTAGCGTTCGTCCAGCAG
Source organism: uncultured Flavobacteriales bacterium (assembly GCA_965661765.1). Taxonomy (GTDB): domain Bacteria; phylum Bacteroidota; class Bacteroidia; order Flavobacteriales_D; family Sanyastnellaceae; genus JBMYZL01. Next base: position 6,693 of record CBFIFE010000018.1, read on the forward strand.
TCCCACTTCGTCCAATGTCGCGCGACGCATCCACATGAACGCCCCGGACAGCACTTCAATTTCTGCGTCTTGATCCTTGGGCAAGTGGCCCAGGTAATATCGGTTCATCCGCTGGGAACGGGGATTCAGCCGGTACAGCCCTGTGATTTTCCAGAATGACGCCGCAGGTGTCGGGCGGCCTCGCTTGGATTCTGGGAGAAATTTGCCAGAACCATCCACCATGGGCACACCGAGTCCGCCGAGGCGTGGATGTGCGTCGGCAAAGACCAGCGCTCGCCAAAACGTGTCCTCTCGAACCAATGTGTCCGGGTTCAGCAACAAGACATAGCGGCCAGAAGAAGAACGAATGGCCCGGTTGTTGGCCTTGGCAAAGCCCAAATTTTCATCCAAGGCCTCCAGGTGCACCCATGGGAAATCCCGACGAACCATCGCGCATGACCCGTCCACAGACCGGTTGTCGACCACGAATACCTCTGCATTGAATCCTCGGTCCCGCATGGCCTGCAACGCCCGCTCGACGGACACGAGGCACTGGGCAAGAAACTGCTCGACGTTGTAATTGACAATGATGATGGAAAGATCCAAAGTCGCTGGGGTTCGGACCGCAAGTTTACGACAGGGATGGCTGACGCCGCGTCGGGAACAGCCGCAACCTCCACGACCTCATCGAACGGCATTGGCGCCACGAGAGCGCCGCCGCAGCTTCACCCATTGCAACCAGGCCTTGCGCAGCTGCTTCCGAAATCCCCGAGGGTCAAAACCGCGGGCCCAACTGGGGTAGATTTGGACCTCGGATGTGAGCACAACGCCCGGCCCCCACCAATCGCGAATTTCGCTCGTCAAACAAACCGTGCCGTCGTACAACACAAATGCCCTCACCTCTTTCGGGCGCTCAAGCCAAAGATCAGCTGGGGCGTTCCTCGCCACATCCATGAACGGAAAATGCTCATTTTTCACAAAAATCCCATTCGTTTTTGTGACCGCCACCAAGGAATATCCTTTTTGCTTGCCCAATGAGGCCAAGGCGGCCAAACTCGTCCCGTGCTGCACATCGGGATCTGCCTTCTGAACGAAATGAACATCCACGGGGATGGTCGGGTTGAATTCCACCACCGCAATCATCGGCTTGTATTTCGTCACGGCTGACCAAATGTGGTAATCGTTCCCATCCACGTCGATGGAGAGAATGCCAACGGTTTCCGGGATGGCAGCGGTGGCCAGAATTTGGTCCAAAGCCTGGCGTCCTTCCCACCCCACAAGGGAGTGAATCATCGTCACACCAGGATGATGGCCCCACTTGCGACGTCCATCCGCCACGCGCCGAGCATCTCCTTCAATCAGCACACCAGACCATGCTTCCGCCGCCAGCCAGTAATGGGCGTTGCTCAGGTGTTCCCCGTCCCAAGCACCAAACTCCACCACCCAAGGTGGCACCTCCAGGCCGGAACCCCGAAGTTTCGCGACCACATCCCGAAGGATGTCGTCTTCATTCCATTGCGATCGGTCTGCTGGATGAGCCGCCGTTCTCATGATGGATGATTTTCGTAGGGCAGACGTCGGCGAATCGACTGATCCAATGTCGCCTCGTCGGCGTGTTGCAGATCATCGCCCACAGCCACCCCACGGGCGAGGGTGGTGATTCGGACTTGCGGACGATGGAGCTGTTTGAACAAATAAAAAGCTGTGGTCTCGCCCTCCATGGTGGTGGGCAAGGCGAAAATGATTTCGATGTCACGGTCGGGGGCTGCGGCTTGGGTTTGGCCCAAACGATCGACCAGCAACTGGATGGCCAAATCCCCAGGGCCCACGCCATCCATCGGGCTGATGAGTCCCCCCAAAACATGATAACGACCGCGGTACGAGCCCAACCCTTCGATGGCCAGCAAATCCCGCAAGTCCTCCACCACGCAGATGCACGCCTCCTCTCTCCCCGGATCTGCACAGACAGCACAAGAATTCCCTTCAGAAAGGCTGTTGCACGTGCTGCAGGGCTTGACGCCCGTGCGCATTTCATCGATGGCACGGGTGAACGCCTCCACACGATCGGCATCGCGCCTCAACAAGTGCAAGGCCAGGCGGAGCGCAGACTTCTTGCCGATGCCGGGCAGGGAAGCGATTTGGTCCACGGCAGCAGACAACAAACGAGAGGGCAATTCCATGGTGGCGAAATTACGCCATCTTTGGGCCCATGAATCCGTGGGTCATTTTCGGGGTCTTTGTCGGTTACGCCCTTGTGCTCTTCGCCATCGCCCAATGGACGAGGGCAAAAGACGCGCAGGGATTTTTCCTGGCGGGCAAGGCGGCGCCCTGGCCCGTTGTGGCCTTTGGCATGCTTGGCGCGTCGCTCTCCGGGGTGACGTTCATCAGTGTGCCGGGTTGGGTCGGCACCCAAGGGTTCTCCTACATGCAAATGGTGCTGGGCTACCTCGTTGGGTATGCATTCATCATGGCGGTTTTGATGCCGCTGTACTACCGGCTGCAGTTGACCAGCATTTATGGCTATTTCGGGGAGCGGTTTGGCCAGCGGGCTTATGCGACAGGGGCGTCTTTTTTTCTCTTGAGCCGCATCGTGGGGGCGTCTTTTCGCTTGTTCTTGGTGGTTCTGGTGGGCCAAACCTTCATCTTCCAACCCCTCGGCCTCTCCCCCTCCATTGCCATCCCGTTGATGGCGGCACTGGTCCTGGCCATCATCTATGGCTACACGCGAAGGGGCGGGTTGGGGACCATCGTGTGGACGGACACCCTTCAAACAGCCGCCATGCTCGTGGCGGTGGTGTGGACGCTCCAGGCGGTGGGCGGCGCGCTCGGTCACTCCCTCGGTGACCTGCCCGGGGTGATTGCCCGAAGCGACATGAGTGAGGTGTGGGTGTGGTCGGATTGGCGGGCGCCCAATCATTTCGTGAAGCACTTCCTCGCGGGGGCCTTCGTTGCGGCCACCATGACAGGGATGGACCAGGACATGATGCAAAAAAACCTCGCCTGCCGGGATTTGCGCGCAGCTCGGTGGAACATGGCCTCGTTCTCGGTGGTGTTGGTCTTGGTCAACGTGCTTTTTCTGTCTCTCGGGGTGGTTCTCCATGCGTTCGCCGACGCCAGTGCCCTGTCTGTGGAGCGCGCGGACAACCTCTATCCGACAGTCGCGCTGACCGGGGGGTTGGGCAGCGGGTTGGGGCTGGTGTTTTTGATTGGGCTCCTCGCCTCTGCATTCAGCTCGGCCGACAGCGCATTGACGGCATTGACGACCTCGGCTTGTGTGGACTTGCTGGGCGATTCCTCCACGGAGACGCGCCGCCGCGTGCATTTGGCCATGACGGGGGTTCTGTTCTTTGTGATTTGGAGCTTTTCCGCGGCGGCAGACACCAGTGTGATTGCCTCCATTTTCACAGCGGCAAACTACACTTACGGCCCCATTTTGGGGTTGTTCGCTTTCGGTTTGCTGATGAAAGAACGCCGACCCAGCGACCGATACATCCCCTTTGTTGCTATCGCAGCACCTGTAATCTGTTGGGCCCTTGAAATGGGATTGAAGGCCCTATGGGGCTTCAGTTTTGGCTTCGCCTTATTGCCCGTCAATGGGCTGTTGACGTTCGTCGGCTTGTGGGCGTTGCCCGCAGTCCATGCGCCTCACTCCACCACGCACCGCACCGGGGCCTGACCCTGAACTTTCAAGAAGTAAACGCCGGGCGCAATGCGCCGAGGTGCCGCCACCCGACTGCCGTTGCCCGACAACACTTCCTGCCCCCCAGTGGAGAACAACTGCCAAGCCACGTGGTTTTCGAGCGGTTTGCCGCCAGCGCGGATGTCGAAAGCGCCAGCACTGGGGTTGGGCCAGAGATCGATGTCCGGTTGAGACGGAGCAAAATCGCCAACCGCATTTCCTGCACACGGCCCCGCAGTCCAAGCTGCCACCCCACCCCAATACCATGCCTCACAGGCATTGCCATAGGTGACAGCATCACAACCACAGACCGGCGCTGCAATCTCCGGACAACCAAAGCCAGGTTCCATGCGCGTCGAATCCACACAATCCCCTGCACAGGCCCCTTCATCAAAACTTGTGACCCAATCCATGTATGTCGCCCAACAAGGGCTGAAGTGCGTCAAGGAGTCGCAGCCACAAACGGGTTCCGGATCAAACGGGTTGCAATCCACAAGCGGATCTGCAAGGCTCGGATCTATGCAATCGCTGCACGGCCCCGCAGTCCAAGACGTGACGCCACCAAGATGAATGGCTTCGCAACTGTTGCCGTACGTCTGACCGTTGCAACCGCACACGGGGTCCCAAAGGGCAAAGCAGCCCATGTTCGGATTGATGTAGGCCGAATCCACACACGTTTCCTGGTCGCAAACAAGACAAGCTTCGATGCTCTCGTAGAAGTAGGGGCTGTAGTCCACTCCACCCACTTCCCACCCGCAACCGGAGACGCCCACGCACGTTCCATCCACCAAAGCCACACCCATGGCCATGTCGCAAAGCCCGAAATCGACCCCAACGAGGTCCATGCAATCGGTTTGAGCGGCAGCCGGTTGGGCGACGGCCAACACGCTGAAAACAAGAAGAAATCTGGTTATCGTCATGGAGATGAAGGTTGCGTTCTGGTCGAAAGACGATCAGAATGACGCAAACGTTGCACCCTTTGGTGAACCGCAATCGAGGCAGCGGCGGCAGCCGTCACCGGAGCGATGATCGGGGCCAGGACCCAGCCCACGTATGGGATGACCATCCACAAGGCGAAAGGCAAGCCCAAGCCGAGCGCCAGGCCGTGGGATTGGGCGGTTTGGCGCAGCCCCTTGCGCGCGCCCATCCCTTGCCGCTCCCAGACAAAATCCAGGACAGACGCTCCATAAAACCAAGCCCCCAACGCAAACCCAGCCATGGCCAAAAGTGGCGACACCACCGCCCCGATCGGCCCAGCAAACAACGCGACCCCCAAGCTGAACAGGAACAACAACGCCGTCAGCGACATCTCCCAAATGAACAACAACATCGCCGAGCGCAAGCCCCGGACGAACTCGCGCCACCAGGTTCGCCATTCAAACGGGCGCTCAATCCCCGTCAAATGGGCCTCGACTTGTTCGCTCACCCAGGCCATGACGGGCCCAAGCACGACAATGACGATGTATTTCAGCAGTTTCAGTTTCAGCCACCACAGCGCGATGAAGACGGCGGCTTGCACCAAGAACCGCCCGCCTTCACGAAACGCGACCAGGACCCGCTCCCACAGGCCAAGTTCATCCGACGCCACGGTCTGCTGCACCGGCCATTTGGAGACATACCAGGCCTCCACAGTGTCCATCACCCAACCGATGCCCCAGGCCCCGAGCATGGAAATGAAGACGGTGAACACCAACGCGATGGCATACATGTAGCGAAGCTTCGCCCGCCGCAGCACACCGAAAGAGGCGCCTGTGGCACGCAATCCCGTGAAAAGTTCTGACACAAAGCTCATGATGCGCCAAATTACCCAAAACCCCGATGTAATTTTGCCCGCTATGGAACCTCGCACCTCTGCATTGCTCGGCCGGCTGTCCGAGTCTGCCACGATTGCCATGGCCCGCAAAGCCGCGGAACTCAAGTCTTCTGGCGTCGATGTCATTTCCCTCTCGCTGGGCGAACCCGATTTTGACACGCCCGATGCCATGAAAGCTGCTGGCATTGAAGCGATTGAGCAAAACATCACCCATTACACACCCGTACCTGGTTTGGCAGATGTGCGCGAAGCAATTGCGCGGAAATTCCTGCGCGACAATGGTTTGGCCTATTCTGCAGACCAAATCGTCGTCTCCAACGGCGCCAAGCAATCCATCACCAACGTCGTTCTGTCTCTGGTCGATCCTGGAGAAGAGGTCATTCTGCCCGCCCCCTACTGGGTCAGCTATGCCGACATGGTCGCTTTCGCCGGTGGCACGGCTGTGGTGCTGCCGACGCGCATCGACGAAGACTTCAAGATTCAACCGGAGGCACTCGAAGCCGCGATCACCGACAAGACCCGCTTGCTGATCTACTCTTCCCCATGCAACCCATCCGGGTCCGTGTACACGAAAGCTGAAACGGCAGCCATCGCGGATGTGCTCCGTCGTCACCCGCATGTCTACGCCATCAGCGATGAGATTTACGAACTCATCAATTTCACGGGCGCTCATGCTTCCCTTGCTGCCGAAGAAGGCATGTGGGAGCGGGTCATCACCGTGAACGGGGTCTCCAAGGGCTTTGCCATGACCGGCTGGCGGTTGGGGTACATCGGAGCGCCCTTGTGGATCGCCAAGGCTTGTTCAAAAATCCAGGGCCAAGTCACTTCGGCTCCTTGCAGCATCGCCCAAGTCGCCGCTGGAGCCGCCGTATCGGCCGACCCCTCCATCGCCGATGACATGAAGGCGGCCTTTCTGGCGCGGCGAGATGTGATGATTGCAGGCCTCGAAGCCATTCCTGGCCTCAAGGTCAACAGGCCCATGGGCGCCTTTTATTTGTTCCCCGATGTTTCGGCGTGGTTTGGCAAAACGACGGAGAGCGGTTCGATGCTGAACACTTCGTCAGACGTATCCATGTTCCTGCTGGAGCAAGCACACGTCGCCACAGTGGCCGGGGACGCGTTCGGCACCCCAGAGTGCATTCGCTTGTCCTACGCCGCGTCAGAAGAGGTTCTGCGCGAGTCGATTCGGCGGATTGAAGAAGCCGCAAAGCGTTTGGCATGAAGGCATCAGAGGCATTGAGGCAATCGGACAAGGTGCATGCTTTCGTCGTGGGAGATGTCATGATTGACGCCTACCTCATGGGAAAAGTTCAGCGCATTTCACCCGAAGCCCCCGTGCCAGTGGTCGAAGTCACCCACCGTGAACAGCGGCTCGGTGGCGCGGCAAACGTCGCGCGCAATGTCCTTGCCTTGGGGGCAACAGTCGAAATGGCCTCCGTCATCGGCACCGATGAGGCTGCTGAAGTGCTTTTGCAAAAATGCAGCGACATGTCCATCGGCACGGACGCATGCCTCAGGCGTTCAGACCGGCCGACAACTGTGAAGAATCGAATCATCTCCGATGGGCAGCACTTGTTGCGTGTGGATGAAGAAATGACCACACCCCTCGATGACGCCACTGGCAAAGCGCTTGTCCAAAAGTGCATCGCGCGATTCGAAGTCCGGCGGCCAGATGTTTTGATTTTCGAGGATTACGACAAAGGCGTCCTGACGCCTGCTGTGATTGCTGAATTGGTCGCAGCGGCCAGCCAACGCAACATTCCCACAGCCGTCGACCCCAAGTTTCGGCAATTCATGGCCTACAAAGGAGTGACGCTGTTCAAACCCAACCTCAAAGAACTTCGGGAAGGCCTCGGGCTCAATGGCCTCGACCGCCGCGACGACGATGCCATTGCCACGGCCACCACCGCCATCCGGGAATCCCTTTCGGCGCAGGCGGTGTTGGTGACGCTGAGCGAACGCGGGGTTTGGCTCCATGACGCGCCCGGTCAGCACGAGCGCATCCCAGCCCACCCCAGAGAAATCAACGACGTGTCAGGGGCTGGAGACACTGTCATTGCCACAGCGAGCGTGCTCATGGCGGCGGGCGTGCCTTTGCGCATTTGCGCCGCAGTCGCGAACCTCGCCGGTGGATTGGTTTGTGAAAACGTGGGGGTCGTCCCTGTGGATCTCAAGAGGTTGCTGGCCGAAGTCAAGCCCTTAGAAGCAGCGCTCGAATGACCTGGAATGAATTTCGCGAACGGGCGAACGTTGCGCTCTACTCCTCCAAAGAACGGGTTCTGTCGCGTTTCAAATTGGCGAACTTGGTCGTCTCCGCTGCCGCCCTCCTGGTGCTCTCCTTTTATTATGGCTTCCCGCACAACAGCGAGACGGCTTCGTTGCTCTTGAACCTGGTCAGGGGGTCCTTCGCCTTTTACGTGCTGCAATATGTCGTGAAAATTCTCTACGATTTCCAACCCCTGGAGTTGATTCGCCGGACGTGGTTTGAAGCCACCGTCATGTTGCTGCTGCTGGTCGAAGGATTGAGTGAAATCATGACGGGAGAATTGTTGGTTGCACGGCTGCTCGAAGGCCTTGGTGTTTCTGGTGCGCGTGACATCACCACCTTGTTCGTTCAGGTGTATTTCTTTTCCGTCGTCTTGGCCGAATTGCTCCGTGGCGGCTCCGTTCTCCCGAGGGTTCGCTTGAACCCCGCACTGATTTTCATCCTGAGCTTCTTGGGCATTATCTCCATCGGCACAGGACTTTTGATGTTGCCAGAAATGACAACAATCGATGGCGGAATGGGGCTTTTGGACGCCTTGTTCACTTCCACCTCTGCCACATGTGTGACTGGCCTCATGGTGGAAGACACCCCTACTTTTTTCACATACAAGGGCCAATTCGTTCTGCTCGTCCTGATTCAGCTGGGCGGCCTCAACTTGATTGCCTTCGGTTCATTTCTGGCGGTGATTGCCCGGTTTGGCGTTGGGGTCATGCAACACGATGTCATCGAGGACTTTGTGAACCGCGACAACTTCCTGAGCGGGAGCGGCATGCTCGGAAAAGTCCTGCGCTGGTGCGTGGGCATTGAAGTGCTCGGAGCGGCGGGCATGTTTTTCAGTTGGTCGCCTCAAGTTGCCTTTGACAGTCTCGGGGACAAGGTCTTCAGTTCTGTCTTTCACAGTGTGTCCGCGTTCAACAATGCAGGGATCAGCCTGTTCACAAATGGCCTGGCTGCGCCCGAAGTGGCGGACAATTGGATGATGCATTGGGTGATCACCTTTCTGGTTTTTTTCGGGGCCCTGGGCATGATGGCGATCTTCGATTTGTTCGACCCGCACAAACTCAGAGAAAGGATGCGGGCACCATGGCGGCAGATCGGACTGCCGACGAAAATCGCCTTGTACTTTTCGACGGGATTGGTCCTCGTCGGTGCGGTCGCCTACGGCCTTCTCGAGCGGAACGGCACGCTTGCGGGAATGAATGCATTTGGCGCCATCACAACCTCTGTTTTTCAAAGTGCCACCCGCACCAGCGGATTCAACACAGTGGACATCGGTGCGATCGGTGTGCCCATGTTGTTCCTGCTCATCATCTTGATGTTCATCGGTTCGAGTTCCAGCTCTACTGGTGGTGGCATCAAAACCTCGACCTTTTCCATCGTGATCGCCGATGTCTGGCGCACCATCCGAGGGTTTGACCATGTGCAACTGTTCAAACGAACGATCCCCGAAATCCTGCGCGCCCGCGCCTACAGCGTTTTGTTGTTTTTTCTCGTGGGCAACACCATCGCCATCTTCGCCTTGAGCATTTCCGAAGCGCACATCCTTGCCATGCCGGGCAGGAGCCTCCTCGACTTGATTTTTGAGGAAGTTTCAGCCTTCGGCACTGTCGGACTCAGCACGGGCATTACCGCGGATTTGAGCCCGTTTGGAAAAATGATCATCATCGGAAGCATGTTTGTGGGGAGAGTCGGCACATTGACGGTCGCATTTGCCATCGGAGGAAGGCTGGTGAAACCCAGGGTGCAATACCCCGAAGGACATACGATGGTGGGTTGAGGACGGGTTGGGAGGATTTGGCCTGAAACTGCATCAGAATCCAACGGCATGCCTGACCTTTGTCCACAGATTTGTAAGCCTCAAGCCGAAACCACGCCGCAACAACATGGGAACACGCATCACCCCTTATTCCAGTCCGGAGCAAGAAGCCAAAAAACGGCAAGTGGCCCGGATGTTTGACAACATCGCGGAGAAATACGATTTGCTCAACCACCTGTTTTCTTTCGGCATCGATGTGCTCTGGCGCAAGAAGGCGCTGAGGCGGTTGGAGAAGCGGTTGGCGGGCGGAAGCGGGCCGGTCGCGTTGCTGGACATGGCCACTGGCACCGCGGACTTTGCCATTGAAGCTGTGCGATCGGGCAAGCGAGCCTACCACGTGACCGGGGTCGACATTTCGCCGGGAATGCTTGCGGTGGGACAGAAAAAAATCGAACGCCGCGGTTGGACCGAGCGCATCACCCTGATGGAAGGCGACAGCGTGAACCTGCCCTTCGATGAGGCGGCGTTTGATGCCTACACTGTGGCGTTTGGGGTCCGGAATTTTGAAGACTTGCGGGGTGGGTTGACCGAGATGCATCGGGTGCTGAAACCCGGCGGTTGGGCTGTGATTCTGGAATTCTCCAAGCCCCGGAAATTCCCCATGAAGCAGCTGTTTGGATTCTATTTCAAACGCATCATGCCCACAGTCGGCCGGTGGGTCTCAAAAGACGCCGCCGCCTACACCTACTTGCCAGAAAGTGTGGCCGCATTTCCGGAAGGCCAGGCGTTCTTGGCGGAGCTTGCGGCCTGTGGATACGAGGAGGTGGTGGATGTGCCGCTCACCGGCGGCATCGCATCGATCTACTTCGGCCGCAAAGCCCTGGCATCATGATTTTGCGGGTCTCGCCTTCCCGTTTGTCCGGGGTTGTGCATGCGCCTCCGGCCAAATCCGTGATGCAGCGCCTCCTCGCCGCCGCGCTGTTGGCTGACGGGGACACCTGGATTCACAATCCTTCAGAGGCCGACGATTGTACTGCGGCCATGGGTGTGGTGGCGGGCCTGGGGGCCGAAATCGAACTCGGCGAAACTTCCATCAAAGTGCGCGGCACCGGCGGGCGCTTGCAACCCCGACAGCCCGTGTTGCAGACGGGGGAGTCCGGACTCGGGTTGCGGCTTTTCGGGGCAGTTGCCGCACTGTCCGCGTCGCCCGTTCGACTGGTCCCACACGGGACCATGACCTCGCGGCCGATGCAACCCCTTGTGGATGTTTTGAACCGTTTGGGCGGCGAGGCCATCTGGGCAAATGAAACATCCGATGCCCCCGGCCTCAGCATCCGTCAAGGGATTTCTGGCAACGTGGCGATGACCGCTCAAGCTGTGCAATTGGATGGCGGTTTGAGTTCGCAATTTTTGACCGGCTTGCTCATGGCCTTGCCATGCCTTGAAGGCCAGGGGACCTTGACCCTTCACGTGGAAGCATTGACCAGCCAGCCTTATGTTGAAATGACCTTGGAAGTTTTGGAGGACTTCGGCATTTCAGTCCATGCCGATGAGGCGTTGACCCGTTTTGACATTCCTCTAGGCCAAACCTATCGCGGTGGCATCGAAACGGCCATCGACGGGGACTGGAGCGGAGCCTCAGCTTTGTTGGTGGCCGGCATGCTCTGCGCAGATGGCGAGATCACCGTGGAAGGATTGGCGGGACAATACACCCAAGCCGACGAGGCCATCCGCGGGGCGTTGTTGTTCGCTGGCGGGGCCATGTCAGGGACCGATGCCGGGGTCAAAGTAGCGCAGCGGCCTGTGCGAGGGTTTGTGGTGGATTTGGCCCAAAGCCCAGACCTCTTCCCCGCCCTGGCTGCCCTGGCTGCCTTCGGCAAAAAACCTTCGGTGCTGCGGGGGATCGGCCGCTTGCGCCACAAAGAATCTGACCGAGCCGTGGTGCTGCAAACGGAGTTTGCCAAAGCAGGCATTCGGATTGATTTGGACGCCGAAGCCGACACAATGACCATACACCCCGCAAAGCCCGGAAGTTTGCAGGCCGCGCGCATCCACCCGCATGGGGATCACAGAATCGCCATGGCTGGGGCCATTCTTGGGTGCGCCGGTGTTCCCATCGAAATCGAACAGGCCGAATGTGTGGCCAAAAGCTACCCTGCATTTTTTGACGATTTGGAGGCTTTGGGTGCCCAAATTGATTGGGTCAGCAAAGACAAACACAAGGACAAGCAATAGCCCGATTGCACCCACCAGAGGGTGTGAACAATTTGATGCGAGAATGGAGACAGCCGCTGGTTTTTCCACCGACTTTCGCATCATGCGCATTCATTTCATTGCCATCGGGGGCGCAGCGATGCACAACCTCGCCTTGGCCCTTCACGATGCCGGTCACCTCGTCACAGGTTCCGACGATGACATCCGCAACCCGTCCCAACAACGCCTCGCCGAGGCCGGGCTGCTTCCCGAAGCATTGGGTTGGCACGCGAGCAGGATCACCCCGGACATCGATGTGGTGATCTTGGGCATGCACGCCCGAGCGGACAATCCCGAATTGACCACTGCCCTGAGCCTGGGATTGAACGTGCAGTCCTATCCTGAGTTTCTGTTCCACGCCACTGCCGACAAGCACCGGGTTGTGGTGGGGGGCTCCCACGGCAAAACCACCATCACCTCGATGGTGCTGCACGTTCTGCATGCGCTGCGCCGCCCCACGGACTTCATGGTCGGGGCCCAACTCGATGGGTTCGACCGAATGGTGGGCCTTTCGGCCGACAATGACCTGGTCGTTCTCGAGGGCGATGAGTACCTCAGCTCGCCTTTGGACAGACGATCAAAGTTCTTATGGTACAAACCCCAAACCGCTCTCTTGACTGGAATTGCATGGGACCACATCAATGTTTTTCCAACGGAAAAAGACTACACGGCGACATTTGATGCATTTGTCCAAAGCCTGCCAGAAGCAGCGACCTTGGTTCACTGCGAGGAGGACAGCTTGCTAGGCCAAACCATCGCCCGCGCCGGCCGACCGGACCTCCACCTCATTCCCTACGCCACACCGAAGGACGTTGCTGCAACCGACGGCATCACGGCGATCCGCTGGCCTGATGGGGGCGAGACCACAACAGGTTTGAAGGGGACACACAACTTGCAAAACCTCAGCGGTGCGCGGGCATTGTGTGGTGCCATCGGCCTATCGCCCGCTGATTTCGATTCGGCCATCTCCACATTTTCAGGTGCTGCAAGGCGGTTGGAGTTGGTCGTCGACGACCCGGCGGCGGCATGGACGGTCTACCGAGATTTTGCGCACGCCCCCTCCAAGGTGCGGGCGACCACCGCGGGCATTCGCGACGCCTTTGCCAAGCGACGTTTGGTGGCTGCATTCGAATTGCACACCTTTTCAAGTCTGAACCCTGATTTTCTGCCCACATATGCGGGGGCGTTGAATGCTGCAAACGCGGCAGCGGTGTACTACGACCCGTCGGTTGTGGCGGCGAAGCGTCTGCCGCCGCTCTCCCCCGATCAAGTTCGGGAGGCCTTCCAACGCCCGGACCTCGAAGTGTTCACAGTCCGCGAAGACCTTGTGTCCTTTTTGAACGCTCAACCCAGGGAAGATGCCGTGGTGGTGTTGATGAGTTCGGGTTGGTTTGGTGGGGCGGTTTGGCCTGAATCCTCGTGAACAACGCGTGAACAAACAGGGTCGGAACCGCCGCTGACAGCGTTCAGCCCAGCCCCACATCCAAAGCCATCATCACCACAAATCCACCGATGAACCCCAACGTGGCCACATCCGTGTACCGATCGCGCTGGGTCTCGGGCACGACCTCCTCGATGACCACATAAATCATTGCGCCGGCTGCGAAGGCCAACGCGTACGGCAAAATCGTTTGCATTTGCATCACCGCGGCAGCGCCAATCACGCCGGCCACGGGTTCGACGATGGCGGAGAGTTGGCCGTACCAAGCGCTTTTCCATTTCCCCACGCCTTGCCGACGAAGCGGCATGCTCACGGCAATGCCTTCCGGGAAATTTTGCAGCCCAATGCCGATGGCCAGCGCCACAGCACCCGCAATGCTGGCGCCTTCGAGGCCCGCAGCCGCGCCACCGAAAAGCACACCCACCGCCAAGCCTTCCGGAATGTTGTGCAAGGTGATGGCCAACACCAACAACGTGGTTTTGTGCCAGTTCGTCTCGACACCTTCTGCCTCACTGGCGGAAAAATTGATGTGCAAATGGGGCATGAATTTGTCCAACATGTAAATGAACAGCGCGCCGAGCAAGAAGCCGACGGCTGCCGGCGTCACTTTCGTGAATCCATCGCCACCGCTCATCTCGATGGCCGGCGCAAGCAAGGACCAAAAACTCGCAGCCACCATCACCCCCCCCGTGAAACCAAGCATTGCATCGAGGAGCTTTCGCTTCATCACCGGGACAAATACCACCAAAGACGCTCCAGCAGCCGTCAACAACCAGGTGAAGGTCGTGGCCACCAACGCTGCCCAGATGGGCCCCAATCCTTCCAACCAACCAATCAAAGCGCTCATGTCAATTCGATCCACAAATTGTCCACAACCTGTCGGGTGCACACCCGTTGAATGTCCCCGCTGGACTGCTGAATCTCCATGCTGCCGTCGTAAGCGAACCGACTTTTCACCAGCAGTTTTGTTCCGATCTCGATGCCCAATGTGTTGAGGTGAGCCAGAAACGCATCGCCACTGTCCACGACCCCTTTCACGACACCAGATTCACCTTCTGCCAAAGCCGACAACCGAACCAACTGCCGGTCATCTTCCATGGTGCCGGAAGCCGTCGGAATGGGGTCGCCGTGGGGGTCAAATTTGGGGTTACCCAAAAACAACGCCAAGCGACGGACCAATTCCGGGTCATCGATGTGTTCCAACTGCTCAGCCAGATCGTGCACCTCCTCCCACCCAAACCCGAGTTTGTCCACCAAAAACACCTCCCACAACCGATGCTTCCGAATGATGTCCGTGGCAATGGTCCGGCCACGATCGGTCAACGTCACACCCCGATAAGCTTCGTAATTCACCCAACCTGCCTCATGAAGGACCCGAATCATGCCGGTCACAGACGCCGGTCGCATGTTGAGCCGCTGAGCAATCGCGGTGGTGGAAACGGCGTCGTCGGCCTCCGCTTCAAGCATCAAAATCGCCTTGAGGTAGTCTTCTTTGCTGTTGGTCGGCATGGGCTTTGTCGTTTAGCTTCGCAGAAAGTCAAAGGTAAACCAAATTTTAGCTTCGCCTAAACCCATGTCACAACCATCCCTCAATTTGATCATCATTCGGCATGGAAAGGCAGAGTCCATGGCAAGTTCTGACTTGCTTCGGCCTTTGGCTCCCCGTGGAATTCGCCAGAGCTTGGGTTTGGCACCAAACCTTCCGACACCAGGAGAAGACAGCCTGGCTCTCATTTCTCCGGCCTTGCGAACCACACAAACGGCAGATTGCCTGCTCAAAGGGTGGAAGCTTTCCGAATGGCCGAACGCCCAAATCGTTCCATGGGGCCACCTCGCCCCTGCCCATTTGTGGCAATCTGCGGCCGAAACCACCGCATCCGATGTCTCGAGTTTGTACGTCATCGGCCACAACCCCGGATTGACTGATTGGGCCGAGGCATTGCTCGGCGAAGCCCCGGGTTCTCGTTTTTTGGCCACAGCAGAGGCCGCCCACCTGCAGTTCGATTTGCCGCATTGGCGTTACCTTGGCTCCGGGACAGGGACCCTGGTCGATTGGATCAGCCGGACGCCTTGATGCCCTCACCAGCAAAGCACATGACAAGGAAGAATCGCATTTGGGTCCGACGCATCGTCGGCATCGTGGGGGCCATTTTGTTGCTGGCAGCGGTTTGGCGCTTTCGGACCTTGGTCGGCTACATGCTCATTTCGGTGGCTTTGAGTTTTGTCGGCCGGCCCGTGGTCAAGGCACTCCATCGCATTCGGGTGGCCGGAAAGCCGATTCCCACGAGCATTGGGGCAGCTGTCGCTCTGCTGTTGTTCGTCACAACACTCGGGGCCTTTGTGCAGCTCTTCGCGCCTTTGGCCATCGACCAGGCGAACGCCATTCGGCAGTTGAATCCAGACGACATCCGAGGCGCTTTTGCTGCGATGTCGGAATGGCTGGACAATGACCTGGGGGGCGTCGATTTCAGCGGTGATGAACAGGCGAACAGCGAGTTTTTGCTGAAGAAGGCCCAGGGTTTGGTCCAAATCGATGGCGTCGGGAGCCTTTTCGGTGGCATTGTCGGATTGGTCGGCAACTTGTTCATCGCAGCGTTCTCCATTTTGTTTATGACCTTCTTCTTCTTGCGCGATGGGGCCTTGTATCGGAAAATCATTTTTTCACTCACCCCAGATCAACACATGGTCAGGATGGAGTCCATCCTTTCCAAAACCACCCAGCTGCTCACACGGTATTTCGGCGGCTTGATCATTCAAGTCATCATCATCACCACAGTGGTTTCCTTGGGCACAGCGATGGCCGGGGCGGAACATGCGTTTTTGATCGGGCTGATGGCTGGGGTTTTCAACCTGGTCCCCTACATCGGCCCCATTGCCGGAACCAGCATCGGATTGTTGCTGATTGCCAGCACCCACGTCGGCGCCACAGATGCTTTGCCGGGGGTTGTGGGCTGGTCCGCTGCCGCTTTCCTGGCCGCTCAGCTCATCGACAACTTTTTCACCCAACCGGTCGTGTTTTCCAGCCGCGTCAATGCCCATCCCCTGGAAATCTTCATTGTCATTTCCATCGCGGGCAGTGCTGCGGGGCCTGCGGGAATGGTTTTGGCCATCCCTGCATACACCCTCTTTCGCATCGTCGCAGCAGAAACTTTGAGCGGTTTCAAAGTGGTGGACCAACTGACAGCCAGCCTCCAACAAGGCGAGGAGAAAAAACTCTGAACAACCTGTCCACAATTCGGTGGCAGGAGGGCTGCAAGCGCTACCTTTGAATCCCGTATTTCGCCTTTCACTGAGTTCATATACGGGTCCATGCCTCAAGCCACTTCCAAGCCGTCTGTCGACGCACTTCAACGCAACAGCCGGTACATTTTTGTCACAGGTGGCGTCAGCTCAAGTCTCGGAAAGGGAATCGTGTCGGCCTCCTTGGCCAAGTTGTTGCAAGCTCGAGGATACACCGTCACCATTCAAAAGCTCGACCCGTACATCAATGTGGACCCGGGCACGTTGAATCCCTACGAACACGGAGAATGCTATGTCACGGTGGACGGCGCAGAAACGGATTTGGACCTCGGCCACTACGAACGATTCCTGAACGTCCACACCACGCAGGCGAACAACATCACCACTGGCAGGATCTACCAATCTGTCATTGACAAAGAGCGCCGCGGAGAGTACCTCGGCAAAACCGTCCAGATCATTCCGCACATCACCGATGAAATCAAGCGTTGTGTGCAGATTCTCGGCGCCCAGGAGAACTATGATTTTGTCATCACAGAAATCGGTGGAACTGTGGGCGACATTGAATCCCTGCCCTACATCGAGGCCGTCCGTCAGATGAAATGGGAATGCCCGAAAGAAACCCTTGTGGTGCATTTGACCCTGATCCCGTATTTGGCTGCAGCGGGGGAATTGAAGACAAAACCCACACAGCACTCGGTCAAGCAGTTGCTCGAATTTGGTGTGCAGCCGGACATTTTGGTCTGCAGGACAGAACATGACTTGCCCACTTCTGTCCGGACCAAGGTGGCGAGGTTCTGCAACGTGGGCACAGAAGCCGTCATTCAATCCATCGATGCGGACACCATCTACGATGTGCCCTTGCTGTTGCGAGAAGAACGTTTCGATGAAGTCGTGTTGCACAAGCTGGGCCTTCCGGTCTCAGAAGAGGAGCCCGATTTGACGCAGTGGAAAGCTTTTCTCGACAAGCACAAAAACCCCAAATCCCAAGTGAGAGTGGGGCTTGTGGGCAAATACGTCGAGTTGAAAGACAGCTACAAATCCATCGCCGAGGCTTTCACCCATGCCGGGGCTGCCTTGGAGACGGAGGTGGATGTCGCGTGGATTCATTCCGAGGGCATCACCGCGAAAAACGTGGCGGACAAGCTCCAAGGCCTGGACGGGGTGCTCGTGGCACCGGGCTTCGGGACGCGAGGCATTGACGGAAAGATTGAAACCATTCGCTACGTTCGAGAGACCGGCATTCCGTTCTTCGGCATCTGCCTGGGCATGCAGTGCGCGGTGATTGAATTTGCGCGGAACGTGCTGGGTTTGGCCCAAGCGCACTCCACGGAAATCAAGGAATACACACCAGAGCCTGTGATCGATTTGATGAGCGAGCAAAAGAGCATTCGCAACCTCGGCGGGACCATGCGACTCGGGGCCTACACTTGCACCATTGAACCTGGCAGCAAAGCCCACCAAGCTTATGGAACCGCAGAAGTGGAAGAGCGCCACAGGCACAGATATGAATTCAACAACGACTACCTGGAGTTGTTTGAAAACGCCGGCATGAAAGCCACAGGACGGAACCCCGACAATGGTTTGGTAGAAATTGTCGAAATTCCAGCGCATCCCTACTTCCTGGCCGCACAATTTCACCCAGAATACGCCAGCACAGTCGCCTCGCCTCACCCACTTTTTGTGTCTTTCGTCCAAGCAGCGGTCGATCACAGCCGAACCCACCCAACTGCAAATCAATCCTCTGACGACTTGAAGTCGACTGCCAGACCGATCTGAGCATTTGTTGCTCAGAGGATTCGGAAGCAGGCCTCAATGGGCGCGGTGCATCCACGGCGGGAGCCCCTGGGTCATGGTTGAGTCATGAGTGGGATTCTTTCGGGACTTGATGCCAATCGCCCGCCATGGAAGACAGGAAAACCGCAGCTACAATTCCCTGTTGAAGTTCCAAGACGCTTTCAAACAAAGCGTTGAAGGCCAGCAAAAGCATGCAAGCTGCAAGGCCCCAGGAACGGGATCGCCATGCAGCCCATGTCGCGGCGAACCACCACCACAACATCACGGACAGACCCAGGATGCCCAATGTCCCAGCGATTTGGAAATACGCATTGTGGGCATTCATGTGATGCTCCGCTGCGTATTCCATGCCCTTTGCCTCGTACAAAGGCTGAGCGGCATCGCCATAATCCCCTGTTCCCACGCCCAAAAATGGGTGTTCCGCCCACAGTTCCAAGGCCACAGACCACGCTTGCATTCGACCACCGGTGGAACCTGTCCGCGGAGCCACGGCTTGAACTTCATTCGATTCGCTCACTTGGGGTGCATGCGCAACGAATTCGCCCAGCCGGCCCTGGTCTGCCCATGTGGCCGTGGCCAAAAGGGCCAAGCCGCCCAGCAACACCGCCCCCCACATCGAACGTCCCTTGGGCAGCAGGCTCAACAGCGCCAGTCCACCCCCCATCCAACCGGCTTTCGAGGCGGACAAGCCGATGGCCGCTGCAAACAAAGGCACCAGCCAGCGAGACCGGTCACCCCTTGCCAAGCAAATCCCCCAGCCCCAATACATGGCCAAATACGTCGGGTGAAAGGGCCCGGTCCATTCGGCGTAGCGCCAACCACTCTCGGGCCAGCCCACAAGCGACGCGGCGACGCGGAAAACAATGATGGCACTCAGGCCCAGCATCCATCCCTGCTGCCAATTCCGACGTGGCAGCCCCCAAGTCAAGCGGAGCAAAGGAAGAATCAACAAGGCGGCTTTGACCTCCAAGGCGAACAAGGCTTCGTCTTGTGATGACGACCACAACACCCCCAAAGCCATCAACGCGTACAATGCGACCATGGCTGTCGAGGTGGCCGTCCAAGCTTCACGGCGCCAATGGCCCTTCCAGCCAGCGACCAACCACAAGGGCAACCAAGCCAGCAAGAGCCAGGTGCTGGCCCGAGGATGAAGGGGCAGGACCAGGGCCAAGGTGAACGGCATCCAACCCAGGGCTTGGGGGAGCCAGTGGTTCATCGGGTGAGTTCGCCTGCTTTCTCAGGTGGCGCTGCCTGCAGAATCAAAAAACGACCAATGCCCGACAAATACCCCCAGCCGTACCCCATGTGAATCCAAAGGAACGCCCGGACGACCCCAGCAATGTCCTTCCGCGATGCTGCCACAGACCAAGCCGACCCCACCGCTCCAATCACCCAGAGAGCCAGCATCGACAAGTGCAAGGACCGGCCCACGCCAGTCCATGCCTCCCCCACAAAGCCCAAGGAATCCAAGAGCCACCACCCAGCGGTGACAGCAAGGCTGAGAATGAACAAGGCAGGGATGGTTTGGCGCCAAGTCGTGATGGTCTTGTGCTTGCGATTCACAAAGACCTTCCAATACCCGTATTGGTGATACTGTCGATACAAGTTGGCAAAAGAAGAGCGCACATGGTAACGGCTGCGAATCCGAGGATCAAACCAAATTCGCCAGCCCGCCTCCGTCAACCGAAAGTTCAACTCATCGTCTTGGTTGCGCACGAGGTCCTCATCGAATCCGCCAATTTCCGCCAAAGCCGCCTTGCGGTAACACCCAAATGCGACTGTATCCACGTGGCCAGGAGGCCCCCCTGTCCGAAACCGGGCATCCCCCACACCAAATGGCGTGCTGAGGGCCGCCCCAATGCGACGAGCGGATGCCGAACCGTGCACCTGCTCCACCACCCCACCCACACACGCAGATTCTGGATGTGAGCGCATGGCCTCTGCATTTCGACGCAAAAACGATGGATGCACTTCCGAATGCGCCCCAAGAATCAGCACCTGATCGCCTTGGGCGGCTTGAATCCCAATGTTCATCGCCACTGGCGTGACGCGATTCGGATTGTCCAACCAACCCACCTTGTCCTCTGCCGCAGCCCAGTTCACCAACTTTTCGCGTGTCCCGTCGGTGCTGCCACCATCCACCACAATCACCTCCCACGGCTCTCCGGGATCTTCGGACTGCAAGAGGCTCGAAATCGTTTGGTCGATAAAAGCGCCCTCATTGAGGCAAGGAATGACAATGGAAATCATGCGGACGCGAAGTTAATCGTTCTTCGCTGCGCCTTGCCGCTGAAGAATTCGACGATGATGCAGAATGTGGAAGGTGAGAAAGGCCAAAACGTCCTCGCCCCCGATCCACCCCGTGGCAGGATGCCGAAATGCCGTGGCGCTCCAATCGCCCGCCGACCAAGACCGCATCCCGTCTCGGCATTGCTTCAGGGCTGCCAACAACGCAGGCCGATCTTCTGGCGCCTCCTCCCCCATCGCCGGCAACGGCAATCCCTCCGGGACGCGGAACGTTCTCGGAGACGCCATGGCGCCGATCAATGCCGCCGCCGCTGCGTGGTGCGCCGCCTGCAAGGGCCGCCCCACCTCAGAAGGCCGTTGACGGCCCATGGCTGCCCCGACCCCCTGTGCCACAAGCGTCAAATGCCGAAGGGTCTCTCCTGTCCCCCAACGCCCCGCTGCGCCCTGAACAGCCGACAATCCGAAGAGCGCTTGCAGTGCGTGATCCAAGGCGCCCCCCCAGGCCTCCAATGGGTCCGCCGGGCGCTCCATGGCCTGGTGCGGAATGCCATCCTCGAGGTAGCCCTCCCCCACTGAAACGAACCCGAAGTGGGCGTAAAAATCTTGGAGGTGGGACTGGGCAGAAATGTGAATCGGCGTTCGACCGGACGCAGCACGGGTGGCGTGGAGGGCATGGAGCATCAGGGTTTGGCCCAAACCCGACCCCCGGTGCTGCTGCGCAATCGCCACCCGACCGATTTTCGGCACATCCCCCGGCGCAAGCACCACCCGGGCACAAGCCGCGGCCGGCGCCCCAGACGCTTCCGCCTCCGATGCGGCCCAGACGTGCACCGAATGCATGTCCTTGCCATCCAATTCGGGGTAAGGGCAGTCCTGCTCCACAACAAAAACATCCGTTCGCAAGCGCAACAAGGCGTGCAGGTCATCTCGCTCGAGTTCTGACCAGTTCTTGATTTGCCACATCATGGGCGCAAGTTAGCCGTGTGCCATCGTAATTTCGCCTGACCATGTCCCAACCCCGAAACCTCCTCTCTGTCGAGCGCTTGAGCAAGCGTTACGGGGAACGCTTGTTGTTCAACGATCTGACATTTGGGCTGGCCGAGGGGCAAAAAGCGGCCTTGGTGGCGCGCAATGGCACCGGCAAGAGCACGTTGTTGCGGGCATTGTGCCAAATCGAACCCGCCGACGAAGGGCGCATTTCCCTCGAAGCCGGGGTGCGGTACAGCTTCTTGACCCAAGATCCTGGACTGGATGGGGAGAAAACCATCTTGGAAAACTTGCAAATGGAGGGCAATGCGGCGGTCGCGGCAATTCAGGCATACGAAAGGGCGATGGACAACGCATCGGATGGGGAGGCACTCGCCCGCGCCACTGACGCCATGGATCGCACCGGAGCTTGGGACTACGAAGCACGAATGCGGGAGGTGCTGGGCAAACTGAACTTGCACGACCTCGACCGCAGGGCAGGCCTGTTGAGCGGCGGGGAGCAGCGGCGCATCGCCTTGGCACGGGTGCTCATCGAAGCCCCCGACTTGTTGTTTCTCGATGAGCCCACGAACCACTTGGACTTGGAAATGATTGCGTGGCTGGAAAAGCGTTTGGCTGGAAGCCGAACCACCCTGCTCATGGTGACGCACGACCGGTACTTCCTGGAAAATGTGTGCGATACGATTTTCGAACTGGACGACGAAACGATTTATCGCTACAAAGGCAACTACAGCTATTTCCTGGAGAAAAAAGCCGAGCGGCAAGAAAATGCCCTTGCTTCGCGCGACCGGGCCCGACGCACAATGCGAAGGGAACTCGACTGGATGCGCTCGACACCTTCTGCCCGCACGGGCAAATCCAAGGCCCGGATCGACCGGTTTTACGAGCTCAAGGCAAAAGCAAAAGTGCGGCTGGAGGAAGACCCCATGCACATCGCCCTGAACCCGGAACGGTTGGGCGGCAAGATCATCGAACTTCACAAGGTCAGCCACGGCTTCGGAGAGCGGGTTTTGTTTGAAGGCCTCCAGCACCACTTCAAGCGAAACGAGCGCATCGGCATTGTCGGGGCCAACGGCACTGGAAAGTCCACCTTGCTCGACCTCATCGTCGGCGCAGCCACGCCGAGCAAAGGCAAAGTGGTCATCGGCGAAACCGTCGTCTTCGGCCACTACAACCAACACGGCGCCCAATTCCCCGATGAGCTCAAGGTCATCGACGCTGTCCGCGAAATCGCCGAGTTCATGCCGCTCAAAGGCGGAGCGAAACTCACCGCGGCCCAATTGCTGGAACGTTTCTTGTTCCCACGGCACATGCACCACCAATTCATCCGCTTGCTCAGCGGAGGTGAAAAAAAGCGCTTGCACCTCCTGCAGGTGATGATGCGCAATCCGAACGTCCTCATCCTCGATGAGCCCACAAACGACCTCGACATCTTCACCCTGCAGGTCTTGGAGGAGTTCTTGATGGACTTCCCGGGGTGCCTGATCATTGTTTCGCATGACAGGTATTTCATGGATCGTTTGGTCGAGCATGTTTGGGTGCTGGGCGAATCAGGCCAAACCCAGGTCCGCTTCTACCCCGGCAACTACACCCAATACCGACTCGCACGGGAGGAGGCATTGGCGGAAGCCCAAGCGGCAGCCCTGGCAGAGAAAGCGGCAGCAGAAGCTGCCAAACCCGCCAAGGCACAAGAAATCAAAAACGACTACTCGGCGCGACTGTCGTTCAAAGAAAAATACGAACTGGACCAACTCGAGCAAGAAATGCCCAAGCTCGAAAGCCAGAAGGCCCGACTGACTTCAGCCCTGACAGCTGCAACCGACCACGAAACCTTGTCCCGACTCAGCCAAGAACTCGGAGCAGTTTCCGAAGCCCTTGATGCCGCGGAAATGCGCTGGCTCGAACTCTCCGAACGCGCTTGAAAGCGCACTTCCGGCGGTTTATTGCTGATCGAAGTCCACCACAAATGGCCCCTCTCCTTCCGGGTGGGATTGACAAGTCAAAACGAACCCGGCCGCCACTTCATCGGGCTCCAAAGCGTAGTTGACATCCATCCTTGCCTTGCCTGACACCATCTTTGCACGGCAAGTGCAACACACGCCGCCAAGACAACTGTACGGCGCGTCCAAACCAGCATCCAGCGCAGCGTCCATCAGGGTCTTTTCGCCAGTGATTTCCACTGTGGTGGTAATGCCATCGAGCACAATCTGCACTGGAATGCCAGCCTTCGAATCCGATTCCGGCGACGCTTTCGTGGCTGCCTTCGACACGGATTGAGCAGCATGAAACAACTCAAAATGGATGCGGTCCTCAGCAAGGCCGGCATTCGACAGCGCCCTCGTGCAGCCTTGAATCATCTCTTCTGGACCACACAAATACGCGCCTGAAATGGACGAAACATCGAGCAAATCGGATGCACAAATGCGGGCACAGCGGTCTTCATCGAGTCGACCGGAGAACAACTCAGCCTCTACCGGCTCTCTTGTCAACAGGTGAAACAAACGGAATCGATTCAAGTAGCGGTCTTTCAGCAACTGCAACTCCTCTTTGAACATGACGCTGGCCGACGTTTTGTTCACGTAAAACAAGGTCACGGTGACATCGGCGTGGGTGTGGAGGATGTGCTTGATTTGGCTCATCACAGGCGTAATGCCCGAACCCGCGGCCAATCCCACAAAATGATCACCTGCCTCCATCTGCTCCGGCAGAACAAATCGCCCCATCGGTGGCATCACTTGCAACGCGTCGCCCGCCTGCAAGACCTGGTTCGCGAAGGTGCTGAATGTGCCTCCAGGCACCTCCTTGATGCCCACGCGCAACTCGCCTTCGTGTGGCGCGGAGCAAATGGAATAACTCCGACGAACGTCCTGTCCATCGATGTCCGTGCGCAGCGTCAAATATTGTCCAGGTTGGAAATGCTCAAATTCAGCCCAAGTCTTGTGGTCTCCCTCCAATTTCAAGGAAACACTCTCCGCTGTCTCCCTGCGCACCTCACTTACGCGCATGCTAAAGAAATCTGTCATGATGCAAAATTACAACAAGTGAGAAGTGTGAGGAGAGTCGATTTCTCCTCACACAACGCAATAAGCAGACTTATCTGGGTGGATTTTTGGTAAATTGGTCTGTAATATTTCGATTCTCGTTAGAAGAATTCCGCCACTCATGCGAACGTTTGCTTTCATCGTCCTTTGCTGGGGCCTTTCCTTTCATTCCTTTCTGAATGCCCAAAGCGAGTGTTCGGATGCCTCGGCGTGCAATTTCGGTCTGCCATCGGCAGCATCAGGTTGCCTGTATCCGACGGACCTGTTTGAGGATGGCGAATTCAAAGATTGCACCGGGCGCGTGTTGGATGTTCATGATTTGAACCAAAACGGATTGCCCGACATTCTGGAGACCACTGGATGCAAAAACCCAAAGGCCTGCAATTACAACCCTGAAGCGACTCGCACAGGCGATTGTGATTTTGCCAGCTGCGTAGGATGCATGGACACTGAGTCATGGAATTACAGCCCCGAGGCCACCCGCACTGATGACAGTTGCATCGTCGGCGGATGCACCGATGACGCCTCCCCAGATTACAATCCCGAAGCCATCGTCAATGACGGCTCCTGCCGTTACTACAATTGCTACGACCCGTCAGCATGCAACGCACGACCATTTGGCAAACCTGGGGTGTATATCTCCATTGCCTGCGATTACAGCTGCGTGGGATGCCGCGACGAAGCCGCTTGCAATTACGGTCCCACCAAGACCATCCACGATGGCACAGTCTGCAACTACGATTGTCTGAGCAATACAGCCCACCCTGACGGCAACGGCTCTGGATGCGCCACGCCCGAAGCTTGCAATTACACAGCCGGATTGGCTGTTCACCTGCCTGGTGCTTGCCTCTTCCCCACCTGCAAAGATTCAACTGCGTGCAATTATGACGCCGCACCGGGATGCCAGGCCGTAGAACTGTGCACCTTCGCTTCGGACAAATTTCCCACTGGCGAATTCGGTTGTGATGGCCATTGCCTGGCCGACGAGGACGAAGATAGCGTTTGCGATCACCTGGAGGTTCCAGGCTGTATGGATGCCAGTGCATGCAATTTCAATCCAGCTGCCACCGATGACGATGGCTCATGCCACCACAATTGCGCCGTTTGCCGAGATTTCTACGCCTGCAATTACGTTTCTGCAGGGCTCAGTCACCCGGACGCGTGCAGCTATGATTGTGGCGGGTGCACGAAAACAAACGCCTGCAACTACGACCCGACTGCAGCTTACAACGATGGCAGTTGCCGGTTCATTCATGCGATCGTGGAAATCGATCCATGGGAATTGCCGCTTGAGGGGGGATGGGATTTGGCCTGTCACGATGATTCGGCCTCTGCCGTGTTTGCGCATTTGTACGGGCCGATGGCAGGGGATGCCGAGTGGGTTTGGGCCGATGGCCAAACCGCCAATCCCGCCAGCCAACTCCCCGCCGGAACCCACAATTTGCAAGTGACCTACCCGAGTTGCTCAGCAACGATACCGGTCCAAGTTCGTGCACCGCTACCGCTGACTTTGACCCCATTGCAGACCAACGCAATCCTTTGCCACGGCGGAACCGATGGTGCAATCATTGCCAATGCGGCAGGCGGAACTACCCCCTATCAGTGGTCCTGGGAGAGCGGGGACAGCACTGCGGTGCGATCCGGGCTCCCTGCTGGCCAGCATCCTGCCACAGTGACCGATGCAAACGGCTGCACGACCACCGAAAGCATCTTTTTGGGAGAACCTTCAGCCCTGAGCATCGCCATCGATGCGCCGCAAACAATCAGTTGTGCTGGCGGTCAAAGCGGTATTGTCGAGGCGGCACCCGCCGGAGGCACTCCACCTTATTCCTTTGCTTGGAACACAGGCAGCACCGGATCTTCCATCGGAGCCCTGTCCACAGGAACCTACACCGTCACTGTCACCGACGCCAACGGTTGCAATGCATCCGAAGCCACAACCCTCGTCGATGGCGGCAGTGACCTCGGCCTCTTGCCGCAAATCGGCATCAAGGTTTTGCATCAACCCACTTGCCCCGGGGAAACCGGATCTGTCGTCATCGACACCTCGCATTCCGTCACCCCGATTCAATCCATCACTTGGTCGCACCCCACCTTGGAGAATGCCTCACGAGACCGGGCAGCCGAACTGAACCCCGGAGAATACCTGGTGACGGCGCGAGCGCCATCAGGTTGCGAAAGCGCCCTTTCCATCACCATCCAATCCCCGCCTACTTTTGAACGTTTGAACGTGCGCAGTTGGGCCGCGACACACCCAACACATCCTACGGGAAAAATCACTTTCGACCTCCTGGGACCATCGTCGACGTATGAGGTTATCATCCTGCCTTCAGATACACTTTTCTCCCCGAGGTGGATTCAATTCGACAACCGACTCAAAGCAAGCGACGACCCTCTGGGGTTGTCCCCTGGTGCGTACACCCTCCACAGCCTGCGCGATGTGAACACCGGTTGTCTCGGCGCGGATGCTGCACCAGATGTGGCCATCGTTCCGCACCTCCGCGGGGGCCAAACCAATCCAGAGTGATTTTGTGCCCCTGAACTGATGAACCTCAGCGCGCCGGGGAGGCTCCCTGTGTATCTTTGACACATGGAGATGAACATGGAGAAGAATCTGCAAGAACGTTTCGATGCCTACGTCGCAGCCGACAAAAAAGTGGAGGCCAAGGATTGGATGCCCGATCACTACCGAAAAACCCTCATTCGCCAAATCAGCCAGCACGCGCACAGCGAAATCGTGGGCATGCTGCCCGAGGGCAATTGGATCACACGTGCCCCGAGTTTGAAGCGAAAAGCCATTCTGCTGGCAAAGGTGCAGGACGAGGCCGGCCATGGGCTCTACTTGTATTCCGCTGCGGAGACCCTGGGCGTCAGTCGTGAAGAACTTTTGGACGACTTGCATGCGGGCAAAGCCAAATACTCCAGCATTTTCAACTATCCCACCCTGACTTGGGCAGACATTGGAGCGGTGGGTTGGCTCGTCGACGGAGCGGCCATCATGAATCAAGTGCCGCTGTGCAAGTGCAGTTATGGCCCCTACGCCAGGGCAATGGTTCGGGTGTGCAAAGAAGAGAGTTTCCACCAGCGCCAAGGGTTTCAAATCATGATGACCTTGGCGCAAGGCACAGCCGAGCAGAAGGAAATGGCCCAGGACGCCCTCAACCGCTGGTGGTGGCCGTCCCTGATGATGTTTGGACCGGCAGATGCCGAAAGCCCGCACACTGCACAATCCATGCAATGGCGGATCAAGCGCTTCTCGAACGACGAGCTGAGACAGCGTTTTGTGGACATGACGGTTCCTCAGGCGGAACTGATTGGACTGACAATCCCCGACCCAGATTTGAAGTGGAATGACGCCACGGGCCACTACGACTTCGGCGACATCGATTGGTCCGAGTTTTGGCAAGTCGTTCAAGGCAATGGTCCTTGCAACAAGGAGCGCCTCGCTGCTCGCGTCAAGGCACATGAAGACGGCGCCTGGGTGCGCGAAGCTGCCCGTGCCCACGCGGAAAAAAAGGCCGAACGACGTGCCGCCCAACAAAACGCAACGAACGCAGCATGAACAAGTCCGGAAAAGACGCTTGGCCCCTGTGGGAGATTTTCGTTCGCAGTCGTCAAGGGCTCAGTCACAAACACGTGGGAAGCCTTCATGCAGCTGACGCTGAAATGGCCATTCACAATGCACGTGATGTGTACACCCGTCGAATGGAAGGTGTGAGCATTTGGGTGGTGCCCAGCGGGGCCATCTCCGCATCTTCGCCCGATGATCAAGAAGTCATGTTCGAACCTGCGAACGACAAAGTCTATCGTCACCCGACCTTCTATGACCTGCCGGACGAGGTCAAAAACATGTGATCATGACCGATGAGAACATTGCACTGACCGATGCCCTGGTTCAATGGGGCGACGATGCCCTGATTCTGGGCCAACGCATTGCGGAGTGGTGCGGACATGGTCCAGTTCTGGAGGAGGACATCGCCTTGACCAACATTTCGTTGGACCTGATTGGCCAGGCTCGAAATTGGCTCTCAGCGGCAGGCAAACGCATGACGCCCGAGCAATCGGAGGACGATTTGGCCTATTTCAGGACAGCGCGTGCATTCCGCAATCACAAATTGATGGAACTGCCCAACGGAGATTTCGGCGACACCATCTGCCGAATTTTCCTCTGGTCCCAATTTTCCCTGCTTCGCTCAGAAGCGCTTTTGAACCAATCGGCCGATGAAGAGGTCCGCGGCATCGCCGCAAAGGCAGTCAAGGAAGTGAAATACCACCTGGCTCACGCCGCGGAATGGATGGTTCGGCTCGGCGACGGGACCGACGAAAGCCACCGAAGAATCCAAGCCAGCTTGGACCGACTGATGCCTTAC
Source organism: uncultured Flavobacteriales bacterium (assembly GCA_965661765.1). Lineage (GTDB taxonomy): Bacteria > Bacteroidota > Bacteroidia > Flavobacteriales_D > Sanyastnellaceae > JBMYZL01. The sequence continues at coordinate 35,559 of CBFIFE010000018.1, forward strand.
ACAGGGGAATTCTTCGTGGCTTCGGAGACAGACCAGGCCGCCATCGCAACCGGTTGTTTGCCTTCCTTGGATGTCTTCTCAGCGCCATGGAAGGAGGGCGTACAGGCTGTTTTGGGCGCTGCTCATTTGATCTGGCCCAGTGGCCCTGCGCATCACGTCGGGGGCAAATCCGGCTTGCACACCGAACATCTCGGTTACATTTTGGCGGAGATGCAAAGTTTGGCCAGAACGCACCCAGGCGCAACGTGGTGATGACAGGCAAGGACCGGATTTGGCGGCATCTCGAGGAGGTGATGGACCCCGAGCTGCCCTTTTTGAATGTCGTGGAGATGGGCATGATCAAAGGCGTCGATGAAACTGCCGATGGTCAAATTGTGGTGCGCCTGACCCCGACCTATTCGGGTTGCCCTGCAACCGATTTCATCAAAGAAGACGTCGAGCAGGCACTGCGGCACATTGACCCCGACGGGCGTGTGGAGGTGGTGCTGTCTCCAGCTTGGTCCACGGATGATTTGGCCCCTTCAGCGCTGGAAAAAATGCGTGAACACGGCATTGCTCCGCCTTTGGAGCGAAAAGGAGACAAGGGGTTTCTCTCAGGCCAAACCCGCACCGTCCCCTGCCCCAACTGCACCAGCCAGAACACCGAAATGGTCAGTGCCTTCGGCTCCACGGCCTGCAAGGCACACTTTCGGTGCCTCGACTGCCTCGAGCCCTTCGATCACTTCAAGTGTCTGTGAAGCCGTCCGCCGAGAATTGCTTCTCAAACAATCTTGCGTAGGCGCCACCCGCTTTGAGCAGTGAGGCGTGGGTTCCAGTCTCAACGATTTCGCCTCGTGCAAGCACACAAATCACATCCGCTTTGCGCACTGTGCTCAGCCTGTGCGCCACCAGAATCGAGGTTCTCCCTTGCGTGATGTGCTCCGTGGCTCGCTGAATCATGCGTTCACTCTCTGTGTCAATGCTGGACGTGGCCTCATCGAGCACAAGGATCTCCGGCTTCAGCACATAGGCACGCAAAAACGCAATGAGTTGTCGCTGCCCCACACTCAGCATCGCTCCGCGTTCGCGCACTTCGGTGTCCCACCCCTCCGGGAGCTGGTCCACGAGGTCCTGAGCGCCAATGCCCTCGGCTGCGGCTTGCAGCTGGGCATCTGTGAAGTCCTTCCGGTACATTGTCACATTCGACCGGAGAGTATCTGAGAACAAAAACACATCTTGAAGCACGACCGCCACATGCTCCCGCAACGCCCCAAGCGGCCACTCCTGAACGGGCACCCCGTCAATCAAAATCCTTCCGCTCTGTGGCTCGTAGAAACGCGTCAGCAAATTGATGATGGTCGACTTCCCTGCCCCCGTCTCGCCCACAAATGCAGCGGATTGACCAGGGGCCACACGAAACGACACATCCCGAAGCACCCAGTCCTCGTCGGTGTAGGCGAACCAGACATTTTCAAAAACAATTTCGCCGCGAATGGGGTCGGGCAGGGTTTGGCCCAAATCCTCGACGGCCTCCTCCCTGTGCAACAACTTGAACACCCGGTCGGAGTTCACAATGCCCATTTGCAAGACATTGAAGCGATCCGCCAGCTGGCGAATCGGACGATACAACATGAAAACGTACAAAATGAATTGCAACAGGACCCCAAGCGTAACCTGCTCCGCGATGACATCCCCCATGCCAAGCCACAACAACAAGGCCACGGACGTCGCGCTGAGCAACTCCACAAGTGGAAAAAACACGCTGAATGCCCAAATCGACCGGATGTTCGCCGCCTTGTGTTTCTCATTCAAACGGCGGAACGCCTGGGCCTCCTTGCGCTCCCGGTTGAACGCTTGCACGATGTGCATCCCCGTCACGTGCTCCTGGACGAATTCGTTCATCCGAGCGACTTGATCCCGAACGTCCACGAAAGCCTTCTTGATCACCTGCTGAAACAGACGCGTGGCGATGAGCAACACCGGGATGGGCAGCAGACTCATCCAAGCCAATCTCGGTTCGATCACAAACATGGCCACCACCACCACAATGAGGGCCAGCAGGTCACCGATCGCATTGAGGATGCCATTGGAAAAGACGTTGGCTATCCCATCGATGTCCGACACATGCCGCGTGACCAAGGTCCCCACGGGCGTCTTGTCGAAGAACTTCAAGCGAAATTTGGCAATGTGCCGGAACAATTGGGCCCGCAAGTCCAGGGAAACAGATTGCGCCACCCAGTTCGCCAAATAGGTCACCCAATACTGCACGGCCGCCTCCACAAACAACAACGCCACGACCGCCAAAAACACCCACAGCAGGGCTTGGTGGTCTCCGACAGCCATCGGTCCATCCAAAGCGTAACGAATCAATGCGGGGCGGACCCAAACGATGCCCGAGAGAAACAAAACCAAAGCACCGGTGAGAACAAAGCGCCCTTGATAGGGCTTGACCTGTTGCAAAATCAACCCCAGGAGGCGACGGTCGAACACCTTGCCTGCGGGGTTTGCGGCGGGTTTATCAGCGGGTTTGGACATTCGTCGTCAAAGGTACATCAGGGCTTCACGCCACCTGTCATTCCTGCGTCCCCTCTTCGCCAAATCGCTTCCGGATAACGAACGTCTGACAAATAAAGCCCTTCTGCCGGTGCGCTCCGCCCGGCGGCCGATCGATCGGCAGCGGCAATCACTTCATCCATCCACTCGACCGACTTGCGTCCGTGGCCGATGTCCAGCAGCGTCCCCATGATCGCCCGAATCATGTTCCGCAAATACCGATCGGCGGTGATCTGAAAGCAAAAGCGGTGGAACTCCGGTTGCGTCAAGGACACGGAACGCACATCGCAAATGGTCGTCTGCTGCGCACCACCGGCCTTGCAGAAGGATGCAAAATCTCCGCGAAAGACGAGCTTTTCCGCAGCGTGTCGCATGGCTGACAAATCCAAATCACCAAACACCCTGGCCGACAATCCGTGCAACATCGGGTCTTTTCTGTTGTGGAGCCAATAGGTGTAGCGCCGAGTGTGCGCATCAAACCGCGCGTGCGCATTGGAGGCCACCTCACCAATGCTGAGGATGGCGATTTCCTCGGCCAACATGCCATTGAGCTTCCATGTCAACCTCTGCCAGAACCCGGATTCCCCTTGGGGAATGGCTTCGATGGGCACATCCGCATGCGCCACGAAATACGAAGCATGAACGCCTGCATCCGTCCGACCGCATCCCATCACGGCAATCTCCGAACGAAGCAATGTCGACAAGGCTTCTTCAAGGTCCTGTTGCACCGAACGCGCCTCCGGTTGGCGTTGCCAACCGTGAAAGGCGCGTCCGTTGTATTGCAACTCGATGAAAACCCGTTGCATCATCTTGTCCGATGAAGAAAATCGCTGGTGCCGTTAGGCCCAGGAGGCAATCTGCTCGCTTTTGTACTCTCCAGCAAACAACTTCTCCTTCACCTTCGTGAACGTTTCGATGGTATAGCGCACGTCCTCAAGGGTGTGCACAGCCGTCGGAATCAACCGCAACATGATCGTGTCCTTGGGCACCACCGGGTACACCACAATCGAACAGAAAATCCCGTGATTCTCCCGCAAATCGAGGGTCAAGTTCGTCGCCTCGCCCAGTCCACCTTCCAAGAACACGGGCGTGACACAAGAATTCGTGGCCCCAATGTTGAACCCTTCAGCTTTCAAGCCCTCTTGCAACGCCGTGGCCACTTCCCACAACCGGGCCTTGTGCTCTGGTTGGGTGCGCATCATTTCCAATCGCTTCTGGGCGCCGATCACAATGGGCATAGGCAGAGACTTGGCAAAAGTCTGGGACCGCATGTTGTACCGGAGGTAATCGATGATGTCCTCATCACCAGCCACAAAAGCACCGATGGTCGCCATGGCCTTCGCGAAAGTGCCGAAGTACACATCGATCTGATCCTGCACCCCTTGCAAGTCACCTGCACCTCGGCCGTGGTCACCGATCGTACCAAAGCCATGAGCATCATCGACGAACAGGCGGAAGTTGTATTCCTCCTTGAATGCACAAATCTCCTTGAGCTTGCCTTGGTCCCCAGCCATCCCAAACACGCCTTCGGTGACAACAAGAATGCCTCCGCCAGTTTGCGCTGTCAACGCTTTTGCCCGATCGAGTTGCTTCACAAAGCTTGCCATGTCGTTGTGCTGAAACACGTAGCGCTTGCCTTGGTGCAACCGGACGCCATCAATCATGCACGCATGGGACTCGCTGTCGTAAACAATGACATCGTGACGACTGACAAGGGCCTCAATGGCACTCTGGCATCCTTGATAACCGTAGTTCAGCAGGAACGCGTCTTCCTTCTGCATGAAGTCTGCCAAGGAAGCCTCGAGGGCTTCGTGCTGGGCGGTTTGGCCTGACATCATCCGCGCCCCCATGGGATAACCCATGCCCCATTCGGCAGACGCCTGGGCATCTACAGCGCGGACTTCGGGATGATTGGCCAGGCCCAAGTAGTTGTTAATGCTCCAAACGAGAACTTCCTTCCCTCTGAAAGTCATCTTGTTGGAGATGTCTCCTTCCAACTTGGGAAAAGTGAAGTAGCCATGGCTCTCACGGGCATGCTGTCCGATAGGGCCCCTGTCTTGACGAATGCGGTCGAAAATATCCAAGATAAGAAAATTTTTGAGGGCGCAAATATAGGACGACTTACCTTCGCACCCTATGAAGTTTGAAGGAGTTTGTGCACGGAACTGGATGATTCCGTTGATGTTGCTGTTGGGTGTTGCGGGATGCAACGAATACAATGAAGTGCTGAAAAGCCCGGACTTGGATTACAAGTACGAGCGAGCAGTTGGTTTTTTGGACTCAAACCAATGCTTTTCCGCCCTGCCTGTGTTCGAGGAATTGGCCCGTTTGACGCGGGGAACCCAGATGGCAGCGGATGTCCAATACAATTATGCCCGCACCCACGCTTGTTTGCGGGACAATTACCTATCTCGGTATCACTTCCGGATGTTTGCAAAGACATTTCCGAATGATTTGCGATGTGAAGAGGCAAATTTTGAAGCGGCCATGTGCAGCTATCGGCTGAGTCCGCCGCCTTCTTTGGACCAAACCGAGACACGATCCGCCATCGAAGAACTCCAACTCTTCATGGATTCCTACCCTGGCAGTGCGCTCCGGGATTCGGCCCAAACCTGCGTGGACAACTTGCGCAGCAAACTGGAGACAAAATCCTATGAATCCGCACTTCTCTATCACAAAACCGAGCAATACCGGAGCGCGGTGATTGCCTTGGAAAACGCATTGAAAGATTTCCCAGACAGTCCTTACCGAGAAGAAATGGCATTTTTGATTGTCGACAGTCACTACCAGTACGCATTGCGCAGCACCGAAAGACGAAAAGCAGAACGTTACAACGATGCTATCGAAGCTTTTCTTACTTTTGTGGCCCGATTCCCCTCCAGCGAAAGACTTCCAGAGGCTGAGCGCATCCACAAGCGCTGCATCTCAGAAATCGAAAGACTGGAAGGAAATTCGGAAACCCAGAACGATTCAGACGCCTCAGCCAACCGACCATGAGTTTCAAAAACAACAAAGCAGAGCGCACGACGCAAACCCGTGACACCCGAAGCCTGGAGTCACATGGAACCGGCAATTTGTTCGAAACCATCGTTGTTTTGAGCCGGCGAAGCAACCAGCTTTCTCGTCAGCTCAAGGATGAATTGTCCAGCAAGCTCGAAGAGTTCACCACCCCCACAGACTCCCTCGAAGAGGTCTTCGAAAATCGCGAGCAAATCGAAATCTCGAAGTTTTACGAGCGACTGCCCAAACCACACAGTGTGGCCGTCATGGAACTGCAGCAGGAAAAGTTGCACATCTACAAAGAGGGCGAGCAAAAGGCCATCGAAGCCTGAGTCGGGAAACAAACCAGATGCTCAGAGGTCGCAAAATCCTGCTCGGCATCACGGGCAGCATCGCGGCCTACAAATCCGCTTGGGTAGCTCGGGAATTGCAGCGCCGCGGCGCTGAGGTTCGCGTGGTCATGACTTCAGCGGCTTGCGACTTCATCACACCGCTGACCCTTGCCACCTTGACCGGGCACCGTGTTTATTCCGACTTCACAGAAGACCCTGACCAAGGAACGTGGACGAACCACGTCGAATTGGGGCTGTGGGCGGATTTGTTCTTGGTCGCCCCAGCCACAGCCCACTCCCTGTCAGCCATGGTCACAGGCCACTGCGACAATTTTCTTCAAGCCGTTTTCCTGTCCTGCAAGTGCCCGACCATGATCGCGCCCGCGATGGATTTGGACATGTATGCGCACGCGAGCACCCAAGGCAATTTGGACACCTTGCGCCACCGCGGCGTTGAGGTCATCGATGCGGGCGACGGCCCCCTGGCCAGTGGACTTTCTGGCAAAGGCAGAATGGCGGAGCCTGAGGACATCGCAGATGCAGCAGAAGCCCATTTTGCACGGCTCGCTCCCCTGCGCAATCGTCGTGTGGTTGTGACCCTTGGGCCCACCCATGAACCCATTGATGCCGTTCGGTTTGTTGGCAACCGAAGCAGCGGAAAAATGGGGCTCGCACTGGTCAATGCCCTGTTGCTGCGCGGCGCCGAAGTGCACGTCATTTCCGGTCCAGTTGCCTTTGGACCGCCCGCCGGCGTGGCAAGCTGGACCAGCGTAGAGACTGCGCAGGAGATGTTTTCCGCCGCGATGCCCACCTTTGCCTCAGCTGACGTGGGCATTGCAGTCGCCGCAGTCGCCGATGCCAGGCCTGCGCAGCCGGCAACGCGAAAGCTTCACAAAGACGAATTGCCGAACGCCATCGAACTGGTGTCCAACCCTGACATCCTTCACACTTGGGGACAGCAAAAGCAACCACACCAAATTTTGATCGGCTTCGCCTTGGAAAGTGACGATGGCATCCGCAGTGCAAAGCGCAAGTTGGACAAGAAAAACCTGGATTTCGTCGTTTTGAACCAGCTGTCAGATGACGGCGCTGGATTTCAGACCGACACAAACAAAGTTTCCCTTGTGACGAAGGGGGGGGAAGTGCATAAATTTGGTCTCAAGTCGAAAGCCGACGTCGCCGAAGACATTTTGAACCATTTGATGACCCTGTTGACCCCATGACTTCCAGTCGATTCGCTCCTCCCTCGTGCTTCATTCTGATGATTGCGGCATTTTCTCTTGCCCCCCTCGGTGCGCAAGAGTTGCAATGTGAAGTCAGCATCATTGCGCCACAAGTCGCCAATGTCGAAGCCACCATTTTCGAGTCGTTGGAGGAGAGCATTCGTGAATTCATGAATGGCAGGCGTTGGACGAATGATGATTTTCTGTTCGAAGAACGGATCCAATGCACCATGCAGCTCACGGTTTCAGAGGCCGTCAGCCCCACCAGCTTCAAGGGAAACATCCAGGTCCAAAGCTCACGGCCGGTCTACAACAGCGACTACAACACCCCCTTGTTGCTGGTGATCGATGGGGACTTTGAGTTTGCCTGGGATGGAAGCTCAGCCATCCAATTCAGCCTGGACCAGTACCGGGACAACCTCTCCTCGGTTCTCGCATACTACGCGTACATGATTTTGGGCATGGATTACGACTCCATGTCCCTCGAAGGCGGCACGCCACATTACCTCAAAGCGCAGACCATTGTCGCCAATGCTCAGAATTCTGGACGTTCGGGGTGGAAGGCCGGACAGAGCCAACAGAATCGCTACTGGCTGGTCGAAAACATGCTCAGCCAAACGTTTCGGCCCGTGCGAAACTGCCTGTACCACTACCACCGCAAGGGCTGGGATATGATTTTTGAGGATGTGGAAAAGGCGCGCTTGACCATGGCCGATGCTTTGATCGAAATGCGGCAGACACACCGCATCCGCCCATCATCCTACAACTTGCAATTGTTTTTTCTCGCAAAAAGCGATGAAATCCTCCAACTGTTTGGCCCCGCCCCGGAGGCAGAACGGGCGCGCTTGTTGCCGGTGCTGAAGCAGATGGATCCAGGCAACATCTCCAAGTACGACAAGGATCTCGGTTGACCCCATGATTCTGCACTTGCACATTGAGAACTACGCCTTGATCGAGGTGTTGGATTGCTCGTGGGAGAAAGGCATGACCGCCATCACAGGAGAAACCGGATCGGGCAAGTCCATTGTCCTCGGTGCGCTGGGGCTGGCGCTGGGAAACCGCGCTGAAACCCAGCATGTGCGAACTGGCGCCAACAAATGCGTGATCGAAGCCACCTTCGTCGACGTTCGCCCTGCCGTGGATCAATGGCTCAAAGCCCACGACTTCGACCCCGTGGCAGCGGGCGATTCAACCTTGCGCATCCGGCGTGAAGTGCTCCCGAACGGTCGTGGACGGGCCTTCATCCAAGACTCGCCTGCCAAGGTGGCGGAACTGGCCAGCCTCGGAGAATTGCTGGTCGACCTCCATGGTCAAGACGAGACCCGGGCCCTCCTTGAACGAGAAACCCGGCTCCGGTGGCTGGACGACTGGGGCAATTTGAACGCGACGCGCGAGGCATTCGTCGAGTCTTTCAAATCCTGGCAACGTGCCCAAAGCGACTGGAGTGCGGCGAAAAGAAAATTGGGCGGCCCGCAAGCTGATTTGGCCTATATCGAATACCAAATCCAAACCCTCCAATCCCTTCACCTCGATGACGTCGATGAAGATGCGCTGGAGGCCGAGCGGTCCTTGCTCACCAACGCCAGCGAAGTCCGACAGCAACTGCTGCTCGCCGGTGCTTGGCTTGGCGGGGATGAGGGCGATGCCCTGACCGCAGTTCGAAAGGCGATGGATTGCCTCAACAGCATTGCCAGCCACATGCCGGAAGCCGCGGGGTGGTCACAACGGTTGGCATCTGTCAAAATTGAATTGGACGACATCGCCGCCGAAGCCGCCCAGCATGGTGAGGATGTTGAAGAGGACCCCAAACGGCTGGCAACCGTCGAGAATGTCCTCGACGAATTGCGCCGAGCCATGTTCAAATTCAAGTGCGCCGATGTTGCAGCGCTTCGTTCCCTCCTTGCCCAACTCATCAAAGACCGCGATGCCTCGGCTCAACTAGAAGACCAGGTCCGAGAACTCGAAAAAGAGATGCATCAGCTCACCTCCATCTGCCGAGAAGCAGGACGGGACTTGCGCATCGCTCGAGAAGAGGCATCCAAGGCCCTCTGCTCCTCCATACAAGCAGACTGCATCTCCTTGAAGATGCCCAATACCCAAATGTCTTTTGCCTTCAAGGAGTGGCCCGAACACCAGTGGGATGAATGGGGAATCGACGACGTCGAAATCTTGTTCAGCGCCAATCCAGGCTCTCCACCGGCTCCATTGAAGCTGGTGGCCTCCGGGGGCGAGCGGTCGCGGCTCATGCTGGCCATGAAAGCAGCGAAAGCGAAATCCCGACCAGGAGGCACGATTGTTCTCGATGAGATCGACTCCGGGGTTTCTGGTGAAGTCGCCACGCGAATGGCAGACCTCATGGCCCAAATGGCCGAACGTCAGCAGGTCTTCACCGTAACGCATTTGCCTCAGGTGGCGGCCCGGGGCCACCATCATGTAGAGGTTTCCAAACAAACGTCGAACACGTCCACCATCACCACGCTTCACCCACTCTCGACAACCGAGCGCGTCACGGCCATTGCACGGATGCTCAGCGGTGACGATGTGAGCGAGGCTGCTCTGGAGAACGCGCGGTCGCTGATGGGACTGAAGAACGAAGGGGGGTG
>CBFIFE010000019.1:0-44704 GCA_965661765.1 uncultured Flavobacteriales bacterium
CTTTCCACCCCGACTTCCGTAAAGGTGAGGCATGGAACGCATGAACTCTACCCCCCTTCTGTTGGTGCTCGTGGGTGTGTTGGCCCAGTTGACAGGCCAAGCCCAATGCCCCACATTGCTTGATGGACAAGGGAATGCTGTTGAGAACCTCACCCTGGCGAACTGCTCGGGGGGTGGCACGATTTTCCTGTCCGCGGGATCCGATTGGGATGCTTTCACGGTGAATTGGGGGGATGGCAGTCCGGCGGAAACGTTTGACGATGGGATGATCGCTGGGGCGTTTTTGAGCCATTCGTACTTGACCACGCCCGCGGTGTACGAGGCCGTGTTGACGGAGGTCGATGGGTGCGAGCGGATCGTGGAGGTGGTGATTGAAGAGCCCGCGAATGCGTCGATCCAAATCCCGTTCGGCGGGGTGACCAGTGCCTGCGCGCCGCAGGCGATGGCGTTTGTGAACAGTTCGACGGATGTGAGTCCGACGACGGTGTTCACGTGGAGCTTTGGGGATGGTTCAACGGATTTGGTCTATGACGCTTTGAATGCAGGCCAAACCGTGACCCACACCTTCGAGCAAGGAACAGTTGATTGCGAGACGAGTGTGATTTTGACGGCCGAAAACCATTGCAATACGTTGCAGGGCGGGCCAAGCACGGCGGAGTTCAACCCCATTCTGATCTGGGATGTGGACGACGCAGCGATTGATGTGGCAGATCCGGTGTTGTGCTACCCCAATGTGACGACGACGGTGACGAACGCCACGGAGCGAAACTGTCACGAACAGGGAAACAATGCCCAGCGGTTCGAGTTGTGGAATTTCGGTGACCTCGATGGGGATGGCGTGGATGAGGTGACGGACTGGACGCCATGGCCAGCGCCGGGCTCACACGAATTGACCTTCCCTGGAATCGGGACGTATGAAGTGATGCTGGTGGACAGCAGCTTGTGCGGGCGAGACACGGCCTACCGGACAATTCAGGTGACGGCACCGCCGGTGTCGGCTTTGAATTTGAACGGCCCGACGACGATTTGTGAGGATGAGCAGTTGCAATTCCACCAAATGGCAACGGGGGTTCAGTACAAATGGAATTTCGGAACGAATGCCAATTACATCACCACGGCGACGGGGCACGTGAGCTACACGTTCCAAAACCCCGGGGTCTACGACATCACGAGTGTCGTGTTGCTGCCGGGTGCGACCGGGACGTCAGGCTGCACAGACACCAGTGTGGTGACGATCACTGTTTTGCCAGATCCGGAGCCCCAGCTGGTGCTGGAGGCCGATGCTGGGTGTGGCGAACTGGTGACCATGGCTTCGGCTGTGGTGCCGGAGGCGGGGGAGGGTGCGATGTCGTACGTTTGGAATGTCGATGGCATCAACATGGACGAGTCCGGGGATTCGGCCGAGCTCGCCTTCTCCGGCGTGGGTTCACATGTGGTGGCCTTGACGGTGACGAACGCCCATGGATGCTCGGGCACGGCGGCGGACTTCGTCACCATATATCCGGAGCCGACGATTGACTTTGAGACGTCTGCGGTTTGTGAGGGCGAGGCGACGGTGTTCACGGACTTGAGTGCGACGGCCTCGGGAGAACCGATCACGGGGTGGCATTGGACGTTTGGCGATGGGGGGGAGAGTTATTCCCAAAACGCGACGCACGTCTACGAGGCGACGGGAACCTACCCCGTGAGTTTGACGGTGAGCACGCCGATTTGCGAGGCCACGATGACGGCGAGCGTCGATGTGCTCGCGGCGCCCGACGTGCACCTGGACGCCGACGTGTTGTCGGGTTGCGCGCCGCTCGATGTCGCCCTTGTCGCCACGAGCAATGTGGAAGGGGTGCATGAGTGGGTGTTTGGGGACGGTTTGGCCTTGAACACGGGCGAAAGCAGCAGCGTGGGCCACACCTACAGCGGGACGCTCAACACGCCCACCAGCCACAACGTGCAGGTGACGCTGACCACCCCCGACGGGTGCAGCGCAACCGATGCCCTTGTCATCAGCACAGCGCCAAGCGCCCAGGCGAATTTCACGACAGACCTTGCGAATGCTTGTGCGCCCTTTCCTGTCACGATCCTCAACACGAGCGTCGGAGCGACTGGGTACGTTTGGGATTTCGGCGATGGCAGCGAGACTTCGACGGCCACAACCCCCGCACACACTTACGAAAACACATCCGGTTTCATGCAGGTGCGGCCCTTGACCTTGGTGGCGGAGGCGGCCAACGGTTGCCATGACACCCTGACGGTGAACTTGAACGTCTTCCCGGAGGCGGTGTTTGATTTGGCGCTGGACATGGAGGCGGGCTGCGCGCCTGTTGTGATGGAGCTCCCGGCGATGGTGAGCGCGAGTGCCCACGAATGGAATTTCGGCGATGGAACAACTTCGACAGCATCTGCGCCCGAGCACAGTTGGGTGAACACAACGGGCGAGCCGATCGCCTACACAGTGGCGTTCACGGGCATGAACGCGTTCGGATGTCCTGGAACTGCAACGGCAGATTTGACTGTGAATCCACAGCCCGTGGCGGATTTCAATCTGGCCGAGGCGGCGGGTTGTTCGCCGTTCTCAGCGAGTGCGATGGATGCATCTCTTCTTGCAGACCAAATCCAATGGTCCCTCCCCGACGGCACCCTCCTCGGTGACGGCCCCGCGCTCGTTCACGCTTTCGACGCGTCGTCCACTTTGACGCTCACCGCCACGGATGACGCAGGGTGCAGCGACAGCCACACGGCCGCGGTGGAGGTTTTCCCAGCGGCTTCGATTGCCCTCGACGTGCCCACCCTGACCGATTGTTCTCCGCTCGATTTGGACCTCACCGCTTCCGGGCCCGGCCTGTCGGGCGGCACGTGGAACTTCGGGGATGGCACGACGGCCGAGGGGTTGTCGACGGCCCATGTTTGGTCGAACCCCACCGAGGAACCCCTGGCGTTCAACATCTCGTTCAACGGCGCCACCACAGACGGCTGCCCGGGCATCGCCTCGGTCGAAGTCACGGTGAACCCACAACCCACGGCGGACTTTTCGATGAGCGCCACCGAAGGATGCGCGCCATTGCAAGTGGACTTGGCTTCGCTCGCTGAGCAAGCCGATGACATCACGTGGACACTGGGCGACGGAACGGAACTCAGCACCGTGGACGGGACGCTGCCGGCCGGCAGTTTTGCCCATTTCTTCCACGAAACCAACGATTTGCAGACGGCCAGCTACACCCTGACGCTCACCGCCACAGATGATGCGGGCTGCAGCGACACCCATTCGGAAACTGTAACGGTTTTTCCGAAAGCGAAATTTGACATCGTCCTGCCCTTTGATTCGGCCTGCTCTCCCTTGGTGCTTGATTTGGAGGCCATCAATGGCGCGGTGGACGGGGATTGGGACTTTGGCGATGGGGCGATGGCAGAGGGATTGCTGGTGAGCCACAGCTGGTCGAACATGACGGGAGAGTTGGCCAGCCACACCGTGACTTTCACCGGGACATCCAGCGATGGCTGCGTGGGCACAGTGGACACCCTGGTCCACGTCAAGCCCCAACCCGTGGCCGACTTTTCCATGAACGAATCCATCGGATGCGCGCCCTTCGATGTCACGTTCACCAACAACAGCCTCCGCGCAGACACCTATCACTGGATCTACGGAGATGGACATGACAATGATGGGCTGACGTCGGCCACACATGCCTTCACTTACGAGGGCGATGCGACGGACGCAGCGTACGAGGTCACGCTCATCGCAGCGGATGAATGGGGATGTACAGATGCCAAAACAGATTCGGTCACCGTCCACCCTGCGATGCTCGCTGGCATTTCCGGGGTGACGGAAGGATGTGCTCCGTTTGATGCGTCTTTTGATTTTGCGGGGGGCGAAGCGGCAGTCATTGATTGGGACTTCGGAAATGGCGCAACGGCCTCAGGTCCCAACGTCTTCCCGACGTTCAGCACCCCCGAAGGGGAAGCGACCGTGTACAATGTGACGGTGGCTGCGATGAGCGTGCACGGGTGCGCGGACATGGCCACAGTGCCTGTGATGGTCCACCCTGCTCCCGTGGCCGACCTCAGTTTGTCGGCAGCGGCGGCGTGTGCCGGCAGCCCGGTTTTGGTTTTCCACAACCCGCAATACGCGGACAGCGTCATTCTCGACCTCGGCGATGGCACGCAATTCACAAACCCCGATTTCAGCTCGCTGGAAATCAGCTTCGAAGGCGAGGGCGAACGGACCGTTTCGTCGACGCTTTTCACCGATGCGGGTTGCACCGCGACAGCAACCGTCCATCACACGGTCCACCCTGCGGCAGTGGCTGCCTTCACGGCGCCTGATCCGGCGTGCTCCCCCATGGTCACGACGTTGCAAAACAATGTGGTCATTCCTGGCACGACGTATTTGTGGGATTTGGGGGATGGCGAGGTTTCGGATTTGGCAAGCCCCACACATTTGTACGAAAACAACGCGCCAGAGGACGCCATATTCTCTGTGACCCTGACGGCTGAAACGGCCGAGGGTTGCACGGACATGTCCACCCAAGAGGTGGTTGTTCATGGGACGCCAGTGGCGGATTTGGCCATCTCCAGCCAAACCGGTTGCTACCCGCTCGAAGTGAATTTCGCCAACATGTCCGAAGGCGCAACGACCGGTACCTTGAGCTTCGGAACCGGCGAAATCATCAGCTTGTCCGCGGCCGACACCGCCATCACACACACCTACTTCAACGCTTCATCAGCGGCGGTGAACTACACGGCCGTGCTGACCGTTGCAAATGCCGGAGGCTGCAGCGCCACCGACCAAGTGCCAGTGACTGTATCGGCTGCTGTGGAGGCCGAATTCGATGTGATCGAGCAGGGGTGCTCGCCGCTCCAAGCGCAATTTGTCAACGCCAGTTTTGGGGCCACCCAATACTTCTGGAACTTCGGTGATGGCGCAGCGGCAGATGTGAGCCAACCTGCGCACACGTTCGTCAACAACAGCCCGTCCGACACCACATTCGTGGTGACTTTGGTGGCTGTGTCTGCGGCGGGTTGTGCGGACACCACTTCGGTCGGTGTCGATGTCTACCCGATGCCCATTGCCGATTTCGCGGCAAACCCGACAGTCCAAACCTACCCGGCAGCCACCGTCAACATCTCGAACAACTCGACGTTTGGCAACGCCTCGAACACGACCTGGAACATGGGCGATGGCACCATCTACGAAGGGGCCACACCACCAGCACATGTGTACGAAACATGGGGCACCTACTTCATCACGGCGACCATCAACAACGGTTACTGCTCGGATGTCGCTTCACAAACCGTCGATATCCTGGCGCCCGATCCCGTGGCCGCTTTCAACGGCGGCGGCGAAGGGTGCGCACCGTTGCTGGTGGACTTTGACAACCAATCGAGCCACAGCATTGCCTATCTCTGGGACTTCGGCGACGGGTCTTCCACGACGGAAACGAATCCGGTTCACGTTTACAACACCCCTGGCGTCTACAACGTGCGGTTGATCGCCACTGGCCATGAAGGCACGGTTGCCGAAGAAATTCAATACGCCACTGTGGAGGTCTACCCGACGGCCATTGCGGCCTTCACGGCGAGCCCCAACCAGGTTGTCGCGCCCGACGAATTCGTCTACTTCATCAACGGCTCATCCGCAGAAGTGACCCAATGGCTCTGGGATTTCGGTGATGGATACCTCTCCACAGAACCCGCACCTGTGCACAGCTATGAAAATCCTGGCGTGTATACGGTCAGCTTGACGGTCAACAATGCGTTCAATTGCCCATCATCTGTCACGGTGGAGAACGCCGTTGAAGCGCTGCCGGGCGGTTTCATGCGCTTCCCGACGGCCTTCACGCCATCTCCCGGAAACAGTGGCGATGGTACCTACGATCCAATGGGCTATGACAATGACGTGTTCCACCCGCTGCATCAAGGCATCGTGGTGTATGACTTGCGCATCTTCAACAAGTGGGGCGAAATGATTTTTGTCTCTAACGACCCCAACATCGGCTGGAATGGGCGTGTGAATGGGGAGATGGGCCGACAAGATGTCTACGCTTGGCGGGCCTCAGCGACCTTCAGCGATGGACATTCCGTCACAAAGGCCGGCGACGTCACCCTCATCTTCCACTGACCACCCCGTTCCCCTCGTTCCCTAGTATCCCTCGTTCCCTAGTCCCCCCTCGTTCCTTAGTCCCTTAGTTCCCACGATATCATGGTTCACCCCACCCCCCTTCAGCCCCAAGCACCGCTGGCATCCCCAGTGACCCTGACTTCCTCGGTTTCCTTGGTTTCCCTGGTTCACTTGGTTGTCTTGGTTGTCTTGGTCGCCCTCGCCCCTTCATTCTCCCACGCCCAGGACATGCGGTTCACCCAGTCCAACGCTGTGCCCACGTCGTTCAATCCTGCGTACGCAGGGTTGGGTGAAGGAGCGAATTTGGTCACGATTTATCGGAACCAATGGGCCGCATTGCCGAATGCATTCCGCGGTTATCACGTGGCACACGATTGGTTTGACTCGGAGCTCAACAGCGGCTTCGGTGTGCTCTTCAGCCAAGAAGAAGCTGGCGCCGGGGGCTTGCGGACCACGCGCGTTGCAGCGCAATACACCTACGAGGTGCGCCTGGGCGATGGCGGGTGGCGGTTTCGCCCTGCCCTGCAGGTGGGGGCCGGCAATCGGGCGGTGGATTTGACCCAGCTCACATTCGGCGATCAACTGGTGCGCGATGACGCCCCCACCACCGTGGATCCTGTGGCGAACGCCAGCAAGAGTTACATCGATTTTGCCACGGGCGGACTGCTCGTGGGCAAGTACACGTGGGTCGGGTTTTCTGCCGATCACCTCAACCGCCCGAATGAGGGACTGAGCACAACCTACTTGGATCCGATGGAAATCCGGATGTCCACCCACGGGGGGTTCCGGATGCCAGTGGGCGATCCATACCGCTACAAGCGCGGGACGCGGCCGGATTTGATCATGGCCTTCAACTACATGGTTCAAGGTCCGTTCAACCAACTCGATCTGGGGTTGTACTACGACACCAAGCCAATGAGCTTCGGGGTTTGGTACCGGGGGCTTCCCTTCGGCCAAGCCGTGGACGGGGCGATGGACATCGATGCGTTGGCATTCATCGCCGGTTATGGGCGCGACAACTGGAAGGTCGGCTACAGTTATGACATGACACTCAGCCCGCTCGGCCTCGGGGTGTCTGGAGGCAGCCACGAGATTGTGCTGAAGTACCAGTGGCAAACCGATCACCGGAAACGCCCTGCGGCGCCGCGGTTTCAGCCCTGCCCCAGCTTTTGATGGTCCGGCGGCAAGGCGGGGACAGGGTTGACTTCGCGTTCGAGGGTGACGCCGAATTTGGCCTGAACATCCGCCGCAATGTCCGCAGACAGTTGCCAAATCTCCGCACCCTTCGCACCCCCGCGATTGACCAGCACGAGCGCCTGCCGGTCATGAACACCATGCGTGCCCCGGTTGTGCCCCTTCCAACCCGCTCGATCAATGAGCCAGCCCGCAGCGAGCTTGAATGTGCCATCCGCCAAGGGGTATGCAGACAGGTCCGGATGCGCCGCGAGCAACTGGGCGTGGTGGGCCTTCGAAACAACGGGGTTTTTGAAAAAACTGCCTGCATTGCCCAGCACAGCGGGATCCGGAAGCTTTGACCGACGGACGGACATGACGGCATCGGCCACCTGCCGCCGGGTATAAGGCGGCGCAAGGCCATTCCCTGCCAAGGTTTCTTCGAGCGCGCCATAGGACACCGAGACCGGCGCCGACCGTTTCAGGCGAAAGGCCACCCGAACGATGACCCAACGATCGCGTTCGGTGGTTTTGAAGACGCTTTGGCGGTAACCAAATCCACAATCCGCCGCGTGAAACCTCCGCAGCCGACCGTCCTGTCGGGAGATGGCCTCGAGCCACAGAAAACAATCTTGAATCTCTGTGCCATAGGCGCCGATGTTTTGCATGGGGCTGGCACCGACACTGCCGGGGATCAAGGCCAAATTCTCCACGCCGCCCCATCCCTGTTCCAGGGTGTGCATGACAAAGTCGTGCCAGCCCATGCCGGCACCCACCACCACTTCCACGGCGTCTCCATCATCGGACAGGACGTGCACGCCGTCAATGGCGAGCCGAAGGATCCAGCCGGGCCATGGCGCAGTGAAGAGCACATTGGACCCGCCACCGAGAGGCAACACTGGGGCACCCGCATCCGCAGCGCGTCGAAGGACCTCCCGCACCTCATCGTCGGTTCGCACCCGCCATTCTGCCACGGCCGACGCAGGCACACCAAAGGTGGTGGCAACGGACTCTCCTTGTGTGGAGCTGGGGGTGGGGGGCGCGAGGGTTTGGCCTGGAAAAAGGGCATCCCCCACCAGCACGGCATCCGCCAACGCCGCCTGGAATCCCTTCGCATCCGCCCACGCATGCTGGACATCCTTGGGGTCATCCGCCGCGGCCAAGATGTCTGCCAACCTCACCTTCTCCGGGTAGGCCAGCGCGTGTGTGGTCATCCGCTGCCAACGGGCCCCCACCTTCCGATATTCTGTCCAGATTTCCGGCGATTCAATGACCCACCAAGTGTGCCATTCGGGGAGGCAGATGAACAACGGGTATTGTCGATCGGTTTTGTTTGCAATTGCGTCCATTTTCCACATCTTAGGCGATGAAGACTTCGCCGGAATATCCTATTTTTGTTGTATGAACATGCATTCGACCTCGTCCGCAGAATCTTGGAAAACCCGTGCTTTGGAGGCCACGGGCAGGCAAGAATGGGCGGAGGGATTGAAGGCCTTTGATGCGTGCATGTCGATGGACGAAAAGTACAATGCAGATGCAAACTGCTTGCACGATCGGGCCATTTGTCTCTTCCACCTCGGGCGAAAGGAGGAGGCCTTGATGGGTTTGGACCAAGCCGTTGCCTTGGATCCGGGCTACAGTTACCGGTACGCTTCTCGGGCTTGGATGCGCAATGCTTGTGGGGATTTGCTGGGCGCCATCGAAGATTACAAACAGGCGATTGCCCTCGACCCCGAAGATGCCATTGCCCACAACAACCTCGGCCTGCTCGAGGAGCAACTGGGCTACCGATCGCAAGCGAAAAAACGGTTCGACATTGCCGATGAGCTTTCGGGAATCCTCAAGGAACGCGGCATTGCATGGGAGGAAGCCCCGCCCACGACAGAGACCGAAACGCCCATCCCATCTGAGCCCGCTGTTGACCATCCAGCCGCACCTGTGACAAGTTGGGTCACTGTATTGCGGGAGGTCCTGTTCACAAAAAAAGGCCGGCGAGAGTTCCTGAACTTCATGCGGAACGGCTTTAAATTGTAACGATTCTCACGAAATCGTTCAAAGCCCCCATCTTGACTTCTACAACTTTTCTCGCGGACGTCGCCCGCCGCATGCTCTCTTCTGGCGATGGCGCAGGTGCGCGCGATTTGCGCGATGATTTGGTCATCGTGCCCAGCCACCGAGCTGCACAACGGCTGCGCCGATCGCTGGCCGAAGCCATGGACGGAGCGGGTTGGTTGCCGCGGTGCATGACCCTCAGTGAATGGCTCCGGGAAGTGACGGGGCTGCAACCCCTGGCGCCTCTCGATGCGCTGGCCATGTTGTTCACCCAGCATCAGCGGCTGGCGCCTGAAATGACGCCGAGTTTCAGCGCCTTTCAATCTTGGGGTGAGGTCGCCCTGCGGGACTTCAATGCCTGCGATCACCACCTGATTCCCCCAGCTTCTTTTTTCAAAAACCTCTGCGAACTGAAAGAACTGGACATCTGGGGGGTGCAGGATTGGTCCTTTGATCAACCCGAACTTACCTCCGGCCAAGCCGCCTATTTGCAGTCCTTTCTGCTTTTGCATCCTTTGTATGAGGCCATTCAGTTGGCTGCTGCCGAGCGCGGTGTGGCCCTCGGGGGGACAATTGCCCGAAAAGCGGCGGAGTCCGGAAAAGTGGCTGGGCCGCGTCATGTGCATGTGATCGGCATGGGGGCCTTGACACCCGCAGAGATGACCTTCCTGCGAAGATGGGAAGGCGCTGGGCGGTTGAGTTGGATGTGGGATGCCGACCGAAGCTATGTCGATGGCGGGCACAGCAGTTTTGAAGCGGGGTTGTTCATCCGTCGACAGGCGA
Organism: uncultured Flavobacteriales bacterium; assembly: GCA_965661765.1. GTDB lineage: Bacteria > Bacteroidota > Bacteroidia > Flavobacteriales_D > Sanyastnellaceae > JBMYZL01. The sequence continues at coordinate 10,118 of CBFIFE010000019.1, forward strand.
ATGAACCGGACATCCGAAGGTTGCCCGCGAGGTTGGCTGTTGCACCGCCTGAAGTTCAACTCATCGGATGCAGCAGTGCGGTGTATGAAGTCGCTTGGGTGCGCGAACACATCGCGCAATTGTCCGAGAAAGAGCGGGACGAAACCGCCATCGTCTTGCCGGGAGCCGCAACCCTGCCCCTGCTCTTGCAAGGGTTGGGCGAGGTCTTGCCCACCTGCAACATCACCATGGGCATCAGTTGGGAAGAGACCCCTGCGGCGGAGTGGATGACATCCGTGTGGACCGTTCTTCTGCGTTCGGGTGACGCCATTCGTCACGAAGAAATTCCCGCGCTTTGTGGCCACGCCATTCCCCTTTCCATCCATGGCGCATCTGCCATGCTTGTGGATGCCGGCAATGTGATGCAGCGGTCGGCGGAAAGGCACCAAATCTGGCTGCGCACCGCCGATTTGGAATCCTTATCTGCAGGTCCTGTTCACCAATGGATTGAAGAGATCCTCTCGTTGAAAGCAGGGTTGACCGATTTGCGCGAAAGTCCCAAGCGGCTCGCCACCTGGGCACACAACGTCTTGGGGCGGCTGGAAGCAACGAAACAGCCCGATCCCTGGTGTCTGGCCGGGTGGCGCAAATGGACGCGCGCCTTGGCGGGGTTCGCTGAACAAACCCAACACGCCGAACTCCTTGAACAATTGCGCGATCTCCGTGAACTCCTTCGCATGGGGATGCGAGGGGAACGGGTTGATTTGTTGGGCGAGCCCGACCAAGGACTGCAAATCATGGGGTTGATTGAAACCCGGGCATTGGACTTCAAACGGGTCATCGTTCTGGACTGCAATGAGCAATTGCTGCCCAAAACGAGCATGGACGACAGCTTTTTGCCTGGTGAATTGCGTGCAGCCCATGAACTTCCCGGTCGGCATGAGCGTGAAGCCATCTACGCCTACTACCTCTACCGACTGCTGAACCGCGCAGAGCATGTGGCGCTGTTGTACCGAGAAGGCGATGAGCAAATGGAACCCAGCCGGTACCTCAAACAAATCCAACAGTCCTTTCGGCCCGACGGCGTGAATTTGCTGCCCCTGCAACACCAGCATGTTCAATCCCCGTTGCCTCAACGTCGACCGGACCCCGCGCCCCTGCAGATGACCCCTGGGATGCGAGAGGCCCTGGTCCAATGGACGGGCAACGGCATCTCCCCGAGTGCGCTCAACGTCATGGTGGCTTGCGAACGCGACTTTGCCTACAAGTACCTCCTCCACCTCAAGGAACCAGGCGAGTTGGAGGAGTCGATGGACGTCAGCACGTTTGGGAACATCTTGCACGACGCCCTCGAACAACTCTTCACCCACAAGCTCGGACGTCCCTTGGTCGCAGCCGATTTTGATGACGCTTTGAAGGCCCTCGACACGGCACTCGGACAGGCGATTGTCAAGTACTACAACCCCGCGCTCATCGCCGAAGGCGAAAACCGACTGCTCCATCGGATGATCCAAGTCACTGCAAAAAAAATGCTGCGGCAAGAACGATCTGAAATTGCCGAAGGTGGCTTGGACCGCACATTGATTTCCCTTGAAGAAAGGATTTCAGCCCAATTTGCCGGCAGCCCACCCTTCGAAGGAGGCATTGTCTTGCGGGGGACAGCGGATCGGCTCGAGCGAGAATCGGGCGTTTTGACCATTGTGGATTACAAAAGCGGCAATGTCCGGGCGGAGGAGGTCAAGCTGAACGGCCCCGATTTGGGCGAAGCCCTGGACGCTGGAGAACGTCCCAAGGCCCTTCAACTGCTGGTATACAGCGCCATCGGCTTGCAGAAATACCAGACGAACACTGCGCGCGCCGCCATCCGAAGTGGAAAAAACGCTTACGCCGGGGCATTGGCATTTCAATGGAATGAAGAAGCGTGCATTCAACCGGAACATGTGGACGAATTCATCGCGTGGTTGGACGCGCGGTTGGTTAATTTGCACAGCAAAACCTCTGGTCTGGCTCATGCTGAAACTGCCCGCTATTGTGCCTATTGCCAAACCTGGCACAACCCCGATTGACCTGTGAAACGGGTTTTGATCGTGACGTACTATTGGCCTCCGTCGGGTGGAGGTGGCGTGCAGCGGTGGGTGAAATTCGCCCGCTACCTCAGCGATTTCGGGTGGACGCCTGTCGTTGTGGTGCCCGAGGGTGCAGCCTACCCCGTCGAAGATGCGTCCTTGTCAGCAGATGTGCCCGACGGCATGGAGGTGATTCGTGTTCCCATCTGGGAGCCTTTCGACGCAGCTCAGCGTTTGTTGGGCGCCCAGGCAACGGAAGTGGAACGGCTGGGGGCATCGGCCAAGGCTGGGGAGGAGAAGGACAGCGTTGCCAGTCGCTTGGCCAAATGGGTGCGCGGCAACCTCTTCATTCCGGATGCCCGCGTGGGGTGGGTGCGACCTGCCACGAAGGCCATCGTGCGCCACCTGCTGGAAAAGCCCGCCGCCGCCATCATCACCACCGGTCCACCACACTCGGTTCACTTGATCGGCCGGAACGTCCAGCGAACCATGGCGCAAAGGGGACAACCCATCCAGTGGATCGCTGACTTCCGCGACCCTTGGTCGGACATCGACTACCTCGACGATTTCCATTTGACCTCTTGGGCGCGTCAGCAACACAAAAAGCTCGAACGGCAGGTGGTCAATGCTTGCGATCGCCTGCTGGTCACCGCTTGGGGGGCGGCAGCAGGATTGCTCGACATCTCCGCGACGGAGGTTCGAAAACGCCCAGATGTTTGGTGGATACCCAATGGTTGGGACGCCCAAGACCTGCCCAGTCCATTCCCCGAAGCCCAAGCCCCCGACCCGGAGACTTTCGTCCTGGCCCATTTCGGATCGCTCTACGCCTCACGGGACTTCCCGGCCGTTTGGACAGCGGTCCGCGATTGGAACCTCGCCGCCGCCACCCTCACCGATCGACGCAAGATTCAATTGCATTTTTGGGGCAACACCGCTCCAGAAGTACAGGCCTCATTGCGGCTCCTCTTGCCCGAGGAAGACGTGGTCATCCACGGCAACCTGCCCCACAAACAAGCCGTAGCGCAGATGGCAAAAGCAGACGCCCTGTTGTTGCTTCACAACGACACGGCCAGCGGCCGGAAATGCATTCCAGGCAAGCTTTTCGAATACCTGGCCGTCGGCAGGCCATTGCTCGCCGTTGGGCCGGACCCTGGGGATTTGGCCTGGATCATGCGAGAAGAAATGCTCCGAACATCGCCAGGGGCGCCCCTCCATTTCCATGCCCCGACCGATGGCAACGGCCTCTTTCAAACCCTCGGTCGGCTCGTGGGGACGACGTTTGCCGATGCCCAGCTCGACCCGGCCATGGTCGGGCGGTATGAACGTCGGGCGTTGACCTCGGATTTGGCCTTGCGCCTCGATGAACTCCTCGCATCAACGCCGAAGGTTCAAATGGGCAACCCAGAACGCTCGCCTTCCGTAAGCCCCTGACACATGGGCGTCGTCGCAAAACAAGCCAGCAGGGCGGGCATCGCCGTCGGACTGGGCATCATCCTTGGGGCCATCAACACCATTTTTGTGCTTCCGCGCGCATTTGACGGGCAAGAAGCCCAGTGGGGACTCATCCGCGTGCTCACCGCTTGGGGAACGATCTTGTCGCAACTCTCAACCTTCGGCATGCCCAGCGCCGTGCTCCGCTTTTTGCCCAAATACCCGAAGGCGCAACAACCTGGCATCTTGGGGATGATGATGCTGGTGCCCATCGCTTTGCTCCTGCTCGTCGGTGCGGTCTTGTGGGGCTTCGGCGACGAGCTTCTGCCCCGGCTCGATGGCGACAATTCAGGCCTGCTCTCCGCCCACATCGGTACCTTTTTCTTCATCACCGTTCTGATTGCCAGCATTGCGCTCTCCCGGGCGCTGTTGAATGCCTTGTTGAAGTCCGCTGTGGCAGCGGCCGTAGACGAGGTTTGGCTGAAGGGAACCTATTTGCTCCTCGCTTTGGCACTGCTCAATGGGTGGTTGGGCTTCGAGGCTTTCTTGAAGTTGTACGTGGCCACGTATGGGCTGGGGTTTCTGATTTTGGCAGGCCAAATCCGAGCCAACCACGTCCGCATCCGCTGGCAACCCAACTGGTCGCAATGGCGAGAAATCTTCGGCTACGGCTCCTTCAGTTTGCTGTCCATCAGCGCCATCGTGATTGCCACAAACCTCGACTTCGTCATGGTCGGTTACTACCTCGGTCTGGCGGCGGTTCCGCTCTATACCATGGGCTTTTTCATCGGTCAGGTCGTGGCCATGCCTGTGCGTTCCACCGCAATGATCTTCAGCGGGTTGACTGCTGACAAGGTGGCCAAATCTGACCCTTCCACCCTGGGCCCACTCCTGAAGGAGAGTGCCCGCACCCAGTTGCTCATGTCGGTGGCGGTCATGGCGGGGATTTGGGCGGGATTTCAGCCGTTCGAGGAAATATTGCCACCGGCATACCGGGACTTGGAATGGGTGTTTCTGGCCATCGGCATGCAACGGGTGATTCTGGCCTCCACCGGCGTGATGTCGAACATCATCGGCTATAGCCAGCATTACAAACTGATGCTTCCCATCAACATCGGCTTGCTTGTGGTCACTGTCGCATCCAACCACTTGTTCATGAAAGTCTTCGGGTGGGGGCTGACCGGTGCCGCCCTCGCCACGATGGGCACCGCCCTTTGGAACAACGGGTGGCGGGGCATCATCTTGTGGCGCAAGTACCGCATTCACCCGCTCTCCCGATCCTGGGCAGCCATTGCCACGCTCGGCCTAGGTTTTTCTTGGGTGTTCCATTGGCCTGCCGGGTGGCTGGGCAATCCGTATGTCGAGGCCATCGTCCAAGGAGGCCTTGCCACCGGCAGCATCTTGGGGGCATCCCTGCTCCTTGGGCTTGTTCCGGAGGTTCAGAAAGTCCTCGCCGAACGTTTTCAGTGGTGGCCCAAGCGCAGCTGACGGCGGCAAACCCAGGTCAAGCGCCACCCCCTCCACCGACTCCGACTTCATCCTCGGCGCGTCGCCCGGCGAATGGCCGCATTCAACTCAAAGCCCAGCAGAAGAATGGAGCTGCTTGAGTTGAGCCAAACCAGTGTCACCAAAAGCGTTCCCAGCGACCCGAAGAGTTTGTTGTAGGAGGAGAATTGGTCAATGAACCAGGAGAATCCCAACGACAGCAACACAATCAATACAGTGGTCATCGTCGCGCCGATGCTGAACAACCGCCAACCTCGCCAGCCGCCAAGACCGACATTGTACAAGATGGAGACGGAGGCGTAAATCATCGCAACGGCCAGTCCCCAACGCGCAAGCATCAGCCAGGGGATGTTCTCAGAAAGCAGCCACCCACGGGCTTCGGCCCACACCAGGGCATCTCCGGCAAAGCCCACCAGCACGACCGAGACGCCAAGCAAAATGCTGAGCACCAGCAAGAGAATGACAGAAAATCCGCGAAACAGCAACCAGCCAGGTCGACGATCGCGCAGATGCACGCTCTCCCCAAAACCGACCAAGACAGCATTCACCGAATTTGAGGCGTAGTACAACAACAAGACCACCCCCACGGACAACAGTGTGCCTTGGCGCTGGGCCAAAAACTCCTCAATGGTGTCCTCCAACAGCACCACGGCCTCACGGGGAAACAACAATTCCAAAGCAGCCAACACCTCCCCTGTTTCCAACGGCGTAAAGGGAATCAAGGACAACAGCAGAATCATTGCTGGGAAAAACGCAACGAACAAATTGAAACTGATCGATGCCGCCCGGATGGCCACGCCACCATTGAGCATGCCCACGACAAAAAATCGCAACACGTCGTACAAATCCACATCCGAGGAACCCCATGGATGCACCCGCCTCAGCGAACGCCGCATGGCAACAAAGGCAGGATTCCGAGCCAACCATCGAAACAATGGACCATCAGGCAATTGCTCATGTGGGGCAAGGGTGCTCATCCTTCAGTCGAGCACATCAGTGCTTTTGAGGCTCAAGTCCAAACTGGGCACGCTGTGGGTCAATGCCCCGATGGACACAAAGTTGACCCCCGCTTCGCCATAGGCCCGAGCGTTTTCCAAGGTGATGCCACCGGAGGCTTCGAGCGGAACACGCGCCCCAAACCGCCTCACCGCTTCCGCGGCCTCGGCCGGGGAATGGTTGTCCAGCAACAAACGGTCCACGAGCGGGGCGCCATTCACACGCAACAGCCGCTCACTCGCCGCAAGGGCCTCCATCGCCTCCTCTGCATGACGGACCTCCACCACCACGGGCAGCATGGTCAATTCGTGGGTGTCCAGGTACCGGGCCACCCCCTCCAAGGCGGCCGTCATGGAACCTGCATAATCGACGTGGTTGTCCTTGATCAGAATCATATCGTCGAGCCCCATCCGGTGATTCACGCCGCCGCCGATTCGCACGGCCCACTTTTCAAACGCACGGAGACCCGGCGTGGTCTTGCGGGTATCGAGCACTTGACAACCTGTCCCCTCCAGCTGTGCGACAACCTCCGCAGTTCGGGTGGCCACACCGCTCATGCGCTGCATGAAATTCAAGGCCAACCGTTCGCCCATCAAGATGCTCGCCGCCAGTCCGCGAATCCGCAACACCACATCCCCCGGCGACACCCGTTCGCCATCACCGCGCTCGACGGACAACACCAGCCCGGGATCCACCGTGCCAAACACACGTTTGGCCACCTCCACGCCCGCCACAACCCCACTCGCCTTGGCAATGATCACCCCTTCTCGCCGAACCTCAGCAGGAACCGAAGAGCGCGTGGTGTGGTCTCCCGCGCCCAAGTCCTCGTTCAACGCCCGCTCAATCGCGCCTTGCATCTCCTCGGACCAGTCGGCGAGGGCGGCATCGGTTTGGTCTGAATTCATGCCACAAAGATACAGAGGGCCTAACTTGCACCCGATGCAATGGAGCTTGGTGGCCATCGGGAAGACAAATGCGGATTGGATCCGGACTGGGACGCAGGAATACGCCCAGCGCTTGGCCCATTACACCCGCTTTCAGTACACGGAATTGCCTGACCCCAAACGGATCAGCAACAAAGCGTCCGAGGAGCAGGTGAAACTGGCTGAATGGGCGGTTTGGGCCAAATGGCTTCAAAACACGGCTGTCCAAGGGACGGCTGTCGACCACTTGCTGCTGCTCGATGAGCGAGGCAAATCTTTCAGTTCCCTGGAATTTGCCCAGCACGTCGAAAAACTGGGCCTGCGCGGCCTGAAGCATTGCGCCATGCTCATCGGCGGCCCTTACGGCTTCGCCCCGGCCCTGCGCGAAAGGGCCGATGGACTGTTGTCCCTCGGCCCCATGACGTTTTCTCATCAAATGATTCGGCCTTTTGCTGCCGAACAACTCTACAGGGCACACACCATTCTCCGCGGTGAGCCCTACCACCACCAATAGCGACTCAAGAAGCCAGGATGGTGACTTTGTTGCCAGCCACTTCCACTGTCCCACCAGACACCGCAAACGACTGATTCCCTGTGGCCGTTCTCAACACCACGTCACCCGCCTGCAAGGTGGTGATCAATGGGGCGTGGTTGTCCAAGATGCCCAAGCGGCCGTCGGAACCGGGCAGGCTCACGTGCGTCGCTTCTCCTTGGAACAAGCTTTCGTCGGGGGTCAAAATCTCAATGGTCATGGCGAAAATTGCTTCTTGATCAGGCTTCTGCCATCATCTTCTCACCCGCCGCAATCACCTCCTCAATGGTGCCCTTCAGGTTGAAGGCAGCTTCTGGCAAGTGGTCGAGCTCGCCGCTCAAAATCATGCGGAAGCCTTTGATGGTGTCCTCAATGGAGACCAAAACCCCCGGGATGCCCGTGAATTGCTCCGCAACGTGGAAGGGCTGAGACAAGAATCGGCTCATGCGACGGGCGCGGTAAACCGTTTGTTTGTCTTCTTCGCTCAATTCATCCATCCCCAAGATGGCGATGATGTCCTGCAATTCCTTGTATCGCTGCAACGTCTCCTTGACATCCTCTGCACACTTGTAATGCTCTTCACCGACAATCTCTGGCGTCAAAATCCGAGACGTCGAATCCAAGGGGTCCACCGCGGGGTAGATGCCCAAAGACGCGATCTTCCGGGACAATACCGTCGTTGCGTCCAAGTGAGCAAACGTGGTTGCTGGTGCCGGGTCGGTCAAGTCATCCGCAGGAACGTAGACGGCCTGAACGGATGTGATAGAACCGCGTTTTGTCGAAGTGATTCGCTCCTGCATCGCACCCATTTCCGTGGCCAAGGTCGGCTGGTAACCCACAGCCGAAGGCATCCTGCCCAGCAGGGCCGATACCTCAGAACCTGCCTGCGTGAAGCGGAAAATGTTGTCGATGAAGAACAAGATGTCGCGACCGCCAGACTCCTCATCGCCATCGCGGAAATACTCCGCAATCGAAAGGCCCGACAACGCCACACGCGCACGTGCGCCGGGAGGTTCGTTCATCTGACCGAAGACGAGGGTGGCTTGAGATTTGGCCAATTCCTTCATGTCCACTGCGGACAAGTCCCAGCCGCCAGCTTCCATGCTCTTCTCAAAGGCCTCACCATACTTGATGACGCCCGACTCAATCATCTCACGCAACAAATCGTTTCCTTCCCGGGTCCGCTCACCTACGCCAGCGAACACCGAAATCCCCTCATATCCCTTGGCGATGTTGTTGATCAATTCCATGATGAGGACCGTCTTGCCCACACCTGCACCCCCAAACAATCCGATTTTCCCACCCTTCGCGTACGGCTCAATCAGGTCAATCACCTTGATGCCGGTGTACAGAATCTCCGTTGCAGTGGACAAGTCCTCAAACTTCGGGGCGTCTTGGTGGATGCCACGACCGCCTTCGTTGGACACATCTCCGATGCCATCGATGGCCTGGCCCACAACATTGAACAGACGGCCTTTGATTTTTTCACCCACTGGCATCTTGATGGCCGAGCCAGTCGACGTGACCGCCATGCCACGGTACAGACCTTCAGTGGAGTCCATGGAAATCGCCCGGATGGTGTCCTCACCGATGTGCTTTTGCGTTTCGAGCACGAGGTTGCCCCCTTCTCGTTCGATGATCAAAGCATCCAAAATGTTGGGCAATGGCACGCCTGCTGGGAATGATACATCCACGACGGGGCCGATGACTTGGGCAATGGTTCCTTGTTGTGACATCCAAGATGTGTTTTCGGTAGACGAAATTTCGGCACAAAAGTACATTGAAAATTCCTATCCCCACCACCTAACTTTGCGGCAGTGAAGGTTCATCACGACGCGATTCGGTTTCGGGAATTTTTGCCCGCTTCGACCCCGGTGGTTTTGACCATTGGAACGTTCGATGGGGTTCATGCTGGCCACCGCGCGGTGTTGGAATTGCTCAAAAAAAGGGCTGCCCAAGCGGGTGCAGAAACGGTTCTGCTGACCTTTGACCCTCACCCGCGGATGGTGCTGCATCCGGAGAGCCATGGTTTGGCCTTGTTGAACACCCTGGAAGAAAAGGAAGCGCTTTTGAGCCAAACCGGGCTTCACCACCTCGTCATCCAGCCCTTCCACAGCGACCTGGCGCGCATGACGCCGCTCGAATACATCCGGCAACTCATTGGAGAAGGCATCCAGCCCAAGGTCGTCGTCGTGGGCTACGACCACCGGTTCGGCCGCAACCGGGAAGGGGATTTCGCGATTCTCACGGAGCTCGGGGCCTTGTTCGGATTCGAAGTCGAGGAATTGCCTGCACAGCACGTGGACGACACCCGGGTCAGTTCGACCAAGGTTCGGCAAGCGCTGATGGCCGGTGACATCGCAGACGCCAACCACTGGCTCCAATCGCCATACGCCCTGTCGGGGCGCGTCGTTCACGGGGACCAAATCGGCCGCACGCTCGGCTTTCCCACTGCCAACCTCGGGGGAATTGACGCCCTCAAACTCATTCCAGGCAACGGTGTGTATTTGGCAGAGGCCTCCTTTGCCGGCACGGACGTTTCTCACCCCGCCCTGGTCAACGTGGGTTCTCGGCCCACCATCAGCCGCGCAGACGGGGCGGGCGAACCACGGGTGGAGGCCCATCTCCTGGGATTTCAGGGCGATTGCTACGGCCAAACCCTCACCCTCGCATTCACCGAGCGCATCCGCGATGAGCGCAAGTTTCCCAATCGAGCGGCACTGCTGGAAGCCATGCAAGCGGATTTGGCATGGGCAGAACAGCGCATCTTCGACCGCGCCACGCAACAGCTGCCCAAAACATGACGTTCTTCCTCTGCATGAGGGCCCGATTTTCCGTGGATTACCTGCGGGGTGCACTGATCTCCGTCGGCTTGCTTTTCCTGTCAATTCTGGCGGGAGCGCCTTTGCTGGGGCAAAATTCCGCAGTCAACGGACCGCTGGTCGTCGGCTTGGACAAGGCCCTGATGATGCGTGAAGCTGGGGAGCCTGTCCGCCGGCTGTCCCTCGAACGCGAGCGATTGCGAACCATCCCGAGCCAAGTTTTTGAAATCGCCGAATTGGAGGAATTGGTTTTGGACCGCAACAAGCTGACGTCGTTGGATGGGGAGTGGGCGCAATTGCCAGATTTGGTCTTTTTGCGGGCCAACAACAACAGCATCACCGCGATCCCCGATGCCTTGCTCCATCTGCCAAACCTCGAGGTGCTCGAGCTGGGCAACAACGAATTGCAGCGAATTCCGCTGGACATCGACGGTTTGCGCCGCCTGCGCGAACTTGTGCTCTGGAGCAATCCGATTGAACATTATCCCGCGTCGCTGGGCAACATGCGATCCCTCGAACGGCTCGATTTGATGCACAACGTCATGACGGCTGAGGAAATCACAGCAGTCCAACTTTGGGTGAGGCCGGAGGTGGAGCTGATTTTGCCTGCGGCTTGCGGATGTGAAATCGAAGAAAACCAGGGGGACGAGGGTGACTAGGGTGACCAGGGGGACTAGGGGGACCAGGGGGGCTAGGGGGGCTAGGGGGTGCAACAATCGATGAGATGACAACGACGATGAAATGGCACAAATGGGGGGAACCCCTTGCTGCAGGCCTCAACCTGCTCTACACCATCGGCTACATGCAGAGCTGGGGCGGAAGCTTTGTCGCAGCGGGCATTGGTTCCGTGCTGTTTGCATGGATTTGTTGGCAGAAAAAGTTGCTGTCAGAAGCAGGTTTGTGGGCGTTTTACGTTGGATTCGCGCTGTATGGCTGGTGGAATGCATCGGAGGCGTGGCCGGAAAATCTGCCTGTTCCCCAGCCTGAGACTCACCTCCTGTCCCTGGCCATTGCCGGCATCGGATGGGCAGCACTCGCACAGGCCCTGCGCAAAACATCCAAGGCCGACCTCCCCATCTGGGACGCATTCACGACGGTGGGCAGTCTGCTCGCAACGTTTTGGATGGTCCAATTCGTCCATGCCAATTGGCTGTATTGGATGGTGGTAGACGCAGCGGCCATCGGGCTGTATCTGCGCAAAAAACTGAGATGGGGCGCTTTGCTGATGATCATTTACACCTTGCTCGCGATCGAGGGCTATTGGGATTTTCTGGCATGGATTTGAGGAAACGCACATTTTGGATCGCCGTCACAGGCCCCGAATCCGCTGGGAAATCAACTTTGTGCTCCGAACTTTCTGCGGTGAGCAGCTGGCCATGGGTGGAGGAAGCCGCGCGCCATCATCCGTTGGTTTTGGCCTCGGGCGGTCAGTGTTCGAAAGATGAAATTGGCGAGGTCTGGGCATGCCAAATCCAATGGGCCCTCGCCGCCGACCAGTTTGCCCATTTGGCCGGAAAACCCGGAATCATTCTCGACACGTGGGCCCTTGTCCCAGAGGTTTGGACCGAGGAGGTGCACAACGCCACACGAAACGACACGGAAAACCTTCGGGCGTTGCCAGACGCCTACATCCTCTGCGCCCCCGTCCTTCCCTGGGTGCCAGACCCCCTTCGTTCCATTCCTGATGACGCTGCCCGGTGGAAGCTCTTTCACCGGTATCTCGAAAAAGTCCAAAGCACGAAGAGACCGCATTGCGTGTACGCTCCAGAGAGCCCCGAAAGCCTGCCCTGGCGGGGGAAACCCGTCCCGACGGCACACAAAAAAAGCACGCCAGAAGCATGCTTTTTTGATTGCGCGAAATCGCTTTCCCTGGTTCCCTAGTCACCCTCGTCTCCCTAGTCTCCCTAGTCTCCCTAGTCCTCCTAGTCTCCCTAGTCTCCTAGTCTCCCTAGTCCCCCTCGTCACCGTGGTTACCGAAACACTCCATCTCCGCACCCCGTTCATCGACCTCATGCAGGCGCTCAAAGCCACCGGGAATGCCGCCACAGGAGGCGACGCCAAATGGATGGTGGAAGAAGGACGCATCCGGATCAACGACGAAGTTGACCCAGAGTTTCGCAAGCGGAGAAAGTTGCGCGCTGGGGACAAAGTCTTCATCGACCAGTCCATTTGCATTGAAATCCATTCAGCCGAGGGGTGATGGATTGTTTGGTGTGAAGAAAAAAAATCGCGTCCTGAGGACAGGGTTGTTGGGAAATTCGGTTAATTCGAAGTCCACACTGAATCCAACCTGTTGACCATGCGATTGTCTTACTCCTTCGCCGTGACGGCATGCGTTTTGTCATTTTTGATGTTGGCCTCGGCTGCATCCGCTCAAGTTGCCTTGCGTGGACGGGTTTTGGACGGAGAGTTGGGCGATCCGATTTTCTCGGCCAACGTCATCGTCAAGGGAACGACGCAAGGAGTGACCACGGATTTCGATGGGCTGTTTCGCATTGAAGTGCCCGCCCTGCCAGTGACGTTGTCGGCAAGTTTCATTGGTTATGCCTCGAAGGAGGTGGTGGTGACCCGAGCCGAGGACGATTTGGTCTTCAAACTCGTTACAGATCAAATCCTCATCGATGCTGCAGAAGTGGTGGGCGATCGAATCAGCGAGAAGCAGAAGCAAGCCCCGTTGACGGTGGAATCCATGGATGTTTTGGCCATCAAAGAGGCGCCCTCAGGCAATTTCTACGAAGGACTCGGCAATCTGAAGGGTGTCGATGTGACCTCGGCCAGTCTCGGCTTCAAGATCATCAATACGCGGGGGTTCAATTCGACTTCCCCTGTCCGTTCCCTGCAGTTGATCGATGGCATTGACAACCAGAGTCCTGGTCTGAATTTCTCGTTGGGAAATTTTCTGGGGGCATCGGATTTGGATGTCAAAAGTGTAGACATCGTCGCGGGTGCGTCATCGGCGTTTTACGGCCCTGGCGCTTTCAACGGGGTGGTTTCCATGGAGACCAAATCGCCTTATCAATTCCCCGGAATCAGCCTCTCGCTGAAGCGAGGCGAACGAAACTTGAACGAGGTCGCTGTGCGTTATGCGGATTACACCGTCAACGAATCTGGAGATCCGGTCTTTGGTTTCAAATTGAATGCCTTTCGGTTCAATGCGGATGACTGGCAAGCAACGAATTACGATCCAGTGGATGGCTCATTGTTCGGCTCGGACAATGCCGGCGGGTTTGATGCGGTCAACGTTTATGGGGATGAGTACCGGTCAGTGTTTGATTTCAGCGGGGACAACTCACAAAACGCGCGGGGCTTGGGGGCATTCTTCCGAACAGGGTACCGCGAGGTGGATTTGGTGGACTATGACACGGAGAACTTGAAGTTGAGCACTGCCTTGCACTGGCGCATCGACCCGGAGGCGACTTATGAATCCCCTGAACTGGTGTATGGATTTTCATCGGGATTTGGCACGACGGTCTACCAAGGAGACAACCGGTTCAGCTTGCGGGACATCGAGTTCTACCAGCACAAGGTGGAATTCCGAAAGCCAGGAAAATGGTTCATTCGAGGTTACCGAACGTCGGAAGATGCCGGCAATTCGTACGATCCTTATGCGACAGCATTGCGGTTGCAGGAGGATACCCGGTCGGATTACAATTATTCGAAGGTCTACTACCGCTATTGGGTGGACAGCATTGTGCCGGGGATCAACCAAACCTGGCCAGATTTGGTCCAAATCGGTGTCGACCCAGAATTCGGGTTCCCCATCTTCGGTTATGAAGATGGCGCCATTGATTCATGGTATGCGGCGAATTCCGACTCGCTCAGCATCTGGCACAACATGGTTGAGAATTGGACAAACTCGGGTTATGCAGGCCTGGGCGATGTGGCACAGGAGCCATTGGGCCATTTGACGCCGGGTACCCCTGCGTTTCAGGAGGCTTTTGATCGCATCACGGCGGGAAAGAACAACGAAGAGGAACAGGGCACCCGTTTTTTCGATCGTTCCAGTTTGGTTCACCTGCATGGGGAGTACATCTTTCAACCGGAATTTGTGGATGAGTGGCGGGTGGGTGCGAATTTCCGCCGATACACGCCTGACAGCGATGGCACCATTTTCTCCGACACGGCAGGCACGGTGATCACAAACAGTGAGTTTGGCATGTACACAGGCGCAAATCGGCGATTCTTGGAGGACAAATTGATTGCCACCGCCACCGTGCGGGCGGACAAGAACCAAAACTTTGATTTGGTCGTTTCGCCTGCTGCGAGTTTGGTGTATACCCCAAGCGACAATGACTACCTGCGCTTGTCGTTCAGTTCGGCTTTGCGCAACCCGACCTTGGCGGATCAGTACCTGTTTTTGGATGTCGGACCGGCGACATTGGTGGGCAATCTCAATGGGGCCAATGATTTGGTCACTTTGTCGAGTTTCGTGGATTACCGGGAATCGATCAGTTCTGCCAATGGATTGCCCTTCGGCAACCTCGATACCCTGCAGTATTTTGACATCGCCCCGCTGCGACCTGAGCAAGTCAGAACCATTGAGGTCGGTTACAGAACCACGTTGGGGGAAAAGATTTACGTCGATGCTGGGTACTACTTCAGCAGGTACAACCACTTTATTGGTTACAACATCGGTTTGGATGTCAAATTCGAGAATCCTGATTTCCCACAATCCATTACCGGCGTGGATGTGTATCGCTATGCAGCGAACTCCGTCAATGAAGTGACGACGCAAGGATTTTCGATAGGTCTGAACTACTACATCAACAACCAATTCATGCTGGCGGGCAATTACAGCTGGAACCAATTGCTCAAGGCCGACGAAGACGACCCCATCATCCCCGCTTTCAATACGCCGGAACACAAATTCAATGTTTCCTTCAGCGCACGAGACTTGAAACTTCGGGAACGGTCCACCTGGGGGTTCAGTTTGAACTACAAATGGGTCGAGGGTTTCGATTTCGAAGGTTCCCCGCAATTCACCGGGTTTGTGCCCACGTTTGACTTGCTTGACGCCCAAGTCAGTGCCAACATCGAACAGCTCCACACGACATTCAAAGTCGGTGGGTCCAACTTGCTTCAGAACATCCACATCGAAACTTACGGTGGCCCTGCCGTGGGAAGGTTGATGTACGTCAGCGCTGTGTACGACTTCAACCACCGGAAATGAGCGAGGTGGGCTGAGGGTCAGCAGGGTTCCGGCCCGTGAAAACGCATCTTCATCGCGAAAAAAGTGTGATTCATACACGACTGAGCGGAAATTTGATTACCTTTCCGTTCAAACTGTCGGGTTGAACCTACGAATCCAACATGAATCCAAATCGCATGAAGAAATTGCTCATGTGGGCAGCTGTGGTCTCCTTGGGGGTCACCAGTGCTCAGGCGCAGACGCGCTATTTAGACGAGGTCTTTGACGAAGTCAATGTGACCTCGGACGTCGTTTATGGCCAAAACATCACCGTTCTGACGGCACTTCAAGGCTTGCCGCCCGCCCCAGAGGATTTGAAGATGGACATCTACGAACCGGTGGGTGATTCAGAAACGGATCGTCCTCTGTTGCTGTACTTTCACACAGGCAATTTCCTGCCGCCGTTTGTCAATGGCAGTCCGCTTGGCACGAAAGGAGACAACACGGCCGTTGAGATTTGCACGCGTTATGCAAAGAAGGGCTACGTCGTGGCCTCCGTGGATTACCGACTGGGTTGGAACCCGCTTGCCGCGACGCAAATTGAGCGGACAACGCAATTGATCCAGGCGGCCTATCGTGGTGTTCAAGACAGCCGAACGGCCGTGCGTTATTTCAGAATGACGGAAGCTGAAGAAGGCGATCCTTTTGGCATTGACCCGACGAAAATCGGAATGATTGGAGAGGGCACCGGTGGATACATCACGATGGCTTCTGCCACCATTGAGTCCTACAATGACATCATTCTTGATGACGAAGGCGCCGCCATCTCCAAGTTTTTTTATGATCCAGGGACAGGACAGCAAGTCCCTATGGTGGTCGAGACTATCCACGGCAACCCTGATGCTACAAACGACGGCTTCGCTCCAGCTTCTGCGGGTGGATATCAGTTGTGCATGCCGAATCATGTGGGCTACAGCTCGGACTTCAACTTTCAGATGAACATGGGGGGGGCTTTGGGTGATTTGAATTGGCTCGACGAAGGGGACATGCCGATGGTCTCTTTTCAAACGCCTTTTGATCCGTTTGCCCCATATGAAACTTCTGTTTTGATTGTTCCGACCACGAATGAACCTGTTGTGGAGGTGTCTGGTGCTTATGATGTTCACCAGGAGATCAATGGTTATGCGTCGAACAACAATGCAGTTTTCGCTGATTTTGGCTTGGAGGATGCAGCAGCAGCGAACAACAACGGCTGGGATGGGCTGTTCCCTGTGATGAATCAATTGGATGCTGATGGGAATCCAACGGAGCCATTCGACAGCGCGCCATGGCAGTGGTGGGATTACGATGCTGCTGCGGCCATTGACCCGCAAGTTGCTGCCACACAATTGTCCCTCAATCCGACGATGGGAGAAGCAGAGGCGCTGTCTTGGATTGCTCAGATTGACGATTACAACACGCCTCGGATGGGCTTGGCCATGGGGCTTTTGAACGAAAATTCTTTCATTTCTCCTGTACGCTACATCGATGAAATCTTCGAAGACGTGGAGGTGACCTCGGGTGTGGTGTATGGCGAGAACATCACGGTGCTTCCGGCACTGCAAGGCATGCCGCCAGCCCCAGAAAATTTGCTCCTTGACCTCTACGAGCCAGCAGGCGATTCGGAGACGGAGCGTCCCTTGATTCTTTATTTCCACACAGGAAATTTCCTTCCACCCTTCCTCAATGGTGGGCCCTTGGGCTCGAGAACTGACAATGCAGCGGTAGAAATTTGTTCACGCTTCGCCCGGATGGGTTATGTTGTGGCTTCCGTCGATTACCGTTTGGGATGGAACCCGCTCGCCGCGACTCAGGAGGAGCGCACGATTCAGTTGATTCAAGCCGCCTACCGCGGTGTTCAGGACAGCCGCACAGCTGTTCGTTACTTCCGCAAAACGATCGCAGAAGAGGGCAACCCCTTCGGCGTGGATGGATCCAAGATTGCAATGTTTGGAGAGGGTACTGGGGGTTACATCACCTTGGCCTCATCGACGATTGCAGACTACAACGACATCATTCTCGACGACGCAGGCAGCCCCATCACGAAATTTTGGTACGATCCAGGGACCGGTCAACAAATTCCCATGGTGGCCGAGACCATTCACGGCAACCCTGATGCCACAAACGACGGCTTCGCCCCTGCGGAAGCTGGAGGATTCCAGTTGTGCATGGCGAACCACGTGGGCTACAGTTCTGAGTTCAACTTTCAGATGAACATGGGCGGCGCGATGGGTGACTTGAATTGGTTGGATGAGGGCGACATGCCCATGGTCTCCTTCCAGGCACCACACGACGCCTTTGCGCCATATGAAACGGGTGTGCTGATCGTCCCCACCACAAATGAACCTGTGGTGGAAGTGTCTGGAGCCTATGACATTCATGCCGAGATCAACGGCTATGCGAACAGCAACAACGCGCCTTTTGCTGAATTGGGCTTGCCTGATCCGGCCTCGCAGAACAACAATGGCTGGGATGGATTGTACCCCGTGTTGAACAACTATGTGAACGGTGAGCCGTCAGAGCCTTTCGATGGGTCACCATGGGCATGGTGGGATTATGACGCCGTTGCCGCGATTGACCCAGAATTGGCAGCGACCCAATTGACGCTCAACCCCACCATGGGGCCAGATGAGGCGAGTGCATGGATTGATGTGATTCAGGAATACACCGCTCCTAGACTGGCGGTTTCCCTGGAACTGGCTGAACTTGGGCCAGGTTGTACTGATTCCGAGGCTTGCAACTACAACTCCTTGGCCACCTCAGACGACGGCAGTTGCGAGTACGCAGCGGAAGGTTTTGATTGCGATGGAAATTCGACAGTGATTCCAGGTTGCACCAGCCCAATCGCTTGCAACTACGACAATGCGGCCAACGAGGATGATGGTTCTTGTGACTTCTTGGAAACCAGCCTTCCTACTGGCGCCGAGGTGCCTTGGTTGGTGG
Organism: uncultured Flavobacteriales bacterium; assembly: GCA_965661765.1. Taxonomy (GTDB): domain Bacteria; phylum Bacteroidota; class Bacteroidia; order Flavobacteriales_D; family Sanyastnellaceae; genus JBMYZL01. The sequence goes on from CBFIFE010000019.1 coordinate 28,483, forward strand.
GGTTGACTTTGTCGGGGACAGATCTTGAGCCATTCTCAGCCGGTTGTGAAGCGGATGGTGGAGTGAATCCAAATGTTTCTGTCAACGGTGTGATCATGGGCGATGGCACAGGCGGGCCTTTGATGGTGTCCAACATCACCGACCCGACTGGCCTTTTGGCTGAACTGGTCGGTGTGGCGAGCATTACCCAGTTTGGAATTTGCGGCAACAACATCGGTGTGAACATCGGAGGCTCCATTGTATTCCTTGTGGAGAACAACGGGGTTTGGAGGTCTGCGGTCCCTGTTTCAGGTGCGCAATACCTCTGGGTGGCGCCGATCACTGCGTTCCCTGTAGGGTGCGGCGATCCCAATGCTTGCAACTTCACTGCTCCTTGTGACCTGAGCTTGGCTTGCGATTACACAGATACAGATGGTGATGGGGTCTTGGACTGCAATGAAGTGGTGGGTTGTCAGGATGCCGAAGCGGACAACTACAACCCCAACGCAACAGATGCAGGGACTTGCAATTACAACGGATGCACGGACCCAGAAGCCCAGAACTACAATCCTGGGGCAAACGTGGACAACGGGTCTTGTTCTTACTTGGTGACTTTCCGGGTCAACATGTCGAATGAAGACGTTTCTGGCATGGGCGTACACTTGGCTGGTGGCTTCCAGGGATGGGATCCAGGTGCCACGTTCGTCCCAGCAGTGGGGTACGGCATCCATGAAATCACCATCGCGTTGGCGCAAGGCACTTACGAGTACAAGTTTGTCAACGGCAACGAATGGGGAATGGATGAAAGTGTTGGCGACTGCGGCAATGGCGGGAACCGTGTGATCACCGTTTCTTCGAATGCAACCACAGAAGGCGCCTGCTTCAACAGCTGCGAGCTGTGCGCGGGATGCACAAACCCGATGTTTGCCGAGTACAACCCTTTCAATGGTGAGGATGATGGCACTTGTTTGACTGAGGTTGTTCCGGGGTGCACGTACATGGATGCCGAGAACTATGATGCAAACGCCACCGAAGATGATGGCACTTGCTCCTTTGTCGGCTCTTCATGTCAGGGAGACTTCAACAATGACGGAACCATTGGTACGCCGGACTTGTTGGCGTTTTTGAGTGCCTTCGGTGCGCCTTGTGCTGAGTGAGGGATTCCTTGTTCCCATTTGGAGAGCGCAGTCCCGTGAAGGGGCTGCGCTCTTCGTTTTGGCACAAAACTTGGCAGCAAAACATGAGATGAGCGTTTTCCACAAATTGCATTTCTGAACGAATGCAAATCCACTATGATTCTTGCGGGAAGACGCGTAACTTGCACCTACAGATAGAAATTCTCAAACCATGAAAAAGTTTTTTACTGCGTTCGCCCTCCTGATGGGCATGGTCAGCATGGGATTTGCTCAGCAAGTCGCCAATGGTCCTCTGATCGGATTGGACAAGGAAGTGCATGACTACGGTACAATTGAGCAAGGTGCTGATGGTGGATGTGAGTTCACTGTGACCAATGACGGGACGGAGCCCTTGATCATCTCGCGCTGCAAAGGCTCTTGCGGCTGCACGGTGCCGAAGTGCGAGAAGGACCCCATCATGCCTGGTGAGAATTCAAAAATCACAGTTCGCTACGACACGAAGCGCATCGGCCCGATCAACAAGAGCGTGACCATCACCTCGAACGCTGCAAATGAGCCGACAAAGGTGATTCGCATCAAGGGCAAGGTGGAGGCTGCAGATGCTGGAGCTGGTGCGCCGACAAAGGCCCCTGCAGCAGGTGCGCCGACGAACAAGCAATAATCCGACGACGGAAAATTTGATTGGTGCTGCCCCGAGGAGACTCGGGGCAGCTTTTTTTGTCCGAATTTTGGGCAGTGCAATGTTTTGATTTGAAAGACGCCAGACGACCCAAGCGATGATCCAAGAAGAAAACAATTCCCTCCCGACGACCTATGATGCCACGACCTGCGAAGACAAGTGGTACGCCTACTGGATGGAGCACAAACTTTTCAAATCGACTCCGGACCATCGCGAGCCTTACACGGTGGTGATTCCACCGCCCAATGTCACGGGCGTGTTGCACATGGGGCACATGCTCAACAACACCATTCAGGATGTTTTGGTGCGTCGGGCGAGAATGCAGGGCAAGAATGCCTGCTGGGTGCCGGGAACCGACCACGCGTCGATTGCCACGGAAGCCAAGGTGGTGCGGCGCTTGCGGGAGCAGGGCATCAAAAAATCTGATCTCACGCGCGATGACTTTCTCAAGCATGCTTGGGATTGGACAGAAGAGCATGGTGGAATCATCCTGGATCAACTCAAGAAATTGGGCGCCAGTTGCGATTGGGATCGCACCCGTTTCACGCTCGACGAAAAGTATTACGAAGGGGTAGTGGACACCTTCATCGACCTCTTCAACAAGGGGTTGATTTACCGGGGGGTTCGGATGGTCAATTGGGATCCGGTCGCTTTGACGGCCTTGAGTGATGAGGAGGTCCTGCACAAAGAAGAGCATGGCAAGCTCTACCACGTCCGATATCAAGTGGTCGGTGGAGACGATGAATGGCTCACGATTGCCACCACGAGGCCGGAAACCATCTTGGGAGATACTGCGATTTGCGTGCATCCCGAAGACGAGCGGTACACGCATCTGCACGGAAGGTCGGTCATTGTGCCGATTTGCGGCCGAGAAGTGCCCATCATTTTGGATGATTATGTGGACAGGGAATTCGGAACGGGTTGCCTGAAGGTGACACCTGCCCATGATGTCAATGATTATGATTTGGGCCAAAAACACGACCTCGACACCATCGACATCCTCCATCCGGATGGGCGGTTGAATGAGCATGGCGGGGCCTACGAAGGAATGGACAGGTTCGCCGTTCGCAAGCAAATCGCAAAGGACCTCGAAACATCTGGGCATCTTGTCAAAGCGGAGGACTACACGAACAAGGTGGGGCGTTCCGAGAGAACGGATGCCGTGATTGAGCCGCGATTGTCGTTGCAGTGGTTCTTGTCGATGAAGGAGCTCGCCGCGCCAGCGCTTGAACATGTGATGGACGACACCATTCGCTTTCACCCGCCGAAGTTCAAGAACAGCTACCGGCATTGGATGGAGAACGTCAAGGATTGGTGCGTCAGCCGTCAGTTGTGGTGGGGGCATCGGATCCCGGCGTTTTATTACGGTGAAGGTGAAAATGACTTTGTCGTGGCCAAATCTGCCGCAGAAGCGCTCCTCTCAGCACGACAAAAATCTGGTCGTGACAGCCTTTCGGCAGACGATCTGCGCCAAGATGAGGACGTGATGGACACATGGTTCAGCTCTTGGTTGTGGCCCATTCAGGTGTTCGACGGCTTGACAGATGAAAAGGAGGTGAGTTACTATTATCCGACAGCGGATTTGGTGACAGCCCCTGAGATCATGTTTTTCTGGGTCGCCCGCATGATCATGGCAGGGTATGAGTACCGGGGACAAGAGCCGTTCAAAAATGTGTATTACACAGGCATTGTTCGGGACAAGCAAGGCAGGAAAATGTCGAAGAGCCTGGGAAACAGCCCAGATCCCATTGAATTGATGAAAACCTATGGCGCCGATGGTGTCCGGGTGGGGATGCTCTTGACGTCGCCGGCGGGGAACGACCTCCCATTTGATGAAAAGCTTTGTGAGCAGGGCAGGAACTTTGCGAACAAGATTTGGAACGCTTTCCGCCTGACCCAGGGTTGGACGAGAGATGCCCAGCGCCAGGCGTCACCCGCAGCGACAGTCGCTGTCACCTGGATGAAAAGCAGAATCGCAGAGACGCTCAAGGAGCTCGAAGGCCTCTTTGCCGAATTCCGGTTGAGCGAGGCGTTGATGACAACGTACAGGTTGGTGTGGGACGATTTCTGCAGTTGGTACTTGGAGTTGGTGAAACCTCCTTATGGAGAGCCCATTGATGAAACGACGTATGCGGAGACCATTGCCATCTTCGAAGACCTCTTGAAGATTTTGCATCCTTTTATGCCTTTCCAAACCGAGGAACTCTGGCACTGGGCAACGGAACGGAAGGGGCCAGCAGAATCTCTTTGCGTTGCGAACTGGCCATCGCCAGGGGAAATGGACGCAGAACTCCTGAAGGCTTTTGAGCCATTCAAGCAGATTGTCAGTGAAATTCGCACCATCCGGAAGGACAATCAGATTCCCCAGCGCGATGCGCTTTCATTGTGTGTGATTCCTGGAGAAGGGTATCCGGCCCATCTGGGGGCAGCGATGGCCCAACTCTGCAATCTGTCCAGCGTTGACGTGGTGGAGGAGAAAGTGCCCAACAGTTTCGGCTTTGTGGTGGACCGTTCGTCCTTTTGTGTCCCCTTCGGAGATGCCATCGACTTGGATGCTGAGCGGGCGAAACTTCAAAAGGAACTCGAGCACCTTCGGGGCTTTGCCGCAAGTGTCGCGAAGAAGTTGTCGAACGAGCGGTTTGTGCAAAACGCCCCAGAACAGGTAGTGGCCATGGAGCGCAAAAAGGCTGATGACGCTGCAGAGAAAATGGCGGTCATTGAGGAGAAGTTGGCGGATTTGGGGTGATCCGGAATACCCGGCAGAACACCGAGGGCTTCGGGTTGTTGTTTGGTCATGTTGAATTGGTTCAAAAAAGACCCCGTGGCGAAGTTGCGGAAGGAGCGCGAGCGATTGCTGGCGGAGGCGCACAGATTGGGCAAAGTTGATCGTGCCCGATCGGATGAAATGACCGCAAAGGCGGCGGAGGTCGAACAGCAAATCATTGATTTGCAGCAGAAGGCGAGCAACTGATGAAGACCTACGCCATCATTGGAGATTCAAAGGGAATCGGCGAAGCACTGCGTGAGCAATTGCTCGTTCAAGGCCACGAGGTGATCGGGGTCAGCCGCACGGGTGGGCAACGACCGCCCAATGCCACGGGCGGCAAGTACCAACCTCTGGTATTCGATGCGGTGGCTCACCCATGCGACCTGTCGGGCTTTGCCGAAAGGCTGGATGGTTTGGTCTACTGTCCTGGCAGCATCACCCTGAAGCCCTTGCGCGGCCTCAAGCGAGAGCAACTGTTGGCCGATCTTGAGGTCAATTACCTGGGGGCCATTCAAACCTTGCAGGCAAACCACAAACTGTTGAAGGCCAGCCCTTCCGCCTCCGTTGTTTTGTTCAGCACGGTGGCTGTCCGCATGGGGATGAGTTTTCATGCCAGCATCGCGGGGGCAAAGGGAGCTGTGGAGGGATTGACGCGGAGTTTGGCAGCGGAGTGGGCCCCGGCCATTCGGGTGAATGCCATTGCCCCCTCCTTGACCGACACCCCGCTGGCTGCTGGCCTGTTGGGCAATGACGACAAACGCGCGGCGGCAGCGGATCGCCATCCCCTCAAGCGGGTGGGGACAGCCGATGAGGTCGCGTCGCTGGCGGCTTGGTTGCTCAGCGACCACGCCGTCTCCATTTCTGGCCAAATCCACGCCTTTGACGGCGGCATGTCTTCGTTGAGATGAGTGGTTTTGTCACCTTGAGTGATGACGACATTGCCTTGCTTGACCGGAGAAAGCGTGGCCGCCTGGTGAACAGCTTGAGCGGGTTCAAAAGCGCAAATTTGATCGGCACCCAAGGGGGGGATGATGATGCCCCGAACCTCACAATCGTCAGCTCGGTTGTCCACCTCGGCTCCGACCCGGCGTTGCTCGGGATGGTCTTGCGGCCGCCAGTGCCCAGGGATCGCGGCAGCCACACGTACTGGAACATCCGGGAGACCGGCGTTTGGACCGTGAATCACGTGCACCAGGACATTGTGGCGGCAGCACACCAAACCTCCGCGCGGTATCCAAATTCGGAGTTCGAGGCGACCGGATTGACGCCAAGGCCTCACTGCGGTTTTGATGCCCCAGCGGTGGAGGAGGCGCATGTTCGGATGGGCCTTGAATGGGTGGAGGAACTGCCCATTGAGCGCAACGGCTGCAAATTCGTGATTGGCCAAATCCGCTGGGTTGAGTTTCCTTCAGACGCCTGGGCATCAGATGGTTATTTGAATTTGGAGAAGTTGGGCACCATCGCCGTCAGCGGCCTTGACGGGTACCACACAACGAAGGGCGTGGGCCGTTTTGCGTATGCCAAACCCGACCAGCCGCAACCTGAACAGCGCACCGACTTCATGGCGGGGTGGGGGGAATGAATGTGGTTTGGTTCAAGCGGGATTTGAGGTTGCGCGACCATGCACCGCTGAAGGCAGCCTTGGAATCCGCTGGCGAACACCTTTTGCTGTACATCCATGAACCAACGGTTTGGGCCCATCCTGCCTACAGCGATCGCCACTGGCGTTTTGTCCGTGAGGGCCTTGACGACATGAATGCACAACTCGACCCGCTTGGCGCGTCCATTTTCGAATGGACAGGTGATCCTGCCAAGCTGTTCGCTGATTGGGCAGCATCCGGCGAGCTTCACGCGGTCTATTCTTATCTGGAGACGGGCTTGCAGGTCACGTTCGATCGGGATCTTCAGGTCGCTGCAATGCTTCGCAACAATGGTGTCCCCTGGCATGAATTCCAGCAAAATGGTGTGCAACGGGGACGCAAGAACCGGAAGGGTTGGCGTTCGGACTGGTACGCATTCATGGGGGCTGCTCAGGATGCGCCGGACTGGTCCAGGTTGCGTCCTGCCGTCGGTTTTGCCTCTCCGCCCGAGCATCCGGCGCGCCCCTCTTCATCCACACAACTTTCGCCCCCCGAACAGCGAATGCAACCCGGCGGTGAGCGAAAAGCCCATGCCTACCTCCGCAGCTTCGTCGAAGAAAGGGTGGCGGATTACAGCCGCAGCATCAGCAAGCCTGCGGCGAGCCGAACCGGTTGCAGTCGGCTCAGCCCCTATATCGCCTGGGGCAACCTGAGCATTCGTCAAGTGTACCAAGCGCAATCGGTTGCGTCTGGTCAACGGGGCTACAAACGGCAGTTTCGTGCGTTTTCGGATCGGCTTCGTTGGCATTGTCATTTCATCCAGAAGTTCGAAATGGAGGATGCGATGGAATTCCGCGATGTGAATCGGGGGTATGAGGCGCTGGAGAAGCCGTTGAATCCGGATTTGGTCTCAGCCTGGAAATCAGGCCAAACCGGGTTTCCCCTCATCGACGCCTGCATGCGATGCCTGGCGGCCACTGGATACATCAACTTTCGGATGCGGGCCATGCTGGTGAGTTTCCTGACCCACCACTTGTGGCAACCGTGGCAAGCTGGTGTGGAGCATCTGGCCGGATTGTTTTTGGACTTTGAGCCGGGCATTCACTACCCCCAATTCCAAATGCAGGCAGGGGTGACAGGCATCAACACTGTGCGCATCTACAACCCGGTGAAGCAAGCTGAGGACCACGATGCCGATGGTCGTTTCATCAAGCAGTGGGTGCCGGAACTTGAGGCGCTCGATCCGCCCCATGTGTATGCGCCCTGGAAACTGCCGCCGATGGAGGCGGTGATGCTCGGATTTGAACTCGGCAGGGATTACCCGAAGCCCGTGGTTGATCTCGAACGGGCGGCCAGACGCGCTCGGGAAGCACTGTATCGTCACCGAGCCCAGCCCGCTGTTCAGCGCGAAGCCATGAGAATCTTGGCCCGGCATACCATTCCGGGGGGACGGATGGCTTAAATTTGGCCAGAGACATCATGAAGCAGCAACCGAGAGACACCATTCAACACGACGCTGAGGGCCGCACGCTTCTTCACCATGAAGTGGTCGCCTCCCGCGAGCAGCCGGACGCGCCTTGGCTGGTGTTCATCCACGGTGCAGGCGGCAGCATCCGGACATGGAAATTTCAGGTCGAGGCATTTGCGCCGCATTACCGCCTGCTGTTGATTGACCTGCGAGACCACGGCTTTTCGAAGGACATCTTGCCCGAGTATGAGGCGTATGATTTTGACATTGTGGCGGAGGACATCTTGCGGGTGGTCGATCATTTGGAGATCGAACAGGCCCATTTCGTGAGCTTGAGCATTGGAAGCGTCATTTTGCAGAAGCTGGACATCGAGCGTCCGGCGCTGATTGACCGGATGGTGATGGCCGGCGCGATTTTCGATGGCAGCAAATTGATGCACATGTTTGTGCACAGTGCGAAGTTGCTCAATTGGGTCTTGCCCTATCGGGCCATTTATTGGATTTTCAGTTTCATTGTCTTGCCGCGGCCCAACCATCGGTTGAGTCGGTACATCTTCCGCAGGCAATCGAAGCGCCTGACGCAGGGGGAATACCTGAAGTGGGTGGAGTTGTACAAGCCATTTTTCAAGCTGATTCGGCAATACGTGAATCGCCCGGTTTCGAAAAAAGGTCTGGTGGTGATGGGGGACCAAGACCACATTTTTTTCCGAGCGGCTGAGCGCTTTGCCCGGATCCAAGAAAACATGCGGTTGAGCGTGATTGAGAATTGCGGGCACGTGTGCAGCATTGAGGCCCCGGAGTTGTTCAATGAGCTGGTATTGAAGTTTTTGCAGGATTTGGAAGTGCCGGCAAAAGTTCAGGCGAAGCCAGTGCCCAAATCTTGGGCAGAGCTCAAAGCCCTCCAGCAAGCGTGACTTCCCTTTCCTGGATTTGAACAGCCGTTGGCACGGCTTGTTGTAGTGGGGTGAAAGCCCGCGCGAAGTCCGATTTGCCTTCGAAGATTTGCCCCGTTTGTCAGCGCCCCTTCAGCTGGCGGAAGAAGTGGGAACGGGTTTGGGATGACGTCCGTTATTGCAGTGAAAGATGCCGAAGAACCCGCCCCAAGACTTGAACCCTGCGCGTGAATTGCGGCTGATTCTCGGGGATCAGTTGAACGCGAATCACCCCTGGTTTTTCGATGGCAACGACGAAGTGCTGTACGTGCTTTGTGAATTGCGGTCGGAGACGGACTACGCGCCCCATCACGTCCAGAAGGTGGTCGCATTTTTTGCGGCAATGCGGGCCTTCGCAGCAGAGCGAGTTGCCGATGGTCATCGCGTTCACGTGGTCACGCTGGATGATCCACTGAATACGGGAAACTTCGATTCTGAAATCGTCAGGTTGCGCGAGGCCACAGGGGCTGACCGATTGCAATGGCAGTTGCCGGATGAATGGCGACTCGATCAGCTTTTGGCGGACATTGGGCGAGCTTGGCGAGCGGATGGTGGTGAAGCGATGTCGACGGACTCGGCGCATTTTTTGACGGAGAGAACGGATTTGGCCCAACACTTCAAGGGGAAGAAGACCTTTCTCATGGAGAGTTTTTACCGCATGATGCGGCGAAAGCACAACGTGCTGATGGATGACCATGGGCAGCCCGCCGGCGGACAGTGGAATTACGACGCGACGAATCGAAAGAAACTGCCGAAAGGGCACGTTCCACCGGCACCGCTGCGGTTCGACCGGGATGTCTCGCCGATTGTGGCCATCCTCGAACGGGCAGGCGTCCAGACAACCGGCAGGATTCGGCCTGGGGATTTTGCCTGGCCTGTGACACGGGCGGAGTGCTTGGCCTTGCTCAACACATTTGTGGAGGACCTGTTGCCGCGTTTTGGGGATTTCCAGGATGCGATGACCTTGGACAGTTGGTCGGTGTACCATTCTCGTTTGAGTTTCGGGTTGAATGCCAAACTCATCTCGCCGCGCGAGGTCATCGCCGCCGTTGAAGCGCGTTGGCGAGTGGACCCTCAGCATGCAGACATCACCCAAGTGGAGGGGTTCATTCGCCAAATCTTGGGATGGCGAGAATACATGCGGGGCATTTATTGGGCGAAAATGCCGGAATATGCGGAGCTGAACTTCTTTGGGCACGATCGGCCATTGCCGGGCTGGTTCTGGACGGGCGATACGCGAATGGCTTGCCTGCGCCATGCCATTGGCCAAACCCTTGAACACGCATACGCCCACCACATTCAGCGCCTGATGGTCACAGGCAATTTCGCTTTGCTCGCAGGTGTCGATCCGGATGCTGTCGATGCGTGGTATCTCGGGGTCTACATCGACGCGGTGGAATGGGTCGAGATCACGAACACCCGGGGCATGAGTCAATTCGCTGATGGTGGCATTGTGGGGACGAAACCGTATGTCGCGAGTGCGAATTACATGAAAAAGATGGGGCCGTACTGCGCTGGATGCAAATACAAGGCGAGCGAGAAGACAGGGCCAGACAGTTGTCCATTCAACAGTTTGTATTGGCATTTTTACGATCGCAACAGGGACTTGCTGGCCAAGAACCCGCGGATCGGCATGGCCTACCGAACATGGGACAAGATGGCACCAGAGAAACGGACGGCCATTCTGGAGACGGCAACCCATCACCTCAACAACTTGGAATCTTTATGAAGACAGTGATTTTTTGGTTCCGCAATGACTTGCGGTTGGTGGACAACCCGGCGCTCCTTCGTGCGGTCCGCGAAGCTGACGAAGTGGTTCCTGTGTACATTTTTGACGACAGAACTTGGTCTGAGGAGCGGGCGTCAACACGCCGAAGGAAGTTTCAAGCCGAATCGCTGGCGGACCTCCGAAGCGAACTGGAACGCCGTGGGGGCGCTTTGCTCATTCAGTCAGGCGCACCGAGGGAGGTGCTGAGGGCGCTCGCGGAGGAACATGGCGCCGAGGCCGTCTTTGCAACAAAGGAACACACCACAGAAGAGGTAGAGCGGGAGGAGGAGGTTGCTTCGGATTTGGTCTTGCACCTCGAGGAGGCACTGACCTTGTTGCATCCGGACGACTTGCCTTTTGCCCTTGAACAACTGCCGGATGTCTTCACCCGTTTTCGGAACAAAGTGGAGAAGGATTGGGTGATTTGCGAGACGGTGGGTGCGCCAGAGGCGGTGGTTGTGCCCCAAGGCATGACCTCCACGGTGTGGTCGGTTTCCGATGTTCCAGAGGATCCAAGGGGCGTTTTGCCCTTTAAAGGTGGAGCGGCTGCTGCCCATGCCCGGTTGCAGCATTACTTCTGGGAAAAGCGTCGGCTGGCGGTGTACAAGAAGACGCGCAACGGAATGCTCGGCCCGGATTACAGCAGCAAATTCAGCCCCTGGCTGGCCAATGGCTGCATCAGCCCGAGAGAAATCTACGATGAGGTCATGCGGTTCGAGGTGGAGGTGGAGCGCAACGAAAGCACGTACTGGCTGGTTTTTGAATTGTTGTGGCGGGACTATTTCAGGTTCGTGGCCATGCGGCATGGGTCGCGCTTGTTTTGGAAATCAGGCATCAAACCCCGTTCGCAATGGAAAGGAGATGTGGGGCCAGGAGCATCCGACAGCCGGGCAAAACGGGCCTTGGAGGCTTGGCAGTCCGGGTGCACGAAAGATGCCTTTGTCAACGCGAACATGCGAGAGCTCGAGGCGACGGGCTTCATGTCGAATCGCGGCCGGCAGAATGTGGCTTCCTACCTTGTCCATGACCTCGGGGTCGATTGGCGTTGGGGGGCAGCACACTTTGAACAGCACTTGCTGGATTACGACCCGGCGAGCAACTGGGGAAACTGGGCCTACATCGCAGGGGTGGGCAACGACCCAAGGCCAAACCGAAAGTTCAACACCGTGAGCCAGGCCGAACGGTATGACCCCGAGGGCAAATACGTGGCTGTGTGGTCTCAACCGACATTGCTCATTTCATGAGGCATTGGAATTTGACCTACAACGACCCCAATCGGTGGGCAGAAGTTTACGCCATTAGTGGTGAGCCATTGGGGGTTTTTGAGGCGATTCGGGCGGGATGGAAGGGTCAGTCAGTGGGCTCGCCGAAGGCTGTCTTGACCGGCGCAACTTGTGCGAATTTGAACGATTTGCTTCACCTCACCAGCAATTTGAAGTGGGCGAATTTTCAGCGCACCACACATGGTGGCATCTTGTATTTTCGGGTGTTGCTGGAAACCTATGGCATGCCCATTCGCAAAGGCGACTTGGAAACATTGAAGTTGTCGCGAGCCGCCACGCAGAATGCCCAGCTGCGCCTGGTGGATGCCGCGGGCGAATGCCTGACGTTTGAGGGCCCGGAGGATCGGATGGTGCGTCTTGCGGCTTGGTGCCGTGACGCGTTCGATCTCAAGTGACGCCGTTGCCGTAGAGCAATGGCGACAACATCACGGAGGGCTGATCACTCACATTGTCCACGTCGAGCGGATGGGGAAGTTCAGTCACCGGACTGAGCGCTCCGCGCACGCGGTCTTTGCGCAGGTATGTGACTTCCACCAAGCGCGGAAGGTCTGCGTCGAGTTCTGGATGGCGCCACTGCTGGACGGCATTGTTCGGGTGGAGATGGACACTGACGTGCGTTTCGGCCAACTTCTGCCAAACACCGAGGTGAAGCAAATGGGGCAGCTGGAAAGAGGTCTGATGCAATCCCGTTCAAAATGGCTCGCAAGGTCCACGCCCGGCGAAAAACAGGCCCGGATGCCATCGAGATCGTCGGGGACCAAATACCCCCCATCCCGGTCTTCACCAAGTCGTATCATTTCGTGCCCCGCGTGCCAAGGGGACAACAACCGAAGTGCGTTGAGCACTGCTTCACCGGACAAATCGGTCGTTTGCAAGCGCTCCGGCGGGACGTGGTCTCGAACGACTTTCAAGCCTTTGCTGCGCAAACGCGCTTCCACGATCCTTCCTAGCACCCCACCTCAGTCTTGTTTCCAATTTGCAGGGCAAACTTCCCCATTCTCTTTGAAGTGTCGCACCACATCGACCATCCGCAAGGCCTCGTCTACGCTTCGACCCAACACAAAATTGTTGACGAGCTGGTGTTGCACCACGCCTTCTTTGTCGATAATGAACAAACCGCGCAAGGCAATCATTGGGCCGTTTGCATGCAATTGACCATCCTCGCTGTACTCATACTCGCCGAACAACACGTCAAAGTTCGTGGCGATGCTTTTGTCCGCATCGGAGACAATCGGAAAACCGATGGGGCCCACTCCGCCTTGTTCGGCCGACAGCCGAGTGAACACTTCATGAGACTCCACAGAGTCTACAGAACAGGCCACGACCTGGGTGTTTCGGGCTTCGAACTCAGCCAATCGCTCATTGAATGCCACCAATTCTGAAGAACACACGCCTGTGAAGTCCTTCGGGTAGAAAAACAGCAGAACGTATTTTTTGTCGATGAAATCGGACAAAGAAAAGTCGTGAATCTTCTCTCCGTTGATGACGGCAGGTGCGATGAATTGGGGAGCAGGGTGGCCTACGAGTACTGACATGGCAATCGATGTTTCTGAGTTTGAGAGAGCAAAGATACAGGCCTGGTTTATCTTCGCTCTGTGGCAATCAAGAAAAAGGCATCCGAGCTCTTCATCAATCGTGAATTGAGTTGGCTCTCGTTCAATCATCGGGTTCTGCAAGAAGCGGCCAGCTCGGATGTGCCGCTCATAGAGCGAATGAGGTTCTTGGGCATTTTCTCCAACAACCTCGACGAATTTTTTCGCGTCCGAGTCGCGAACCTCCGCCGCGCGCTGCTGGTGGGCAAGCGCATGACGACAACCTTGGGTTTCGATGTCGCCGAAACATTGGAACGGGTTTCTGAGAAAGTGGTGGAACTCCAGTACGCCTACAATCAAGTGTTTGAGGAATGCGAAGCTGCGCTGAAGGCGGCGGGCATTCACTTCTTGGATGAGCACGGCCTGAGCCAGGAACAAGTCGCTTTTGCTGCGAAATTCTTCGATTCCGTCGTTCGTCCGACGTTGGTGCCGGTGATGGTGGGCGGTGGTGTGCCTTTTCCTGAGCTCAAAGATGGCGCGCTGTACCTGTCGGTGGGGTTGAAGCTGGTCGATGATGCAGGCCAAACCCGCACCCGCTTTGCCATCATCGAGGTCCCGAATCATTTGCCGCGATTTCTGGAGTTGCCGGCCACAGAATCAGGGGAATGCGTGATGTTCATCGATGACGTCATCCGGCTTCAACTCGGCCGAATTTTCGCGCTTTTTCAGCCCGAGCAACTCTATGCCCATGCCATCAAGGTGACGCGCGATGCAGAAATTGACATGGACGACGACCTTTCGAGGTCGTTGATGGAAAAGATGTCCCGTGGGATTGCCCGCCGCAAGAAGGGGGACTACGTTCGGTTTCTTTACGATGCGCGGATGCCAGCGGAGATGCTGGACTACATCAAGCGCAAGCTCAAGCTCGGCAAACAAGAAGACGTCCTCATCGCTGGCAGCCGTTACCACAATCGGCGGGATTTGATGGACTTTCCGGATTTTGGACGGACGGATTTGGTCTATGAACGCCGCCTGCCCAAACCGCACACCCGCCTGCGCCACCGCACAAGCCTGCTGGACCAAATCCTTCGCCGGGACATTCTGTTGCACTACCCCTTTCAGCGATTTGCCTACGTTGTGGACATTTTGCGCGAGGCTGCAATGGACCCGCGCGTTGAAAGCATTCGGATCAACCTCTATCGCGTGGCGGCGAATTCCCAAATCATCAACGCCCTTGTCAATGCCGCTCGAAATGGAAAGGCAGTTCAGGTGGTCATCGAACTCGCTGCGCGATTTGACGAGAAGCACAACATTCAAGTCAGCAACGTGTTGCAAGAAGCTGGAGCCCAAGTGGAGTTTGGGGTGCCCGGCCTCAAGGTGCACTCAAAGCTCTTCCTGATCACCCGGCGACAGGGCCGCCAACGCGATCACATCGCCCACATCGGAACCGGAAATTTTCACGAAAAGACAGCGAATGTCTACGGAGATTTGGCCTTGCTCACCAGCGATCCTGGCATCACTGGCGAAATCGAGCGGCTGTTCAGTTTTTTTTCGAACAACTACGAACGGCCCATTTTTCGACACCTGATTGTCAGCCCCTACAGCACGCGACGGAAATTCAGCAAGCTGATTGACCGAGAAATTGGGCATGCGCAGGCAGGCCGGGAAGCCTGGATCATCCTGAAGCTCAACAACCTTGTTGACGCAGCGATGATCGAAAAGTTGTACGAGGCGAGTCGGGCGGGTGTCCGCATCCAATTGATCATTCGAGGCATCTGTTCGTTGATTCCCGGGGTGAATGGCATGAGCGAAAACATCGAGGTGCGCAGCATTGTCGGTCGGTATCTCGAGCATGCGCGCCTTTTGGTCTTCGGCAACCATGGCCAGCCGGACTACTTCATCTCCTCTGCGGACTGGATGACCCGAAACCTCGATCGGCGCGTGGAAGTGAGTGTGCCCATTCGGGATCCGCAATTGCAATCGGAGTGTGCCGCATATTTGGACTTGCAATTGCGTGACAACACGAAGACCCGCATCATCGACGCCGACATGGACAACCATTTTGTGCAACGGAAGAAAGGAGAGCCCCAAGTCGACGTTCAGATGGAGATGTTCAATTTCTACAACAGCAATCTCGGATGAGGCTTGCAGCCATTGACATCGGCTCGAATGCCGTTCGCCTCTTGATTCAAGATGTTGTCGCTGATGAGGCGGGACAGGTCCACAAAAAGAAGATCTCGTTCACCCGGGTGCCCATCCGATTGGGCGAGGACGTTTTCGCGACCGGGATGATTTCCGAAGCGAAGACCGTGGCGCTCACGAAGGCAATGAAGGCCTTTTGGTACCTGATGGACCTCAATGGCGTGGAGCATTTTCGAGCGTGTGCCACCAGCGCGATGCGGGAAGCGAAAAATGGTCAGGAGGTTGCAGACCAAATCTTCCACAGCGCAAACCTTCGCATCGACCTCATCTCTGGCCAAACCGAAGCGGACCTCATCTTCGGCACCTTGGGCACGAGCGATTTGCTTTCCGGCTACCTCGAGAATGATTTGCTGTACATCGATGTCGGGGGCGGCTCCACGGAGATCACCTTGATTCGCGGTGGAGAGCGTCAGCGGTCGTCCTCGTTTCTCCTCGGCACGGTCCGTTCGATGCAGAGAATGACCCCGGACAACGAATGGTCAGCGGTGGAGGCCTTTCTCCTTTCGGTTCGTGGAGAGATTGCCCCCTCGGCCGACCGCCCGCTCCTCGCCGTGGGGACGGGGGGCAACATCAATCGCTACCACCGGCTCAGTCGGACCGGTCGTGGCGAGCCGATCTCCCTGAAGCAACTCAAAAAGCTCCACGCTGACTTGGCTGCGCTGTCGTACGAAGAGCGCATCGAGCAGTACGGGCTCAAGCCTGACCGCGCGGATGTCATTCTGCCTGCGGGTGAAATCTATTTGAAGGTGATGGCCCTGGCGGATTGCAAGGGCATCATTGTCCCAAAGGTTGGGTTGACGGACGGGATCATCTTGGGATTGTTCGAGGAAACGAGGGGAGACCAGGGAGACTAGGGTGACTAGGGAGACTAGGGTGACTAGGGAGACTAGGGTGAC
>CBFIFE010000020.1:0-15203 GCA_965661765.1 uncultured Flavobacteriales bacterium
GACTGGGGCGAGGACATGAA
The DNA here is from genome assembly GCA_965661765.1 of uncultured Flavobacteriales bacterium. Lineage (GTDB taxonomy): Bacteria > Bacteroidota > Bacteroidia > Flavobacteriales_D > Sanyastnellaceae > JBMYZL01. The sequence goes on from CBFIFE010000020.1 coordinate 21, forward strand.
CCAAATGACCTCGCACCGCCGCCGCCACAACGAGCGACACAAACCCACCGGCACGCCCCCTTCGAATCCGAAAACGCCCTGAAGCCATCCACTCGATGACCTCAAGGCGTTTCCTGTCCGGGTGAGTCAAAACCGTCCCCCCTTCGTCCCCTCGTTCCCTAGTCCCCCTGGTTACACCACCCCTTGGTCAATCATCGCATCCGCCACTTTGACGAAGCCAGCGATGTTCGCGCCCTTCACGTAATCCACAGCGCCATCGGGGCCTTTGCCGTACGCCACACACTGCTGGTGGATCGCCGTCATGATGCCGCGCAGCCGCTCGTCCACCTCCTCGCGCGACCAATTCATCCGCAATGAGTTTTGGGACATTTCCAAACCAGACGTCGCCACACCACCCGCGTTCGAAGCCTTGCCAGGAGCGAACATCACGCCGTTCGATTGGAAAGCCTCTACCGCCTCAGGCGTGCAAGGCATGTTCGCGCCTTCGGCCACAGCCATCACCCCGTTTTTGACGAGTTCGCCGGCCTCGAGGCCAGTCAGTTCGTTCTGCGTCGCGCAAGGGAAGGCCATGTCACAAGCCACGCTCCAAGGCCGAGACCCTTCGTAGAACGTCGCGCCATCGAAATGTGCTGCATATTCCTGGATTCGCCCGCGGCGGACGTTTTTCAGGTCCATGATCCAAGCGAGCTTCTCCGCATCAATCCCTGCTGGATCGTGGATGAATCCCTTCGAGTCGGACAGGGTCACGACCTTGGCCCCCAACTGAATGCATTTCTCCGCCGCGTATTGCGCCACATTGCCCGAGCCGCTGATGACGACCGTTTTGCCCTGAAGGTTTTCCCCGCGGGTTGACAGCATTTCCTGCGCGAAGTACACCGCGCCATAGCCCGTGGCTTCTGGGCGGATGAGGCTGCCGCCCCAGTTGATGCCCTTGCCCGTCAGGACGCCGGTGAACTCGTTGCGAAGGCGCTTGTACTGGCCAAACATGTACCCAATCTCCCGACCGCCCACACCGATGTCCCCAGCAGGAACGTCCGTGTTCGGTCCGATGTGGCGGGCGAGTTCGGTCATGAAGGATTGGCAAAACCGCATCACCTCATTGTCGCTCTTGCCTTTCGGGTCGAAGTCCGCTCCGCCTTTGCCGCCACCCATCGGCAGGGTGGTCAGCGCGTTCTTGAAAATCTGTTCGAAGCCCAAGAACTTCAGAACGCCGAGGTTGACCGTCGGGTGGAAGCGCAGCCCGCCCTTGTATGGGCCGATGGCGCTGTTGAACTCCACGCGGTACCCGCGGTTGATCTGGACATCTCCGTTGTCATCCGTCCATGGCACTCGGAAAATCAACACCCGCTCAGGCTCCACGATGCGCTCGAGAATCTTGTGGGTTTTGTATTTGGGATTTTCCGCGATGAAAGGAATCACGGTTTCGGCCACTTCCTCAACTGCTTGGAGGAATTCCGGCTCATGCGCATGGTGCGCTGCAACTTGCGCCATAAAGGCGTCAATTTGCGACTGGTGCTGAGAAGACATCAACGTGCGTATTAACGTTTAGCGGACGCAAAGCTAAATCAAAGACATCCGGTTCGGCCCCCATCCACCGGCAAATTGATGCCGGAAATGTAACTCGCTGCAGGTGAGGCCAAAAAAGCAATGGCCCGCGCCACCTCCGCGGGTTCGCCGGTGCGCCCAAGGGGCACCGCAGCCGCCATGTTCGCGCGAATCGCCGCTGGGTCCCCGCCCGTCTTCGCCGCCTTCGCTTCGACGATCTGCGACAGCCGCGCCGTGTTCGTGGCACCCGGCAGGACATTGTTCACGGTGATGCCGTCGGGACCCGCTTCGTTTGCCCAGGTTTTGGCCCAATTCGCCACCGCTCCTCGGATGGTGTTGCTCACGCCCAGCCCGTTCAGCGGCTGCTTCACACTCGTGGAAATCACATTGATGATGCGGCCATAGCCCGCTTGCTTCATGCCGGGATGCACTGCTTGGGCGAGGATCTGATTGCAGACCAAATGCTGCTCAAACGTCGCCCGAAACGCCTCCACACCCGCCCCAGTGATGGGCCCGCCCGCCGGTCCTCCGGTGTTGTTCACCAAGATGTGCACGGGGCCGTTCGCGACGACTTGCGCCACGGCTGCTGCGACGTCATCGGGCTGCGAAAAGTCCGCCACAGCCGTGGTGTGCGTGCCGCTGCCGGTCAGGGTGCTCAGGGCTTCGCCGAGCCGTTCGGCGTTGCGGGCCATGAGGACGATGTCGGCGCCGAGGGCGGCGAGGTGTTGGGCGGCGGCCAGGCCGATGCCTTGGGATGCCCCACAGACAAGGGCGCGTTTGCCGCTGAGGTCGAGCGGCATCCAGTCGTTGAGATTCATGGGGGCAAAGTTATGCGTCCGCGCACAGCTCGACGAGGACTTTGCCGGTGTCGCCGGGATGGAAGAAGGCAATGCGTTTGCCGTCGGCTCCCTGCTTTGGCCCGCTGATTCGGCGGTAGCCCTTCCCTTCAAGGCGGGCCATTTCCGCTTCGAGATCGGCCACCCCGAAGGCGATGTGGTGCAGCCCTTCACCGCGCCGGGAGATGTGGCGGCCGATGGGGCCGTCGGGGTCGGTGCTGGCGAGGAGTTCGATTTTCGCGCCATTTGCCGTGGCGAAGAAGCTGGTCAGCACGTTTTCATCTGCGACTTCCTCGCGCTTGTATGGGGGCACACCGAGCAAGTCGGTGTAGATGCGCTCGGCGGCATCCAGGTCAGCAACGGCGATGCCGAGGTGTTCCAAGGTCAGGCCAGAGGGGTGTTCCATGCAAACGAAGGTAGGGCGCATCTTGGGCCCGTCGTTGTCGAGCGGGCTTCAGTCGATTTTGTGGACCTCGGCCGCGCCAGAGATGTCCTCGATGACCTCGCTGGGGTTGCCGGCGTAGCGCACTTCGCCCGCCCCAGCAATGTCGATGACGAGCTTTTGGCGCGCGTGGACCGTGGCGTCCACCGCCCCCGCACCGTCGATTTCAACGACGTCGGCGATGTAGTGTTTGGCCTGAATGTCCGCCGCACCTGCCACATCCAGCACCAGCCGCTCTCCGCCGCCTGTCAACTCCAGTTCCCCGGCCCCAGCGAGCTCGCAGGTCAAAACGTCGTACTTTCCGTTGAAGATCAGCTCCGCCGCCCCGGCGATGTCGATGTCCAACGATTTGCCCGAGAAGCCCTCGACGGTCGCTTCAGCGGCGCCGGAGATGTCGAGCGATCGGAGGGCAGGCATCACGATGCGCACATCGAGGCCGCGCTCCTCGTTGCCCTCAAAGATCCATTCCCACCAGTCGCCGCCCTCCCGTTCGATGTGCAGCGTGCCCGCCTCGACGAACAACGACAAGTCCTCGAGGGCCTCCTCGTCGGCGGAGATTTCCACGAGCCAGTTGCGCCCCTGCGTTACTTGGATTTCGGCCGGCAGGGACAAATCAATGGCCGCGAAGTCGGTCAGGGGATAGGAGCGCGTGGATTGGCCGTTCAGACAGAACGCAACCGCGATGAAGGCAAGAGCGAAAAGGTGTTTCATGCCGAGCAGACGCAATCCGCCCCAGTAAAGTTACAGGCGAGGGGGAACACCGGAGTCTGGGGGTGATTTCGGTGCGAAACGTCAGCGGGCGAGTGTGCAGGCGTCGAGGGACTTCACTTCGCCGTAGTATGTCTCGCGGTACTTGTACAGGATTCGGACGGGAATGCCTAGGAAAGACAGGTAAATTCGGGTGACTTGGCATTGGAGACGCCCCATGTCCGGGTGGTAGCGGTTCTCGAGCCGTGAACGTCTTTGGACTTGAATCAGCATATGTTCCTGCAAATGTATTTCGTACACGAACCAAATCCAAACCATCCGTGGTCAAAACGCCACCTGCCACTCCACAAAGGCCCGTCTTCCTTCGATTGGGCCGTAAATTCTCGAGGCGTCGAAGGCCGCGCTGAACGGGGCCTCTGGGGCGATGAGGGGATGGGGTTGTCGGGTGTTTGTGAGGTTTTTGAAGCCGAGCCGGAGGGTGTGCGTCCCAAAGGTTCGGCCTGCCGAGACATGCAGAAGGGCGTAAGGCGTGCTGTACAAGGGAAGGTCGGCGACGGCTGGGAGGCGCATGGGCCCGATGGTTTGGCCTTGCAGATTGAACGCCCAAGGCCCAGCGGACTTTGCAACGTCCGCATTCGCCATCCAGCGCGGGGCAAACTCAATCGTTCGGCGCGTGCCCTCCTCCTCGATGTCCGCCCGCATCCACGTGCCACCCAACGTGAGCTTCAGCCCGCCCGGCCACGTGCCGCTGGCCTCCGCGCCCAGGCCGCGCGTGCGCCCACGACCGGGGATGTTTCGGTACAGCACCACATCGGGCACGGCGTTGTAATCGGCGAACAGCTGGTCGGTGAATTGTGTCCAAAAGGCATGGGCGTCCATTTCGCCCACCCCCCGAGATCCGCCGAACGTCCAATTCAAACTTCCGTTCGCGTTCCAGCTTTGTTCGGGCCGCAGCGTCCCGTCGACCCGCACCTGGCGGCTGCCGTCGAGCGCGGCGTGCTCTTCGGTGAACAGGTGGATGCGCCGGTAGCCGCGGCCGGCGTTGATTCGGGCGTCGAGGTTGGGCCGAAGGGCCCATTTGACGTTGAGGCGCGGGGCGAGGATGGGCGATGTGGGCAGCTCGCTGCCGGGGATGAAATCGAGCGGCTGTTCTGCCCGGAGGCCGAGGAGCCAGGAGAGCTGGTGGGTTTGGCCTGATTGTTCCAAAAACAAGGCGGGCAAGGCCCAATTCATGTCCGAAGCCACGGGCGTATCGTCCCGGTAAAAGTCCCAAAGCACGGACAGCCCGCCGCGCAGCCGCTGGTTCTGCGCCCAATCGACGCCGCGCCACAGCCAGTCGACATTCGAGATCCATTCGGTCGCGTTGAAATCGGTCAAACCATAGGTGCTCTCCTGCCGGTGGACGGCAAAACCGCCCGTCAGGCGGAAGGGTCGGCTGGGGGTTTGGCTGAAGATGCCCTCGAGGCGAAGCAGGTCGATGCGTTCGCCGTATTGCTGATCTCCGCCTCGGTCGGATTCCTCAAAGTCGAGCTGGCCGCCAAACCGGCGCTCGCCAAGGCCACGCAGCAGAAAGGTGGTCGGCCGGTTGCCGTTGTGGTGGTGGCGCGCGGTGAGGACCAGGCGCTCGATGTTCGGGGCGTCGGTCATGCCGTCGCCGTTGTCATCGATGCGGCGGGTGAACCGCTGGCCGTCCGCCCCGAATTGCCATTGCCGGTTGCGGCTGCCCCAGGTGGCGCTGGTGACCAGCCGGCCATGCACGTCCTGGCGCAGGCGAAATGCCCGCCGAGCGTTTGCAACAGGTTCGAGGACGACGTTGATGACCCCACCCACGGATTGGCTCCCGAATCGAGCACTGGCGGGGCCTTGGATGACTTCCACCTGCTGCACCATGGACAGGGGCAGGCCGTCCAACGCATAGGCCGATGCCAGGCCGCCGAGAAGTGGCACCCCGTCCAAGAGCACGAGGGTGTAGACGCCTTCCAGGCCGTTGATGTGAATGTCTTGCGTGCCACAGACGCCGCAACCGACGGTTTCGCGGATGCCGTTGGTGAAGTCCAGGGCTTCAACGGCATCATCGGCGACAGTGGCCTGCAAGGCGGCGCCGCTGATGACCTGCGTGCGAATGGGGCTCATTTTCCGGACCGAGGAGGAGGCCAAACCACCGATGACCGAGGCGCCGCTGAGCATCACAACATCCTCGGCAAGGGTGAGGGCCGTCGTCTCGCCGCAGGTCAATCTGACCGTGTCAGACACGTGGCCGATGGCCGAAGCCCGCACCACGCCGGCCGGGCACTTCCCCCGCCAAACCCCGTTGCCATCCGTCATGCCAAGCGTCTCGCTGCTGGCCGCCCGTTGAAGGTGAGCGCCGGCAATGGGCAAGCCGTTGGGGGCGGTGAGGCGGAGGGTGGTTTGGCCTGAAAGACTGGAAAGCAGTGGGCTTGTGCTTGTCAAACCCATGAAGACGGCGATGCAGGCAAGTCGAAACATGCTACAAAGTTCGGGCAAAACAATTTGTTAGCCTAAGCTAAAAAACCAACGCTATGCCTCCGCGGCCTCCGTTTGCTGCGCTTCGATCAGCTCGAGTTTTTGCAGCCGCGCTTTGATGGCGCCGTAGGTGCGCCCGAAAAGCCCGGCGATGGTGGCCAGGGGGAGCCCGGCCTGAAAGCATTTGCGGAGCCAAGCATCGGCTTCGGTCGACCAGCGCCCGCCTTTGCGCTCCGGAATGGACGACGCATCGGTATCGGCGGGGTAGGGGGTGATGATGCGGGCCCGGGGCTCGGCGGCCCAATCCCAATCCGTGGCGTCGAACACGGCGTCGGGGACGAAGAGCATGGCGCGGGCGCGGGTCGCGGCCACGTAGAGGACGTTGACTTCCTCGGCGGAGGCCGAAGGGTCTGCGAGGTCGGTTTGGGCTGCAAAATCAGGCCAAACCACCACCGCGTCCCATTCCATTCCCTTCGCTTGGTGGACGGTCGAGAAGGTGATGTCGGCGTCTCCGGGGCGATCGGCGCTGCGTTTCAGGCGCTGGATCATGCCCGGCAGTCGGCGGCCGTTTTCCTCGACAAGCCGCACAAGAGCGCGCATGCTGGGGTCACCGGATTCGGTGGCGTACGCTTTGCAGGCTTCCCAATCGGCGAGCGCGGCGAGGCCTTCGTCGCGGACCTTCTCGGGCTTGCCGAGCTTGATGTTCAGGAGGTCGTAAGCCGACCCGCCGCCCTCGGCTTGGAGCAGGGCTTGCAGGTTGCCGGCGATGGCGACCTTGGGTTCGAGGCCGACCCGCTCGCGGGAGGCGATGTACGCCAGCGCGGCTTCGAAAAGCCCGACGTTTGTGCGGGTCAACACAGCGGCGGAGCGGATGGAGCGGCTGGCTTTGCCCCGACCCCGCAGCAAAATCCCCGGGGCTTTTTTGTCGATGGCCCGTTTCCAACCGACCACGTCGCGGGCCAGGGCGGCGATTTCGCCCGGGAACCGAAAGCTCGCGCTCAAAGGCAGTTCCGGGAAGTCCACGAGGTCGAGGGAGTTGACCGCGTGCCGCCAGCCGTAAATCTGTTGGTGGCGATCGCCGACGATGACTTTGCGCCCGGGGGATCGAAGGAATACTTCGAGCATCGCCGGGGAGGCGTCTTGCCCCTCGTCGAACAGCAGGAGGTCGCCGGGCACAAAAGCGCGCGAGAGGGCGTACCGCTTGAGGTAGAAGTCGTGCGTCATCGCCAGGTCGCCGCGCTCCATCGCCGCCAGGGCTCGCCGCGCCCCGAGGACAATCGCATCGAGGTGTTCGACCGCAAAATCCAAGGCATCTTCCGCCACCACATCGAGGTAGTTGAGCTCCACCACTTTGCGGGCGCTCGCGTTGCAGAAGTAGCGCATGAGCTGCTCGGCATGCGTGGCCATCGCCAGGCGGTCGGCGGGCGCAAACCCTTGACCGTCAATGAAGGGCAAAAAAGCGGTGGCGGGATGCGGGCGGGAACCGATTTGGGCTGAAGCGTTTGCCTGCATCAAATGCCCATAGGCCAAACCGTGCGCCGTCACCGCCCGAAACCCCCGATCCATCTTCATCTCCGCGGCCTTCACGGCGGCCTCCTCCTTCACCTTGCGGTTGAAGGCGATGTACGTCACGCGCGCGCCCTGCTCGATGGCCTGCCGCGCGAGTTCCATCAGCGTCGTCGTCTTGCCGGACCCCGCCACGGCGTTGACCTTCAGGTCTCCTTGGGCCGCAAACACGGCCTGCTGCTCCTCGGTCCACTTCATGGGCTCAAGTTCGTGGACTTTTTGCGAAATTGTGGCCAAATGTCGCGCTCCGTCGTTTTCCACTTGGCTGCTTTGCTCCTGCTGGCCAGCCCATCCCTCACCGCTCGGGCTCAGACCTTCAACCTCGTCGGCGATGCCGTTGACCTTGGCGGTGGTTGCTACCGCATGACCCCGGCGATGAACACGCAGAATGGCGGGGTTTGGTGCGAGCAGGCGCTGGACTTGAGTGAGCCTTTTGACCTGGCTTTTCAGTTGTACTTCGGCTTCAACGACGGCGGTGCCGATGGGCTCGTGTTTGTGCTGCAAGACATGGGGTTGAATGCGTCGGGAACCGGGGGTGGCGGCATCGGCTACGCGGGGATTGCGCCCTCTTTCGGCGTGGAATTTGATACCTGGCAAAACGGCCAATTCGCCGATCCATGGTACGACCACATCGGCTTCATTTCGAACGGTTCCACGGACCACAACCCCCCGACGGGGCTCGGCGGACCCGTCCAGGCAAATGCTGCGAATTCGAACATCGAAGATGGCGCCGATCACCCCGTGCGCATTTTGTGGGAGCCGGTCACATCCACGGTGAGTGTGCTTTTCGATTGCGAGTTGCGGCTGTCTGCGGTGGTGGATTTGCCGGCGGTGATCGGGGCGACGGACGTGATTTGGGGGTTTGTGGCGTCGACGGGTGGGGCGAACAACGAGCAGCGGTTCTGTCTTGATTCGGCGGATCTCGTGGGTGAATCTGCGACTGTGGCGATTTGCGAGGGGGAAGCCGTGACGTTGGAGCCGCTCACGGAGACGGGCGGGGTCGGGCATGTTTGGGCGCCGGCCGTGGGGCTCGACAATCCCCTGGCGGAGTACCCGGTATGTTCGGCGGTTGTGCCGACGATGTATGTGGTGACCTACCCGTTGTGCCTCGATACGGGGTCGGACACCATTTACGTGGAGATGCATCCGGATCCTGCGGCGAGCTTTGCGTTGATGGAAACGTCATCCTGTGAATTTCCCATTGACCTCGAAATTGTCAACACGTCCCCGCCCGACCCGACAACAACTTACACCTGGACTTTGAATGGTCTCGGGCTGGGATCGGGGGAGGAGCCGGCATCGGCGGTGGCGACCGGGCCGGGATCTTGGGTGGTCGCGGTGGAGGCCGAATCGGCGGTGGGTTGTACGGCCGAGGCAACGGCGAATTTTCAGGTCTTTGAGCCGGTGACGGCGGTGGTGGACTGGTGGCCGGTTGAGGGGTGCTCGCCGCTCGATGTGGAATTCACCGATGCGTCGATCAATGCGCTCACCACTCAGGTTCGGGTGCGGCCGGAAGGCGGCGCGTGGGGGCCGCCCGCGGAAGCAGATGGGCTCGAAGTGTCGATGGGGCAGGACGGGGTTTGGGAAGTGCGGGTGGAAGCAGTTTCGTCCGATGGATGCGTGGATACGTTGGGTGGGGAGGTGGAGGTTTGGCCATTGCCTACTGCGGAATTCAGCAGCAGCCCCCTCTTCGGATCTGCCGACTCGCCCGACGGCCTCAACGACTTCTGGACCTTCGAAAACACGAGCAGCGGGGCCAACTCCTCAGCCTGGGACTTCGGCGACGGCAGCAGTTCCGACAGCTGGGAAACCAGCCACACGTACGCCAGCGGCGGCGACTACGCGGTGACTTTGACCGTCGTCTCTGCACAAGGCTGCACGGACAGCGAAAGCGCCTTCATCCGCATCGTGCCCAACCTGTTTGTCCACATCCCCGGGGCCTTCACGCCCGACATGGATGGGAACAACGATGGATGGGGACCGGAGATCAGTGATTTGACACTGATTCGCACTTACGAGCTGGTGGTGGCGGACCGGTGGGGTGAGGTGGTTTGGCGGACAGCGGACCCCACGGCGCGTTGGGTCGGGGAATCACAGGTAGGCGCGACGCATTTTGCCTCGGATGGCACCTACAACTACGTGCTCCGCATCATGACGACCATCGGCGGGGACCAAACCCGGGAATTCCGGGGCTTCGTTTCTGTACTGCGTTGATCCGGTTGTCGTTACTGGCCTCCAATTGCCGCCCCGGACATGAAGGCCTGGACTTCTGGGGCCACAGTGATGGCCCGCGCCGTGGGCATGGCCGGCAGGACGAGCCCCTCGAGGGTGGTGCAGCGGGAGAGGGCGACGTAGGTTTGGCCTGAATCGAAACAGGCGGCCACGTCCGCGACCACTTTCTCCAGCGTCAAGCCCTGGCTCTTGTGGATCGTCACGGCCCACGCCAGCGTCAGCGGAATCTGCTTGAAACTGCCTTCCGACTGCTCCTCCAGCTTGCCCGTCTGCTCGTTCGCGGCGTATTTGATCTTGTCCCACTGAGCGGCCTTGACCGAAATTTCCGGATCGTTTTTGTGGCTGGGCGGCGGGTCGTGCAGTTCGACTTCCACCTCGTCTTTGAACAGGCGGGTGACGGTGCCCAGTGAGCCGTTTTTGAAGCGGCCTTCGCTGTCGTTTTTCACGAACATCACTTGCGCGCCGACCTTCAATTCGAGCAGCATCGGCGCCGGGGCATCCTTCTCATTGAACTTGCCTTTGATCGCGCCTTCGTAGCTGGTGGTCTTGCCGCTGAGCGCTGCCAATTCCCGCTTGTTGATGGCATCCGCCGTCCGCCTGTGGCTGCTCAGGGTGATGTACCCCTCCGGCGGGGCTGAGGCCAAATCCGGCTTCACCCGCGTCCCCAGCAGCTCCTGAACACCCGGTCCGATGTCCCCCCCGCGGATGGCGTTGAGCAGTTCCTTGAACCGGTCGTCCTTTTGCCGATAAATGTGCTCGAGTTCGATGGTCCGCGGGGCGAGGGCTTTGAAGCTGTGCGCATCGAAAAAAAACGGGCTGCCGTAGTGAAACAGCAGATCGAGCCGTTCGTCTGTGCGCACCACTGGCGGGAGTTGATACGGGTCGCCGATCATCAACACTTGGGCTCCGCCAAACGGTTTCGTCGCCGCCCCCGGCGCCTTCCTTTGGTTCCTCAGCACGTGGTCAATGGTGTCGAGCAGATCGGCCCGAACCATGGACACTTCGTCAATGATCAGGAGCTCGATTTTCTCGAGGATTTTCCGTTTCCACCCGAACAGCTTCACGTTTCGCGCGATGACTTCCGGCGGCGCTTCGGGGCTGAACGGCCGGGGGGGGATGCCAAACATCGAATGCACGGTCATCCCCCCGGCGTTCAACGCGGCGATGCCGGTGGGGGCCACGACGGCGTGCCGCTTGGTCGTCGCCTCCATGATGTATTTCAGGAACGTGGTCTTCCCGGTCCCCGCCCGTCCGGTGAGAAACAGCGATTCCCCGCTCTGCAACACGTGGTCGGCGGCTTCTTGAAAAGTTCGGTTCGAAGTGTCGATGGTCAGGGGCATTCGCGGTGGGGGGGTGTTGGTGGATGGCACTGCTGGCGCTTCAGCGCTTCAGCGCGTCAGCTCCGTCGTTCAATCGTTCAGTCGCTCTCTCTCAAAACCAAATGTACATGGCATTCACCGCCCGGCCAATTGCGATTTTCACCAGGTCCCCTCATCCGCTCGAGGCTGCGACGCTTTCTGTTTGTACAGACCGGCAACCCCCTGGTCCTCCAGCTCCCCCACTCCCCTTCGTCGCTTGGTGAACTCAGAACTGGAAGTACACGAATTCGCGGGCGGCCGTGAGGCCCTCCATGCACAAGGCCAACCCCGCCGGGATGAGCAGCGCCCCGAGCACCCAACGGCCCAGGACCGGATGCCGTTGCGCCCAGGTCGCCCAGCGCGGCACCGCCCACTCCACCCCGAGCCCGAGCCCCAAGGCCAGCCAAACCACCCCCGGAACGTCCGCCATCGGCAGCGGCTGGGCCGGCCCGAAGCCGAGCATGGAGGTCATGAGCGCGAACCCGTCGGGGAGGGAGCGCGTGGGGAAGAGTTGGCCGAGAAGGATGAAGAGGCCGATGGTGAGAACGGAACCGATGGGGCGGGGGAGGCGGGCACGCGACTGGGCGAGTCGGCTGTCGACGAGCCAAGCCACGCCCATCAAGGCGCCCCACACGACGAAGTTCCAGCTCGCGCCGTGCCAGAGACCGATGAGGGCGAACGTCAACAGGTAGGCCAGGGACCGCGGAACGCCGCGGCGGTGCAAGGGGACGAGGACGTAGTCGCGGAACCAGCGCCCCAGCGTGATGTGCCAGCGCCGCCAAAAATCCGGGAAAGAACGGCTGGCGAAGACGCGGTGGAAGTTTGGCGACAGCCTGACCCCGAACATCCGCCCCAAGCCCACCGCCATGTCCGAATAGCCCGAAAAGTCCATCAAAATGTGCATGAACATCAGCAGCCCCATCAGCCACGCCTCCGCAGGTGAACGCAGGCTCGGATTCAGGTAAAGCAAGTCGCAATGGCCCGCCAGCGTTGAAGAAATGAAGACTTTTTTCACCATGCCGAGCAGGAACAGCCGGAAGCCGCCGAGGAGGTCTGCCCGGTGCGCGTCGAGCCGCTGGAGCTGAGGCAGCAAATCGCGGGCGCGCTCGATGGGGCCGGCCATGAGCTGGGGAAAGAAGGCGACAAACGTGGCGAAGGTGAGGAGGTTGCGCTCCGCAGGCACCCGGTGGCGGTAGACGTCGAGGGTGTAACCGAGGGTTTGGAAGGTGTAAAAGCTGATGCCCACAGGGAGGACCAATCCAAGGGACCAACCGCCGGTCACCCCGAGCAAGGCTTGCGCTTCGGCGATGAAAAATCCCGCGTACTTGAAGAGGCCGAGGATGCCGAGGTTGACGACGACCGAGAGGGCCACGAGCCGTTTGCGGGTGGCCGGTGCCGAGACCGCCGCCAACCCCAGGCCCACGCCATAGTCAACAAGCGTGGACAGCACGATCAGCCCGAGAAAACGCCAGTCCCAAAACCCGTAGAAAAAATAGCTCGCCGCAAGCAGCAGGACGAGTCGGCTGCGCGACGAACGCAAGGCCCAAAACAAGCCAAGCACCAGCGGCAAAAAGAGCCAAAAATCTATGGAGTTGAACAGCATTGCGGCAACAGGATGGGGGCGAGTTGACGGGTGACGCGCTGGGCGCCCAAGGCATTCACATGGCGGCCGTCGGAGAGAAACTTCGGATCGGAAAATGGCGAATGGGCAGTTGCATCTGTGGATGCAGCGTCGGTCGAGCGTCGGTCGAGCCCAAGGCGGATGGGGGCTTGGCCGGTGGCCGCTGAGACGCGGTGAAGGGCGGGCGTCAGGCCACAGGCCGGTTGCACCACCACACGCAAGGCCACCCCGCGGGCGGCGCAGGTGGCGGCAATGTCCCGGAGGATTTGGCATTCCTTTTCGGCTTCGCCAGCCGTGTTTTCCCCATCGCGCAGCATTTGGGCTTCCGCAGTTTTCAGGCCTTCGGCCCAAACGCTGTCTCTCGCGTTCCGAACGGGCCAGGGTCGGGTGCTCGGCGTGATGTCGCCTTTCGGAAAAAAGCCGGTCTCGTCGGCAGGAAGCGGGCGCAACAGCCGGTGAAGCCCGGAGGTGGCGCGCATGACGCCATGCAAGGCCAAATCCCGCCAGGCCCGAGGATCCAGCGCACGTTCTGTCGCAAGAAAACTGGCGGCATCTGCCCACCGGACGTGCTGGGCATATCGCCAGTTGGGCCCGGCGGGTGGCGCATCGCCGGCGGGCACGATCCATTCCAGGACTACCATTTCTGGGGGCGTTTCACATTGGGCGAGAACGTCCCGGGCCACGGAGAGCAGTTCGACCCCGGCGAGGCCGCGTTGCGACAAATGCACCCACTGCATGTTGTGGCCTCGGGCGTGGGTGAGGGTGTCCAGCAACGCTGCGTCCACGGAGGTCAACAAATTGCTCGAGCCCAGCAAGATGCCCAATGGCTGGTCGCTATGCTCAGCCGCCAACCAGCGCACGGCGCCGCTCGTGGAGGGCGGCTTGGACAAGAATGTCCGGTGCCCGAGGTTGATGGCCATGAGCCCGAAGATGAGCACGGCGCCACCGACCACCGCGGTGAGAACCTGCTGGGCAATTCCGCCCGGCATCCCACCCGGCATCCCGCCCGGCACCCCGCTCGACTTTCTTTTCGCCTTGGCCTCCGTCATGCCCCGAACTTACCACCGAACCTCCCAACGCCCGCAATTTGCGGCGCAGGCCACAAAAGATGCGAAGCGCTCGTCGGTGCATCCCACTTTCACCTGGGCCGAGAAAGGTTCGATGTCATCTGGCCCGGACAGCCTGAGGTCATAAATTCCAGGTGCCTCGGTGGGCAGGGTCAGCTCATCCATGGCAAAACGCGTCGGCGCCGATTCGACCAATTCAGCGGCCACAGGGTCGAGGGTTTCGGGATGGAGCAGGGAGACGGTTTGACCGCCAATCGTCAGTTCAAAGGGCACGGGCCAGGTGGTCCCAGGGGACGCACCATCGGCAGGGTCCAGCCGCACTTCGATCCCGCCATTGGGTGCGGGGCGAGCGGTGAGACTTGCATCGAAACCCGCAGCGCCCGGCATTTCGGGCGACTCAGGCCTGCCGATTGAAAATGTGTGACACGCTGAAATCATGTCACAGGTTTGGCCATTTGACAGAAACATAACAATCAGCATGAAGACCCCGAAAACCCTGAAAACACTTATCATGACAGAAAATTGGGGATTTTTGATTCCATGGCAATCAGCATCTTCTGAGGATTTTCTGAGTATAGACTTTGACGCACATCCCTTTTCAGCTCAGAAAAAAAACTAAATTCGGAGAGCAAATCGACGAAGTTGACGTAAAGCCAGATGATGACCATGAATTTAAAGATGAAAATTTTCATGTCCTTTTTCTGGGGATGTGTGCTCGCCGGGGGAGTCGCTCAAGCTGCTGCAGTGGGAATGGAATGGAACGCGCCCCAGCCTCCTTCGCTCTGCGCTGACGACCAAGCGTGCAATTATAACGAAGAAGGCCCTTGCGAATACCAGACGTGTGCCGGTTGCAACCAGCTTCTGGCGTGCAACTACGATGCCAGCAAGACACTCAATGACGGCTCATGCTTGTTCGCTTCGACCACCGCTTGTGGCTTGTGTGATTGGCAAGCAGCTGGGAATCCAAATCCAGCAGATGGTTCCGGTGGCCTCAACGATGAAGACAACGACGGCATCTGTGACCACGAGGACAATTGCACGAACACAAATGCATGCAATTACGATTCGGCAGGAAATGAGAACTGCGTTGACAAGGTGGTCTACTACCATGACGAAGATGGCGATGGCATCGGCGATTACACCTTGGGCGAGTATTGCACTGGGGCGGACAACGTGCCCACGAACAGCACGACAACGCTGGGCCCTGGGGGTGCGTTTGACAACTGCAATGACCCACAGAAGTGCGGCTACGACGACGCGCTCAACACGCCCTGTTACGAGGACGCCGATGGCGATGGCTTGTGTGATGAGCCCGCGGGTTGCG
>CBFIFE010000020.1:15302-31359 GCA_965661765.1 uncultured Flavobacteriales bacterium
CAGGTCCTGATTGCGCAAATTTCGACCAATGCACAGACACCAACGCCCCCAACTGGGACATCAACGCGTACACAGCAAATGAATCGTGCTGTATGGACGCCAATGGCAACAGCGTTTGCGACGACAGGGAGGTCTTCGGCTGCACGGATGCAACGGCATGCAATTACTTGATCGCAGCGAACCTCGATGATGGTTCCTGCAAGTACACCGGTACCACCACAGGGCAGTCTTCAAACGGCACCTCGCAGTACGCGGTCAGCTTGGGCACGGACAACCCCTGTGATGTGTGCACGGCAGCGGACAGCACGGTGGTCGTGGATTTGGCCATCTACAACCTTTTGCAACTCGACACCTTGCCAGGCGTCACATCGAACTCGTTCCAAATCGGGCGCTACACCTCAAACGACGCCGACAACGATGGCATTTGCGATGCCGATGAGGTGGTGGGTTGTGACGACGACACGGCCTGCAATTACAACGCGGCGGCCACGGAGCCTTGCTACTTTGATGAAGCAGAGAACTATGGCGTCACACCGAACGCCGCCCCATGCGACAGCTTCTGCAAATTCGATGACGTTTGTGGCGATTGCGGGGGCGAAGGCACGGATGTCGACGAGGACGGCCTTTGCGATGCTGATGACAATTGCGTGAATACGCTGGCTTGCAACTTCGATGCCGACGACAATGGCCCATGCGAATTCCTCACCGAATGTGAGACTTGCGCGCTGGGCACAGACGCCGACAACGATGGCCGCATCGATGACGACAACTCCGATTCAGATGACGACGGCATTTGCGACGCATCTGGCGACAATTGCATCGACCTCACCGCCTGCAACTACAACGATCCTGCAAATGAGGATTGCAAGCAATTCGATGCTTGCGGCGTCTGCGGCGGCACCGGTGAAGACACGGACGGCGATGGTCTCTGCGACGATGTCGATGCGTGCAAGGACGTCAACAAGTGCAACTACGACATCAGCATCTACCCGAACAACAACGCCTGCTTGGACGACACAGATGGCGATGGCGTATGCGATCCTTATGAAATCGTCGGCTGCCAAGACGAAACCGCGTGCAACTTCGACGCGGACGCCACCGACAACGATGCCGACCTGTGTGCTTTTGCTGACGGCCCTTGCGAATCTTGCAGTGGTGACGTCCATGATGGCACGGACACAGTGGTTTTCAGCGATTCCGATGGTGATGGCATTTGTGATGACACCGACCTCTGTTCCGATGAAACGGCGTGCAATTTTGATGCATCTCCCTCCGAGCCATGCGGGATCGACGCCGATGGGAATGGCGTATGCGACAGCGCTGAGGTTTTGGGCTGCAAGAACGAAAACGCTTGCAACTACAATGAAAATGCCACGCGCGACAATGGTTCTTGTCAGTTTCCGACGTCGTGCCAAACCTGTTCCGGAGCCACCGACGGCACCGGCACAGTCCTCGACGGGGACAGCGACTTTGACGGCGTGTGCGACGGCCTCGACAACTGCAGCGACCTCACGGCTTGCAATTACATCGCAGCGAGCGCCCAAAACGCCACTTGTGTCTACAAGCAGCCGGGCGAGAACTGCGCCGGAGATTGCTTGAACGATACGGACAATGACGGCATTTGCGAGTTCGAGGGCGCCGATGTGTGCTTCGATCTTGCTGCTTGCAACTACGCCGATCCCGCGAACGAACCCTGCTTGTACCGCAACTCTTGTGGTGCTTGCACGGCCAGTGTGGCCGGCGAACTCGGTTACAACCCAGACGTTTATTGCGATTGCGAGTTGAATGTCGTGGACGCCTTGGGCAATTGTGGTGGCGGTTGCACAGCCGACGTCGATGGCGACGGCATTTGCGACAACGTCGACCCTTGCTTGACCCCAGGAGAAAGCCCCGACGACTGCGGTGTTTGTGGTGGACCTGGCGCCATTTACGAATGCGGCTGTTTTGAATTGCCCGCCGAGGCCTGTTCTTGTGAGCCCAACGGAACGGTGACTTACCCGCGCCAGGGAGAAGATTGCGATGGCAACTGCTTGTTCGGCACCGTGGAGGTGAACGGACAAACCATCTGTGCCTTCTTCGACAACGCCGAGCCCACGGCCCTTCCGCAGCCCACGCGCCGAACGGCCACAGCGGATGGCCGCGACCTCGTGCGCACGGACACCCGATTGCTCGAAGAGTGGATCATCAAATTCGACACGCTCCACAGCCGGATGGCCAGGAACCTTGACGATGGCTCGCTCACGGGTGCTTCGGAACGTTTGACGATCGAGGAGCACATCCTCGACAAGGGCAAGCTCGACGTCCTCGGGTCAACACGCCTCTCGGGGTTTGTCCAAATGGACAGCAACGTGGTCATCCTGGGCAACCTCACAGTGGAGCAGGACGCGACAATCAAAGGCACAACCTTCTCCCGCGGCGGGATCGAAACCTCCTCGATGAACATGTCGGGCGACTTGTCTGTGGGCGGTGCGACCGTCATCGACTCGACGCTTGAGGTGCTGCAATCCACCTTGCTCCACGATTCCCTCACGGCCTATGGGGCCTTCACCATCGGTCGGGACCGGGTCTTTGCCGTCGACACCTTGGGCAATACCCAAATCAACGGTGAACTGACCATCCTCGATTCGCTCGTGGCCACCCAAAGTGGCACCCGACTCAGCACCCTCTCCGCAGAAGCCACAACGGTGGCCGACCTCACAGCGAATGGGGACGTGACCATCAACAACGAATTGCTCGTTCAGGATTCCGTCCGGGTGGACGGCAGTGTCGGCATTGGGAACAACACCACAATCGGCGGCACCCTCACTGTCAGTGGCAAATCCACCTTGCAAAACGTCTCCTCCTCCTCCATTCGGAACAACGGATTGCTCACCACGGACTCGATTTCCAATTCTGGCACGTTCCAATCCGGCCACTTGCAGGTGGACAACGAAACCGTGACGGGTTCGCTGGTTGTCGAGTCCGACGCCTTGATGCGCGGCGGCTTGCGGTTGCTGGGCAACGGGACGACCCCCATTTTCAGTGTCAAGGCCTCCGGCGGTGAATCCCTCGCCGTGGCCAAGGTGGTGGGCGATTTGCGGCTATACAGCAACCAGGCCTCCCTGACCGGAAACGCCCCGAAAATCGAGATGACGCGCAACGGCAACCTGACCGCCTCTGGGCTGCTCTCGGCCGACCGCCTCACCGCCACAAGCCCCACGGCCACCAGCAGCCTTGCCGGCCGCCTGACCGTGGAAAAAGCCACCACCCTTCGCAGCGGCATGCTGGTGCAGTCGCAAGGAAGCAACGTCTTTGAAATCGCGCCAGATGGGAGCATCCACCTCTCCACGAACGCAACGGCAAACGGCAACATGACCGTCAATGGCAATTTGACCTTGAATGCAGCAGCGGATTTGGCCGCCCAAGGCCAAACCACCTTCCAATCGCTCCAAATCAGCAGCGCATCCGCGCTCGGCGCGCTTTCGGCCAATTCGGCCACATTTGCCGAGGGCCTGCAGGTCAATGGCGCCCTGAAAGCCGCGCAAGGTCTGTACGTCGGGTCGACGACTGCCGACGTGCCCAGCGGGTATGTCGCGATGCTTGATGGGGGGCCGCAGGGATTGCGAAAGGCCAATGGTTTGGCCATTCAAGTGAACCACTCCGGTTCACAACCCAACGAAAACAACAGTTACATCGCCTTCCAAAACAAGACGGGCGCTGTCATCGGTGAAATCCGCGGTGAGAATTCGGACAATTGGACGGACGACGGGTTCAAACAACTCGAATATGACGAGTACGCCACGGGTGTTGCCTTCGCCACGACGAACCTCGCCTCGAAAATTGCCATATCCGTGATTTACAACAGCGAGTCGGTGGCTCAGTGGGTCAAAACCACCTGCAAGTTCATTCCCGATTCATGGCAGGTGTTCTGGCCTGGCGTAGACTGGGGGGATGTGCCGTCGGAGGCTTGGCACGCTGCCACGAAAACCCAGCGGGCGTCGGGCAGCATCGCCGACGCAGTCTTCGCCGGCGTGGAGCTGGTGGAGGCATCGGCATACCTCGGGGTTTGGCAGGCGGCGAACCGCGCGGACTGGGAAAACGGCGGGGTGTCATACGCTTCCGGCAACGGCGACTACGCCGAATGGATCGAACGCCTCGACCCGAAGGAGGACTACCACCCCCGTCAAATCGTCGGGGTCAAAAACGGCAAAATCTCCCTCAACACGGAGGGAGCCGATCACTTGATGGTGATTTCGACCGCGCCGATTGTGTTGGGCAATGAGCCGCCTGAGAAGGCCCGCGCGCAGTTCGAGAAGGTCGCGTTCATGGGCCAGGTGCCTGTGCAGGTGATCGGCAAGGTGCAATCTGGGGATTTCATCATCGCCAGTGGTGATGCAGATGGCTGGGGCATCGCGGTGCATCCGGAGGACATTCAGCGTCATGATGTAGACCAAATCGTGGGCGTCGCCTGGGAAGACGGCACCGACCCCCACTTCAACACCGTCAACCTTGCCGTGGGCCTCGACCACTCGGCAACGGCCTTGCGATTCTTGGCCCTGCAGGAAAAGATGGAGGACCTGCGTTGGGAACTCGACGAGGTGACGGCCTTGGTCCTCGGCCGCCCAATGGCCGCAGCGCCGATGACCCCAACTGTGGCCGGTCCGGCGGCGGTGAGGGCGCCGGCAGGAAGAACCTCCGCGGCCCCAACGGGGGGAGCGGCTGTGGTTTCGGAGGAACTGGGTTTGGCCTCAAGCCCGATGCAACAAGCGCAACAAGCGCAACAAGCGCCACCCACGCCATCCTCTCAACCCTCGGTGCTCGAAGGCATCTCAAAAGAGGAAATTCTGCAAGCAGTGGAAGACACCCGCGACGGGAAAACGCCGCCCAAATGGATGCAAAACCTCAACGGCCGGCAGATGAACACCATCATCCAGACGGTGATTGCCGAACACACGGCCCAAGCGGAAGAGGATGCGCGCCGCGAAGTGGAAGAGATCAAAACGACTTCCTTCGAGCATTACGCCAACACGTTGAACGCGATGACGCACAATGTGGAATCCGTCGAGGACTTGCAGCAGGACATCGAGGAGACCTTGGCGGAAATCGGCATCGACCTGCAGGAGGTGCAGCGCCTTCAGGACCAGGTGGTCGGACGGATTTTCAGCAACGAGTTCTCCACGCCCAACGTCGCGGCGATGGTTCGGAAACAACTGAGCAACATGCCCAAAACGGCGGTGGGCGCCATCCAACCCGGCACGCAAGCCGAGCGGGAATACGTGGCGAAGGTCCAAACGGAAATCTTCAAAATCATTCAGCGGGATCATCCCGGTGTGGCGGCGAACATGGACATTCTGCCCAGGACGGCCTCGAACGGCCGCGGACATTAATTCAGAAGGAGAAACGTCATGAAATCATTCTGGATAACCTTGATCTTGTGGGTTGGGCTCGGGCTTGGGTTTGGGAACTTGGGTGCGCTCCATGCCCAAACCGACCCCCTTTGCTCCGACCCGACGGCCTGCAACTACAATGTCGCCGCGGTGGACAACGTCAGTGCATGCGAATACGTGAGTTGCGCAGGGTGCAAAGAACTTTTGGCCTGCAATTACGATGCGGATGCGACGATTCAAGACAATGGGTCTTGCGTTTTTGTGGGGGCCAAACCTTGCGCCTACTGCGATTGGGAGCTGACCACTGGCGTCAACCCTGCGGATGGCTCGGGCGCGTTGGTTCTCAACGATGACGATGGCGATGGCCTTTGCAACGGTGCAGCCGACAACTGCGATGACCCGACGGCCTGCAACTTTGATGACGTCGCAAACGGTGCGTGCGTCTTTGAAGTGGCCTGCTACCGAGACGATGACGGCGACAACATCGGAGAATATCTGTTGGGGTCCTATTGCCCGGGAAGTTTCCCCGATCAGTCCACAACAAACGTCGGTCCCGACCGTTGCGCGGACCTGTGGGCTTGCAATTACAACGACCCGTCAAATGGGAATTGTGACACCGACACGGACGATGATGGGGTGTGCACGAGTGTGGACTTGTGTGAGGAGAAGAACGTGCCCAATTTCGATGCGGCCATTCACGGCAACGTTCCGTGTTGTGAGGATCTTGATGGGAACGGGTTTTGCGACAATGCCGAGTTGTTTGGCTGCACGGACACAGCGGCTTGCAATTACTTGTCTGTGGCGAACATCGACGACGGATCTTGCTTGTTCGCAGGCACCAGCACCTCGCAATCAGGCAACGCCACCTCGCAGTACCAGACAAACCTTCAGGACAACTTCTGCGATGCCTGCATCCCCAACGATTCCACAGTCACCATTTCCACTGCGTTGCGGGATGCCCTCGGGCTCTCCAGCACGACGTTTGTCATCGGTGGCTATGCGGCGAACGATGAAGATGGCGACGGCATTTGCGACGACAATGAACAGGTCGGGTGCAATGACCCGGATGCGTGCAATTATGCTGAAAATGCGTCCGGTGAGGATTATCCCCAAGCAGTGAACGCTCAAAACAACCCGGCCACAGACGAGGACGGCAACCCGGTGTTCGTCACCGAGTCTTGCTTCTTTGACGAGGCGTTGCTAATGGGGGTTCGGCCCAACGGGGAGCCTTGCTCCACCTATTGCAAGTACGAGGATGTGTGCGGGGATTGCGGTGGCACGGGCGTGGATGCAGACCAGGACGGATTGTGCGACGATCAGGACGACTGTGTGGACCTGCTCGCTTGCAACTACGATGCGACACCCACAGCCGCATGCCAGTACTTGACGCAATGTGGTGTTTGCGCCGATGGGGTGGACGCGGACAACGATGGCACCATCGATGATGACACCTCTGACGCCGACGGCGATGGCATTTGTGACGCCGATGGAACGGACAACTGCTTCGATTTGGCGGCTTGCAATTACGACGATCCTGAGAATGTGGACTGCCTGAGCTTTGATGCTTGCGGGGTTTGTGGGGGTGAAGGCGTGGATGTGGATGCAGACGGCCTGTGTGACGATGTGGATGAGTGCACAGATGTGACCAAATGCAACTACGACATCGCTCTCTATCCCGGCAACCTCGGCTGCTACGAGGACACCGACGGAGATGGCACATGCGACCCCTTCGAGGTCGTCGGCTGCCAGGAACCGACAGCCTGCAATTACAATGAAGCGGCCACCGATCATTCCGAGGAAAGTTGTCGCTATGCCACAGCATCCTGCGAGGTTTGCAGTGGTGACCGGCACGATGGAACGGACCGCGTGGTGTTGCAAGACACCGATGGTGACGGCATTTGCAACGACGTGGATTTGTGCTCGGATGCCACGGCTTGCAACTTCGATGCGAACCCCACCGAGGCCTGCAAGGTGGATGCCGATGGCAATGGCACGTGCGATGATTCAGAAGTGCTGGGTTGCACGAACAGCCGCGCGTGCAACTTCAACGCCGCCGCCACGCAAAACAACAGCACTTGCACCTTTCCCGTGGGTTGCCAAACCTGTTCCGGAGCTTCTGATGGATCGGGCACTGTGGTGAACAACGACAGCGATTTTGATGGCGTTTGCGACGGTCAGGACAATTGCAGCGACACCGAGGCCTGCAATTACATTGCAGCGGGCTCTTCTGGCGGGGGTTCCGGCCCTTCTCTGAACGCCGCTTGCGAATACCCGGAAGCGGGATTCAACTGTGCAGGTGATTGCCTCGCGGATGCCGATGATGACGGAATTTGCGACGGGGACGACGTGTGTTTCGACCTGGCGGCCTGCAACTTTGCAGATCCGGCGAACGTGCTGTGTCTGTACCGCAACACTTGTGGCGATTGTGTGGCGAGTGCGCCTGGCGAGTTGGGCTATGATCCCGACGTGCATTGCGACTGCGACTTGCATGTCCCGGACATCCTGGGCAATTGTGGTGGGCGTTGCGAGGCGGACGTGGACAACGATGGCATTTGTGACAACGTGGATCCCTGCTTGATCCCCGGGCAAGTGCCTGATGCCTGTGGGGTTTGTGGCGGACCTGGTGCGGTGTATGAATGCGGTTGCTTCGAATTGCCCGATGCGGCATGCTCTTGTGAGACAAACGGCCGGGTCACCTACCCGGACCCCGGGGCCGACTGCGATGGGAATTGCATATACGGAACGATGGTCGTCGATGGCCAAACGATTTGCAAATTCTTCGACGAAGCCGAAATCACAACCGTCATCACCCCTGTCCTGCGAGGCACCACTGGCGGGGTGGCGTTTGCGGAGACGGACCCTGTGATTTTGGAGGATTGGTTGATCAAATTTGACTCGCTTCACGCTCGGATGGCCACAAACCTCGACGATGGCACCTTGACGGGTGCCTCCGAACGGTTGACCATTGAGAAGCGCATTCTCGACAAGGGCAAGCTGGACGTCTTGGGCACTTCACGCCTCTCCGGATACACCCAGATGGACAGCGATGTGGTGATTCTCGGCAACCTCGTGATTGAACAGGACCTCACCGTGCGCGGCACAACATTTTCTCTCGGCGGTATTGAAACGACGTCGATGGACATGTCAGGCGACCTCGCCGTCGGGGGCGCAGCGGTCATCGACTCCACCCTTGAAGTCTTGGAGCCGGTGCTGCTTCACGATTCCTTGACTGTGCTCGGCCGCATGGTCAGCGGTCGTGATCGCGCCTTCAGCGTGGATTTGGCTGGCAACACCCAAATCAATGGCGAAGTGGTCGTCCTCGACTCCATTGTGGCAACGTCCAGTGGAACCCACTTGGCCGAACTCGTCGCGGGTTCGACAACGGTTTCTACCTTGGAGGCCACCGGCGGAGGGGCGTTTCACCAAAACCTGCGGGTGTCCGGCGACGCGGACTTTGAGCGTCGCATGGTCATTGCCGGGTCCACAACCATCGGAGGCTCCCTCGATGTGGACAACGCTTCGGCTTTTGCGGAACTCGAGACCACGGGCGTGGACAACAACGGAATCCTGGCGACCGATTCAACGAAGGTGACCGGAGGTGTGGAATCGCCAGAGGTGGCTGTCACCGGTCAAACAAGAACGCAGACACTCGAAGTGGCTTCCACGACCGCCATTGGGGGTTCGGTCACGATGCGGGACGCCACCGGCGGACTTGTTTTCGGGGCGGCGCCCACCAGCGACAGCCTGCACGCGTCATTGTCGCTCGTCGGTGATCTTCGGATGTTCCAGAATCTCGCTGCTGCTGATGCGCAGACCCCCATCAACACCTTCACGGCGGCGGGGGATGTGGCCTTTCCATACAGTGCCACAGCAGCGCGGTTTGGCGCCACCGGCGGCGATGGGCTGACCCAACTCAATGGTGGGCTCAACGTGAATGGGCAAACGGTGTTTCGCGGTCCTGTGGCTGTTGATGCAACAGGCACCCGCGCTTTCGAGGTGGCCGCCGCAGGGACGGTCACACTCAACCGCGCCACCGATTTCGCGCAGTCCTTGACCTTCGAGACAGGCGGATTGACGGCAACCGGCCGGCTGACCTACAACGGACGTGCCGTCATTGATGACTTGACCGTGCAATCAACCACCAACATCGGTGCCGACATCACCGCGACATCCGGGGCCATCTCCGGCGGCGCACTGACCCGGCAAGGGGTTTGGACGGGGGGCGGGTTGCTCGCCGGTTCTGTTGCCGACTCTTCCGCTGTGCAGTTGTCGAGCTACGCCGCTGTCATCGACGCGGGACCGGGGGGACAAAACCGAAACAGTGGTTTGGTCATCAAAATCAACCATGGCGGTTCCCAACCGAACGAGGACAATGTCTTTGTGGATTTTCGGAACAAAGGCGGGACGTCCATCGGCACCATTCTCGGCCACACTGGTGACAACTGGGATGATGATGGCATGCAGAAGTTGGGCCGCGATGAATACGTCACCATGGTTTCTTTGACGACGGGTGAAGCCGCGCGCAATTTGGCCTGGCTTGCGAATTCCTACCGGCAGGTGGCCAGCAAGACCGGCAAGACGCTCAGCGAGTTGATCCCGGACAGTTGGTGCTGCAGCCTGTTGTTGCCCATCGGCTGCATCATCATTCCCATTCCGGGATTGCCACTGCCGGATTGGGCAGAAATTGCACCTTCTGGCGTGGAAGCCGCGACCGCCGCATTGGAAGCTTCTGAGGCCCAGGTGGCCTATGGTTTGTCGGTGGCAAAGCTCATCGAGAATTCGGCCTACCTCGGAACGTTCGATGCAGCGAACCGGGACGAGTGGGACGGCGGCGGGGTGATGTACGCATCCGGCAACGGCGACTACGCGGAGTATTTGCCCATGTTGCATGAGCGCGACACCCTGCACGAACGCCAAATCGTCGGGGTCCGCAACGGCCGCCTCACCCTGGAAACGGAGCACGTCGACCACTTGGTGGTGGTGTCCACTGCACCGATCGTGGTGGGCAACCTGCCTCCGAAGGGCGAGCGCGCTGAGCCTGTGGCCTTCATGGGTCAGGTGCCTGTGGATGTGCTGGGGCAGGTGCAAGCGGGCGACTTCATTTTGCCGTCAGGCGATGCGGATGGATTCGGGATTGCAAGGTCGCCTGAGGACTTGCGGCCTGAGGATTTGGGCCAAATCGTGGGCGTCGCCTGGACCTCAGGCAACGACAAACACTTCAATACGGTCAATGTCGCTGTCGGCCTCACCACATCTGCGGAGGCGTTGATGTTCGACAAGTTCGACGCGGTCCTCGACAACATGGCCGAAGAAATCGCGCTGCTCAAAGAATGGGCGCTGCGCGACAACGGTTTGGCGGGAGCGCCTGGCGCGCCTGCAACCGAGGCCGCGTGGGCATTCGCTGCGGATGGTGCGCCACAGGACACCCGCGCCACCGCGGCGGTGGGCGGTTCGTTCGGTCCCGCATCCACAGCGACGCCGGCAACGCCCGCCTTCGCTGCCTCCACCGCCCAGCAGCCCGCCGCCGCTGGCTCCGCGGCTCAACAACCCCGCCCAGCTGCCTCGCCCAAGCCGGGCCGGGCCGTTCACCCCATGCTCGCGGCCGCGGACAAACAGGAAATGGCCCGAATCGATTTCAACGAGAACTTCGGTGGCTACCTCGCGGACGTGCTCGGGCCCATCCACTCGTTGGCGGAATTGGAGGATTTGGCGCAAGCCTATGTGAAAGATGCCCAGAGGCCCACGCCGCTGGTCCAATCCGCCTCGGACGAATTTGTGACAAAAATGATGACCCTCGCCCTGACGGGTGAATCCCTGAAGCTGCTGGTGCGGGAGCACATTTTGGGCAATGCGTCGTTCGGCATGCTGTCGAGCATTCAGCCGGGCACGCGCGCCGAGCAGGAACTGTTGCAGAAGATGGAGGACATGATTCGCAAGGATTTGCAGTCGCTGCCGTCGCTTTAGGAAGGGTGTTGTGATCGGGCCCAACCCAGCCGCCCCGAACTTTGCGCCCCCCCAAGGGGTTCTCTCGGGTGACAGACTTGACGGCCATGATTCGCATCGCTTGGAATGAACAATACGCCCACCGGTTGCCGCCGGGCCATCGGTTCCCGATGGAGAAGTACGAGCTCATCCCGGCGCAATTGCAGCACGAGGGGACGTTCGGTCCGGCGCATTTTTTCAGCCCGACGCCCTTGACGGCCGATGAGGTGTTGCAGGGGCATGACCCGGGCTACTGGGCGAAGTTGAAGGCCCTGGCCCTGACGCGACAAGAGGAACGCCGGACGGGCTTTCCCCTTACCGCGGCCCTCGTTGAGCGGGAGGTGGCCATCAACGGCGGCACGCTCCAGTGCGCCCGGTATGCCCTCGCCGGCGACGGGGTGGCCTTGAACGTGGCCGGCGGGACGCACCACGCCTTTGCGGATCGTGGGGAAGGGTTTTGCCTGCTCAACGACCTCGCTTTGACGGCGAAAATCCTCCTCGCCGAGGGCAGGGTCCGCCAAGTGCTCATCGTGGACCTCGACGTCCACCAGGGCAACGGCACAGCGGCCATGTGCGCGAGCGACCCCGGGGTGTTCACCTTTTCCATGCACGGCGCGTCGAACTACCCCATGCACAAGGAAACAAGCGACCTCGACGTGCCCCTGCCCGACGGTTGCGATGACGCCACCTACCTCGCCGCCCTGGACAACCACCTGCCCCGGCTGATCGACGACCTCGCCCCGGACCTCGTGCTGTACCAGTGTGGCGTGGACATTCTCGCCACGGACAAGCTCGGCCGGCTCGGGCTCACCCGCGCGGGCTGTTTGCGCCGCGACGAAGAGGTGCTCGGTCGCTGCCACCGCGCTGGCATCCCCGTGGTCTGCGCGATGGGCGGCGGGTACTCGCCCGAGATCCGCCACATCATCGAGGCGCATTGCGGAACCTTTCGGACGGCAGCGGGGCTGTGGGGTTGAGCTGGGTTTGGTCTGAAGCCTCATTCCAACCTATCCTTGTCGCATGGCTCCACAACCCCATCCGGCCGGTGCGCCCCCGCCGCCATTCAGCCTTCGTTATACGCCGCAAGTGCCGGAGCTGCTGCATGCGCTCGGGGCCACGCTGGCCCTGTCGACTTACCAGGCTGGCAAATTGGTGCTCATTTCTGCCAAGGATGCGTCGTCGTTGACGCAGCTGCCGCGAAACTTCGAAAAGGCCATGGGCGTGGCGGAGCGCCCGGAGACCGGTGAGCTGGCGATTGCCTGTCGGCAGGAGGTGCTGGCGTTTCGCGACTCGGCCGATCTTGCCGCCCACTTCCCGCCGTCGCCGGGCAAGTACGATGCGATGTACATGCCCCGGGCCACGTACCACACCGGCCCGCTGGACCTGCACGACTTGCACTACGACGCAAATGGGGACCTGCTGGCCGTCAATACCTTGTTTTCCTGTGTGGTCCGGATCGATGGGATGTGGAATTTCACGCCGGTTTGGCAGCCGCCGTTCATCGATCGGATTGCGGGGGAGGACCGGTGTCATCTCAACGGCCTTGCGATGGAGGCCGGGCGGCCAAGGTACGCGACCGCCTTCAGCACCGACAATGTGCCGCGCGGTTGGCGCCGGGACATCATGCATACGGGGGTGGTGATGGACATCGAGCGGAACGAGGTGCTGGCGGAGGGGCTCGCGATGCCGCATTCACCGACCGTCGTCAATGGCGAGTTGTACGTCTTGCTGTCCGGGTCGGGCGAGATGGTTCGCGTCGATCGGGCATCGGGGGCGGTGGACGTTGTGGCGTCGATCGGTGGGTTTGTGCGGGGCCTGTCGGTGGTGGGGGACTACGCGTTTGTGGGGCTCTCGCGGATTCGGGAGAAGAGCCAGACGTTTGGCCACCTCGCGGGCAAGCTGCAGAACAACGCGGCCGGTGTCATGCTGATTCACTTGCCGACAGGCAGCAAAGTGGGTCTTCTTGAATACCAAACCTCCGTCGAAGAAATCTATGACGTGCATATCTTGCAAGGCAAACGTCGCCCCAACATTCTGAATCCGTCCGACGACCGGCACAGGGATGGTGTGGCGATTCCGAGCACAACCTTCTGGCGGCATCGGCCGTCGGACGACACCACCCAAACCCCCTAGCCACCCTCGTCCCCCTAGTCACCCTAGTCACCCCCTGGTTCCTCATGTCTCACCCCACCCAACACCGCCAAATCACCCAATTCGCCGCCCGCATCCGCAAGGAGCTCGCCGCGAATGGACAAGTCATCACTGCTCAAGTTCGCCGTTGGCTCGACCGACTTGCTCAGCTCGTGGCACGGGCGAGGGTCCGCATGTCCGGTGTGGCACTGCGTGCAGCACTGGGTTCGCTTGCCGGGCTGTTTGGGCTCAGCGGCGCGAGTGCCCAGACGTTTGCGCCGATGGTGCCCAATGAATTTGGCATGGAGCTTCCCGGCGGTGAGGGGACCTCTTCCTTGCAGTTGGTGGATTTGGATGCAGATGGCGATTTGGATTTGGTCACAAGAAGCTTTGGATACGACTACTACAGCGATTCCATGCTGCCCACTTTCCGCTTCCACGAAAACGTTGGAACGCCCGATGCGCCGCAATATTTGCCGGGGGTGGAGAATCCTTTCGGTGGGCTCGACGCCGTGACCGGCTGGGACATCGGCTACAGCTATGGCGGACTGATGATGGATTTTGCCGACCTCGATGCTGATGGCGACCTTGACTTCGTCGCCGTCGATCGATACGGCTATTTCTACAATCTGGCCCCCTATGCCTATGGGTACTACGCCAACGTTTTGATGTTTGCTGAGAACATTGGGACACCTGCAGCTCCGGCTTTTGGGGCCTTCGAGATCAATCCGTTCAATGCGAATTTGGCGATGTTGAGTGCATTGGAGTTGGAGGTGTTCGCGTTTGATTTCGCTGACGTGGATGGCGACGGCGATTTGGACATGATGGGGTCCGCGATCGATTTTTATGCGTATTCGCCGAATGGCGAGGTGACCCGCGGTTTGTTCTGGTGCCAAAACGTGGGGTCAGCATCTGCACCTTCGTTTGCCGCTCCCGCAATGGCGCCGATGGGCCTGCCAGATTTGGACGCTGGCGATCCGGCGGAAGGATTGAGCTTTGGGTTGCAAATGGTGGACTTGGACGCGGACGGTGATTTGGATTTGACGGAAACCGTGTACCTCGGTTACTCTGGGAAGGAGTACCTGACCGAAATGCGGTTTTTCGAGAACACGGGAAATCCCAGCTCACCGGCGTTTGCGGCGCACATCGTTTCGCCTTTCGGCTTGGAATTGGCGCCAGCAGATGGCATTTTCATGGCGCAGTTTGCCGATGTGGATGGCGACGGGGATCCGGATGCCTTTTTCTGCGATTTCTACGGCACCTACGAGAGCTACGATGTCCCGGTTCCCTTGCTCTATCAGGAAAACACCTCGCCTGTGGGTGTGGCGGATTGGGCAGCAGAGGCGGCGGAATCGCAGCCCATGTTGAAGGTGTACCCGAACCCGGCTTCGGCCTTTGCGACGCTGCAATTCGAGGCGAATGAAACGGTTGCCCGTGGGGTGATCCTTGATGCGCAAGGACGCGAGGTGCATGCGGCGGTATTGGGCAACAATGCTGGGGCCAAATCCGGAACCATCGCCCTCCCCGGCCTCCCATCCGGTCGCTATGTGCTGCAACTCATCACGGCAACGGGCGCGGTTCGGACTTCGCCCTTTGTGGTGTCGGGCAATTGACGTTGCACGAGAGTTCCCAAGGCGCCCCAAGCGCCGATGGCCATTCACCCGTCGTTTTTTACGACGGCCCTTGCGGCCTCTGCCAGTGGAGTGTCCAGTGGTTCATCCGGCATGAGCGCACCCCGTCTCCAGGCGTTGAACCCCTTCGTTTTGCCCCGCTTCAGGGGAGACTGGCTGAGGAACTCCTGCCACTGTCCATGCGCACCCCACCCTTGCAAGGCGTCGTTGTTTGGCATCCCGCCGATGGGACGGCCGTGGGCTCGGAAGCTTTGAAAAAGCTGAGTCGCCACCTCCGCAGGCCCTGGTGCTGGTGCTTTCGCTGGACCCCTGCTTGGGCGTATCGCTGGGTTGCTTTGCGACGCAACCGGCTGGCCCGGCACTTCCCGACATGTGAATTGCCAGAGCAATTTACCTGAGTATTCTCAGAATTGGCCAAATCAAATGTGTTGGGCCATTTCTGCTTCGGGTTGACAGGTTTTTGTGTCGGCATTCGCGAAGTGCAATCCAAGCGATAGAATCATCGTTCAAGTGCCCAGAAACCATCGTCGAGCACTCAGGATGTCACGCAATGAGGAGTTTCACTTTGGAGATGAGGAACCTCAGATTTGAGTGCTGATGAGGCTTTGGTGCCGTCACGTGTCCAAGAGTCCCCTGAACGGGCGCTAATTTCCGCATCAAAGAAACCAAATTCAACACACCATGAAAACCACCAGATTCTTGGCATTTCTGGCCTGCCTAGCCCCGCCATTTCTCGGCCTTGGGCAGTCCCTGTCGTTAGAGGCGGACGGCACTCAAGAGGTAAACATTTACTTCAATTCAAATCTTATTTTCAGTGACAACATCGCGTTGACCGGAGGCGCAGAAATTGATTTGTCCTCTTATGGGCAGGGAACCTACATCGTTGATTTCGATGGTACGGGTTCTTTCAATTTGGACGCGGCGGGATTCGATTGCGATGGCGGGTGTGCG
>CBFIFE010000020.1:31457-42408 GCA_965661765.1 uncultured Flavobacteriales bacterium
TTGAACGTTTGCGTCTCGAGCAACACGTGCCAATCCGTGGGCATTGTCGGCAGTGAGAATGGCTATTGGCAGCCGGGTTCCGTCAACTTCGGAACTGAGACTGTCTTGTTGGACAACGAGCCCGTAAAAGTGTATGAAAGCAATTGGGGCGAGTCAGGCTTCTTGCCCATTGGAGATTGTGTGCCCAACTGTAGCCCAGACCAAACCGAATGGTCCATTTCCGTAGACGGGGCCCAGCACATCACCGGCGAGGTGCTCGGCGGAATCGGCAGTGACGCCGAAATCAGCATGAACATCAGCGGCCCAGGTGAGTGGTTCGGTTGCATGGATGCGGGTGCGTGTTACTACATCGGTTTCGAGTTCGACCTCGAAGCGGTAGCAGCCGGAAATCCGCAGAACTTGCAGCCCGGTGCCGTCGAGGTCGTCGTCGCGGGCGAAACGGTCATCGACGTCACGGGCAACGAAGGGCCTATGGCTGAATGGACATCCGGAGATTGCGGTGCGGACCCGTTTGGTTGTACGAATCCTGCCTCTTCGAATTACGACCCCACAGCAGAAATCAACGACGGTTCATGTTTGACGGCCTTTGCTGCCACGTGTGACAGCACAGGCAACATCTGTTACGACAACCTTTGGTCTGAGGAAGAGGTGCTTGTGGTCGGCACAACGACGCCTGGCGGAGCGTATTTTGGGTTGAAAGGCATCATGGATGACGATTTTGGCAACAACATCGACAACATTTTCATCTACGATGGAGTGGATCCTGCCACATCGAATTTGATCGCGTCTGGAAACAATTTTGAGAGCGGCTCCGTGTTCTACACGCCCACAGGTGTCATTCGCGCCACCATCACATCCAGCTCAAGCGGTTCTTGCGTGAGCACGACGAATCCTTTCTACCCTGAGCATTACGGGCTGGACTGGGCGTTTTCTTGCAGTTCCATCGTCTATGGCTGCACGGATCCGACTGCGGGCAATTTCGACTTCTCCGCAACACATGCCCTCGAGGGCGCCTGCACGTATGACGGGTGCGATGACATCGGAAGTTGGTGTAATGACCGCGGCTATGAAGAATTCGAGTACGTTGCGCCCGAGGGACATTGGTTGTTTGCTGCACCGGTCGGAGAATACAATTATGACGCGTTTTCCCAATCCCTTGGCTGGATGAACGAAGCAGGGGACTATCTCGGTGAGGTCAATGAAGCCATTGTCTCGAGCGAGGGGTATTTGCGTTTGGAGACGTATGCCTCGGATTTGGCGGATTGCAGCGCGCCCATCGAATGGACTGTTCATTGCGTCGCGGAGGAAGATATCGTGGCGGGGTGTGACGATCCATCCGCGGCGAACTACGATGCAGATGCGAACATTCCCGGAGCTTGCCTTTACGAAGGTTGCGGGTCCGCGGGCACATTCTGTCACAGGGCCACGGAGAACTACGTGGCTGAAGTCCAAACCATTGTGTCCACGGGCGACGGTACCCCAGGGCAGTTGAATTTGGTTCCAGGCGACATGTATTTCACGGATTTCCTCATTTACGACGGCGCAGACCCGGCCACGTCGAATGTGGTGTTTTCTTACGAACAGAACCCGGTCATCGAATACCCGGAGATGATTGAATTGTTTTCTGCATCTGGGACTTTTGCGTTTGAGGTGATGAATGTTCAGAGCACCTCAGGTCCTGGAACGGCGTCTTGTCAGGCAGGTGATGCTTTGCCTTGGGATTGGT
This sequence comes from uncultured Flavobacteriales bacterium, assembly GCA_965661765.1. Lineage (GTDB taxonomy): Bacteria > Bacteroidota > Bacteroidia > Flavobacteriales_D > Sanyastnellaceae > JBMYZL01. The sequence continues at coordinate 33,184 of CBFIFE010000020.1, forward strand.
CGCTTGTTTGCGGAGAGACCACAGGCTGCACCGATCCATTGTACAGTGAGTTTGACCCGTCGGCTGACCTCAACGACGGCAGTTGCGCGACATGTCCGACAGGATCTGTCATCGAGATTGTGTATGATCGGTTGGATTGGCCGACGAATTCCATCGAGTGGACGTTGACACGCGGTGACGGTTCGGTTGTGGCCTCTGACTTTGTGACCACGGGTACCGGTGAAGGCATTGAGCCCGAGGCCTGGACGATCCCAATTTGCGAGGCGGTTGCCACATGTTATACCTTGACTTTCGAGGAGTTCGGATTTTCCCCGAACGGTTTTGATGGATCGTTCTCTGGCACAGATGGAACGGCGACGGTGTTCGTCGATGGCCAAGAAGCAGCAAGCTTCACAGGCAATTGGGGCAACATCACTTCAGAGGTGATTCTCTGCACTGGCGGATGCACTGACCCCACCGCTGTGAACTACGACGAAACCGCGGTGGCGGACAACGGCTCTTGCATCAGCGAGGCGACTTGTGAGGATGCTGGCACTTTCTGCACCGGCGTCAATGAGAACGGCACCCAAATCCAGGCGGCGCTCGCAGTGCCTTCAGGTGAGCCGGGTTATTTGGCCTTGCAGGGTCTGCTGCACAGTGGGCAGGACTTCATCCGCGTTTACAGCGAGAGCACACTTTCCTCCGCGGCGCTGTTGTATGAAGCCACTTGGCTCTTCGCGGAGAGCGTCTATTCTCCGACAGGTGAATTCTATGTCACGTTTGTCTCCAACGACGCGCGTTCGTGCGCCACGGGCAACTTGGATCCGGTGAACTGGCAGCTTTCCTGTGAAGCGCCGGTGTTGGGCTGCACGGACGCCGATGCCGTGAACTTTGACTCGAATGCCACGATGGATGATGGCACTTGTGCCCTGGATGTTTGCGGAGAATCAGGCCAAATCTGTCTCCCAAACAACATCTACCCGAAATCATTGTTGCACTTCGCCAACCCCGATGGCCTGCCACTTCAAGTGACGCTTGATGGGTCAATGGGCAATGACTTTTTGCTGGTTTCGGATCAGTACAACGTCATGGACATCTTCTTCGAAGGCGCTCCTGGCAACCTGTTGGCCACGTTGGGATTGGGCGGTCAGTCACAGACGGTGAACAATTTGCAGTTGACGTCGAGCACAGGCATATTGGACCTGGGCGTATCGACGGGCGCGACATTGGCCTGTGCGGATGGTGATTACTCGGGCATCACTTGGTCTGTCCAATGCCTCAACACTGGATGTACGGACGCCACGGCGTGCAACTTTGCACCGGCGGCGACGGAGGACGACGGATCGTGCATTTACACAACAGACGATTGCGGTGTTTGTGGTGGCGATGGCGCCACATGCGCGGGTTGCACAGACGCTGCGGCTTGCAACTACGATGCAGATGCATCAACGGATGATGGCTCATGTGCATACAGCAGTTTCTCGTTGACCTACACGACCGATGCCGCCCCGGCCACGAACACCTGGGCGCTACTGGACAATGCGGGTGAGGTGGTTGCCTTTGGGGCACCTGGCGTTGAAGACGCTTTCACGACCGTGACAACTGCGGCATGCGTCAATGACGGGTGTTACACGTTTCAAGTCACCGATGCGCTCGGCAATGGGATTGCAGAAGGGAATTGGTCTTGGGCCGATGCAGATGGTGAGGTCATCGGCAGTGGCGCTTGGGATGTACCGTTTGCCACCTTTGAGGAGGAGGTCTGCTTCGGTTTGTTGAGTGGATGCACCGATCCTTTGGCGTGCAATTTTGATGAGACAGCAAGTCTTGACAACGGAAGCTGTGCCTACGGTTCGGTGGTGGTCAGCGTGGACTTGGATTCTTATGCGAATGAGATTTCATGGGATGTGACGGACAGCAATGGGTCGGTGTTGGTCTCGGGCGGAGGATATGGCTTCTCGGATTCGTTCTCTACGGTCACGGGCGAGTTCTGCGCACCTGCAGGCTGTTACAATTTCAACCTTTACGATTCCTACGGCGATGGCATGAGCGGCAACAGCTGGTCTGTGAGCAATGCTTCGGGCACGTTGCTCTCTGGCACCTTCGACACGGGATCGTCAGTCACTGGTGAATTCTGTGTAGAAGAAGCTGTTCTGGGCTGCACCGACGAAATTGCTTGCAATTATGACCCGTCAGCAAATTTTGATGACAGCAGTTGCGGCTATGCCTCAGTGCTTGTCAGTGTGGACTTGGATACTTACGCGAATGAGATTTCATGGGACGTCACGGACAGCGATGGGTCAGTGTTGGTCTCAGGTGGTGGATATGACTACACGGACATCTTCACCACAGTCACGGGCGAGTTCTGCGCATCAGAGGGTTGCTACACCTTCAACCTTTATGATTCTTACGGCGATGGCATGAGCGGCAACAACTGGTCTGTGAGCAATGGTTCGGGCACGTTGCTCTCCGGCACCTTCGACAATGGTGACTTGACAGGAGGTGAGTTTTGCATTGAAGCAGCTGTTCCGGGCTGTACGGATGAGGGTGCTTGCAACTACGACCCGTCAGCAAATTTTGACGACGGCAGCTGCAACTTTGGCGTCGCCCTGTTGACTGTGCACTTGGACGCGTACCCGAGTGAAACGTCTTGGTCCATTACCGATGATGCGACTGGAACAGTTGTGCTCGATGGCAGTGGATACAGCAATGCATTTGAAGTTGTGGAGGTCTCTGCTTGTTTGGCTTATGGTTGCTACACCTTCAACCTCTCTGATTCATGGGGAGACGGCATGTCTGGTGATGGCTGGTCTGTTGCCGACGCTGAGGGCAACTTGCTCGCGGAAGGCACATTCTTGAGTGGCACATCCACTTCTGGAGGTTTTTGTTTGATCGAACCGATTCCAGGGTGCACCGATGCTGAGGCGTGCAATTACAACCCGGATGCGAATGTGGAAGACGGATCATGCGGCTTTGTCGCTTTGGATTTGGCTTTCAACTTGGACAATTATCCAGGGGAGACCTCATGGAACTTGCAGGATGATGCGGGCAATGTCATCGAAAGTGGCAGTGGGTACTCTGACAGTTACGGAAGTGTAGAAGCTTCTGCCTGTGTGGCGTATGGATGCTATGTCTTCAACTTGTTGGACAGCTATGGTGACGGCATCAGTGGCAACAGCTGGTCGGTCAGCAGCGAAGGGAGTGTTCTGGCCTCAGGCGACTTCCCAACCGGGTCTGAGGTGAGTGGCGAGTTCTGTGCAATTGATGGGGGTGGATGCACCCATCCGATGGCTTGCAACTTTGACGAAGCGGCTACTGAGGACGATGGGACTTGTGTTTTCTTCGAATCAGATGTGGTGACTGCGGATGAGGATTTCTTGATTGGCGCCCTTGGATTTTACACGCAATTCCAAGGAGAATTTGAAGACTTCAGCTATGAGTGTGAGGCTGGGATTGATCCTTACGGAGATTTTCCTTTGAATTTCGACACCTCGGGTCCGGCGGATGCTCCTTTGTCTGCTGCAGTTACACCAGCAACCTTTGGCTTGATTGATACTTATGTTGAGATGGCTTGGCTGCCGGCTGCCTTGGTTCCCCTGATGCAGGGTGCGCTGTTTTCCGGCGAGTGGACAGTTTGCGGTGAGACGATGAATGTTGCCATTCCGGGATACCCAGTTTTGAGCGGATCGTTCAATGGAACAGCGTTTGTCTTCCCCCAATTGGGCGTTTATGTGGCTCCAGCATCCTTGGTAGATGAGGTGTGCTCGGATCTGTCGGCTTGCAATTTTGAATTGTGCGGTTTGCACAATCCTGAGTTGTGTGTTTACCCAGAAAATGGTCAGGATTGCGATGGCAACTGTCTGTCGGATGCAAACGGCGATGGGGTATGTGATGAAGTAACGAGTGCTTCTTGCGGCGATTCAGAGGCTGTGAATTACGACCCAGAGTTGGGTGTTGATTTCGATGGCGGATGCATCTATGGGTCTTGCTACGAAGCCAATGAACTTTGCGTGTTTTTCCCAGATTTGGGGGCATTCATCGTCCATGCTTCGCCCAATGGTGAGCCCTCGTACCTGCGCATCAACAGCGGAACGATCTCACACGGCTATGCGGTGTATGATGGATTGACGCCATCATCTGGCAATTTGATCGCATCAGAAACATCATCGAGCTTGAGTTTCAGCGGTGAAATGTTCGTTTCTCAAACCGGAATCATTTCAGTTTGGGCCGTCGATCCGTTGAACCTCCAGACGTACCCGTGTGAATTGGGAGACCAACAGCCACTTGCATGGGAGGCTGGCTGCGTGGGTGTCGGTCCCGAATTTTGTGGTGAAGACATGATTTGGGATCCCGCCACAGGCACATGCCAAGCACCAGAGGACTGCATGGGCGACCTCAACGAAGATGGGGTGGTTTCGGCGACGGACTTGCTGATGTTCCTCGGGGTCTTCGCGACAACTTGTGGAGACGGCGTGGAATAACAGAAACATCGGTTGTGGTTAGAAAAAAGGCCGGACTTCCTCAGGGAAGTTCGGCCTTTTTCAATGCTGTGTGTCAGGAGTGGGGGGTCAGAGCCAGTGACTCAGTGTCAAGGCATCGGGGCCCAATTTGTTGCGAAGTTGTGTCCTGATGTTGTAGATGTGGCCCACGCTCACATTGCAGATTTGAGCGATGGTTTTCGTACTGATCCCCAGCAATGTCAGCACCAGAATGTCCAATTCCGTTCCTTCGATTTGGTGAACATCGGTTTGCGGCAAAATCGTGTCGCTGAGCAAGCTTGATTTTTCCCTCAGGGTGTGAACCAAATCATCATGAGAAGACGTCAGCAGCACGTTTGTTCGAATGTTCTGTTCAATGCGGTATTGCAGAGCGGGCAGCAACGGATGGTGGTCAGCAGGATTTTCGCTGCCGCTCTCCTCCGCTGCCAAGACGGAGCCAGTGATCTTGGAACGATGTTGCCGCCTCTGCCACCCAACCAGCGCCAGAACCCCCACCACTCCCAATGAAAGGAGCCACAAGGGCCATTCCGTGGTGTTTGCATCCCCATTCACGCGAGAAAGCAATTCCTTCGCCTCTGACGTGCTCAACGCCCGACGCACGCTTTTTTCCGATTCCAGTTGTGCGACATCCATTTGACGATGCAATTGACTCGCAACTCGCCAGCGCATGGAATCTGCTGTGATCAATCCTTCAAGGTTGTGCGTGACCTGGGGAAACAGCAGGCCACGCAGGTCTTCCTGGTCGAAAATCTGTGCCAAATCCATTTCCTCCGCCGAGGCCCATGCCCGATCTTGGATTTCATTCCAGAAGGATGCCGTGGGCATCAAAACGGCGGTTGAGCTCAATGCCCTCAAAATCATGGGGTTCCAAGGGAGAGGTGGCAACAGCGTTTCTGCCTGGCGCCAAGCGGTCCAAACCGAGTCAACTTGTCCGCTCATGGCGTGGCCCTGCATTTTGTTGAGCCAGACGGCAGGATGAATTTCCTCCGCTACAGCCAAGTGCTCTGTCAGGATGGCAATGGCTTCATCGGTGCGTCCCAACCCCATGAGATTGCTTGAGATGTTCACCACCAATTTCCATGAAACAGGCTTCGGGCTTTGCTCATAGGCCCATTGTGCAAACTTGACGGATTCGGCAACTTCCCCCAGTCCGTTGGCGCATGCACCGATGGTCATCAGGACATTGACGCGTTCCTCTTGGGTTGAGCAGAGGGGCAGTGCTTTTTTCAACAAAGCCAAGGACTGTGTATATCGCCCAGCCCCGAACTCGATGAGCGAGGGAAAGTAGAAAAAAGGCGCACAAAATTCACTGCAAGTTGATGTGGCAAAGGCAGAGCCGAAGGCCTCGGTTTTGCCCAATTTTTTGCGTGCGCGGTTCACGAGTGCTGCTGCAACCACCATGTCGTCGCAGTCTCCCTTCTCGATGGCGCTTTCATAGCGTTCAGTGTATGCCGAGATGGTGAATTCATGGTCGTCTCCAGCTTGCTCTATGGCAGCATAAATTTCTTCGCTCAGAAGGGAGGATTCTGAGGGGAGTGGAGCGAACGCATCTTCCCGGGTCACCTCAAAAAGGGAGGACACGTCATTCTGTGCCAGCCCGCCAATGGGCGCAAGGAGCAGCACAAGCGCGGCAACGTTCAGCGGTTTGGTCCAAAACCCGAGACACATGACAAACAGAAATGAGGAGAATTTAGGCAAATTTATCGTCATTCGCTCAGATGAGTTGTTCGAATTGCTGGGCTTTTTATCGCAAGATTGTCACAATCCCAGCGTAGGTCCGGCTGCCATCATCTGCGCCATCGCCACCGTCGAATTTGACATCCCCAGAGGTGCTCAACCGCAGCTGCCAGTTCAGGACTTCGTCCTGCGCATAGAAGCGCTCCCCTGCTTCTCCAGGCATCCCCCCGTCCCAGACCGCATCGGGATCTCGAGTCGCCCAAACCAACTCTCCCCAGCGATTGAAGACCTGCAACCAGTAGCCATTGACGTGCTCCATGCCCCGGATTTCCGGCCGCCAACCATCGTTCAGCCCATCTGGCCTAGCAATTCCGAAGTCCCCTTGCCCACCCGGGGTGAATGCCGTCGGAGCGAAAACCATGATCGTCGCCCCGACATCCACCGTTTCCACGTGGGTCGCCGCGCAGCCGAAACTGTTGATGGCCGTCAAGGTGACATCGAACAACCCAGACCCAGAATACTCATGCGTGGCCGGTGATCCGCTGCCTTGCGAACCGTCGCCGAAGTTCCAATTCAGCAGAAAATCCGTCGAACTGGTGTTGTCAAACGTGAAAACGGTGTTCTCGGGAACATCCGCGTAGGCCGACACCGTGAATCCCGCCGTCGGCACAGGGAAAACCTGAACCCCGCCCGCGAGCGTGACATCATCCGTGCACCCCTCCGGCGATGTGACCGTGAGGCTGGCCACGTACGTGCCCACTTGGTCAATGACGAGGTTGCCTGGCGGAAGCGGGCCTTGGAAGATGCCGGGAATGTTCAAGGTGGAAGTCGCCACGTTGGAGCTGTTGTTGCTGAAGCTCACGCTCAGTGGGTTGCAGCCGAAGGTGGGGTTTGCACTGAAACTTGCAGTTGGGGCTTCGTGCACCGTGAAGGTGGAATTGGCCAAATCCGTGCACCCATACCCGTTGGTCGCCGTCAAGCTCAAATCGTAAACGCCCACCCCATCGGCGATGAGCCCCTCGGGCTCGAAGGCGTCAACCACAACCCCGCCACTCCACACCCACTCATGATCGACGGAACCTGCGCTGTTGTTCATCGCCTCCACAGCCACCGGGAAGGAGCAACTCTCCTCCGCCGCCAAGGCAAAGCTGGCCACTGGCGCGGGCAACACCGTGACGATTCCCGTCGCCGCTGCGGAACAAGCATAGGCGTTGTTCACCGTCAACGTGACTTCATGCAGCACTGGCGCCCCGCTCGTGTTGGTGTAGGTGTGGTCCGGCTCAGCGTCGGTCTCGCCATCGCTGCCGTCCCCGAAATCCCAAGTGTGGTTGAGTCCTGTGCCTGTGCTCAAGTTCTCGAAGGCGACCTCGAAGGGGCTGCACCCTGACATTGGGTCCACCATCCAATCCGCGGTGGGGACGGGGTGAACGGTCACTTGGGCGCTGTCCACTGCTGGGCAACCATCCAAGGCCGAGGCCGTTTCGAAGGTCACCCAGTACGAGCCGCCGCCCGGGAAGTTGTGGGTGGCCTGAAGCCCAGACGCCGCGTCCGTTCCATCGCCGAAGGTCCACACCGCTGACCCCACGGCCGTCGAAACTTCCGCGGCAAAGGCAAAGGATTCCGATGCACAATCGGCTCCGGGAACCACCAATTCGATTTCCGGGGATTCGCTCACGGTGACGGTTGTCGACGTCGTGTCAGCGCTGCAACCATCGCTGACAAATTGCTGAACCACATACACCCCAGGGGCATCGTATGTGGTGGAGGCCACAGGCGTGCTGTTGCTGAAGTCGCCGTTGCCGAAATCGTAACTCACGTACACCGTTTCATCGCTCACGTCGGTGACCTCCAAGGTGAAGGGTGCACAACCTCCCGAAGTGTTCGTTGTGAAAAAGGCCGTGACCGCGTTGGGCAGCACGGTCAGCGTCAGGGTGGTGTCGTCTGCACCGCAGCCATTTGTCACTTCGAGCGTGATGTCAAATCCCTCGGGCAGGCTGTCGACTTGGTAAATGCTGGCCCCTGGGTTGGGGGAAGTGCTGGTGTTGCCATTGCCGAAATCCCACGACCAAGTCTCCGGCACGCCGACAGACGCGTCGAGCACGACATTCGTGTAAGGCGAACAGACGGTGTCTTGTGGAATGAAAAACGCCGCCTCGGGCAGTGGCGTGACCTCGATGTCCCCCTCCGCAGTGCTCACCCCGCACACATTCTCCACCTGCAGCCCCACGACGTAGGTGGTCACATCCGCTGTGGCGGAAAAGGTTTGAACGGGCAGGACCGCGCCCGGCTGAACCACCCCGTCGATTGTCCATGTGGTGTCCGCAAACGGGGCTGTGGACAAATTGGCGAAGTTGACCTCCAACGGCGTGCACCCCAAATCAACGTCCATCGAAAAATCCGCTACCGGTGGGACGGTCACCGTCAAATCCGCCGTGGTGCTGTCTGCGCAACCGAAGGCGTTGGCAACGAGCAAACCGATGGTGAACTCGCCCGCGGTCGGGTAGGTGAAGGCCGGCAGGGGTTCGGTTGAGGCGGGGTAGGGGGGGAAGGACCAGGTTTGGTCTGAAAAGCCGGTCGACTGTTGGACCAAATCCACCGGCCCATTCGTGCAGCCCAACGCCGGCAGGTCAAATGCCGCCACCGGCACCGGGTGAACGGTGACGGCATGGTACGACGTATCCCGACAGCCGGTCAACGGATCGGTGTAATGATAGCCCGGTGTGTAGTCGGTTGACGGCATTTCGGTGTTGAAGGTGCCAGCGGCGGCGTCGACCACTCCATCGCCAAACCAAACCCCTCCGGCAGGCACTGCCGACCCGAGCGGCTGCACCCCGAGGTTGCCACAGAATGCCTCAGCGGCAGGCATGTTGATGGTCGGCAGGTCCAACACCTCAATTTCCACCGTATCCCGGGTGAGGCAGGTCGCCACACCGTACAGGGCCTCGAAGGCATGCACGCCGGGCCCGAGCGCCGCTGGCGCCACGGTGCCAGCACCGCTGACGTTCGTCGCCGGATCGACCGGCACCCAACTCACCCCGCTCCCTGGGCTCACCCCCGCAAACGTCACGGGCGG
>CBFIFE010000021.1:0-38164 GCA_965661765.1 uncultured Flavobacteriales bacterium
CCAGGTTGGTGAGGCGGCGGCCGTTGATGTCGTTCGATACGGTGTCAGCTCCCCGACGGGCATTGTCCGCGGCAATCACGGCCTCTCGTTCTTGAATCCAAGCGGCGAGGACTTGGACACTTCTGAGGGCGTCGACAAGTTGTTCGTCAGCGAAATGAACGGAGGAGGGGCGGATGGTGATGGAGCGCTTCATGCGGCGGCCGCCCGATTGGCTCATTCCACGCCAATTCTTGAATGAATCGGAAATCAACGCATAGGTTGGAACGATGGTGAAGGTCATGTCCCAGTTTTGGACTTTGACAGTGGTCAAATTGATTTCCACCACATTCCCGTCTGCTCCATACTTGTCAATGGCCACCCAGTCGCCGATGCGAACCAAGTCGCCCGACGAAAGCTGAACACTGGCGGTCAAGCCCAAAAGCGCATCCTTGAAAACGAGCAAAATGACAGCCGTGGCTGCGCCAAGCCCACCGAGAATCACAGCGATTTCCTGACCGCTCAAGGTGGCGATGATGGCGATGCCCGCGAAGATTGAGATGACAATTTTGACGAGCTGGGAAAAGCTGGCGATCGGCTTGTCTTTGAGGCGCGGCAAGTCCCCAAGAGCACGCTCGATGCCATTGATGGCCGCAAAAAAGACCAGAAGGGTGGTGAGGATATTGGCCAAGCTCAAAACGGACTCCATGGTCTCCCGCAACGCTGGGAATGGCGGCAACAAAAGCGCAACAGCCCCTGAGATCACTGCGAGAGGAAGAAAGAATGCCAGGCGATTGAGGAGCGATTGGTTGAAGAGCTGGTCATCCCATGTCGCTTTGGTCCTTTGGGTGAGCCGGATGAGGATCCGCGCCAGCACGAGTCGGCCCACTCCCCAGACGAAAAGCGCCAAGAGCAAGGCCATGCCACCCATGACAACGAGTCGCAAGTTCGGGGAGGCCTCCGGGCCGAGCCAGTCCATTTGTTCGATCCAGCGGGCGATGATTGGGCTCCATTCTTGCGTCATGAGTGAGGGGAATTGGGAGGGGCAAACCTACAGGAATTTGAGGGACTTGGTGTCGTTGACAACTTGTGCAAAACCTGTTCAAATGCGGTGGACAAACCGTTGAAAAGTGCCGACAAATGTGCTCATCTTCGTGGTCAAAGTCGTGTACGCAACACCGTCTTCCTTGGTGAATGGGCCGGTTTCTGTTGAGGAACCGGCCCTTGCTTTTTCAACAATCTGCCTTTCAGTAGGTTTCCAAGTTGATTGTGGAGAAGTCGCAATACCTTTGCGGGCTACAAAACTTGCTATGGCCCGAATCACGACTCAACAAGATGCCGATCTGCTCACCATTCTGATGGAGCGCGGCGGATTTGCCACGAAAACAAGCGCGCGGAAAGCCATCAAAGGTGGCGAAGTTGAAGTGAACGGTCAATCAGTGCGGATTCCGAGTGCAACAATTGAAGCAGGATCGACGGTGATCTGGAAGCGCCGCAAGGTGGCGGGCGAGGTGAAGGATTTTGATTTGGGCGCGCCTTTGTCCCCTGCCATGCAAGCAGCCAAGCGCCAGGCCAAACCCGTGCGAAGCCCGTTTGAAATTGTCCATGAGGATGACCATGTTTTGGCTTATATCAAACCGGCAGGTTGGGTATTTGCTTCGCCCAATCCGAAGGTGAAAACCTCGTACACCACCATGCGGCAATGGATGGAGCGGGCAAGGCCAGAAGTTCGAGATGTTCATTTTGTGAACCGCATCGAAAAGGAGTCAAGTGGTATTTGTTTGATTGCCAAAAGTTTGGCATGGAGAAAGCACCTGCAGGACAAATGGACATCCTTCGACAAAGGCCTTTATTTGATGGTTCAAGGGCACTTGCCAGCGGATGATGTGCTCACCACTTTTGAGCATGACAACGGCAAGCGTGTCGGCCCGATGAAGGAGTGGCCCTATCGCACCATGCGGGCCACGCCCGAACACACCTTGCTCAAGTTGCAAGCCTCCATGGAAGAGATGCCGTTGTTGATGTCTGCCTTGCGCCGTCACAGCTGCATGCTGATCGGGAAGGGCAAAGAAGCTCCGGACCCCTTGGGGCGGTCGGGCATTCATCTTTATGAAGTCAAGTTGATCGGGCCGAAGGGCGAGGAGATTCTCGTCAAAACGCGGGTGCCTCGGCCGTTCTTGAATTTGGTCAAAGGCGGCGTTTCACCCAAACCGGAAAAGCGTCAGAGCACGTAGCGTTTTTCGAGCCAGTCGCGGAGTTCTTTGGACTCCGTGGGGTTGAGGCTCCGGAATGCCAATCGCATGGCCCGGCGCATCATCACAGGTTCGCCATGAACGTGTCGAATCAGCGTTTTGTACTGCTCGAGCGCGTCGGGAACGGAAGCGATGGGAAAACCGGGAACTGACATTTCAGGAGGATTGTGAATCGGAGGGTGCTTACGACGGGGTGGGCAGATTTGTTTCAACTCCCCCTACCTTTGCGCTTGGAAAAATGATCTCCTCTCATGAAATCAACAGTTTACATTTTGTCCGCTGTCCGCACACCGATGGGCAGTTTTTTGGGCAGCCTTTCCACCGTTTCTGCCACAACACTGGGGGCCACAGCCATTCGCGGTGCGGTCGAACGCGCGGGCATTCGCCCAGAAGATGTCGAAGAGGTCTTTATGGGCAACGTGTTGCAGGCTGGGCTTGGTCAAGCCCCCGCTCGGCAAGCAGCACTGGGAGCAGGTTTGACCCATGAAGTGCCCTGCACCACGGTGAACAAAGTGTGCGCGAGCGGCATGAAGTCGCTCGCCTTGGCCGGGGCGGCGATTGCCAACGGTGACGCTGACCTTGTTGTGGCCGGTGGCATGGAGAACATGAGCCAAGTGCCGCATTATTTTCGGGGTCGTCTGGGGACGAAGTTTGGCGATCTCAACATGCAAGACGGCATGCTTCTGGATGGATTGACGGATGTCTACAATGCAACGCACATGGGGAATTGCGCTGAGATGTGTGCCGCGGAGCACGACATTTCCAGAGAAGACCAAGACGCCTTCGCTGTAGAGAGTTACACCCGCGCAGCAGTGGCGTGGTCCGGCGGGGCGTTCGCGGAAGAGATCGTGCCCGTCTCGGTGCCACAACGACGTGGTGAGCCCGTTTGGGTGACAGAGGATGAAGAGTACAAGCAGGTGAAGATGGAAAAGATTCCCGCCCTTCGTCCTGCCTTTCAGAAGGAGGGCACTGTAACGGCAGCGAATGCTTCAACCTTGAATGACGGGGCGAGCGCCTTGGTTTTGGCCAGCGCAGCGGCAGTGGAGCGTTTGGGTTTGAAGCCGATTGCGAAGCTTGTTGGAGCAGCTGATGCCGCTCAGGCGCCCGAGTGGTTCACAACGGCGCCGGCCAAGGCATTGCCCAAGGCGCTTGCAAAAGCGGGATGGACGTCAGAGGATGTCGACTTGTGGGAACTCAATGAGGCCTTCGCGGTGGTGGGCCTTGCCAACAACAAATTGCTGGGGCTCGATGCGTCAAAAGTGAATGTGAATGGCGGCGCCGTGGCCCTCGGGCATCCGCTTGGGTCGAGTGGTTCAAGAATTGTTGTGACGTTGCTGCATGCTTTGCGCTCGCGAGGATTGCACAAAGGCGCGGCAGGCATCTGCAACGGTGGGGGCGGTGCTTCTGCGTTGTGCATTGAGATTTGCTGATGGAAGCAAAGGCCATGGCCGTTGTATCCGTGCCCATGATGCCCATCCGGGCGGAGGCGAAGGATGCATCTGAAATGGTGACGCAAGGACTTGCTGGAGAAAAAGTCGAGATTCTCGAATCGGCAGCAAGGGATTGGGTCAAGGTCCGGTGCCTTTGGGACGATTATGAAGGTTGGTCAGATCGCAAACAACTTGTTCAAGGGGAGTCGGCGGGCCTGACTCATGTGATTTCTGCTGTCAGCCAAACCTTCGTTCGACTTCGCGACGAGGCCGTGCTCAACCTTTCCATGGGCAGCCGCTTGGTGGCGGGATTGAGTCCCAACCGTTGGTGGCTTGGAGACGAAGAATTGTTGGCCACAGGTCCCATTCTCACTTTCGATGGAGAGGCCGTGGATTTGGCAGAGCGGCTGATGGGTGTGCCTTACTTGTGGGGTGGCCGGTCTGCATTCGGGCTGGATTGCTCAGGGCTCCTCCAGTTGGTCTGTCTTGCGACAGGCAGAAATTTGGCGCGGGATGCTTCAGACCAAATCCACTCCGGTGAGCCCATTTCGCCCTCCGAAGCGCAGCGTGGAGACTTTGCATTTTTCCAGAATGACGCCGGAGCCATCATCCATGTGGGCATTTTGAGTGCATCGGATGAGATTGTCCACGCCGCAGGCGAGGTCAGGAGAGATGATTTTCGCCCTGATGGCATCTACAACCGCGGAGATGGCCGGCGAACCCACGCGTTGGCGGGCATTCGCAGGGTGTCTTTTTGATGGTCAGTCGCCGATGGCGATCGGCTGCCTTGAAATGGCGTGCGCGCGCAACAAAGGGCTGGGGCGGTAGCGGTCTTCTTGGTACCGTTCTCGCAAATTTTCGAGCAGGCCATAGGCCTTGTCGGGTCCCCAATCATTCGTCCATTGCAACAAGCCTTTTGGGTAATTCACCCCACGGGTCATTGCCCGTTCGATGTCCTTCGGTGTGGCGATGTTCATGAAAACCGCATCGATGGCCTCGTTCATCAACATGCACAAGATCCGCTCTGCCACCTGAGCGCGCAAGAATTGATCTTCGGAAGGGGAGGGGGCAACGGAACTCGAATCGTGGTTGTAATAGCCCCTTCCGGACTTGCGGCCGAGCCAGCCTGCCTCGACATGTCGTTTTTGCACCAAACTCGGCCTGTACCGCGGATCCTGGTAAAATGCATGGAAAACCGACTCAGTGACGGCGTAGTTCACATCATTGCCGATCAAATCCATCAGCTCGAAGGGGCCCATGCGAAATCCTTGCTCTTTCATCGCAGCATCGATTGTGGGCACATCGGCGATGCCTTCTTCGAGAATGCGCAATGCCTCCCCGTAATAAGGGCGAGCCACGCGGTTCACGATGAACCCTGGCGTGTCTCGGGCGATCACCGGGTCTTTGCCCCAATCTTTCATCCATTCCACGCATCGGACAGGGAGATCGATTTGGGTTTGAAGGGCAGGAATGACCTCCACCAAGGGCATCAATGGGGCGGGGTTGAAGAAGTGCAAACCGATGAAACGCTCCGGCCGTTCGAGCGCCGCTGCAATGCCAGTAATGGACAAGGAAGAGGTGTTCGAAGCCAAGACAGCGTCTGGCCGGACCACAGCCTCCACCTCTCGGAAAACGGACTGTTTGACTTCGAGGTTTTCAACGATGGCTTCAATGACAAGGTCACAATTGGCCAAATCAGAAAATCGGGTCGATCGTTGGATCCGGCCACAAAGGTTGTCGCCTTCCTCGGTCGTCATTCGGCCTTTTTCGATCAACCTCGCCACAATCTTCTTCAATTGTGCTTCGCTTCGATCCAGCGCGGCTGAAGAACTGTCCGTCAGGACAACAGCGCAGCCGGCCTGTGCGGCGACCTGTGCAATGCCGGCGCCCATGGCCCCGGCGCCAACCACCCCGATGGTTTGGTTTTCTCTTCCCATGCGGCCAAAGTTCCGATATTTCGGCCATGAAAACGTACTACGACCCGAAAGACCTGAAGCGGTTTGGCGACATCGCCGATTGGGATGAGGCATTGGCGAAGAAGTTTTTTGATTGGTACGGGGCCGCATTCGAGGATGGCGCTTTGACCGGTCGGGAAAAGGCATTGATCGCCTTGGGGGTGGCGCATGCGATTCAATGTCCCTATTGCATTGATGCCTACACGCAGGACCTTCTGCAACGCGGAGAAAGCGAGGAGGCGATGATGGAAGCGGTGCATGTGGCGGGTGCGATTCGAGGCGGCGCATCGCTGGTGCATGGTGTGCAGATGATGCAAAAGGCCAAATCCCTGTCCATGTGAGCTTGCCCAGATCGACTTCCAAACGCTCAGGGCAGGGCACATTCTCAGATCCACAGAAGACCCTCGAACACCTTTCTGCTGCGCCTTTCGGGACATCAGAATGGCCCCATTTTGAAGCGCGACTCGAGGAAGCTTCCCTGCTGCCGTTGCGTCCGACCGGCCTGGACATTTTGCAAGTGAATGTCGGTTACGTGTGCAACCAGACATGCGCGCATTGCCATGTGGATGCAGGCCCGGACCGAAAGGAGATCATGTCCGAAAAGACCTTCGCAGAAGTCTTGCGCGTCTTGAGAGAGGCGAGACCGACAACATTGGATTTGACGGGAGGTGCGCCTGAGATGAATCCGGGCTTCAAGGCCTTCGTGGAGACCGTTCGTGCGGAACACCCAGCCGATGCACTGGACATCATTGTGCGGTCCAATTTGACCATTTTGGAGTCGCACGATCGATTCAAAGCTTTGGTGCCGTGGTTTGCGGCGCAGCGCATCCATGTCGTCAGCAGCCTCCCCTCCGTTCACGCCCGGCAGACCGACCGCCAACGCGGCGACGGGGTTTTCGGTGCGAGCATTCGCGCCATCGGCGCTTTGAACGCTGTGGGTTACGGAGACCCGGAGACCGGATTGGTGTTGGATTTGGTGCACAACCCCACCGGGGCGTTTTTGCCCGGGGATGCTCAGGCGTTGGAGTTGCGGTTCAAACAGGAGCTCGGGGACAGGTTTGGCCTGAAGTTCAACCAACTGCTCACCATCACCAACTTGCCGATCAGTCGCTACCTGGATTTTCTTGTCGCCAGTGGAAATTATGAGGATTATATGGAAACGCTCATTGATGCCTTCAATCCGGCTGCCGCGGCGGGCGTGATGTGTCGCAACACCTTGAGCGTGGGCTGGGATGGGGCATTGTACGATTGCGATTTTAACCAAATGCTCGATTTGCCCATCGATCACCCACAACATCACGTTGCCGATTGGACAGCCGCTGTGGTTGAGCGGAACATCGCCGTGCGGAACCATTGCTACGGGTGCACCGCTGGAGCGGGGTCGAGCTGCTCAGGGACGATTGTTTGATGGTGGTGTTGATGGGGCGTTGGCCGGTGTTGGGCGAGGGGAAGACGCGGTTGGCTGCGGAGGCAGGGGAGGCCAAGGCCCATGAGATTCACAAGCTGTTGTTTGACCATGCATTGCGTGCCTTTGCTTCGTGCCCGTCGGGCTGCGTTTTGGCCGTCACCGGCTTGCCGGATGGGATGTCGCTCGAGGCTGCTTCAAGTCGTCTGGGATTGCCCGTCATCCCACAGCGGGGCGAGGACTTGGGGGCTCGAATGCTGGGGGCAATCTCCGATGCGAGCCGTTTGCCCACAGGTGATCTCCCTGTGACTGTGGTGGGCACGGATTTGCCCACCTTGACACTGGCGCATGTCTTGCGCGCAGAGCGGGCCCTTGAATCGGGCGCGGATGCGGCTGCGGTTCCGGCCACCGATGGTGGTTTTGGGTTGATGTGCATGCGGCATTGGCCTCCTGATTTGTGGGGAAGGGAGATGGCATGGAGCACGGATCGGGTCTGGGACCAAACCCAAGTGGCATTGCGTCGCCGCGGTCTCCGTTGCGCTGTGGATGACCCCGTGCAGGACATCGATACCTGGGCGGATTGGGTGGCGTTTTGTCAAAAACATCCGACTTTTGCAAGTTATGGATCAAAATGAAATGTTGAATGAGATGCTGCGCTATCTCGGCGAGCGCGGCGTGGGAGAGGTGGATGTGGCGGTGATTTGTGGAACGGGCTTGGGGGGATTTGTTCAGCAAATGGACACTTCGGATGTGGTGTTGAGCTACAATCAAATCCCCTATTTCCCAGTTGCAACCGTGGAATTTCACTTCGGGCGGCTGGTCTATGGTCGAATGGGGGCGGTCCGGGTGTTGGCCTTTGAAGGGCGCTTTCATTATTACGAGGGCTATGCCATGGAGCAGGTGGTGCTGCCTGTGCGTTTGGCCAAATCCCTGGGGGCCAAGGCCATGTTCTTGTCCAATGCCGCTGGTGCTTTGAACCCCGATTTGAAGAAGGGCGACCTGATGCGGGTCGACGACCACATCAACTTGCAGCCTGAATCGCCGCTTCGTGGGCCCAACAATGAAAAATGGGGCGACAGATTTCCCGATATGAGCGCGCCGTACGATGTCCGGATTGCGGCCTTGCTGCACGAAATTGCTGCGGAGCAAGGGGTGACGTTGAGCGATGGGGTTTACGTCAGTGTGGCGGGCCCCCAATTGGAGACACGGGCGGAGTACCGCTACTTGCGAAGGATAGGCGGGGATGCTGTGGGGATGTCCACAGTGCCTGAAGTCATTGCGTGCGCCCACATGGGTTTGCCTTGCGCAGTGGTGAGTGTCATCACAGATGAATGTGACCCCGACAACTTGCAGCCAGTGGAAGTGGAGGAAATTGTGGCAGTGGCCCAGGGGGCTGAGCCTCAGTTGACGGCCTTGTTCAAATCGGCTGTTTTGAAAGTTCTGTCGGTCATCGGCTGACGATTGTGAACAATTTCGGCGCGTTGGTGAATTGCTTTTGGCCAAAGTTTCGCTCTGTTGCTAATTCGAAACATGAATCGAATCAGCACCAGATCATCTTGTCGAACTTGCGGGGCAGCCTTGCAGGGTCGCCGTGACAAATTGTATTGTGACGATCATTGCCGGGTCCGTTATCATCGGCAATTGGGAAGCACATTGGCCTTGCGACAAGTCGACCGCACCCTCATGCGGAATCGCCAATTGCTTCGCCAAATCCGGGACCTGCCCACCATCAAAAAGGAAGCGGAAGAGACGTTTTGTTGGCTGCGCAGGCGTGGTTTCGACTTCAACTACCACACCCATGTTGAAGTGATGGCTGACGGCCGGACGGCGGTCATGTGTTATGAGGAAGGTTATGTCTTGGAGCCCGGTGGCGTTTTGGCGTTGAGTCCCTCAAAGGTGAGGCGTTTGGGCTCGATGCAACTGAGTGATGACCTGAAGTAGCTTTTACCAATTCTTGCGTGGACGAGGTGCCGATGGCGGTTTGGGGCCTTTCCCTTGGGTTTTTCGCTTTTTCTCGTGAAATGCTCCTTTGTATTCTGGGTCGATTTTGCGCATTTCCCTGTCAATGACACGGGCTTGGTTTTGTCTTTCCCACCGAGGGGTTTCAAATCGCTCGAGATCTTCAGGAATCGGCCACTCTGCCGGGGCATCGCCCGTCAGTTCTTCCACCCGTTTCATCGCGTAGCCCTCTGCGGGGTCGACCAAAGTGATGGACTGTCCGGATCGGAAGGCGCGGCCGGTGCGCCCAATGCGGTGGACGTAGTCATGCGGGTCGCCGGGCACGGAAAGATTGACGACGCAATCGACTTCAGGAATGTCGATGCCTCTGCTGGCAACATCGGTGGAGACCAGAACTTTGATTTCACCTGTGCGGAACATCTCCATGGCGTGGAGTCTCGAATTCTGGCCTTTGTTGCTGTGGATGGCCCGCACCCCGAAATCGAAGGTTCGTTCGAGGTATTTCCCCACCTGTTCTGCGTCCTCCTTGCGTCGAACAAACACCATCCAGCGGCCATCGGGGTCAGTCTCTTCGGCCAAAAGGTGTGCGAGAAAGGCAATTTTTGTTCGCAAATTGGGAAGCTCAGCCTTGAATTGTGCGACCGTTTTGGGGGTCGTGGCCTGAGGGGAAACTTCCAGCCGCGTGGGCCACAGCAGAAACTCGTCTGCCAGCCGTTCTACCCGGTGCGGGAATGTGGCGGAAAAGAGGAGGTTTTGCCGCTTTGTCGGCAATACCTCTTGGATGTTGCGGAGTTGCGGCATAAAGCCCATGTCCATCATTCGATCGGCCTCATCGATGATGACGTGTTTGATTTGTCGGGTGAAAATCCCCTTTCGCATGTACAAATCGTGAAACCGCCCAGGGGTGGCCACCAAGAGGTCGACCCCTTCGGCAATCGCGGCGAGCTGTTGCTTGGGGCCCACGCCGCCATACAACGCCAAAACGCGCAGATCGGTGTACTTGGCGAATCGCTGGGCTTCGCCTGCGATTTGGATCACAAGTTCCTTCGTCGGTGCGAGCACCAATGCCCGGGGAACATCGCCTTGAGCATATTTCAACAGGGAGAGGACGGGCAACAAAAACGCAGCGGTTTTCCCCGTGCCAGTCGGCGCGATGCCGATCACATCTTGGCCCGCACGGATGGGCGGGATTGCACGAATTTGAATGTCCGTAGGTGATTCATATCCAGCGTCTTCGGAGGCTTGGATGAATTGTCTTGTGAGCTTTAGCTCCTCAAAAGTCATGAGGACAAAAGTACTCGGGTTATCTTGCGCCGCGATGGAAGAGGATCGATTTTCGCTGATGAGGCCGTTTTTGGACGAGGAAGTGGCCGGCGCCATTCAGCGTTTGACGAGTGAGAATGCGTTGAAGCGTGCGATGGAAACGTTCCTGGGCGCAGAACAATCTGGTTGGGTTCTTCAACACGCAGAAGGTGTCAAGTCCATTGAAGATTTTCAATCCTCGATTTCCAAACCTTTGATCAAGCGGATTCTTGAAGCAACAGCAGCAGAGGTTTCTTTTGAGTTTCCGCAGGACTTCGATCCTGTAGGGGCTCTGTTCATCTCCAACCACCGCGACATCGTCCTCGACCCAGCGTTGATCAACCTCGCTTTGGCAGAACGCGGTGCCCCGACCACAGAGATTGGCATCGGCTCGAATCTGCTGGGTTTGTCCTGGGTGCGCGATGTGGTCCGCTTGAATCGGAGCTTTGTGGTTCCTCGGGGTGGGGGTCCGCGCGAACAATTGAAGGCCAGTGCAGATGTTGCTGCCTATGTTCGGAAGGTTGTCCTCGATGATCAACGGAGTGTTTGGCTCGCCCAGCGCGAAGGACGTGCCAAGGACGGCAACGATTTGACATCTCCGGCACTCATTCGGATGTTGCTCGATGGCGGGGGCAGGGAAATGTGGGAATCCTTGCGCGTTCATGCTGTATCGCTCAGTTATGAGTGGGACCCATGTGATGCGATGAAAGTCAGGGAATTGCTGATTCGAAGAGCGAACAACGGCGCCTACGAAAAGTCGGACGGAGAAGACGAAAGAAGCATGCGCCAAGGATTGCTCGAATGGAAGGGCCGCATCCACATTGCCTTTTCTTCGCCCATTCCTTGGGAAGAGGGGGAAGATCGGGATGCCGTTCGCATGGCTGCTGCAATGGACGCACACATCCACAAGGGATTGCGTCCCTTCGACAACGCCCAATGTGCGGCGGAGATGTGTGGTTTTGCTGAAGCCTCGCCGGACATTGTTTCGAACCCCAATCTTTTCAGGGCGTGTGAAGACCGAATGGCAAATGTTGTCCGGGAGGTGCAGCAGGACACTTCGTTTTCCGCTGAAGACATTCGCTGTGTTTGGGCTGAGATGATGGCCAAACCCTGGGTCAATGCCCAGGCCGTTCGACAGTCGCCAGCAATTTCCGGTTGATTTCACTCAGGCCAATGGCAGCAGCAATGGCGGCATTGAGGGATTCTGTTGGGATGCCTGCCGCGTGATTTCCTTTTGGGATCCCCACAAGATTGTGGGGGACCGAAAGCCAAGCCTCCGATGGGCCGTGTGATTCCGACCCCACGACGAGGGCCAAACTTCGGCCGTGCCGAGGTTCGTGGTCGTAGATTGACGTCCCATGGGCGTCAAGCACAGCCACATCGCCAAGCCATTGCCCCAGGAACGAACTGGAATCTGTATTCAAAATCGGCAAACGGAAGACCGAGCCCATGGAGGCCTGAACGGATTTGGCATTGAAGGCGTCGGCAGATCCTTCTGTCAGCACAATTCCGGCGCATCCAAACCACTCAGCCGTTCGAATCATTGTCCCCACATTGCCGGGGTCATTCATCGCATCGGCCACCAAGACGAGGGGTGTGATCTCCGCATTCACTTTGCGATGCCATTCTTCGGAAGACCACACCGGCAGTCGGCCCAACGCCAAGACGCCGGGCGCGTTCTTCATCGAAGAAATCCTGTTCATGGTCGCATTGTCGAGAATCTCCACTTCGCTATGAATGTCTTGCGGAAGAGATTCGATACCTTTGGCTGTGGCCCAAATCCGTTGCGCACCGAGCGGACTGCGACGCAATTCCATGACCGATTTCGCCCCCTCCACAATGAAGGATTTCGTTTGCTCTCGGACTTTGCGGTGTCGGAGGTCGCGGAGGTCGAGGATTTGTGAACGAGTCAATGACATGTGGAGCGCAGAAGTGGGCAAAGTGCGAATCTACTTCTTGTGGCTGTCATTTTCGGTTTTGGTGGGCACAGGCTGCTCCACAGCCAAGCGATTGGGAGATGATGTGAGGGTTTTGGGCGGCATAGAGGTGATCCCAGAAGCGTTTGGTCCTTCTCAAGTCTTGCCTCAACCAGAAGCCATGTGGACCTTGAAACGCGCGGTGATGGATACGTTGCCTCGCCGCGTGTTTGAAGAGATTGGACTTGCCCAGGTAGAACGCAATTTGAAGTTGAACGCACAACGCCGTGGGCATTTGCAGGCCGAGGTCCGCTGCGTCCCAGATTCTGCATGGGGGAGGCGGGTGGGCATGCAATGCAAGGTGGATCCCGGTCCGTTGGCTGTGCTGGGCGAGGTCACTTGGCGTGCCGATTCCACGGGCTTGCCTTTGGAGGCAATGCGCACCGCGTCTGGCTTGCAGCGAGGCGTGGCCTTCGATGCTGACTTGTTGGAAGCAGAACGGCAGCGGTTGGCGCATTTTGTTCAGGGTCAAGGGTTTTCCGGCTTCGATGAAGCGTATGTGGCCTTTGTGGTGGACACGGTTGGCGCGGGCGCGGGGCAGGCCGTGGGTTTGGAAGTGGTCGTGAAGCCTGTGGTGCGAACGGTTGAGGGCAAATTGAAGACGGAATCGCACAGAAAGAGCAGGTTTGGCCAAATCCAAATCACCCAAACCGATGCGGACTCCCTGATCGATGTGCGTCCGGAGCTGTTGAATCACCTCATCAGCATTGAAACCGGCATGGTGTACAACAGCCGTGTGTTGGAGGACACCTACCGGCGTTTGGCCAAATTGCCATCGGTTCGTCGCGTGGAGATTCGACTCGGAGAGGCCGGCATGTTGGCGGACACATTGGATGTTGAGCTGATGCTGAGTTTTCGCCGGCGGATGGCCTTGGAATTGGAATTGGACATGACGCGAAGGGATGCCGCCTACGGCCCGACGGCGGAGGTGACTTGGCAACACCTCAACCCCAGCCAAATGGGGGACAAGTTCACATTTGCAGCCAGTGGGGGGATTGCCTCTGTCAAACCATTTGCGTACGATGCCTCGAATTTGGTGCCCAACAGTGGGGAATGGTCGGTGGGTGTGGATTATGAACGCCCGGGCTTGTTCCCGCTTCCTCTTCAGTGGGTTCGGCCGAGTTCAGAGGCTCAGACCCTGTTGCGTCTCGATTTCCGAAGGGAGTCTCGACCGGATTATTTGCGCAGGAATCTGTCGATGGTTTGGGCGCATCGCTTTGTCGAAAACCCAGCGATTGGAAGTGAAATCCAAGTGGATTGGATGGAATTCACCCACACCCGAATTGACAATACGGATGCCTTTGATGATTGGTTGAATCGTGAGGCGTCCGCGTTTGTCCGCAGTCGATTTGCGGACTACTCTTCTGCCTTGACTCGGGTGACGTGGCGGCGTCCTGCGCAGCGCCTCTCTGTGGAGTGGTCCGGTCAAGCGCTTCGAGCCTTGGCGCCTGCATTGTCATTGCCCACCGATGATGCGCAGCGTTATTTGCTGGGCGGGGTTCCTTTCGCCCAGTTTGTCAGGGCAGAGGGGCAGCGGTCGTGGCATTGGGGAACGGGGCGGGTGACCCAAGCTGCGCGTTTTTTGGCGGGAGCGGGTTGGGCAGGTGCCAATTTTGGTTCTCTGCCCTTTGATCGCTCCTTTTTCGGGGGAGGGGTTCAGGGCATGCGGGGTTGGGGCGCTCGAGAACTCGGTCCAGGAACACATGCGGATGGCACAGACTCGGGTGCAGTGACGGGGTTGGGCGACATGCGCATTGAAGGGAGTTGGGAGCTGCGTTGGATGTGGACAGACATGTGGGGAGTGGCTGGGTTTTTGGACGTCGGCAATGTTTGGCTGCACGGGCAGGATGTGCCCGATGTTGCTACGTTTGGAAGGGGCGATAAGTGGTCCAGCATCGCAATGAATGCGGGCGCCGGCTTGCGCTTGGACTTCGAATTCTTTTTGCTGCGCGTTGATGCGGGCCTGCGTTTGCACGATCCCAGCAAGCCGGGAGGGGAGCGGTGGATCGGGCAACATCCGGCAGGTGGGGCGTTGCACTTGGGCTTGGGCCACCCCTTTTGAAGACGGATTGAAGTCGGACGCTTCAGTTGCGGCGAAGGACTTCTGCAAAAGAACCCCTACCTTCGCCCCTTCATTTCAATGCAACTTCCCCATGGGTTGGTTCAAGAGAATACAGGAAGGAATCACGACGAAATCTGCTGAGAAGAAGGAGATTCCTGAAGGTGCATGGTACAAATGCCCCAGTTGCAAGACCGTTGTGACGGCACAGGAGCATGCGGACACCTTGAATGTCTGCAAGCATTGTGCACATCATGAGCGGATTGGCAGTGAGGCGTATTTCCAATTGCTGTTTGACGAAGGGAAATACAGGGAAATTGCACCGAAGATGACAAGCGACGATCCTTTGGTGTTTGCGGATACCAAATCCTACAAGTCCCGTCTGTCTGCTGCCATCAAGTCCACGGCGTTGAATGACGCCATCCGCACAGCTTCCGGCGAGATGAATGGCCAACAAGTTGTCTTGAGCGCCATGGATTTCAGTTTTATTGGTGGCTCAATGGGCAGTGTCGTCGGCGAGAAAATTGCAAAAGGTGTGGATTTGGCCCTCAAAAAGAAATGTCCTTATATCTGCATCAGCAAATCAGGCGGCGCCCGAATGATGGAGGCGGGCTTGAGTTTGATGCAAATGGCCAAAACTAGCGCGCGCCTGTCCATGCTGTCGAAAGCGGGGCTTCCTTACATCAGTGTGTTGACCGATCCGACAACCGGAGGAGTGACGGCTTCATTTGCGATGTTGGGCGATTTGAACATTGCGGAGCCCAATGCGTTGATCGGTTTTGCAGGGCCTCGCGTGGTGAAGGAGACCATCGGCAAGGATTTGCCAGAAGGGTTTCAGCGCTCTGAGTTTTTGTTGGAGCATGGCTTCTTGGATGCCATTGTGGAGCGAAAGGACTTGAAAGAAAAACTCAGTTTTGCTTTGAAGGCCATGACGAATCCAGGAGGAGGTCCCTCATAGGCCCAATTTCGGGTTGCTTTTCACGCAGAAAAGCGCTACGTTTGCGCTCGAAAATTTTCGCATCACGAACATCTCATACGATTTCGCACATGTACTACTTGGAATCAGACAAAAAGAAGGAGTTCTTTGCCAAGCATGGCAAGGACGAGAAGGACACAGGCAGCGCGGAGGCGCAGATTGCCATGTTCTCCTACCGGATCAAGCACTTGACGGAGCACCTCAAGAAGAACCGGAAAGATTACAACACACAACGGGCATTGATCAAACTGGTCGGCAAGCGCCGGAAGTTGTTGGATTACCTGAAAGCAAAAGAAATTGCACGTTACCGTGCGATTGTGGCAGAACTCGGCTTGCGCCGGTGATCGTCCACCCAACATATTGAATGGAAAGGGGCAGGTGCAAGGTGCGCTTGGCCCTTTTCGTTTTTCTCGCTCGTCTTCATTTGGCGAGCCTCACGGATGCACTTACAGAGATAGATGAATTATACGGTACACAACGAAACCATTGACCTCGGCAACGGGCGCGAGATCACATTGGAGACTGGAAAACTCGCCAAGCAAGCGCATGGTTCAGTCGTCGTTCGGTCAGGCGATACAATGCTACTGGCCACAGTTGTCTCCGCACACGAGGTGCGGGATGATGTCGATTTTCTTCCGCTGACGGTAGATTATCGAGAGAAGTACGCCGCAGCGGGGCGGTTCCCAGGGGGATTCTTCAAGAGAGAGGCACGCCCATCCGATACCGAAGTGTTGGTGATGCGCTTGGTGGATCGTGCTCTGCGTCCGACCTTCCCATCGGACTACCACGCTGGCACCCAGGTCATGATTCAATTGATGTCGGCGGATGCGGAAGTTTTGCCGGACAGCTTGGCGGGACTGGCCGCTTCGGCTTGCATTGCCGTTTCCGATATCCCATTTGATGGACCGATTTCGGAAGTCCGTGTGGCCCGAATCGGCGGTGAGTTTGTTGTGAACCCGACCCGCACAGAGATGGAGTCGGCCGATATTGAGATGATGGTGGCCGGATCGATGGATTCCATTGTCATGGTGGAGGGGGAGATGCATGAGGTGAGTGAGGATGAGATGGTTGACGCGATTGAGGTGGCACACGAGGCGATCAAGCGGCAATGTGAAGCCCAAATTGCACTGGCGAAGAAGACCGGACATTTCGGCGTCACCCGCGATTACTCGCATGAGACGCATGACGAAGAACTCCGGGATCAGGTCATGTCGGAGTTGTATCCCAAGTTTTATGAGGCAGCAATGTCTGGCGCATCGAAGGAAGAGCGCAAAGCATCTTTTGGGACAATCAAGGATGCCTTCATGGAGGGGTTGGGTGAAGAGACGGTTAAGGAGAAGGCGTTCATGCTTCGCCAATACATCGGATCCGCTCAGAAAAAAGCGGTGCGCGATTTGTTGCTCAACGAGAACATTCGCCTTGACGGGCGCAAGCCTGATGAGATCCGCCCCATTTGGACTGAGGTTGACTACTTGCCTGGTTGCCATGGCAGTTCCATCTTTACACGGGGTGAGACGCAATCCTTAACGACGCTCACTTTGGGCACGAAGTTGGACGAGCAGCTGATTGATGGTGCGTTGGTTCGCAAGACGGAGAAGTTTTTGCTGCATTACAACTTCCCACCCTTTTCAACTGGTGAAGAACGTCCTTTGCGCGGCACGAGCCGACGCGAGGTGGGGCACGGCAACTTGGCCCTTCGCGCATTGAAGGCGGTTCTGCCGTCTCATGAAGATTGTCCTTACACGATTCGCTTGGTTTCAGAAATCCTGGAATCGAACGGTTCGTCTTCGATGGCCACCGTTTGCGCTGGTACATTGGCTTTGATGGATGGCGGTGTGAAAATCAAAGCGCCAGTTTCCGGCATTGCCATGGGTTTGATCACTGATCAAGCTTCTGGCAAGTATGTCGTGCTTTCAGACATTTTGGGGGATGAAGATCACCTCGGGGACATGGACTTCAAGGTCACCGGCACCGAACATGGCATCACTGCCTGTCAGATGGACATCAAAATCAAGGGCCTGAGCTTCCAACAACTTCGGGAGGCCTTGGCTCAAGCGAGGGAAGGTCGGCACCACATCCGGCGCGAGATGCTGCACAGCTTGTCGGAACCTCGCGCAGACTACAAAGATCACGCGCCACGCATTGTGACCTTTGAGGTGCCGGGTGAATCCATTGGTCCAATCATCGGCCCAGGTGGAAAGATCATCCAGGAAATTCAAGCGGAAACGGGGACCACTGTCAGCATTGAAGACGTTGACGGAAAGGGAATCGTCGAAATTGCGGCGAGTGACAAAGCGGCCATCGATGCTGCGATGAATCGCATCAAGTCCATTGCGTTCCCGCCTACGGTTGAAATTGGAGAAGAATATGAAGGCAAGGTGAAAAGCATCATGCCGTACGGGGCTTTTGTGGAGGTGATTCCAGGCCAAGATGGGTTGCTGCACGTCTCAGAGTTGGACTGGAACCGGGTAGACAACGTAGAGGACATCCTCAAGGAGGGTGAACTCGTGAAGTTCAAAGTTGTTGGTCGTGACCCGAAAACCGGAAAGATCAAGCTGAGCCGCAAGGTTCTTCTGCCCAAGCCAGAGGGCTACGTGGAGCGCGAAGAGCGTCCACGTCGCGGTGGCGAACGCGGAGGAGATCGCGGAGGAGATCGTCGCCGTTCGGATCGGGATCGTCGATGACAAATTCCGTGAACCCCGCAACCTCTTTCTCATCATTTCCGTTTGAATAGAACGGACTTTTATCCACAAGAAGCAAACCACCGCAAATGAGGCAACTGAAAATCACCAAGCAGGTCACGAATCGTGAAACGGCATCGCTAGACAAGTATCTCCAAGAAATCGGACGGGTTGATTTGATCACCGCTGAGGAGGAGGTGGAGTTGGCGCGCCGAATCAAGCAAGGCGATCAAGTGGCATTGGAGAAGTTGACCAAGGCCAATCTTCGCTTTGTGGTTTCTGTTTCCAAGCAATACCAGAATCAAGGTCTGTCCCTTCCCGATTTGATCAACGAGGGGAATTTGGGGTTGATCAAGGCTGCTCAAAGATTTGATGAAACCCGAGGTTTCAAATTCATCTCTTACGCGGTGTGGTGGATTCGCCAGTCCATTTTGCAGGCATTGGCGGAGCAAAGCAGGATCGTGAGGCTTCCGCTCAACAAGATTGGTTCAATCAACAAAATCAACAAAGCCTTTGCTCGGCTGGAGCAGGAGTTCGAGCGGCCACCGACCGCAGCCGAACTGGCGGAAACCTTGGACATGACCTTGGACGAGGTCAAGCAAAGCATGAAAAATGCTGGACGCCATGTTTCCATGGATGCGCCGTTGAAGGATGGTGACGACAGTTCGAGCACCATGTACGATGTGATGCGCACCAGCGATACCCCATCACCGGATACGGATCTCATGAACGAGTCGCTCCGAAAGGAGATTGAGCGTTCGTTGAGAACCCTCACACCTCGGGAAGGGGATGTGGTGCGATTGTATTTCGGATTGAACGGTGAACATCCGATGACTTTGGAGGAGATTGGTGAACGCTTTGACTTGACCCGGGAACGGGTTCGTCAAATCAAAGAGAAAGCCATTCGTCGACTGAAGCACACCAGCCGCAGCCGGATTCTCAAAGGCTATTTGGGCTAAGACCGCCTGTCGAAAAAAAAGAAACCCAACGTCGAGCCGCAGCGCTGGTCGTTGGGTTTTTTCATGGCGTTCATTCAAATCCTGCGATTGAGGTAGGCTCAGGAGGCGGCTTTCCACAAATGGAGGCAAATGTTGGACCGATATGGCCGCCAATTTTCGGCATGTCGGAGGCATTCGGACGGACTGAGGTCTATTGAGCCGATCAGTTTGGCCATGCCCTTGCGAATGCCCAGATCGCCTTCGGCAAAGACATCGGGTCTTTGCAAAGTGAACATCAAGAACATTTGCGCCGTCCAAGGACCGATCCCTCGAATGCGTTGAAGATCTCGAGATATCTCGTCATCACTTCGATCATCTTGGTCACTGTCAAAGCAATAACGTTCTGGCTGTGCTGTGAAGGCTTCGGCCAAGCTGTGGATGGCCCTGGCCTTTGATTGGCTCAGGCCTGGCGTGCGCAATTCGGATATGGAGAGGCTGAGCATATGAGAGGGCGTGTCAGTAGGCAGAACACCATGCAACATTTGGGCATCAAATCTTCGCCAAACAGTGGCAGCTGCCTGTGTGCTGAGCTGCTGACCAATGATGGCGCGGCAAAGTGCCTCGAAAGGGGGGCGGGGTGCGGGAAAATGCAAGGGGCCGTGCTGGCGCATCATTTCCGCCAATCGTGGCGTTGTGATTTCCACATGAGCAACAATCTGTTCGTGCTGAGCGTTCATGGGAGCAAGTTCCTCATATTTGCACAGATGGGAAAATCGGCTTGGTTGTGGGTGCTGTTGGCATCGTTGGCGTGTTGGACCGTTTTGTCTTTGGGCACGGGTTGCAAGCGGAATGTGTTTTCGGAAGATCCGAATTTGGCCTTGCGCTTTTCGGCAGACACCATTCTCTTCGATACAGTTTTTGCGACCATTGGCTCTGTCACCCTGCCTTTGAAGGTGTACAACCCCAACGATGATGCGGTTCGCATCAGTGAGATTGTCTTGGAGTCTGGTCCGTCGTCTGCCTTTCGAATCAATGCCGATGGGATGTCTGGACTGGAATTTGAAGATTTGCCATTGTTGCCCGGGGATAGCTTGTGGATTTTTGTGGAAGTCACTGTGGATCCAACAAACGACGACACGCCTTTTGTGGTTGAAGATGGCATTCGGTTTGTCACAAACGGCAATGAACAACGCGTGCAATTGGCCGCATGGGGCGCCAATGCATTCTTTCATGGAGGCGCCTCCGATGGATTCACTTCACTGCCATGTGATGATGTTTGGACCCCCGCATTGCCACATGTGATCTATGGCATCGTCGAGGTGGATGCGGGCTGTACATTGACTGTTTTGCCCGGCACGGAGGTGTATGTTCACAGCGGAGGGGGCTTGTTGGTCTATCAGTCGACCCTGAATGCCCTGGGAACCCTTGAGAATCCAATTGTTTTTCAAGGTGACCGACTGGATGACGGCTATGCGGATTTGGCCGGTTCCTGGGGCATCGAATTTCAGGTGGATTTCGGCCCGGAAAGTGAGTTGTTTACAGTCGCCAGAGGTGGCATTTGGCTGTATGGGTCGATCGACAGCAAGATGAATCACGTGCACCTGCGCAATGGCACAATCGGCTTGCAAGTAGATACTGTGGGAGCGCCGAATGTTCCGTCGTTGACCATGACCAATTCCATCATATCGAACATGTCCGGAATCGGCATGCTGGCCCAAGGAGCAAAGATCGACGGATACAACAACCTCATCTACGATTGTGGGCAGATGTGCGGTGCTTTCACACTCGGGGGGACGTATCGGATGGACCATTGCACGTTTGCGAATTATTGGTCGGATGGTGTCCGTCAAGCACCTGCGGTGTTGTTGAATGACTGGTACCAAGCGCTGGATGGTTCAAACCAAATCCGATCTCTCGAGGGCTCTCGGTTCAACAATTGCATCATCTGGGGCAACAACGCCACCTTGGATGATTTTGACGAATTGGTGGCAGATTTGGCGAATCCACCTGCTTCACCACTCATCACGCAATCGGCTGTGGATGTGCAGGATGAAGATTTTCAATTCGACCTTCTTTCAGATTGCACGACCGACGCAGCCCCACCTTTCGCCAGCACTCCTGATCGGGATTTTCATCTGACTGGGAACAACTCGCTGTGGGAAGGAGGCAATGCGCAATTTCCAATTGCCACAGACCTCGATGGTTTGCCTCGTGTGGTGGGCTTGCCGGACAAGGGCTGTTATGAGCGGCAGTAATCGGCCAGGTTGAACGCAACCTTTTCTGGTTGAAGCGCGTAAACCCGCGCATGACTTCTGCAGGGATGACCACAGGCATGTTGGACGCATTGATGCGTCTTTTTGCGTTGTTTGCAGCCGGCGGCAGCGGAAGGGAGGCCATGTGGGGCAGGCAGGCAGCGAGTCGATACTTGCGCGGCCGTTTGGCCAAATCCACCAGCGATCACTACCTCCTCAAGTATGACCTGATTCTGAGCAAGTTCAACGCCCGTTGTGACGGAGGGACAGCTGAGAAGACCCTGGCCAAGTTGTCGGTGAAGTTGATGCGGACCTGCGCTGAAATCAACCACGAACTCGAATTGAAGGAACGGCTGGTTGTTTACGCTCGGCTGGCAGAATTCACGAAAGCGACAGGACAACCCGTCGATTCGGAGAGTTTTCTGACGAATGTGGCCGAGGCCTTGCACCTTCCAGCAGACATCATTCACCGCATTGATCAATTGGTGAGCGGTCAATCAGAAGATCCGGAGGTTCGCGCCTTTTCCGTGCAAGATTCCCACGACGTGCGTGCAGTTCGGGGGCACGAGGATGATTTGTTTTTCGTGACTTGGCAAGGAGGGGACGGGGCAACGCTCAATTCAGTTCCCTTGCCGCGAGGCGTGGTGATGCCGTTTTCGCCTGGAAGCGTCATCAAGGCCAAATCCGGCGAGTCCCTCTTCTTCAGTGAACTTGCTCGGTTGTTGCTTCACGCCAACCCGACGGAGCCCCTTCGGCTCGAAGCGCGTGGCCTGGCCCATCGGTTTCGCCGTCCGGCAACGGACGCACTGCATTCACTGGACTTCAGTGTGGAAGGCGGCATGCTTGTGGGCTTGATGGGGGCCTCAGGCTCCGGAAAATCCACGCTGCTCAATGTACTCAATGGCAACATCACCCCTGCGGAAGGGGAGGTGCTGCTCAACGGATTCAATCTGCACAGCGAGGCACATCGGGCAAAAGGAATTCTCGGATATGTGGCCCAAGAGGACGTATTGTTCTCAGAGCTCACTGTTTTTGAAAATTTGCGGTTTGCAGCGGCCTTGAGTTTTCGTGATGCCAGTGAAGAATGGCTGGATGAGCGCACGGACAACCTCTTGAAGCGATTGGGCCTGTGGCATGCGCGGGATTTGCAGGTGGGGTCTGTTTTGGCCAAAACCATTTCAGGAGGACAGCGCAAGCGCCTCAACATTGCATTGGAGTTGATTCGTTCGCCGCGAATCTTGTTTGTCGACGAGCCGACGAGTGGCTTGTCCAGCCGAGACAGCGAGCACATCATGGATTTGCTCAAGGAGTTGACCCACCGCGGTACGTTGGTGATTGTCGTGATTCACCAACCGAGTTCAGAAATCTTCAAGTTGTTTGATCACCTTCTGATTCTTGATACTGGGGGATATCCCGTCTACCAAGGGCATCCTTTGGACAGTTTGGCGTATTTCAAGAATTTGTCGGAGGATGTTTCTGCTGCTGATGTGAGTTGCGTGACCTGTGGCCATGTCAATCCGGAGCAAGTCTTCAACATCCTCGAGGCGCGAATGGTGGACGAGTGGGGCCATTTGACAGACATTCGAAAAACCGAGCCCAAGGTTTGGCACCAATTCTATTTGAAGGCCCAATCTCAAGCACCGAGTCGGTCGCTGCCGTCGCCTGTCCTTGAAGATCTTCATTCAGAGGGCTCACCAAGTTGGATCAAACAATTCAGAACTTTTCTCGCAAGAGATCTGCGAGCGAAGTCGAAAAACCGATCTTATTTGCTGCTCAATGCTTTGGAGGCGCCGGCGTTGGCGGGATTGCTGGCATTGTTTCTTCGGTTTTCACCGAGTGGTGATGCATTCGGATACGGGACGAATGAAAATTTTCCGCAATTCTTGTTCATATCGGTCATTGTCGCTTTGTTCATCGGATTGAGCATCAGTGCGGAAGAAATCATTCGGGATCGTGCGGTGTTGCGAAGGGAGCAGTTTCTCCACCTGAATTGGCGGGCCTATTTCTTTTCGAAAGTGGTGGTGATGTGGGGGTGGTCTGCCTTGTCCGCGTTGTCATATGTCGTGGTTTCTGCAGGCATTCTTCACATTCGTGATGCGATGGGTTGGTTGTTTCTCGTCTTGTTCAGTTTGGGGGCTTTTGCGAATATGTTGGGGCTGTTCATTTCGAGTGTCCTGAAATCTGTGAAGGTGATTTACATCAGCATTCCGCTGTTGATCATTCCGCAAATCATTTTTGGTGGCGCGATCGTTCGTTTTGATCGCTTCAATCCGATGTTGCTCGGCGAGCGGGCGGTGCCTTGGATCGGTGAGGTGATGGCCTCACGCTGGGGGTTCGAAGCCCTGGCCGTCGAACTGGGGCGGGGCAATGCGTTCGATAGCCGATTTGTTGCCCTCAACGACCGGATCGAACGGGCAGCTTGGCGACGCGATTTTTGGTATCGCGGGGTGCTGGATTTGTCGGATCCCAAGGTTCAAGAGGCGGAATGGGCTCGGGCCAGGGCTGAGTTGAAAGCATGGGGATGGCCTGCTGACGCGCTGGCGACGCCACAGGCGCTGCGGGATGCATACAGAGAAGCGGCGAAAGAAGCTTTTGCAGAGAGAGACCAATTGCGCTTGACCACTGGGGATTTTCAGGCAGAGGAGGCTGCTCATCGGAACGCATCTCTGCGGGATTGGATGATGCAAACCGACCGCACAAAACGCCTTCGCATCGTGGAAGATGGCGTGCTCCCCCTGGGCACAATGATTCATCAGCACCCTGAGTTTTTGGCCAATGGCTCAGGTGGTGTGGGGTTTTATCAACCCACCAAGCCATTGTTGGGGACCACGTTGCCTACGCCTGCTTTCAATTTGCTCGTGCTGTGGGCGATGACAGCAATCCTGGGCATCGTCGTTGCGGCTCAGGATCTCTGGAGTCGGTTCAGAGGGCCTCGGTCGCAATGAGTTTGAAAGGGATGTCGATGATGGCGTCGTAATCTTCCCCTGCTTCCAACATGTCCTCATCTTCCTCTTCGTAATACCAGTGAACTTCCGCTGAGGCTCCAGACTTTTCGACACGCTTCAAAAGATCCATCAGGCATTTGCTGCTGCTGGTGTTGAAATACTCCAAACGGATTTTGATGTCCAATTTGCCACTTTGCGCATGGCAATGCTCTTCCACCCAGGTCATCATGGTCTGGTAGAATTCGATGGAATTTTCTGGAATGGACCGGCCCGAGAGCATCAACACAAACGGGTCAAGCGTGCATGCCACTTCTGGGGTCTTTGCGGTTCCCTTCAGGCGAATTTCAGCCATGTTCAAAATGAATTTCTGCGGTAAACACCGAGAGTTGAGAGTCGTTGAGTGAAGGTAAGAATTCCAAATGAACCTCACCTGAGGATTTGCGGTGAATTTCCAAAAGACCGACACCGCCGCCGCCGTGTGCCGTTCTGTTCCCGTTTGAGAGATGTTCCCGGTGCTCGGCACGCAACTCATCTGCATTCAAAGCACTGAGCCGGTCGATTCGTTCGCGCAACGCCTGGGCCTTGTCCGATGCAATGACATTTGCAGTGCTCATCACCCAGGCATTGGGACGCCGCACACACAGAAAACGGGATTCATGGGAATGATCAGCGGGGGAGTGGTGGTGCAGGTTTTGGACCAATTCAATCACTACCCGCATCACCTTTCGGTGCAATGGTGAATTCGCCAAACGTCTCTCCATTTGCGCAATCAGCAGGGCCGAAGTTGCTTCATCCACATGGCCATGAAACGCGAATTCCACGCGTCCGTCATCGGGCAATGCTGAGGTGGGCCATTTCATCAGTGCCAAACTACGCGTCGAAAGTTGGAACTTGCGCCTCCAGAGAAAGAGTAATGCAACAGGAATTGTGGAAAATACCAGCCGATTGGTTTGTGCGCTGGTTCAATACGCCGGCCTACCATCGGCTTTATGGTCCGCGAGATCAGGCTGAGGCTGACGCGTTTGTGGATGTCCTGGCAGACAATGTGTTTGCGGGTCTCAACAACGGGCGCCTGCTGGAATGTGCATGCGGTGCCGGGCGGCATGCCATCCGATTTGCCCAGCATGGCATCACTGTACATGGCATGGACTTGGCGGAAAACAGCATTGCACGGGCACGTGAAAGGGCGAAGGAGTTGGGTTTGGCTTCGCCCCAAATCCAGTTTTCCACTGGCGATATGCGCAACCCCGACCACGTCGCCGCCCATGGCCCATACGACGCCATCACGCTTTTGTTCACGAGTTTCGGTTACTTCACCTCGGACGAAGAACACCTGCAAACCCTCCGGAATTTTCATGATTCCCTTGCCCCAGGTGGGATGTTTGTTTTGGACTTCCTCAATGTCCACAAGGTCCAGCGTGAGCTGGTTGAACATGAAGTGCTCACGAGGTCTGGAAAGACGTTTGAAGTTTGGCGCCGGATTCAGGCGGGTTGGATTGAAAAAGCCATTCAATATCAGCAGGGGGGCCAAACCCATCTCCACCACGAACGTGTTCGGGCCTTCGACGTGGACATTTTGTCGCAGATGATGGATGAAATTGGCTTTCATTTGCACTCTGTTGTGGGCGATTATCGTCTCCATCCTTGGACGGAGGACAGCCCAAGGCTCATTTTGATTTGTCAGAAACAATGATGTGGTTATCCGGATTGGCGTTGTTGTGCATTGCCTGGTTGGGTGCTGGGCTTCATGAGGGCTTGGGTGGGGCCATTCAAAAGCGCATGCCCTTGGTCTTGGCTTTTGGGGGGTCGTTTTTGATCGGTCTGATTTTTACACACTTGGCGCCAGAGGCATACGCGTTTGGCCCCGCGGTGGGGATGTGGGTACTCGTTGGATTTATGATCCAAATCGGTTTGGAATACCTCTCTCAAGGCATCGAGCATGGTCATGTTCATCATCCGGCCGAGCGCTCGAGAATCCCTTGGGGCGTCTTCTTCAGTTTGTGTTTGCACGCATTTCTGGAATCCATGCCTTTGGCTGAAGGCGGTCATGATCATGGCCATCACCACCACCACCACGCGGACATGGCTTCCCTGGATTGGCCATTGCTGTTGGGATTGGCGTTGCACAAATTGCCGGTGGCCTTGGTGTTGATGAGTTTGCTTTCAGGGCTGCGCACTTCGCGCTTGGCCCAATGGGCCCTGATCACCTTCTTTGGCCTCATGCCCATCGCTGGGATGCTGGCCTATGAGGCTTTGGTCCACAGCGGGGGCTGGTCGGGCGATGCTGCGATCCCGATGGCTGCGCATGGATTGCTCATCGGGATCCTGCTTCACATCAGCACGACAATATTGTTCGAAACCGCTGATGGTCACCGATTTAATGCAGTGAAACTGGGCGTAACGTTGGTGGGCCTGTTGTTGAGCGTCCTGATTTCGCAAATCTAACCGACGTGGTTTTTTGCTGAATGCCTTGTTTTAATCGACGAAAGCGAAACATTTTCTGGTGAATGGGCGTAGAAGGAGCCATCAAGCTGCTCCCATGAAACACTACCGCATCCATATCGATATTCAAAAATTTGAACAGATCTATCTGCATCGGCATCGATATGACATGAATGCGTTTGAGTACTGTCTCAATTGAAACAAAGCGTTTCACAAGAGGTCCCATCGGGCCTCTTTTTTTTGCCCTTTGCCCAAATCCGGGGCCGATATCAGGCAAACAAGTCTGCAGCGAATGCCTGGGCAGCCGCCCAAGCCCTTGCGTCCTTGACACACCAATGGCCGCTCTCGCCCATGGCCGCTACGATTTGTTCGGTCGGCATGTTCCCGACCAACTCGTCACCCGACATGGGG
Source organism: uncultured Flavobacteriales bacterium (assembly GCA_965661765.1). GTDB lineage: Bacteria > Bacteroidota > Bacteroidia > Flavobacteriales_D > Sanyastnellaceae > JBMYZL01. The sequence goes on from CBFIFE010000021.1 coordinate 26,960, forward strand.
CACCCGCCGATTCCGCGGATGGCTCCGTCGAACCTTCGGCATCCACCATCGAATGCCGCCTGGAGTTTTTGACGCGCATCAACAGGGTGGGCATGGAGGTGGGCGCCGAATTGCACTTCAGGAAAAGCTGGCACGAGTGCCTCAAAGGCCGATTGAATGTCTGTGCATGAAGCTGTCCCCACCGTATCGCTGAGGGCGACAACGGGCAGATGAAGGGATTCAATCAAATCCCCAGCGGTGTCCACAAGCATGGCAGGGCTCCAAGGGTCGCCATAGGGATTTCCGAACCCCATGCTCAGGTATGTCACCAAGCGCTTTTCCGAACGATCACAGATTTCAGCAATCTCTTTGAGCTTTGTTCTGGCTTCCGTTTGTCCAGTTCCTGTGTTGCGCATTTGGAATGTCTCGGAAATCGAATAGGGAAACCCCATGTCGTCTACGACTTCTGTGGACCCCGCTTCTTTGGCGCCACGAACGTTGGCCACGATGGTCAACAATCGTGGCCTACCCGCCCCGTCCAACAACCCCTCGTCCACAAGCGCCTGCAGGACTTTTCCCGTATCAGCCATCTGTGGAATGGCCCGGGGCGAGACAAAGCTGCCGATGTCAATCGTTTCGAATCCGACGGCCAAAAGCAGCTTGTGGTATGCCACTTTGTCTGCCGTGGAGATGGCTTGTGGCCAACCCTGCATGGCATCCCTCGGGCATTCTACCAAGTGAACATCATTCATTTGGCGAATTTACTGAAACCTCCGCCGAGGGAATTCCGTAAGAAGGCCTGTCTACGACCACAATTATCAAGATAGAGAGCCATGAACCTGCAAGAATTCAACCGTTTGCCTTTGGACGAGAAGACCAATTACATGTGGGATCATGGCATTTGTTTGGCCCAAAGAATTGTTGAGAATCGATACATCCTGTGCATTTTTGAACTGAACGGCTTCTACGTGGAGGCCATTTATTCAAGGCGAAACAACAGGGTCAATGCCATTCTGCCGATCGCTGACATTCCTGAATGGGAGGGGTATGTAGACCAAACCCTCGCCCAGTTGCTCCACCTCAATTGAATGCGTCGGGCGCCAGGCGTCCCACCTCAAAATTTCTCCTGCAGGCAACGCCACCTTGCCTGTGCCTGCGCCGTCCCAAGTGACGGCGTTTGTGGTTTCTCCCACTCGCCAAACAGCCGTTCTGTAACCGATTGGGAAGGCTTGAGTCCGCGACACAACGCCTCGACCCGTTTCTTGTGCCCATCGTTCACATCGCACAAGGCCGGCAGAATCGACGGCAAAGCAATGCACTTCGCGGTGATGTGGGTCAGCTTGGATTGCCCATGCCGGTGTGCCGCTGCGGATCCAAGTCCATGACATTCGCCCGGGGAGCGCTGAATGGAGCGGTGTCCATGGACCCAAAACCCAGGGAAGAGACATGCTCCCGATCCAAGCCAAGCGCCCCAAAGTCAAACGCAATGAACCCGCTGGCGCTGTCATGTGAAGGGCGGCAGCGACGCAGGTGCACAACAGCACCCACCAACCGGCAAGCGACCAGTGCTTGACGGTCACGCTGGACCAGCTCCACTCCGCCCAAGCTTTCAGTCCACCGACCAGCCAAGCAATGGCCACGTCGAAGTGCAGGAGCCATTCGGTGGGCATGTTGCCGCCGATGGCCGTCCACCCCAGAATGCAAGCCATCCCCAGCCCCAATGCGGTCATGAGGGGGCCAGCCAAGATGTTGAGCGGGAGGAATCCCGTCGGAAAAATCCCGAACGACGGCAGGGTGAGCGGGGAAGTGGCAATGGTGGCTGACACCGGAACACTCGTCAGTCCCAGCAGGCGCCGGGGCCATGCTGCGCATCGAGCAGCCAGTTTTGTCCAGGCACTCAAACCGAGAAAGATTCCGAGAACCGCCAGAAAACTCAGCTGGGCACCCAGGGCACTGGTGCCAATCGGCGTGGTGCACAACAGTGCCCAACCGGAAAGGCACCAACAATGCAGGCCGGACACGGGACGCCGACACAACGACCCCAACATCCAAGCCGAGGCCATGCAGCCGCTTCTGACGGCCGAAAGGGGAAAGCCACACAGCCAGATGAATCCCCAAATCATGGGCAGGCCAGCAGCTGCGGCGAGGCGAATGCCCTGTCGTCGGTTTCGGGCGAGGAGCAATGGCAAGAAGCCGACCAAGCCGACGTGGTAGCCACTGACAGCCAAAAGGTGAGAAAGACCGGCTGTTTGGAAGGCCAGCTGCCAGGTTTTGTCCAGTTCGCTCCGGTCTCCGGTTGTCAGACCGAGCAAAAGTCCAGCGACATTCGGGGAAAACCATTCGTGCAGTTGCTGGCGCATTCGGTTGCGCAAGGGCAAGGGAGATGGCAAAACGGGTCCGGACCATTCCGCATGCGGCGCTGCGGCTGACGCCTGAGATCCCGAGAATGTGAGTTGGGCGGCAGCGTGCGATGCTCGTCGCCAATTGCGCTCATCGAAGGATCCATCGGACCGAAAGGCCGACCATTTGGCCACCCCCTCCACGCGCACTGCTGAACCGACTGGAAAATCTGTGGTGACCTGAAATGGCGCGGCATGCGCGATTCCATCCCATTTGCAGCGCCCCAATCCCTGCCATTGCCCTGGCCAGGGAGCGGCTTCCAAAGGACGATCAAACAAACAGACACATCGGGGCAGCAGGGTGGTTCGCCGGGGTTCGGGCAGGCCCAATTCCGCCATTGAACGGGTCCATCGTCCAAACAGCACGGCCAATCCAATCCAGAGGGTGGGTAAGATGAACCGTCGAACAGGGGTGTGGGGTTGCTGTCGCCACATCGCCAGCGGAAACAAGAACAGCAAGGCCGCTCCCCACGGAATGTCAGAATCTGTGGTGATCGCCCCGATGAAGCCACCAAACAGCACCCCAATCAGTGGGGTGCGCAAATTGTGCGGCCATCCGCTCTTTTCCTTCTCCTCCATCCTCGCTGTGAAATTCTTGGAATTTCATTCGCCGGATGCAGGGAATTTGTGAGCGCAGCTCAAGAATTTACGAACGCATCTTCTTCCAGTTCGTCGCAGGTCAATCGGCCTTGGAGGAAATAGTCAACCAAGATGGACCTGCGGTAGCGACCGACTTCGTTGTAGGCACCGTCTGGGCCAGGAAAAGACTGGTTTTCGACGGCCAAAATCTCCGCCTTTCGCTTGCGAACATTCTTGAAAAACTGGGAATAAAAGGTCATATGTGCTTGAAACACCGCCGCAAACAGCCCCCAAGATCCTTCGGTCAGGAATTTGAGCGCGGCGATGCCGTCGAGGGTCATCCGTTTGGCCAGCAAAGGCAGGAGCAGGGCTTTGTGCTCGTTTTTGGTCAACAGAAACAGGTTGTTGCGAAAGTTCAAATACGTTTTGAATGGATTGATTTTCTGCAAGGTGCCACCGCCCAAATGGTAAACCCGGCTTTCCCCACAAACCCCGACCCGGTGTCCGCGGTTCTTGAGCCGCCAGCACAGGTCAATCTCCTCCATGTGGGCAAAGAAATCTTCATCCAGACCGCCGACCGCGCGCCATGCATCTGTTCGGACAAAAAGCGCAGCTCCACTGCCCCAAAACACCTCGCGCGTTTCATCGTATTGCCCGGTGTCTGATTCAAAGACCTCAAAAATCCGCCCGGCGCAGAACATGTAACCATCGCGGTCCATGTGCCCACCGGCCGCCCCGGCGTACTCGAACAAATCGGGGTCCGTGTCATTGAGAATCAGCGGTGCGCATGCCGAAAAAGAATGCGCTTGCATCGCACGCAAAACAGGGGGAATCCAGTTGGGGCTGGGGCGAACGTCGGAATTGAGGAGGATGTGGATTTGGCCTGGAATCTGAGCCAATCCAGCATTGTAGCCACCGGCAAACCCAAGGTTCTCTTCGAGCTGCACCCACTTCACCTCAGGCAGGTTTGCAACGGTCCAATCCCGAGATGCATCGGTGCTCCCGTTGTCGATCACATAGATTTCAGCGTGGGCTCGGCTCGTCGCCACGACCTCGGGGAGATACGTTTGCAAGTGCTGCAATCCGTTCCAGTTCAAAATCGCCACCGCGACTTCCGGCGCCGGCATGTCGGGCAATTCGGTCATCAGCGGGGATTGAAAAACAAATCTTCGGGCTCTTCTTGGGAGAAAGTGTTTTGGCGTGGGTTCAGCCTGTTTGTCTGGGAGTCCGTCACCCGAAGTCGGTTTTCGCGCGTTCGCAACATGGTCAACCAGTCGGGGTTGAAAATTTCACCACGGATGTCGGTGTGGAGCATGTCAAAGCACTCCGCCACCGCAGATGGGCACATGTAGAGGATGCGTTTGTTGGTTTGGCCATCGAGCGTTTTGTGGTAGTGCCAAATCTCGTAAGGGTAGTAGTCCGTCTCGTTGTGCCGCTGGACGATGGTGTTGGGTGGGCCATAACGCAAGTAGACATACCCCATGTCAGTGCGCGCTCCTCGGCCTCTGCGGCACGCGCCATAGGTCGAATCGACGTAGGCGATGGATCGGGTGTAATCGCGCCAGCCACGCTCCGGATCGTTCGGTGCGTGGTTTCTCCAAAACCCGTCGAGAAAGGCCTGCATTTGGCGGACGTCCACTTGCGGGAGCACGTAGTCGATGAATTGTTGTTCGCTGTGGTTGCCGCGCGGGTGATGGTCCTCAATGTGACGCATGAGGGCCAGTGAGTCGGTGAACGATGCAATGAACGGCAGGATTGCCCCGCCGGCTGTGGCGGCCATTGGTGATTGTGGGTCGACGAACTGAACTGGCAACAGCCGGTCTGCAATGGGGTCTCCGTTTCGGGTCTTTGCGGACAGATGCAATCGCAACGGGGGCGTTGCACCATCCGTTCCAGACAATGACATGCGCTCAAAAATGGGCAATGCCTCCGCCGTTTGTTTGCGAAAGAATCTGGTTGTGCCCGGAATAGGATGGCCTTCACCATCAATCCATTCGGCGGTCAACAAAAAGAGGGAGTCGCCAATCTCATGAGTGCCGTACAGCTCGGCGTAAAAGGGGATGTCAGTTGCCTGTTCGGACAGTGTGGACCCGACGATGGGCAGCATGTCGAAGCCGCTGCGCGCCAGCGGGGAAAGCGATTCGGACGGCTTGTATGCCTCGAGGATCATGATGTCAGAAAACCAAGGTGCATGGGCGTGCGGCACTTCCACGGGCAGTGTGGTGGTTTCCGAAAATGCGGCCCACTCGGGTGAAACGCTGATGGACTTGAGCTGCACTTCCAGCGAAACCGCCCCAGCTGTCACGGGCAAGCGCTCGATGTGCAACAGATGTTCGCCGAGTGCCTGGTGGATTGAGTCACCAGCTTCGGCGCGCAGTGATGTTTTCCCAAATGCCAAAATCTCCTCGCCTCGCGTTGCGATTACCGTGAGTTCAGCGAACGCCTCGTCGGATGGAAAACCAGAGCCAGGTGCCGCGACAATTTCTGCTTGAACTTCAATGTACGGACCGGCACCAGGGGTAGAAAATCTCAGGACGTCGAGGTGGAGGGTGGGGCGGGTTTGGCCCAAAACCTGCGGCAAATGCCCCGCCAGCATCCCGCAACAAAGCCCCCACAAGAAAGCCGTGCGAAGGAGCGTCTTGAACCAAGCGTGCGACTGCATCATGTTGCAAATGTACCGCTTCCACGGAGCAACTCCGGCCGACGGAGCCAAATCCATGGCTTGGCCCAAGGCGCCACGTGAACAGCTCGCCATTTGGGCACCTGCACCCCGCCAAACTCCCGGTAAAACCCGTCGACCCCAGGATCCATGGACCCGCCAAAATCGAATTTGGAGAACCCCGCAGCCGCTGCTTCCAAGATGCCTTCTGTGAGCAACCAGACGACGGCTGCGGCCGAGTCCTGGGTGTGCTCGGCGGCACCACCGAAGGCATACACGATGCGATCGCCATGCGGAACGAATCCGCACGCGGCCAGCGGAACGCCGTCTTTGCGTCGGACGCCAGAGGTGGTTAGCAAGTTGTTTGATGATAGTCGATTCAGCAATCCGATGAGCTTTGTTTGATCTCCCGCAATCTTTTTGCGAACGCGTGCGGCTTGGTGCAGTGTGGCGAATTCGCCCAAATCCATGCGCGTTTCGATTTGCCAAGGTTGTGCTTCTGCACGGCGGCGTTGTTTGCGCCGCTGTTTCGGCAAGTCGTCGGCAGTGAAGGAGGGTGTCAAGGGGAGCCAGCGGGTGTGGCGAGCGCTGAGCGCCCAACCGCGTGTTGCCCAATCCGCAAGCAAGTCGCGGTCATCGAAGCTTGCGGGGAAGTCGACGACAACGATTGGCGCTTGCTGTTGGAGGGCCGATGCCCAAGCGGGATCATCGAGTCCGGGCACCTCCAAGGCCCAGGATGGTGTGGCCAATCCGGGAATGCCTTGAACGGAAGTGGGCTCCAGAAGGATTTCCCTTCCGCCTCCGATGCTGAGTCGCCTTCCGCCATCAGCCAACCAGGCATCGGTGCCGTAACTCAGCTGGTCGGGGAGGAGGGGATGGCGCTGCATGAAGGGCCGAAATTAGAACATTTCCCGGCTGCCATCCGCTGGCGCAAAAGCACAGCATCCATGCATCAAAGCGCCCCAGCAACGATTTCATCGACAATCTGGGGGTTCAGCAGGGTGGAGGTGTCCCCGAGTTGGTCAGCGGCACCTTCGGCCACTTTGCGCAAGATTCGACGCATGATTTTGCCTGAACGTGTTTTGGGAAGGCCGGAGACGAATTGGATTTTCTCTGGTTTGGCGATTTTGCCAATTCCTTGAACCACGGCAGCCATCACCTCTGCTGCAGCGGCCTCGGTGTCCCCGGGCAGTTGTTCGCAGACGACGTACGCATAAATGCCTTGTCCCTTGACCTCATGCGGATAACCGACCACTGCAGACTCGACCACAAGCCCGGCGGCATTGATGGCGTTTTCGATTTCCGCTGTGCCAAACCGGTGCCCGCTCACATTGATCACATCGTCCACACGGCCGATGATCCGGTAGAGCCCCTCGGCATCGCGCTTGGCCCCATCTCCCGTGAAATAATACCCCTTGTAGTGAGAGAAATAGGTGACCCTGCAGCGTTCGTGATCGCCGTAGGTCGTTCGGATGATCGATGGCCACGGGTGCTTGATCACGAGGTAGCCCTCCACTTCGTTTTCTGTGATTTCCCGGCCCTCGGCGTCCAGCAACACCGGCTGAATCCCAGGCAGCGGCAAGCCAGCGTGGGCGGGTCGTTGGGGGCTGATGGCTCCCAGTCCGCTGATCATGATGCCGCCCGTTTCGGTTTGCCACCAAGTGTCAACAATCGGACATCTGCCCTTGCCTACGTGTTTGTGGTACCAGTGCCACGCCTCCTCATTGATGGGCTCGCCCACCGTGCCGAGCACTTTGAGCGAATCCAAAGCGCACGAGGAGACGTGCTCATCACCGAAGGCCATGAGGGAGCGAATGGCTGTGGGGGCGGTGTAGAATTGGTTCACCTGATGCTTGTCACAGACTTGCCAAAACCGGCCCGCATCGGGGTGTGTCGGCACCCCCTCAAACATCAACGTCGTTGCCCCGCACAACAATGGGCCGTAAACAATGTAGCTGTGTCCTGTAATCCAGCCGATGTCCGCCGTGCACCAGTAGACGTCGTCTTCGTCCACTTGGAACACATTGGCGAAGCTGTACGCCGTGTACACCATGTATCCCCCATGGGTGTGCACCACACCTTTCGGTTTGCCTGTGGAGCCGCTGGTGTAGAGAATGAAGAGCATGTCTTCGCTGTCCATGATTTCCGCTGGGCAGTGGCTCGACATGCCTTCCTCAGCGTCCTCCCACCACACATCGCGACCGGCGCGCATGGCAGTGGGCCGGCCAAGACAGTTGAACACAACAACGGAGCGCACAGACGGACAGGTCTCCAAGGCTTCGTCGACCACTGGCTTCAGCAGCACTTGTTTCGCGCCGCGGTTGAGCCCATCGGCGGTAACGACGCATTTGGCCTGGGCATCTTCAACACGATCTGCAATGGCCTGCGCACTGAAACCAGCAAAGACCACTGAATGCACCGCTCCAATGCGTGCACACGCCAGAACGGCCACGGCCAACTCGGGAATCATGGGCATGTACAAAATCACGCGATCTCCTTTCTGGATTCCGCGCGCCTTGAGGGCATTGGCAAAGCGACACACCCGTTCGTGCAGTGCCCGATAGGTCAACCGGACCCCTTGACTTTGCGGGTCGTTCGGCTCCCAAATCAAAGCCAATTTGTCCCCCCGGACGGCCAAATGACGGTCCAGCGCGTTTTCTGTGATGTTGACCTGCGCTCCCTTGAACCACTTCACATCCGGCGCATCGAACGTCCATTCGCAAACTTGGTTCCACTTGCGCCGCCACACAAAGGTGTCCGCCACATCAGCCCAAAAACCATCGGAATCCTGTGTGCTGCGCGCGTGGGCTGCCTGATAATCCTCCAGCGTTCGGATTCGGACGGGCGCAAGAGGGGTGGTGTCGTGTGTCATTTGTACAGGGTTCGTCTGGTGAGCGTGGAAATTTAGAAAAGCCGACGTTGATTGCCCCGGTGTGCTGTCAGATTGAGCACATTTTCGAGATTTTGAGTCATTTTCTTGCTTTGGGCCAAATCCGCTTTGCATATCCCCTTGACTTGCCCTATTTTTGCCGGCCCAAGGAGGTTTGGCAGAGTTGGTCGATTGCACCGGTCTTGAAAACCGGCGTACCGCAAGGTACCGGGGGTTCGAATCCCTCAGCCTCCGCCAAAGTAAACGAAAGCGCCCGCGATAGCGGGCGTTTTTCATTCCCGGAGCCGGGCGTGAAGCTCGCTTCAAAGCCTGGCGCAGGGAATGAAAAACGGCCTTCCGCAGGAAGGTCAAGCTTTCGTCGTCCTTTAGTGCCTCCCCCGCCCCGGGAAAACGGCGCTTCCGCTCAGCCCTTCAATTGACTACCCATTACGTTAACGCTAGCAACTACCATTTTCAAAACGCTGCCCCCGCCGTAATCTCACCATGTTTGGAGGATAATCCACCATACCCAACGTGATCTGGCGATACCTTTAACGTGCAGTCGCGTTACTTGTTGATTCTGAGAAATTGCGATAGTTCAAACCTCCAATCATTTTCAATGTGTTACCGCGATTCAGAGCAATTAATAGTTGCCGCAATCGAGGCACTAATAAAAGGTTCGAGGGCTCAATTCCCTCTGGCTTCTCCATTCCACATAGTAATATGTGATTCAATATCCGATAGCGAGAATAACTTTCAAAGGAAGAGATAATCTATTACTTGCGTAAAGGGTCTCGAAAAACGAACACATTGTCTCAAAATCCTTATTCTTACCATAGTACACATTGCGCACTGCGATGACTAAATAGTCAACATCGTGCATCATACAAGCCTGAAAAAGATCCTTTAAAAATTGGTAGTTTGTAACGCCCCGACCAGCTTCGACTTCAATGACAGTTTTTGTCACTTCATTAAATCCATCTGCTTCGAAATACTTTTCTAAAACCCCGTTTCTGCCGAACAACACAGGAACCTTTATCTTATCATTTTTTTTCTTCGAACGCTCAACCATAAAACCAAAGCTCTCAAAATCCTCCCTGAGAATTTCAAGCACTTCGTTGCTACTTAGCTTGTGGTCTTCCGAATTGATGTGCTCTATTTTATGACGAAAAACTTGTACTAGTTCCTCGAGATGAATTGGAACCAATCGGGATTTGGGGAAATATTGCCAGTTTACCATTCACAGAAAATTTCGAACCAATTCTACGTAAATCATTTCAGTTTTTAAGCATTCCAGCTGAGTCCATTCTGAGAAGACCTGCCTTTCACAATTATGAACATAGCATATGGACTCAAGTTGTTCTCATTTGGATATAATCGAATTAACAGACACGTCTTTTGAAAAACCCTGTAAAACTTAATCGTTCCCATCTTGAATGATTTCAAAGCCCCTCTTAGTTGCGCCCGATTACTCTCCAAGCCTCTTAGGAAAATCATTTTTTACGTGAAAATGGAACTTCTTACACTCGACGTGGAAAACTCTAGGTTATTTCGAACCAAAGAAAACAAGAAGCAAGGCGATATTAGCATAAAATTGAATCATGCGTGTTTTCGAAGCATTTGCTGGATATGGAGGTGCATCTTTCGGACTCAGAAAATCAGGCCTTGAGCACAAGGTTATTGGTTTTTCTGAAGTTGACAAGTTTGCGTCTGAAATCTTTCAGCTAAATCATCCAGGCATCCCAAATTTTGGCGACATCACCTCCATCAAGCCTGACGATCTACCTGATTTCGATCTATTCACTGGTGGATTTCCATGCCAACCATTCTCCTCGGCTGGAATTGGCAAGGGAGAACTGGATGTTCGAGGCACCTTGTTCTATGATATACTAAGGATTTGCAGAGCAAAGAAACCTCAGCATATTCTTCTAGAAAATGTGCGGGGACTCACTATCGGAAAGCACAAACAAACGTTTGAGAAAATAAAATCTGAACTCCGTAAACTTGGATATTCATTAGACTGGCGAATCCTAAACACCAAAGATTATGGCATTCCCCAGAATAGAGTACGCGTTTGGATATACGGCTACCTCGGGGATTTACCACCATCGTTTTCAATTGAGCCACCGCCAGAAAAATTTACTCGTCGGCTTGCAGAATTTTTAGATACCGATCCTCCGGAGCACTTGTTCCTAAATCCAAACCAGATAGCGCGACTTGAAGAAATACACAAAGTTGATTTTAATGTTCCGGAACCATCATGTCTAGATATTTACAATAAGAAAATTCGGACTGATGGCACATGCATCACTATAACTGAACCTCATCACAATTCACTAAGGATTGTTCACCCACCAAAAAATGGTCAATTCATAGTTCGGAAGCTTTCTATCGATGAGCACTACCGCTTAATGGGTTTCGCTGACGGTGAATTCAATCAAGGCAATCAATCGTATCAGCAATTGTGTAAGCGAGCCGGAAATGGTTGGGATATAAGTTTGGTCGGTAAAATCTTCAAGCAAATTTCCATGCAGCTACCGATGCAAGCGGAGGGACAAGTAAACATGAACATATCCGATTCAAAATTGAAGCAAGCCGTTTAAATCATGCCCGGTGCCAAACACGCAATGAGCAGCGGACAAGCTCGATCAATTAAGCGAAGAGGAGAATTCTTGCGAACACAATTCAAAAACCAATGTTGCACGGTTGACAATCTGATT
>CBFIFE010000022.1:0-35451 GCA_965661765.1 uncultured Flavobacteriales bacterium
CAGCCTGAAGCCCCCTTTGAGTTGTTGGAAGCCAGCATTGCCGGAGATTCGTTGGTGGTGCTCGTGCAATATGGTGGCGGGTGTGGTGAGCATGCGTTTTCGCTTCGGCAGAAAGGGCCGATGATGAAAAGTTTGCCGCCCAAGCAGATGTTGGAGGTGGTCCACCGAACCGAGGGAGATCCCTGTCGGGCTTTGATTCGGGAGCGGCATGCTTTTGATTTGGCTCGTTTTCGTGGAACACCCCGGGGCGTGACGGTGATCTTGCTTGAAAATTGGAATGAACCTTTGAATTATGCGTACGATTGAAACTCTGATGTTGCGGATGCGGCCGCTGGCCCTGCTTTTCTTGGCATTCCATCTTCTTGCCTGGAATGCGTCAGGCCAAATCCAGCACCCCGGCGCGCCCGCTTGGGACGCCATGGCGTTGCGGGACATTCCTGTGGAACACTTTCCTGTGTTGGACATGACGGCCATTCGGGCGGCGGATGCTGTCACGGACGCGGAGAAGACGGCGCCATGGCGTTTCGGCATTGAATATGATGTGGCTTTGTCCCCTGCGACGCACGGCGTGTGGAACGTGGAAGGGAACGAACGGGTTTGGCGTTTGGCGATTGCTTGCCCAGATGCCGTTGGGATTTCCGTTCGTTTCGATGCCTACCGCTTGCCGAAGGGGGCCGAGGTGTACATCTGGAATGCCGATCGAACGGACTCGCGGGGTGCATTTGACCATCGGAACAACAAGGAATGGGGAAGCCTGGCAGTGGGCATGACGGCGGGTGACCATGTGGTGATTGAATACCACGAGCCGCTGGCGCCGAGTTTTGAAGGGGAGTTGGAGATAGGCCAAATCGTGCACGCCTACCGAGGTCTTCATCGCCGAGCTGTTGCGTTGGCGGAGGAGGCCGCTCGCGGTCCTTACGGGAATTCGGGGGATTGCAACATCAACGTGAATTGTCCGGAAGGCGCGACGTGGGCGACGGAGAAGCGGTCGGTGGCCTTGATCATTGACGGCGGCTTCTCGGTGTGCACGGGTGCATTGGTCAACAACACGTTGCAAGATGGGACGCCGTATTTCCTGACAGCGAATCATTGCTTGGGCAACCCCAACAATTGGACCTATCTCTTCAACCACGAATCCGCGACCTGCGCCGGCAACAATGGGCCCATCGACGACGAGATCAGTGGCGGGACTTTGGTGGCCAGCAACAGCGGGAGCGACGTGGCGTTGATCGAATTGAGTGAAACCCCGCCAGCGAGCTTCAATGTGCAATACGCAGGTTGGGATGCATCGGGGGCTGCGCCAAGCGCAGTGACGGGCATCCACCACCCGAGCGGTGACGTGAAGAAAATCTGTTTCGATGAGGATGGTCCGACGACGGCGAATCAGGGTGGGGCAGCGGTTTGGTTCATCGATGAGTGGGAGGCTGGGGTGACAGAACCGGGCAGTTCAGGCAGCCCGTTGTTTGACCAAAACCACCGCATCGTCGGCCAATTGTACGGGGGGGGAGCGGCTTGTGCTGGTTCCGTGAACAATGGCCAACCGGACTGGTATGGCCGTTTCGATGTCAGCTGGGATGCTGGGAGCAGTGCGAATTCGCGGTTGGAGGACTGGCTCGACCCGACGGGGAGCGGGGTGACGGTGTTGGATGGTTGGCCGGATGGAGCGGTTTCCTTTGATGTGGACGCGGGCATCGCGGTGACGGGGTTGCCAGAGCAAGTGCTCTGTGGCGACAACACGATCAACCCTGTGGTGAATCTGACGAACATGGGGGCAAATGTCCTGACAAGCGCGACCATCAGCTATGCCCTCAATGGAGCGGCGGCGCAGGAGGTGGCTTGGAATGGGAGTTTGGCCCAATACGAATCAGAGGCCATCGGTTTGCCAGCCTTGACCATGCAGGGCGGGACAAATGACTTGGTGGTGGAGGTGCTGAACCCGAATGGGGCGTTGGATGAAAACGGGCTCAATGATGTCATTGCTGAGGAAATCCAGGCTTTCGAAGGGCCGACTCAGGACTTTCAGCTTGTGCTCGTTTTGGACGATTACGGGTCGGAGACGTCTTGGACGCTGCGACGGCTCGGGAACGTCGTTTATGAGGGAGGCGGTTATGCGGACGGTCAAAATGGAACGGAAATCGTCGTCGATTTGTGCCTCGAAGAGGGGTGTTACATTTTCCGAGTCGAAGACGCGTATGGTGATGGCATGTGCTGTGCGTACGGGGAAGGAAGTTGGACCATTTTGGATCCACAAGGAGATGTGATCTCGTCTGGCGGGGAGTTTGAAGGCTTTGACCAAGACCAATTCTGCACCGACGACATGCGTGTCTCCGGCTTCGCGCCGGTGGCCTCGATGCGGGCTTTCCCGAATCCCACAAGCGGCGCTTTGCAAGTGACTTGGGGGGATGCAGTGAGCGCTCAGGGGGGAGAAGTGGCGTTGCTGGACTTGTCCGGTCGCCGGGTGGCTGCCCAAAGGTGGGTGGCGGGTGCCACGCGTTTGGAATTGGATGTGTCGGCCTTGCCGTCTGGGACCTACTTTGTGGCTTGGGCGGGCGATGCAGGCGGTCAACCCGCGGTGCAGCGGGTCTCCGTGATCCATTGATCGGATTGACGTGGCGACGGCCGACATGGCGGTGTTCTTGTTCGCTTTCGGGCTCGTCATTTTCCTCAACTGGGAATGGCGTTTGACCCGGGGGTGGCGGAAGTGGCAAAACAGGGAGGAGCAAGCGGAGGTGGAGGGGCTGCCCATCCTGGATGTGGTGATGTGTGTTCGGAATGGCGTTCAGGAGTTGCCGGGCTGGCTGGACGGGATGTCGGCCCAAGAGGACGTGGCACTGCGCATCACTGTGGTGGATGACGACAGCACCGATGGAACCGCTGAACTTTTGGCGGGTGCCCAAATCGCAGCACCGCACAGCCTTTGTGTCGTGCATGTGAAGGACACGCGGCCGGGGAAGAAGGACGCCCTCGCGGCTGGATTGGACCGCGCAGAGGGGCCTTGGGTTTGGCTGACCGATGTCGATTGCCGGCCGGTGTCGACCACGACTGCCGTTCGCATGATGTCGCCGTTGCTCGCTGGCGCGGGCGATGTGGTGCTGGGGGTGAGCCTGCCCCAATTGTCTTCCCCATCGCTGGAGCGCAACGGGTCGTGGGCACGTGCCTTTGCCATGGCGGATGCCTTGCGCATCGCCCGAACTTACCTGGGCTGGGCGGGAGAAGGCATGCCGTTCATGGCGGTGGGGCGCAATTGGGCCTTTCGCAGGGAATTGTGGCCGGGCATCGGGTCGCATGTCGATGTGGTGGCTTCGGGCGACGATGATTTGGTGTTGCAAGAGATGCTGAGCAAGGGAAGCGGGGGCGCGGCGGCGTTGCGCGTGGTGGGGATGATGGAGCCGGCGTCGCAAATGGCGACACGAGCTCCCGTTGATTGGACCGCGATGGCTCGTGCGAAAAGGCGGCACCTCAGCACCGGCAATCACTACCCCACGGGGGTGTTGTTTTTGCTCGGTTTGCCGGCTGCCGCGGGGTTGCTCTGGGGTTTGGCCGCGGTCTTGGCCGCCGGTCAGGGAGTCGAGGTTTTTCACAGCGGACTATGGATAGCTGTTGGAACCTTGGGGGCAATGTGGATGCTTCACGCACTTACCTTTCGGTCATTCGTGCGTGCGTGTGGCATCCGGACCGCTGATCAGTGGTTGGGGTTGTGGCAGCCGGGGGTTTGGTTGTGGCTGATGGGCCAAACCTTTGTCGCCGCGTTGAGCGGGGAGAAGCGGGTTTGGTCTTGAGCCAATCCACCACACAAACGATGCGCATGTGCGAATGACACCAAGCAGAACGCCTGACAGACCATGGAAGTGAACCCGAATCTCTCGGACAAAGCCCGCCGCGACTACGAGCTTGTCCAACGCGCAAAATCGAACGACCAGCTCGCCTACGCTGAGATCATGGAACGCTACCGGGATTCCATATTCCATCTGATCAACAAGATGGTTTTCAGCTCGGACGATGCCGAAGACCTCACCATTGAGGCGTTCACCAAGGCCTTTCAGCGACTCGATCAGTACAGCCCGGCGTTTGCGTTTTCGACGTGGCTGTTCAAGATTGCTTCCAACCACACCATCGACTTCATTCGGAAAAAGCGGTTGAATGCGCTGTCCTTGGATCAAGGCTTTGCCAACGCCGACGGGGATGTGATGGAGTTCCATGTGCGGGATGAGGGGCTCGACCCGATGGAGATGTTGCAGAAAAAGGAGCGGGTGGCGCTGATGCGGTCGGTGGTGGAGTCGATGAAGCCGCGCTACCGGAGGCTCGTGGAGCTTCGCTATTTTGAGGAAAAGAGTTACGAGGAGATTGCAGAGGAACTGGACTTGCCTTTGGGCACCGTCAAGGCCCAACTGTTTCGGGCCCGTGACATTTTGTCGTCGTTGATTCAGCCGGCGCGTGAAACCCTCTGACTCGTTGTTCTGTCCGGGGGCGGAGTTGTTCCCGGGGTTTGTGTTGAAGGAAGGTGAGGCGGCTTTGCTTGCGCGTCTTCAGCCGCTGTACGCCGATTGGAACGCGAAGATCAATGTGGTGTCCCGAAAGGACTTCGAGACGTTCGAGGAGCGACACGTTTTGCATTCGCTGGCCATGGCCACGGTGCTGCGGTTTTTGCCTGGCTCCCGGGTATTGGACATTGGGACGGGTGGTGGTTTTCCGGGCATCCCTTTGGCCATCTTGCATCCGGATACGGAATTCATTTTGTGCGACAGCATCGGGAAAAAGATCAAGGTGGTTCAGGCCGTGATCGATGATTTGGGGCTGAAAAATGTCACGGCCATTCACGGACGGGCAGAGGCGTTGAGCATCGAGCCAGTTGATTTTGTGGTGAGTCGTGCGGTGACACGATTCGCCCAATTCTTGCCCTTCGCAGCCCCCCACATTTCGAAGGTGAATCGGCATGAGCAGCCGAATGGCATTTTGTACCTGAAGGGCGGGGATTTGGCGGAGGAGTTGGCTGAACTGCCGCGGAATTGGTCCGTGGATGTGCACCGTCTTGGGCCACTTTTTCCTGATCGTGCGTTTTTCGAGACCAAATTCGTGGTCTTCGCGAAAAACCAGGGGACCAGGGTGACTAGGGGTGACTAGGGTGACCAGGGTGACTAGGGGACTAGGGTGACCAGGGAAGAAAGGGATCTCCGATGAGACCCCTTCCTAAACCTGCAAGAAATTGAAACCAACACAGCCTAATGAAACTGTGTCTGCCTCAAAGACGGAAGTTGATTTGCCGGGTTGCCTCGGAAATGAACAATTTTCCGTGAAAAACATATAAATCATTGGTATTCAAACCTGTAGCCTACTCCGCGAACGGAAAAAAAGTGCTTGGGTTCCTTCGGGTTGGGCTCGAAGTACTTGCGCAGGGCGAGAATGTAATTGTCAATGGTGCGGGTGGAAGGGAAGACGTCATAGCCCCAAACCGTTTCCAGGATTTCCTCGCGGCTGACGACTTCGCCTCGTTTTTTGGCCAGAAGACGGAGCAAATGCGATTCCCGCTTGGACAAGAAGCGTTTTTCGCCGCTCCAAGTGCGAATCTCAAAGCTGCTGAAGTCCACACGGCATCCTTCTCCGAATTCGAGAACATCGGGCACTTCGTTGCCAGAGCCTTGGCCGGTCATGCGCATCAATTTTTTGAGGCGCAACAGCAATTCTTCAATGTTGAACGGTTTGCCGAGGTAGTCGTCCCCGCCGAGTTGCAGGCCATGGATGCGGTCCTCGCTTTCGTTTTTGGCCGTCAGGAAGAGGATGGGGGTCGTGTTGCCCTCGCTGCGGATGGTTTGGCATACACCAAATCCATCCAATTGTGGCATCATCACGTCCAACACTGCGACATCCACCCGGGAATGGCGAAAGAGGTGCAAGGCCCGTCCACCATCCTCGGCCTCAGCGACTTGCCACCCCTCGTTCTCGAAGTTCATGCGCAGCATCTTGCGCAGCGGGGCGTCGTCTTCGGCCAACAAGATGCGTGGTTTGTGGCCTTTCTCGGGTTTTGCTTTGTTCATGTGGGTAATTTCGCGCCAAATGTCTGAGGAATCAATCAAAATCGGCCAGCGGTCGACCATTGCAGATGCTTTGGGGATCGAGGTGTTGGAAATTCACGCCGATCGCGTGACGGGTCGGATGCCTGTGGACGCCCGGACGCATCAACCCTACGGCCTGCTGCATGGCGGTGCCAGTGTGGTGCTGGCGGAGACTTTGGGGTCGGTGGGCTCGCACATGTTGGTGGCTGATCAAGGGAAGGGCGCAGTGGGCATTGAGGTCAACGCGAACCACCTCCGTGGGGTGTCGTCGGGCCATGTTCATGGCGAGGCGAAGCTGATTCACAAGGGAGGTCGGTTGCATGTGTGGGGAATCGAGTTGCGGGACGACGCTGGCAAGTTGGTGTGCACGAGCCGTTTGACTGTCATGATTGTGCCAAACCATGGGTGACCCTCAGGTTTGGTGGCGCATGCCAGGGGAGTCGGTGTTGTGGCGCTTGGTTGCTGGCCCAGGGGAGGATGCCTTTGTGTTTGCGCCATTCGACGAGGGTCCGCGCCTGCAGCTGAAGGGGCGAGCGGAAGTGGCCTCCTATCCAGAGGTGGGCGAGGTGAATGCCGCAGGTGCGACCTTTGAACTGGAGGACCAGTTGTCCCGCGAAGCTTATACGTCGGCCATCGGGGAGTCGTTGAAGGCCATTGCGGCCGGGGCTTTTGAAAAGGTCGTGGTTTCTCGCCATTCGTTGGAGGAGAGCGAGGCGTCGCCGGAGGCAGTGTTTGCTGCCAAATGCGAGCAGTACCCCGATGCTTTTGTGTACCTCTGGGATCATCCTGACACTGGGGTTTGGCTGGGCGCGACGCCCGAGCTGCTCGTGGGGTCGACGGAGGTGCCAGGCCAGTGGCAGACCGTGTCCTTGGCGGGCACGTTGCGCTTGGCCGAACAGTCGGATTGGACAGAGAAGGAGCGGGCCGAACAAGCCGTGGTGACGGAGTACATCGCGCGGCGTTTGTCGGCAACTGGCGCGTCGGATTTGGCCATGTCCCTCTCAGAGGATGTGCGGTATGGGGACATCTCACATCTCCAAACGCGGATTCGCTTTTCGGTGGACGCTGACCTGCTGACGTTGGCCGAGGCGTTGCACCCGACGCCTGCGGTCGCTGGAAAGCCGCTCGCCGCAGCCTTGGACTACATTCGGAAAGTGGAGCCAGTCAGCCGCCGGTATTATTCTGGGTATCTGGGATGGATGAAGGGGGAAACACTTGGCGCATTGTTTGTGAATTTGCGGTGCATGTGGTGGACGCCCCGCGGCGTCGTGGCGTTTGCAGGGGCAGGCATTGTGAAGGGGTCGGACCCGGATTTGGAATGGCTGGAGACCGAGGCAAAACTCGACTCCATTCGCAACGCCCTGTCTTCGGACGGGGCCCCATCGGGCAGCCATTTGCTGTAATTTTGTGGCATGTCGAGCCGGCGCACCTCCAGCCATCCCGCAGCGGAGGCCATCATTGATGAACTCGCCAGATGTGGGGTGCGGGAAATGGTCCTGAGCCCTGGCTCTCGGAGCGCCCCTTTGGTGATCGCGGCGCATCATCACCCCGCCATTCGATTGGTTGTGGCCCTGGATGAACGCGCCGCTGCGCACATTGCCTTGGGCATGACCTTGCGGCACCGGCGTCCGGTGGGGGTGTTGAGCACTTCCGGAACGGCGGCGGTGAATCACGGTCCGGGTTTGGCGGAAGCCCATTACGCTGGCCACCCACTGATCAGCATCACAGCAGACCGCGGCCCGCAGGCAAGACAGCGCGGCCACGGCCAAACCGTCCGCCAGCCAGGACTTTTCAACCCCCACGTTTCGGCTTCCTTGGATCTCGATGAGTCCACGATGACGCCTGACGAGATGCGGGCGCTGGTCCGCGACCACGTTCGGCTGGCAAATGGATTGGGGCACGAACCCCTTCACATCAATGTGCCCTTGGATGAGCCATTGTACGAAACGGTGGAGGTCGATTCGTCCAATGGAACGTTGGCTGAACCCCGGTTCAGGGAGGGGGCAGAGCTGCCGGAGGGTTGGTTGGATGTGTTGGGTTGTCATGCGCCCAGGGTGTTGTGGCTGGCCGGCCAGGAGTCGGAGAGTTGGGGGGTGGAAGATCGGCTTTTGCTTTCCGAGGCCATGAGTGAGCGCGTCGGCGTCCTGGCCGACCGATTGAGCGGCTGGGCCAGGGAAGGCTTCGATGATGCATGGATTGCTGAGGGCTGGCCGGAGGACTTGGCCCCCAACATTGTGATCACTACGGGCACACCACCGATGAGCAAGCGGCTTCGGAATGCCATCGGCGACTTGGCCCCGCTGCACCTTCACATCGGACCGCGTCCATGGGACATCTGGGGACGTGGGGTTTCTTCGTGGCCCATTCCAGTGGTGGATGGGCTGCGGGATTTGGTGGAGGCCATGCCAGAAGGAAATGCATTTGCCCAGAATTGGCAGGTGCAAATGGATCGCTGGGCAGCGGCGCGGCCCCGGACCTCGGGCTGGTCGGACCGCCAAGTGTTTGCCATTCTTGCTGAAATGCTGCGGCAAGTGCAAGAGGCGCCAGCTGCCATCCATTTTGCGAATTCTACATCCGCGCGTTTGATGCAATCGGAGGATTGGCCGGAGGGCAGTCGCTTGCATGCGAATCGGGGCGTGGCAGGCATCGATGGTTGCACTTCAACGGCTGTCGGCGATGCTTTGCAGCACCCGGAGAGGCAGGTTGTCCTGGTGACTGGTGACACGGCTTGGCTCTACGATCTCAATGCGTTGCATGTCTCGCCCATGCCCAAGAATCTGCGGGTTGTTGTCATTGACAATGCTGGAGGCCAAATCTTCCGTTGGTTGCCCGGCCCCGCTGCCGTCGATCTGACAGAGGCTTACTTTGCCGCTCCGCCTCGCGCGGACCTCGAGGCGTCCGTGGCAATGCATGGATTGGCTTATGTCGGTCGCACTTCGAGCGGTGACGACTTCGCCACCGGATTGTTGCGGTGGTGGGCAGCGGCGGGTTCTGCCGTCATTGTCGCGGATGTGCGCGGCTGCGCTTTGTAATTTTGCGGACAATGAACAAGCCAAAAGCCTCAGGGGGCAGTCGCAGCGGGTCGGCATCAGATTGGATACAAGCGGCGCGTTTGCGCACCCTTCCGCTTGCAGCGGCGTGCGTGCTGACAGGGGGGGCTGTGGCGAGATCGCGGGCGATGACGACACCGGAAACAGAAGAACGGTTTTGGTGGGTGTTCGGCGGCATTCTGCTGACGGTTCTTGTGCTTCAAGTGTTGTCGAATTTTGCCAATGACCTCGGGGATGCCGAGAATGGCGCGGATGACGAAAGCCGCACCGACCGTGCTGTGGCTTCCGGCCGCATTTCAGCCCGTGCGATGCGGGTGGCGGTGATCGGTGGGGCGGTGAAATCGCTCTTTTTCGGGGTGGCCACAGTGGTGTTTGCCCTCTGGGGCACGGGGCTTTTGGGGCCTGCGGCTTTGTTGGTGGGCTTGGGGGGAGCAGGAATCGTGGCCGCCTACAAATACACGGCTGGCGAGAACCCCTATGGGTATCGAGGTTTGGGCGATTTGGCCGTGTTCCTGTTCTTCGGCTGGATCGGCGTGGGCGGGACCGCCTTTTTGCTGACCCACACCTGGGATTGGGCTTGGCTCCTGCCGGGAACGTTTGTGGGGGCACTGAGCACAGCGGTGCTCAACTTGAACAACATGCGGGACCACGTCAAGGATGCCGAAGCGGGGAAGGGCACGCTGGTCACGAAAATGGGTTTCGAGATGGCGAAGAACTACCACCTGTTGCTGTTTGCGGTGGGTTGGGGGGCGTTTTTGGCCTTCTTTGCTGGAGTGGAAGCTGGCCGGTGGACCGGTCTGTTTTGGATGGCCTTGCTCGGCTTGGTCCACCTGAAACATTTGGGTGGGGTGCGCGGTATGAAATCCCCAGCCGATCTCGACCCGGAGTTGAAGAAAATCGCCTTGTCCACAGCCGTGGTGGCGCTCTTTTTGTTGCTGTCCGCCATCAACTATCCCTTGCCCGCATGACCGGCCTCTCTCTTTCCATTGTGAATCGCCCCTTGCAGTTTCGCCAACCCGCCAGGACGTCCCGCGATACGTTGACCGAAAAACCGACCTGGTTCATCGTTGCGCGGCATGGTGACGGAAGGATGGGGATTGGCGAATGCAGTTTGATCCCCGGCCTGAGTCCTGAACATCCCAAACGCGCTGCACTGGCGCTCCAACAAATTGCGAGTTCAGGGACACTGGACCCGGCCGCGGTGTCTGACCTTCAACCAGCGGTCAAGTTCGCTGTGGAGACGGCGCTCATCGACCTCATCACCCCGGGCGATCGGGTCTTGTTCGATGGCCCTTTTGTGGCAGGATCGGCGGGGGTTCCGATCAATGGTTTGGTCTGGATGGATGACGTAGAAGGCATGTTGACCCAAGTGGATGCCTTGGTGGCCCGGGGATTCAAGACCATCAAATGGAAGGTGGGAACGCTTCCGTTCGAAGATGAGTTGGCCTTGGTGGCTGAGATTCGCAGGCGTTGTCCCACAAGCGATGACTTTGTGTTGCGCGTGGATGCCAATGGCGCCTTTTCGGTCGAGGAACCGGGCTGGACTGCGCTCAAAAAATGCGAGGCACTGGCCGATTTTGAATTGCACAGCATCGAGCAGCCGCTGAAGGCCGGACACTGGAAGGAGATGCAGGCCTTGTGTGCGGCCAGCCCGCTGCCGATCGCGCTGGATGAAGAGTTGATAGGACTGACAACGACGGCCCTCCGGCGGGGAATGTTGGGAATGGTCAAACCCGCCTTTGTTGTGCTCAAACCAAGCTTGATTGGTGGATTGCGCGAGGCGAATCACTGGATCGACCTGGCCGCTGAGGTGGGGGCGGGGTGGTGGGCGACGTCGGCTTTGGAATCGAACATCGGGCTCAACGCGATCGCCCAATGGACGGCCGATGCGTTGGGGGAATCGCGGGCGGCACAAGGTCTCGGGACCGGTGGGTTGTTCGTCAACAATGTGGAGGCGCCATTGCACGTGAAGGCGGGAGAATTGTGGATGGAAGGGGATTGGCCGGTGGCTGAATGGGCGAAGGGGTGATGGTGGGTGAACTGCGAATCGGAGATCGGGCGTGGGCGCTGTCGGCGGACGAGGATTTTTCGGGGTTGCCGAAGGGGGTGAGGGAGGTCGTTGAGGCTTGGATTGATGCGCGGCGCGACGTGATGGTGTTGCGGACGTCGGGGTCGACGGGGGCGCCGAAGCGCATCGAAATTTCGAAGGAAGCGATGCGCGAGAGTGCACGTCGGACGGCGGAGGCCTTGGATTTGTGGGCTGGAACGCTGGCCTGGTGGGTGCTGCCGCCCGCATTCATCGGCGGGTGCATGATGTTGGTTCGGGCGGCCGAATTGGGTTGGACCCTCCTGTACGACGAACCGACAGCAAAGCTTGTGGTGCCCGCCGGTGGTGTGGATTTTTGTGCTTGCACACCGATGCAGTTGCTGGCCAGTGGGGGGCTCTCAGGCGTCAAGACCTTGTTGTTGGGCGGCAGTCCGGTGCATGGGGAATTGCCTTTGGCAGGCGTGACATCGGTTTACATGTCCTTCGGGATGACCGAAACGGTGAGCCACATTGCGCTGAAGCGCATCCAGCCTGACCCGGAGGCCCATTTCACCTGTGTGCGCGGGGTGAAAGTGTCCGCGAATGCCCAGGGTTGCCTTGTGGTGGAAGCGCCGCATTTGCTGATGAAGCCGTTGGTGACGCGTGATGTCGTGGAGATTCTTTCAGACCAAACCTTCCGCTGGCTCGGCCGCGCCGACCACGCGATCAACTCGGGTGGGGTCAAGGTGCATCCGGAATCTGTCGAGTTGGCCTTGATGGGGACAATAGGTGTGGGATTTGTGGTGACATCCCGCCCCCACCCGACGTTGGGGGAGGAAGTGGTGTTGGTGGCGGATTTGGCCGATCCGATGGCAGGCCCATCCAAGGGGAAAGAGGAAACCTGGCTGCGAGCGGCACGGGCGATGTTGCCCAAACACCACGCGCCCCGTGCGGTGGTTTGGCACAATTTGGACAAAACTGAAACTGGAAAATGGATACGACCGACCCTCTGACACTGGTGTTCGCCACCCACAACCCCAACAAAGTTGCGGAAGTGCAAGCCCTCCTCGGCGACCGCTATCGCGTGAAATCTCTGGCGGACATCGGCTGCCACGAAGAAATTGTTGAAGACGCCGCCACGCTCGAGGGCAATGCGCGTTTGAAGGCCAGGCACGTGGTGACGCATTATGGTTTGGACTGCTTCGCCGATGACACGGGGTTGGAGGTCGAGGCGCTGGGGGGAGCACCGGGCGTGCGCAGTGCACGATATGCCGGTGAGCCCGCCAATTCGGAAGCGAACATGGACAAATTGTTGGCAGAAATGGATGGCCACTCCAATCGTTCGGCACAGTTTCGGACGGCCATTTGCCTGGCCCGTGCTGGAGAGGAATGGCTGATCGAGGGGGTTTGCACAGGCCAAATCCGGGGCGACAGAACCGGTCGAGCGGGCTTCGGTTACGACCCCGTCTTTCAGCCGACGGGACATGCCGTGACATTCGCTGAAATGACGACCCAAGAAAAGAACGCGATCAGTCATCGCGGCCAGGCGATTCGGCAAATGGTCGAGTTGTTGATGGCGGATTGAGTTGGAGTTCGGATATTTGGCCTTTCAAATCCATCGCCTGATGAATTACCTCGAGTTTGAAGAACCCATTCGCCAATTGCGCGATCAACTGGCGGCGGCCCGCGAGCTGGAAAAAGAAAATGGTGTGGACATGAGTTCCACGGTGACTGATTTGGAGAGCAAAATTGTCGAATTGACGGCAAAAATTTACAGCGACCTGACCCCATGGCAGCGGGTGCAGGTCAGTCGCCACCCGGATCGCCCTTACACCTTGGATTACATCAAAGCCATGACGAATGGCGAGTTCATGGAATTGCATGGCGATCGGACGGTCAAGGATGACAAGGCGATGGTTGGGGGCTGGGGTTTCGTGGATGATCAAGCCGTGATGTTCATCGGCCAGCAAAAAGGGATCAACACAAAAATGCGCCAGTACCGCAATTTCGGCATGGCCAATCCCGAGGGCTACCGCAAGGCACTGCGGCTGATGAAACTCGCCGAGAAATTCAATCGGCCGGTGGTGACGTTCATCGACACGCCCGGTGCTTACCCCGGCCTCGAAGCGGAAGAGCGAGGCCAGGGCGAAGCGATTGCTCGGAACTTGATTGAAATGTGCCAGTTGCGTGTGCCCATCATTTGCATCATCATAGGCGAAGGCGCCTCAGGTGGCGCGCTGGGCATCGGGATTGGGGACAAGGTTCTGATGTTGGAAAACACCTGGTACAGCGTCATCAGTCCGGAATCGTGTTCATCCATTCTTTGGCGCAATTGGGACCACAAGATGGAGGCGGCAGCAGCGCTCAAGCTCACAGGAGAAGACATGTTGTCTTTGAAGTTGATCGATGGCATCATTCCGGAGCCTTTGGGCGGGGCGCACACGAATCGCTCGGAAATGTTCGAGACAGTGCGGGGAGAGTTGAAGCATCATTTGACCAAACTTTTGGGCCTATCGGCTGACAAACGGGTCGATGCCCGCATCAAGAAATTCAGCGCGATGGGCGTTGTCAAAAGTTGATGAACGGGTGTGAAATCGCTGTTTCGAAGCTCGTTCGGATTGATTAGCTTTGCACCCGTAAAGTCGAAGCATTGTTTTTAAGTCGCTACGATTCACCAGAAAGCATGAATTGCATGAAGACGTCATTTCGCGCTGCCGGTTGGGCAGCAGCCCTGGCAGTTGTCATTTTTACAGGCTGCGCAGGCTTGGGCAGCATGGAAAAGGAGATTGAAACCCTAGGACTCGAGGCTTCGCCTGAGCCGCTCATTTTGCGCGGGGATCAAGTGGAATTGGAAATTTCCGGAAAGTTCCCGCCCAAATACTTCGCCAAGAAGGTCTCGATCGAGGCCACACCCATCCTTTCTTGGGAAGGCGGAAGTGCTTCTTTCGAGGCTCAGGGTTTCCAAGGTGAGGATGTCGCTGGAAATGCTGACGTGGTTTCTTTCGAAAACGGGAAGTCCTTCACTTACACATCTTCCATTCCTTACGATCCAGCAATGGAGGATGCCGGTGAATTGGCCGTGGCCATCTCTGGCTCAAAGGGCAGCAAGTCGGCATCGTTTGATCCGTACGTGATTGGCAGTGGTGTGATCACCACGCCCCTTTGGGTGCGGAGCGATGACCAGTTCATCCTCGTTCCAGACAACTTCGAGCGGGTGCTCAGTTACACCCAAGAGGCTACACTCAATTACCTCGTCAATTCCGACAATGTGCGGAACAGTGAATTGAGAGACGAGGACTGGAAGTCGCTTTTGGAATTGATCAACCTCAGCACCACTGCCGACAGTGTGACCTTGACCGGAGCTCGCATTGAAGCCTTTGCTTCTCCTGAAGGTGAGATTTCCCTGAACGACAACCTCGCCTTTGAGCGTGCAGTTTCTGCATCGGAAGCCTTCGCGCGGGCCGCGCGAAAGAAAGACCTCAGCTTGGAGGACAATTTCTTTGCGAATGTGCCCAAGGGAGAGGATTGGAATGGCTTCAAGACGCTGATGAAGGCGAGCAACATTCCAGACAAGGACTTGATCCTTCGTGTCTTGGAGATGTACACAGACAACAACAAGCGCGAGGAGGAAATCCGAAACATTGCGCAGACCTACAAGATCATCGCCGATGACATTCTTCCGCAGCTCCGCCGCTCGCAGTTGGTGGTCTCTTATGATGTGGAAGGATACACCGACGCGGAATTGATGGATTTGTGCAAGACAAACCCTGACGCGCTGACGATTGAGGAGCTGTTGTTCGCTGCGACATTGTTCGAGTCCATGAACGACAAGCTGGAGGTGTACCAGAACGCTGCGCGTGTGCATGCGGACGACTTCCGTGGATACAACAACGCGGGATATTGCTTGATGCAAATGGGCCGCGAAACCCAAGCGAAAGAGTTGTTCAACCAAGCTTTGGCGGTTGAACGGAACAAAGCGGTAGTCAACAATGTCGCGGCCATCAAGCGCCGGGAAGGCGATGTCGATGGGGCGATGAAGTTGTTGAACGAAGCCAGCGGTGCAGGCGATGAGGTCAACTACAACAAAGGCATCATCTTGATCCAGAAGGGCGACTACAGTGCGGCAATCTCCAACATGGGCAGGAACACAACCGTGAACCTTGCCTTGGCAAAATTGCTCAACGACGATGCCAATGGAGCAAAGACAGTTCTCGACAATTCGGGCGACGAGAGTGCGGTAGCCAGTTACATCCATGCAATCGCATGCGCTCGCTTGGGTGACGGAGCTGGTGCCAAGCGTCACCTGACAGACGCCTTGACGAAAGACGGCTCTCTGCGGGACAAGGCAGAACGCGATTTGGAATTCCGCGATGTGCGGGACGCCATCGGCATGTGATCGAAAGAAAAAGCGATTGAAGGGGGCTGTTCCGTTGGGAGCAGCCCCTTTGTTTTGTCCTAAATTGCCGTCATGATTCGGAATGTTCTGGTCGCCCGTTGGGCGTGCGCCTTGATTTGCGCAGTTGGGGTCGGCAGACCGGTTTGGGGACAGTCAGTCGAGGATGTGTTGTTCGATTTGCCTGGGGTGCGATTTGAGCAGCTGACGGCTCTCGAGGGAAGCGATGGATCCTGGGCGCTCCGCATCCAGCAGCCTGTGGATCACAACGCTCCAGATTCGGCCCATTTTTACCAGCGGGTATACCTCACTCATCGGTCGTTCGAGGCGCCGACAGTGTTGGTCACTGAAGGTTACGAGCGGGGCCGAAATTACGCTTACGAGTTGGCCGAGCTCCTGGACGCAAATCAAATTATCGTCGAACACCGCTACTTCGGGCAGAGTGCACCGGACAGTTTGAATTACCGGTTTCTCAATATCCGCCAAGCCGCAGCCGACCTTCACAGAATCCGTGAAGTGCTTGGGGCCCTGTACCCGGACGATTGGGTGTCTTCAGGCATCAGCAAAGGGGGGCAAACGACCATTTATTACCGGTATCTCTATCCGCATGACGTAGACGTGAGCGTCCCATATGTTGCGCCCATCAATCTTTCCCTTGAGGACACCCGGATTTACGAATTTCTGGACACAGTCGGGACGGATGCTTGCCGGGCAGGCATCGCCCATGTCCAGCGCCGCATCCTGGAAGAATACGATGCGGCCGCCTTGCGTTTGAAGTGGCATGCGAAGGGAGAGGGGCTGAATTTCGGTGACTACCTCACTTTCGAGGAGGCTTTTGAGTATTCTGTGCTGGAGTACCCTTTCAGTTTTTGGCAGTGGGGGGCGGATTGCGGCGACATTCCGTCTGCTGATGCGCCGCTGGATGAAGTTTTGGACCATTTCTTGGAGGTGAGTGGCTTGGCCTTTTTCGCAGACGAATCCATGTCGGCTTATGCCTCGCATTACGTGCAGTGTGCCGTCGAATATGGCTACTATTCATACCAAACCGCGCATCTCACCGGCCTTCTGCGCGCCCTTCCTGAGCAGCCTCACCCTTCTGCGATTTTCGCCCCACGCGACCGCGCTGACATCCCGGCATACGACGGCGGGAAGCTCGCGAAGGATGTGCTGGACTGGCTTGGCGAAAGCGGCGATCGCTTCATTCACATTCACGGGGCTTGGGACACATGGAACGCCACTGCTTTCCGCCCCGCCCCGAGGCAGTTGAAAAAGCTTGAGGCTCGAACCTATTTCTTGCCTCAACAGGATCATGGCGGAGCGCGTTTCAAAAACCTGACAACAGCTCAACGAGAAGAGGCGGTTGGATTGATTTTAGATTGGTTGTCGAAAACACCTTGAAGAAAAATCAATTCCGTTAAGTCTGATAACGGTCCTCGATGGCGACTTTGAAGGAATCTGCTGAATCAAGTCCCCATTTTTTGCGAATGGCCGCTCGTATGTTGTACACATGGGATTTCGTGCAAGACAGTTCGGTGGCAAGCTGATCGACTGATTTGCCATGAAGGGTTGCCAGGGCGACCTGAGTCTCGACGTTTGTCAAGAGCGCCCATTCGGCATTGCTGGATCGCGTGTTTTCATCAAAGACGCCTGTCAAAATCTCCAATGTCCGAAATTCGATTCGGGCCATTTCAAGATTAGCGTTTGACTTGAAGTAGGTCCTGAGCGCCGGCCATTGGTTCTTTTGCCCTTGTTCAAAAATGAATTGCGCCAACATCCACATCAGACCGAGCAGCGCAGTGGCCAAACCAATCCACAACATCCACTCGAGCTCTGCTTCCCTCACAGGCAAGTTTGTCGGCAGCGATTCTTCAAATGGAGGCGGGGCAACAAGGCCAGACACAAGCTCCTCCAGGTAGTCGTTGCTAGTCATGATTGATTTTCTTCATTTTCTCAAGCCAGTCTTCAATTTTCTCACCGTCGACCAAATTGAGTTTTCGGCGTACTTCGGTCCGGAGCATGTAAATGCTTTTCGAGGACAATCCAAGGCGCTGTGCGGTTGTTTTGGGCCGTTCCTGAGTAGCGGCTGCATGGAGAATGTCGACTTCACGGGGAGTCAAATCGGTGGGGAAGGACTTTTTTCGCGTGGTTGGTATGGATTGGCTCAAGGCCAAAACAGCTTGCCAGCCGAGCGCTTTGGTTTCAGGATTGGTTTGATACAGGGCTTCTCTTGCGATTCGAAGCATCATTTTTGCATCTGTTCGGTTCTTCAGCTGGGCCCTTGCGCGATGGTGACGCCAGACCCATATGCCGAGCCCTCCGAATGCGACGAGATTCAGCAGCATGAGGATGACCAACGACGGCGTCTCATTTTTTTCGGTACCTGAAGAATTTGCACTCATCAATTCCAAATTCGGCAGCATCTCGGTAGGCATTGTTCGCAATGTGGACCAGACATCTGCATCGTCGTCGTGTTGTTCTTCAGCCCATCGTGTGTGCCATGGTTCAATCAAGCACAAGGTGGGACCAAACCGTGCAACGGATCCAGCCGAATCCCTCATCAAGTGGTTGCTGTACATCTCCCGATGAATCTGAACTGGATACGGATCATTCAACACCCAAGATAGTTGCAAAGCGGCATGGTAATATTCTTGGGCCATTCCAGGAAAGGCATCTTCGAGGCTCATTCGTCCATAAGTGCGCTGCGCGGAAGTGAAATTGCCCAGTTCCATGGCTGCCAATACTTGGTTGATCAGCACAAGATCCATTCTCATTTGAAATTCCTTGGCGTCGATGCCTTCTTGGAATTCTTCAATCAAACGTTCTTCGGCGAGCGCTCCCCATTTCAAACATTCCTCGAATTTTCCTTGGATATAGCTTACGTTGGACAAATTGGAGAGGCTAACTGAAGACAGAACGTCGAGGCCGTGCTTTGTGGATTCGACAAGCCAGAACATGGCGGAATCCAATTCATATGACATGTAATACGTCATCCCAATGGATTGTTTCAGACTTGCCAGCTCAGTTGAAGTCTCCGCGGCTTGAAAGGCGCGCAAGAACCAGTCTCGTGCTTCCTTGTATTCCCCCAGATCGTAGTGCCTCAATGCTTCGGCCCGAAGGATTCGAACGCCTTGAATGGGACACTCGATTGTGTCCAAAACGGGCACTTCCTCGATGGCTGCCCCATGGGCTTTGTTGTGCGCCTCGAGCAGAATTCCGTACCCAATCAGAATCTTATTGCAGTCGTTCTCCGATTGTCCTTCTTCCCAAATCTCCCTGCCTTTGGGGATCATCATTGCAGGGTTACTTCCGCTCTGTTCTGACCACTTTTGGATGACTTTATCAACGTCAACATTCGAAGTTGCTAGTTGGAATGCAAGCAGACTGATCAGGAGAGATGTCATTTGCCAAATATGGCCCCTGATTATGTGACATCATAATATGTGACATTTCTGCGATGTCTGAGATTGTGAGATGATGTATCAGGAAACTTTCTGATTTGGGTGAAGTCCATGGGAGTGATCGGCTTTCTCAAACAGTCGTGGGTATCTTTCCACTTCGACAAAAGAATAATCGGAACAAATGAACGATGTCAAACTACCCATGAAGAGCGGAGTTGGGTTGCTTTTCGCCCTTTTGTTTGTGCTCACACAAAATGGAAGTGCTCAAGTGGATACGCTTTGCAATTTCACCGGCGAGCAGCATGTTCGTTGTGCAAGCACAGAGTTGATGGAGGCGATTCGGGCTTATGAAGACACGTTGAGTGATTTGACTGGTTCCGAAGTCCATGACATTTATGTTTTGCGCCGGCAGCAGGGCAATCGGGTTTGGTACGAGTACGATTGTGACTCCTTGGGCATAGCGATTGGAGACTTGGTCGCCCAAATCGAGGCCGCTCGTGTCCCCGCAGGCTCAGTCGATCCGTGTAACAATTTCCTGAAGGTATCATACTATGGAACGACCATTTCTTGCTTGGGAAGTGCTACTGGGGAACGTGACTATTTGGACAATTGTTGGTTTGGGGTGAATCTCCAAACCACGCAATTCGCCAATGGTGATGATATCTCAGAAGCGGCAACGTCGGTTGATTGGCAGTCTTCGACCGGACCAGCATATGCGTTGTACCGAGACAGCGCTGCTGTGTTGACAGATTTCGGTCTCCACTATAACCCTATGGCTATTTTGGACAGCCGGAAGTTGTGTCCACCGGGTTGGACCTTGCCGGATTCGAATCAGGTGAACAATTTGCAGACTTGGGCGAGTGAGTTCAACCAGTTGGAAAATGCCCAGCGTCGTGGGGTGGATGGCACTTGGGCGGCATTTGAACCCGTGCATCTTGGCGGAGAAGTGTATGAGAATCAACCGACAACACAGTTTTATGCACTAGCTTTTTCTGAACATTCGGTCGCGGACTCACTCCCTTATTTCGCAAACAATTCCTCGTTCAATTCTGCGAATCCAGTATCTGGAAGGTATCTCGGAGCAGAAGAATTGCACGGCGTAAGCGTTCGCTGTCGTCGAATGTCCTCAGGTGAGATTGAGGAGGACCCCGATTACCTCGCATGGGCTGCAACGCCTCATGCGCAGTCCATGGAATACCCCTCATCCTATTACGCTCAAATGCCTCACGTTCGTTCTTTGTCTCCAGAACAAGCGACCCTTCGTGGCGAAGTCATTTACACTGGTCCTGGAGCGGTTTCAGCCACAGGCTTCAAGTGGGGCAATGATGCGAGTTTGACGTCTGCAGATTCTGTCACTGCAGAGACGCACAGTTTTCCACCTGGTGAGTGGGCTGAAAGTTGGAACATAGAGGTGTTAGATAGCATATTTGATCATGAACTATCGGACCTGGTCGTTGGCAATACCTACTTTTATGCTGCCTGGGCACAGAACAATTTTGGGTATTCCTACGGCGATACAATATCGTTTGTACATGAGCTGCCGCCTTTCAATTGTGGCGTAGAAACCATTTCATTTGATGGCTACGATTACCCGACGGTTTCCATCGGCGAGCAATGTTGGTTCCAGGTGGATTTGCGGACGACAACTTATTCGAACGGTGACCCCATTCCCGGCAACTTGAACGCGACGGACTGGGAAAACACCACGGAGGGTGCTCAAACGGTTTATGGGGAAGGAGTCGCTTCAGTTGTCAATGGCAGTTCAGATGAGACCTTCAACTTGAATACGTTTGGGCGATTGTACAACTGGGCAGCGGTCAATGACTCAAGGGGATTGTGTCCCTCCGGATGGCATGTGGCAACTGACAACGAGTGGCAAACCTTGGAGGTTGAATTGGGCATGGCATCCGCAGATGTTGACGACATTGCTTATCGCGGAGGAGGTGTTGGATCGGCTCTAGCAGCGAGCGGGACAGATTCACCGTCCTGGGTTGGGACCAATTCTTCTCAGTTTTCTGCCTTGCCGAACGGCGTTCGAGTTGGGGGTGATACTTTTGACGATGGCGGTGATGCTGGGACCTGGTGGACTTCGACTGCTTACGATGCCTCGAATTCATACGTCAGATTGCTTGCTTGGAATTTGATGGAAACTGTGGGGCGATTCTACATGGATAACATGACTGGACGAGGGGTGAGATGCATCCTGAATACGCCTGAATCGCCATCAGTTTCAAGCCTTGATGCTGATGACATTGGAGAGACAACGGCCACACTGAATGGCCAAATTGATTCATCGGGTGATGCAAGCGTTACGGAGCAGGGATTCATTTGGGGTTTGGAGCCCGATCTGTCTGACGGTGCGGATGTGACGGCCACAGTCAATGACATGCTGCTGGAGGCAAACTTGACTGGGCTGACCAAGGACACTACCTATTACTTCTCTGCCTATGCCACATCCTCAGCGGGAACGGCTTTCGGAGACACTTTGAGCTTTGCAACGCTCCCTGGTTTTGCGTGTGAAGACTTGACACTGCAGAATTGTGGGGCTTTGACCACAACGTATCTCGGGCATCAATACCAATTGGTGGGCATCGGCACCCAGTGCTGGTTTGCAGAGAATCTTCAGGCTTTGCAATACGTCAACGGTGACCCCATTGTGTCTTCTCAGGTGATTGGAGATTGGGCGCAAGGTGGAACCACGGTGGGACAAACGGGGATCATGGATACTCTTGGCACAGGCGCTGACACAACAGCAACTTTGGCCCTTCACGGTCGATTGTACAATTGGCATGCTGCGGTAGATGAGCGCGGCGTTTGTCCGTCGGGTTGGATTGTCCCGAGCTCCGATGATTGGGATGAATTGTACATGTCTCAAGGACTCGAATCATTTGAAACGGGAATTGCGGAGGGGCTTGTGGCTGCGCCGCCTGCTGGAGTTGGGACGAATGCAAGTTGTTTCAACATTTTGATGTCTGGCGTGTTGGACGGAAACCCCACCGGTGTGGACTTTTTCGGAGAGCGTTGGTACGCTTGGAGCACGGACGCAGTCAATGACATCAATGCCTACTCGCCGTACATTAATTCCGGGATCTATGGATCTGCTAGGATCGGGAATTACAAGGAAATGGGATTTTCCATTCGCTGTTTGAAGGCAGATGCGCCAACAGTTTCGACCGATTCGGCATCAGGCGAGGCCGCGACGTCAGCAACGCTCATTGGTACAGTCGTGTCTGAGGGAGGACTTCCTGTCGCAGCCACAGGTTTTTTCTGGGGGGAGCAGGCTGATTTGAGCGATGGGGCTGAGTTGACAGGGAGTGCAACCACGGGCGTTTTCACCGGTTTGCTCAATGGCTTGACCGCTGAAACAACCTATTATTTCTCAGCGTTTGCCGCCAATCCTGCAGACACCACTTTCGGAGATACATTGAGCTTCACCACGCTGGCGCCACCAACCCTTGTTGAAACCATTGCCGCGACTGGCATTACCGAAACAACGGCGGGCATTTCTGGAACTGTATTGGTCGATGAAATCACTGGAGAGGTGTCAGAAGCCGGCTTCGTTTGGGGGGCATCTTCAGACCTGTCGGATGGCGAGGAGGTGACAGGCACTTACAATTCAGGAGCCATCAGCGCTTCGATTACATCCCTCGATGAGGGAACAAATTATTACTACATTGCTTTCATCGACGATGACAACGGCCGAAGCTACGGGGATACAATGGTATTCCGCACCGGGCTGTTTTGTTCCGCTGAAACTCTGGAAGCATGCGGACAAGAGTCGCTCGTTTATCAGGGGGTGGAGTACAATTTGGTCGGATTGGGTGACCAATGCTGGTTCCGGGACAATTTGCGTTCAGACAATTACACGGATGGTACACCCATTGCTCGGAACCATTGGCTGGGACAGTTCGACGGTTACGCCGACGAGGGGGTTGTTGCCTATTGGGGAGAGGGATACCCTGAGCTCGATGGCCTGATTGATGACAGTGGCGGGGTCGAATGGCATGGCTATTTGTACAACGCCTATGCAGTTCAGCGTCCAGAAGGGTTGTGTCCCGAAGGATGGCACGTCCCGAGTTTGTTGGATCTGTCCATCATGGAGGACAATCTCCCGACCTATGAAAATTCAGAAGAAACAGATTATTCAACATTGCGCCCAGCACCTTTCGAAGGATCTTGCTTTCGGCTCAATGGGTGGGGGTATTTTAACCCTGGAGATTATCACTTCAATGACATCTACCAAACAAATGGACCAAATGAACGACTTTTGATGACCTCTGACTTGACCCCACCTCCCTATGAGGGCATTGTCAAGAGTTACACAGAAGTGGGATCATATATGTGGAAGGATGAGAGGCAACTAGCGGCTCCGATTCGCTGTCTCAAAGGGGAACAAGCGCCAAAAGAAGTTTTCGCATGTGGACATTCCACCGTGTCGTATGGCGGGTACGATTATGAAACAGTGTTGAACTTCGATGGAAGCTGCTGGTTCCGAGAGAATTTGCGGACGGCTACCTATTCTAACGGTGACTCTATTCCTGGCAATCTGAATGAAGCGGATTGGCTCGCAACAAATGAAGGTGCTCAATCTTTTTACGAGGAGGATTCATTGAATCTTAGTACGTATGGGCGTTTGTACAACCACTACGCCATTCGTGACGAGCGCGGCATTTGCCCTTCAGGGTGGCACGTTTCGTCAAATGCCGATTGGGACAGTTTGATTGCTGTTATCGTTGGAGGCACCGCGACGATTGGTCATGTTCTGAAATCCTTCGATGATTGGAACGGTAGCGGAGGCTTTGATGGCCTTCCGGCTGGATACCGGGCAGGGATGGAGTCTCTGGGGTATCAGGGACTCGGTTTCATAACCGCTTGGTGGGCAGACCAAGAAACGCCCAAGGCTTACCTTGCAGGGGGCGGCATGGAACTGTCTCAACCGGTTTTCGACCCACTGACGAACTTCGGGTATTCGGTGCGATGCGTCAAGGCGCCAAGTTTGCCTGTCGTTGAGACCCACGTGGCCACGGATGTGACAGCAAGCCAAAGTGAATTGAATGGCTACTTGAACTACATGTCTGGTGATGAGGCCATCACGGAAGTGGGCTTTGTCGTCAGTGAGCAAGCAGACCTGAGTGATTCAACGGTCTATTCCTCCTTGAACCCAGGTG
The DNA here is from genome assembly GCA_965661765.1 of uncultured Flavobacteriales bacterium. Taxonomy (GTDB): domain Bacteria; phylum Bacteroidota; class Bacteroidia; order Flavobacteriales_D; family Sanyastnellaceae; genus JBMYZL01. Next base: position 24,086 of record CBFIFE010000022.1, read on the forward strand.
AGATATCTGGAGGGGATGATGGCGTGGAGAATGCAGGAACCATTTATCACAAAATGCAAAACCTGCCAGCAGGAACAACTTATTACTTCGCAATCTTCGCGGAAAACGCCTTCGGTCGGGTCTACGGAGACACCCTCTCATTCGAAACCAACTTTACCTGTGGCGTCAATGGTATATCTTATGGTGGTTCCTGGTATTCCACGGTGCAAATCGGAGATGACTGTTGGATGTCAAGCGAACTCAAAACGACGATTTACCGCGATGGCACGCCCATTCCCGATGGGTTGAGTGCTGCCGAATGGACAGCCACAACAGAAGGCGCACGGTCATTCTATGCTGAGGATGACCCCACCTCATATGCATACAATCCGTGGGGTCCGCGTTTCTACAATTGGATGGCTGTGAATTCGGGGCAATTGTGTCCGAAAGGGTATCGAATGGCCACAGATGAGGATTGGACAGCTTTGGAGTCAGCTGTATCGGGAGATGTGAATTCCCTAATGCAGTTAGGAATAGGTGATGCGGCCACGAACGCCAGTGGATTCACTGCGATTCCCCTGGGCAGTCGCGATGGAATTTCGGGCGCATTCAGCGGCTACTACCAGCAAGGTTACTACTGGACGGCCACCCAAGAGGTAGGCAGCAACCCGTGGTACCGCAAATTCGATTCCGAAGGTCCTGGGTATTTCGAGAATCCAACAATATTGCGCTTGAACGACCAAGTCCCCGAGACAGGGATGATGGTCCGTTGTTTGAAAGAGTGACGAATTAGTTGCGCAATCGGCCGCTGACATGATGCAGAACAATCCCTGCGCAAACACTGACATTTAGGCTCTTCTTCTGGCCAAACTGCGGAATCTCCACCGCCACATCGGCCTTCTCCACGATCGCTGGGTCGACGCCCCGGACTTCATTGCCCAGGACGACGGCCCAGCGTTCGCCAGCGGCCGGCTGCCATTCTTCCAGCGGCACACTCCCCGCCACCTGCTCAATGACGGCGACCCGCCACCCATCGGCCTGAAGCCCCGCAATGCAGTCCGCCGTCGTCTCGTGCCCTGCCCATGGCACACTGTCTGTGGCTCCCAGCGCCGATTTCAGAATGTCCCGGTGGGGCGGCCTCCCCGTGTAGCCACACAAGTCCACCCCTTCGAGCGCGAACGCATCGGCTGTTCGAAAAATGGACCCGACATTGAGTCCTGAGCGGATGTTGTCCAGGATGACCCGGACGGAGATGCGGGAATTTGTCATTTTGTCTTCAGCATTTCTTGCAGCCCGAAATATTCGTCACGAAGGCGCGCGGCCTCCATAAAGTCCAGTTCTTTCGCGGCGGCTTCCATTCGCTTCCTTGTGGCATCGGCAAGTTTTTGGAGCTTTTCCGGTGACATCGATTTCACCACTGGATCGGCCAGCACGGCGTTGGACTCGTCTGGGCTGGGCTCCGCTGCGTAATTTTTCGGCCTGTCCTCGATCAACGCGCTTTGTTCGAAAAGGGTTTTGCGTGCGCGCCGGATTTGGGTCGGTTCCATGCCATGCGCTTCATTGTAGGCCTCTTGCTTCTCCCGTCGCCTCGAAGTTTCCTCAATGGTCGCCGCCATCGAATCCGTGATTTTGTCCGCGTACATGAGCACCCGCCCATTCACGTTCCGCGCCGCTCGGCCCGCGGTTTGAGTCAACGACCGGTTCGACCGCAAGAAGCCCTCTTTGTCCGCGTCCATGATGGCCACCAGGGACACCTCTGGGATGTCGAGCCCTTCCCGCAACAAGTTGACCCCCACCAAAACGTCGAAAGCCCCATCGCGCAACTGCCGAATGATCTCGATGCGATCGAGCGTCTTCACATCGCTGTGAATGTAGGCGGTCGCAATGCCGAGCCGCTCGAGGTATTTGGTCAATTCCTCCGCCATGCGTTTGGTCAGCGTCGTCACCAGCACACGATCGCCCATCTCAATGGTTTTTCTGATTTCACCCACCAAATCGTCCACTTGATGCTCGCAAGGCCGCACCTCAATCGGAGGATCCAGCAACCCTGTCGGCCGAATGACCTGTTCGACAAACACGCCTTCCGACTGTTCGAGTTCGTAGTCTGCGGGTGTGGCAGACACGTAGAGGGCTTGGTTCACCAACCCATTGAATTCATCGAATTTCAACGGGCGATTGTCCATCGCTGAAGGCAACCGGAAGCCGTATTCTACCAGGGCCTCCTTCCGGGACCGATCCCCGCCGAACATTGCTCCGATTTGCGGAACCGTCACATGGCTCTCGTCCACCACAAGGAGAAAATCGTCGGCGAAGTAATCCAATAAACAAAATGGGCGTTCTCCAGGCTTTCGCCGGTCAAAATACCGGCTGTAATTCTCAATCCCATTGCAAAACCCCAATTCTTTGATCATCTCGAGATCATAAAGGGTTCGCTCGTCGAGGCGTTTGGCCTCGATGAATTTGGCCTGCTCATTGAAAAACGTCTTCTGCTTCTCCAAATCCTGTTGAATTTCCCAGACCGCTTGATCCGTCGTGTCCTTGCTCGCCACAAACAGATTCGCCGGATACACCATGATTTCGTCGAATGCGTGCAATTGCTGGCCTGTCTCCGGCTCAATCGTGGCCAGGCTCTCGATTTCATCGCCCCAAAACGACACACGCAAGGCGTGGTCTGCGTAGGCCAAAAAGATGTCCACCGTATCCCCCTGAACCCGAAACGAGCCCCGCTTGAACTCGGCCCGGGTCCGGTGATACAACGAACTCACCAAGGCGTGGAGAAATGCGTTCCGGCCCCAGTTTTGGCCCACCTTCAGTGGAATCACACTCTTGTGAAACTCCACAGGATTGCCAATGCCATAAATGCAACTGATGCTCGCCACAACAATCACATCCCGGCGACCACTCAACAGTGCAGACGTCGTGCTCAGCCGCAGCTTCTCAATTTCCTCGTTGATCGCCAAATCCTTTTCGATGTAAGTATTCGTCGAGGCGATGAACGCTTCCGGCTGATAATAGTCGTAATAGCTAACAAAATATTCCACCAAATTCTCCGGAAAAAACTCCTTGAATTCACTGTACAACTGCGCAGCCAGCGTCTTGTTGTGGCTCAATACCAAGGTTGGCCTTTGGGTTTGGGCAATCACATTTGCAACAGTGAATGTCTTTCCCGATCCGGTGACCCCAAGGAGGGTTTGGGCTGGCGTGCCATTCTCCACGCCTTCGACAAGTTGGCGAATGGCTTCGGGTTGATCACCTGTCGGTTGGAATTCGGAGTGGAGGGAAAATTTCATTTGTCGAAGAGAGGGAGGAGGGGAGAGGGGAGAGGAGGGAGGAGAGGGGAGGTTTTGTGTCGGGAGTCTAGCCGAAATTAAGTATAATAATTTGTCATTCAGCTATTTAAGTCTTAAATTGAGGCATGGAACATGAACGGTTAGAGGTGTATCAATGTGCGGTGAAGTTGAATCGCGAAGTTCGGAAACATGTCCTTGCTTCTGGTCTTGATTTTGGCACAAGGGATCAATTGCTGCGGGCGATGTTGAGCATTTCTGCAAATATTGCAGAGGGAACCGGAAGGCGAAGTGGAAACGAGGCCAGGTATCATTACAATGTGGCACGTGGTTCTGCGATCGAGTGCTTGTCCATCCTCGACGTGATTGTGCCCGAGCGAGGGTTTCATGTGATTGAACCCAAATGGCGGGCCGAGTTGGTGAGCATTTCAAAGATGTTGTACACATTGATACATCGTGCAACGCTTCTCCAAGATCGTCGAGCTGCCCGCGCATTGGGGACAGGCAAACCTTCGGTTGCGCGTCATCTGTAGCGCGTCCCTCTTTCCCCAGCGGCCGCAGGCCGCGCCCCCCTCTCCCTAAGCCGCAGAAAAAAAACGGTGACCCCAAATGAGATCACCGTTTTTCAATATCGTAGAGTACAAACCTTCTCTTTCTCCTCAGCGGCCGCAGGCCGCGCCCTCTCCTCTCAAGCAGCCGCAGGCTGCGCCCTCAAACCCCGTGCTCAGTCGGCGACGACGTCGAAGCTGACGGTGGCCTTCACACCCTTGTAAACCTTCACCTCCGCGGTGTAGGTGCCCAAGGTTTTGATGTGGTCGTCCGTCAAGTTGATCTGCTTGCGCTCAATGTCGTAGCCGGCCTTTTGGATCGATTCGGCGAGTTGGATGGCATTGACAGAACCGAAGATTTTGCCGTTTTCTCCAGCTTTGGCTCCAATGGTGAGCTTCAATTTGCTCAACGCTTCCACCAAACCTTCGGCCTGTTCCATTGCCTTGGCGGCTTTGTGCGCCTGCTGACGGATGACTTCCTCAGCGACTTTGCGTGCCGATTTTGTAGCGGCGACCGCAAAACCCTGCGGAATCAAGTAATTCCGAGCATAACCCGCTTTGACCGTCACGATGTCGAACTTGTGACCCAAGTTCTCCACGTCTTGTTTCAAGATGATTTCCATGATGGCTGTGGATTAGCGGAGATTGTCAGCAACGTAAGGCATCAAAGCCAAGTGACGAGCCTTTTTGATGGCTTGAGATACTTTGCGCTGGTACTTCAAAGAAGTACCGGTCAAGCGACGTGGCAAAATCTTGCCCTGCTCGTTGCAAAGCATCAACAGGAAATCAGCGTCTTTGTAGTCGATGTATTTGAAGCCCTTCTTCTGAAAACGGCAATACTTCTCCGACTTGGTGTCGATGCTGATCGGATTCAGGTAACGTACGTTCTTGTCAGCCATGATTATGCGTTGTTGGGGTCAGCGACAGGAGCTTCCTCCGTCTTCTTCGACTTGTTGCGACGGCTTTCTGCAAACGCAACGTGGTGCTTGTCCATTTTCGTGGTGAGGAATCGGATGATTCGCTCGTCACGACGGTACTCAGTTTCGAAGGGGAGAATCACCGAAGGGTCGACTTCAAATTCGATCAGCTGGTAGAAGCCGGTTGACTTCTTCTGGATCGGGTAGGCCAACTTTCGGAGACCCCATGATTCCTCGTGAATGATGTTTCCACCATTGTCTTTAAGGAAACCACGGAACTTCTCAACTGTTTCCGCCACCTGCTCTGCAGACAGCACGGGAGTCATAATGAAAACAGTTTCGTATCTGTTCATGTGATTGAACGGTTGATGATTAATGGGGCGCAAAATTAGTGTGGGAATTGTTAAGATGCAAGAGTGGGGTGGCGGGGGAATGGGTTTGGTTTTGAACAAGGCCAAATCCACAAGTCCAAAACTTGTTCATAATGTCTTCCCAAATCCTTCTGTTCTGCCAGATTTTCCTGCCATCTTTGCAAGTCGAATCCCATGACAGCCGCAAGCACATACACGGTTTCCGCACGCAAATATCGCCCGCAGGAGTGGGAGACAGTCGTGGGCCAAGACGGCATCACCAGGACTTTGAAACAGGCCATTGCGCAGGAACAAATTGCTCAGGCGTACTTGTTTTGCGGACCTCGAGGTGTAGGCAAGACCACCAGTGCCAGAATATTTGCCCGTGCCATCAATGGGTTTGAAGCAGAGGCCGGTGAGGATTATGCATTCAACGTTTTCGAGCTGGATGCGGCGTCCAACAACAAGGTTGAGGACATCCGATCGATTGTCGATCAGGTGAGAATCCCGCCTCAGCGTGGGCGCTACAAAGTGTACATCATTGATGAGGTGCACATGTTGTCCCAGGCGGCGTTCAATGCATTTTTGAAAACGCTCGAGGAGCCTCCGCCGCATGCGGTCTTCATTTTGGCGACGACAGAGAAGCACAAGATTTTGCCCACGATTTTGTCGCGATGCCAAATTTTCGATTTTCATCGAATCACAGTGCCCGACATGGTCAAACACTTGCAGGGCATCTGCGAGAAGGAAGGGATAGAAGCTGAGGAGCAGGCGTTGCATGTGGTCGCGATGAAGGCGGATGGCGCGTTGCGAGATGCGCTGAGCATTTTTGATCAATTGGTGGCTTTTGCGGGAAGGAAGTTGACTTACGACGTGGTTGCGGAGCACCTTCACGTGTTGGATCACACCACGTACTTCCGGACTGTGGAGCACGCTTTGGCAGGGGAGGTCGGGGAAATGATGTTGCTGTTCGATGAGATTCTGGCGCGCGGGTTTGATCCGCATCATTTTGTGACGGGGATTGGGGAGCATTTGCGGAATTTGATGGTGACGCGAGATGAGGCCACATTGAAATTGATGGAGGCGCCGGAGGATGTCAAGTCGCAGTACCGCACGCAGGCCCAGCATTGCTCCCTTCATTTTTTGGTCAAGGCCTTGGAGCATGTCAACGCAGTGGATACCCAATTCCGAACCAGCAATCACCAAAGGCTGCTCGTCGAATTGATGTTGATGCAGCTGGGCTCCCTCGAAGGGGGCGAAAAAAAAAAATAGCTCAAGCCTGATTCCCATTTTTGCCGATGCTTGGCGTGGCGGTCGGACGAAGGTGGTGCCGAAGGTCAAGCTTGAAGCGGAGGGAGAAAAGGTCGAGGCTGAAGTGTCCGAACGAGCCAAGACGCCTTCATCGCTGGCGCTTGAAATGACAGCGGACAAGCCGGTGCCAGCGAGGAAACTGGGTCTCGGCAGCCTTCGTGGGGGGCAAGTGAAGTTGAACTCGCCGGAGACTTTGCGGGCGCCGAAGCGCCAGAAGACGGATGAGGAAATCGCCGCAGAATGGGCGTTGATGAACGATCCCGTTGATGTGGAAGGTGTGGCAAGGGCTTGGGAGGCGTTTGGCCAAATCAAAGAAGCCCAAGAGCAATTCAATCTGTCAGCAACGCTGCAGTCTCGCCAACCGGTGCTTGACGGCATGCGGGTCCGATTCACAGTGATCAACGACTTGCAACTCGCTCAAATCACGGAGATTCGAACGGAGTTGCTGGCGCATTTGCGTCGATCTGTGCGCAATGGGCGTTTGGAGTTGCAGGTGGATGTTGAAGAGGCAGAACATGAGGACGTTCCCGTTCAGTTTTTGAGTGACAAAGAGCGCTACGATGCCATGGTGGCCCGGCATCCCTTGCTCAATGAATTGCGGCAGCGGCTGGATTTGGATTTGAGCTGAAGTTTTGAGCCTTCGGGATTGAACCTGTTCCGCATTATGGTGTTTTCATGCCATGATGCGACGTATTCGTTCCTTTTTTTTCCTGATTTGGGGGCTGGCGGCCCTTCCAGTTTTGGGCCAATCCGGCCTCATCCGGGGTTCCGTCACCGACGAAGTGACCAATGCCCCGATTCCTTTTGCAACGGTGGTTCTTCAAGGTTCAAGTACCGGGACAACGACCGACTTCGATGGGAACTTCGAGCTTGGTGGTGTACCAGCGGGCACGGCGAACATCGTGGTCAGTTTTGTGGGTTACGAGTCCCGGACCATTTTTGAGATAGAAGTGACGCCGGCTCGACCGGCTTCGGTTCAAGTGCTGCTTCGCGAGCAGGCCGTGACCATCGAGGAGGCTGAGGTGGTGGCCACTCGACGGGCCACTCAGGCCGAGGCTCCGTTATCCGTTCGCAGCCTTGGGACCAACGAAATCAAGCGAAATCCGGGTGGCGGACGCGACATCAGCCGGGCCATTCGGACGCTGCCTGGCGTGGCCGCCATTCCCAGCTTTCGAAACGACATCGTCATCCGCGGTGGGGCGCCGAACGAGAACCGGTTCTACATCGATGGCATCGAAATCCCAAACATCAACCACTTTGCTACCCAGGGTGCTTCGGGCGGACCCGTTGGCATGATCAATGTGGACCTCGTCGAGAACATCGACTTTTATGCGGGAGCGTTTCCGGCCGCGCGGGGCAATGCGCTCAGCAGCGTGATGGAGTTCAGTTTCAAAGAGGCACGCACCGACGAGTGGACGGCCAACATGGTCGTGGGCACCAGCGATCTCGGCCTCACCCTCGAAGGCCCGACTGGGGAGAAATCGTCACTGATCGCCAGCGTGCGCCGGAGCTACCTGCAGCTGCTCTTTGAGGCGCTTGGCCTGCCATTTCTGCCGATTTACAACGACTACCAATTCAAATGGACCTGGCGCCCAGATGATCGCAATGCCATCACAGTGCTCGGGCTCGGGGCGCTCGACGACTTCGAGCTCAACACGGCCCTCGCTGAGGACACAGCAGCCGACGACTACCTCGAGCGGGTCGCCATTCTCGGGTTTCTCGACGTCCAGACCCAATGGAACTATACGCAGGGCGCCAAGTGGGACCGTTACCTGGACAATGGGCGGTGGACCTTTGTCGCAAGCCGCAACATGCTCAACAACAGGGCTTACAAGCATGCCGACAACAACCCAGATTCGACCTTGCTGCGGGATTACATCTCCCAGGAGATCGAGAACAAGTTCCGCGCCGAGCGGAAATTGTTTTTTGCGAAGGGGGGTGAGGCGACCTGGGGTTTGGCCTTGGAATATGCCAAATACAACAACAACACCGATGAGCAACGTCTTGACCCCATCACGGAGGACCTGCAACCTGTTGTTGTGCGATCTGCCTTCCAAGCTTGGAAATACGGTGCCTTCGGCCAAGCGAGCAAGCGCTTCGCCGCAGACCGCTTGACCTTGTCTGCGGGCCTGCGCCTCGATGGCAGCACTGCGGCAACGGGGCTCCAGAATCCATTGCGGCAATTGTCGCCTCGGGCTTCGGCGTCCTGGTCGTTTTCCCCGGGGTGGTCCTTGAATGCGAACGCCGGGATTTATCGGCAGCTCCCGGCCTACACGATTTTGGGCTTTGCCGATGCCTCGGGCGACCGAATCAATGCCGGCAGCAATGCGCGGTACTTGTCAAATCGCCAGGCCGTCGCCGGGATCCGCTGGGACGGCAGCGAAAAAAACTTCGTCATTTCGGTCGAAGGGTTTTTCAAGGACTACTTCCACGCTCCTGTGAGCGATCGGACAGGAATCGCTTTGGCAAATCTGGGCGCTGATTTCGGGGTGGTCGGCAATGAAGCGGTCACATTCGATGGTCAAGGCCGATCTTATGGCACAGAATTGTTGATTCAGCAGCGGTTGTACAAAGGTTTCTACGGATTGCTGGCTTACACTTTTGTGCGGAGCGAATTCCGGGATGCAGAAAGCACTGGCGCATGGATTCCCTCATCCTGGGACAATCGGCACATTCTCAGCTTGACAGGGGGGAAGAAATGGGCGAGCGGTTGGGAACTTGGGGCGCGGCTGCTCATCAGCGGGGGGCTCCCCTACACGCCTGTGGACCCAGCGAGTTTGAGCGTTGAGACTTGGGATTTCTATGGTCGACCGCTGCCGGATTTCAATCGGCTGAACAGCGAGCGGAATGGGGCTTTCTATCAATTGGACCTCCGGTTGGATCGAAAGTGGTTTTTCGAGCGCTGGTCGCTTGACGTTTTTGCTGAAGTCCAAAACGCCACCGCCGCCGCCGTCCCTCAGCCTCCCGTCACCGATGTCGTGCGCAACCCGCTGACTGGCGAACCCCTCGACCTCAACGGCGATGGGCGATACGATGCGCGCATGCTCGATCCAAGTGCTGGCAATTTGTTGCCGGCGTTGGGCTTGATTGTCGAGTTGTAGCCGATCGCTGTGATTGGTTTCGGCTGCGCGGTTCCAAACTTCATTTTCACGGAACAACGAGATTGTTTCAAGCGGAGGTTTTTCCAGAACTCTTGGCTCATTTCACTTGACTGGGATTTTGAGGTTTGTTCATAAACACTAACAAATCGACTGAATCCAATCGAGCTGTGAAATGACATTTCCAATTGATTGTCAGTATTTTGAGGGTTGTTTGTGAGGAATAATGAGTTGTTTGTGACGCTTTGTGAAGTCCGATTTGCTTGTTTTCCGAAGCGGATTGCAAAAAAATTTGGGCGTCAAAAAGCAAAGCAAAATGAATCACCATTTCCTGCGATTGAGTGCCCTTTTGTTGGTACTGTTGTCCACCACATCTCTCGTGGCGCAGTCGTACTTCAGTCATCCCTACTGGGTAACGGAATCATCAATGACAGTCACGTTGACAGCTGACCCGCCTGTTGGAGCTGTTTTGAATGTTAGCGATAACGTCGTAGTTGGAACCCCAGTGCAATCGTTACAGGTCGGGGACTCAGCAAGCGGAGATGTCATCACCTTCACTGGTTTAGAGGCAGGTCAGGATTATTACTTGCGACTTTTGAACGTCTCGAGCGACGTACTCCAAACCAGGCGACTGTGTACGCAATTCGCCTCATGGCCGACCGCCGAACAATCCACCCCCGTGCTCGCGGCAGAAATGGAATCGTTCTCATCCGGAATACTTGTGGACAACATCGGTTCAAGCGGTCCGGCGACTTTCAGCACGAATGGTTTGACCATCTCATCAGAGACGCCATCGCCGATGTTCTCCGGTTCGATGGACTTTCAGAGCAATGGTGACAAATTGAGGATTCCTGGCTCAACAATGAACGATTACATGAACGCAAACGGCAATTGGACCATCTCCATGTGGATTCGGCCGACAGTCGTGACCGGAGATCAATTCAGACACAGCATTTTTTCTTGGGAAGGGCCCGACGGCAAGAACATGACGGCCCGCCAGGGCAACAATGGCCGGATTCAAATTGTCATCGCTGAGCCGGGACAAGGTGAACAGTCACAAACTTCAGGCCCATTGCTGACGGCAGGCAAATGGTACCACTTCGCAGCAGCTTATCAAGGCGGCGACGATAGGATGCGCATTTTTCTGGACGGAAATCTTATTCTTTCCCCTGATTTTGGCATCCAAATTCTGAATGGTTGGACGCATGACTTTGAAATTGGCGGAAATCCGAGTTTCGACGATCGATCTTTTCGGGGGCAAATTTGTGGGTTCACGTTCCACAACAACTTCATCTATCCCTCTGGAGGCTTGAGTGCCACACTCGATCCGTACGTTCGACGCCACATGGGCAAATACATGAATTGGGATAAGCCGTTTGACGATGGAAGCGATTATTATCTCACCGAAGACAGCGACAATGACCAAATTTTCGATGGCCTCGGCGTAAGTCCAGTGAGCTGCAGTCTTGATTTGTTGACGAGTTGTTCGCTCGAAGCCACGACGCATTCTGGAACGTTTCCAGGGCCAGGTGCGCCGGTCGGCGCTTATGACTTCATCGCGAATCCCATAACGGAGAGCCTGAGCCTCCACGATTTTGATGCCGATGTGACACTGAACTACAAAGCCACGGACATCGATGGGCTGGAACACGCGGTGAGCGCACATCGCGTGATTGCGGCTCTCGTGGCCGGGAATGCTCCCCTTGTTGCGTCAAATCCAAGCGTTGCGACACCAGCTCTGGTGGATCAAGTTGTCGTCGGTGCGGACCGAGAATTGGATTTGAGTGGGACGTTCAAGCTGAACGCAGACGGCCTGGTGCACCTCGAAGACAACGCCACACTGCGCCTGGGCACCTTTTCAGCCGGGGATCCAGCG
>CBFIFE010000022.1:35550-37351 GCA_965661765.1 uncultured Flavobacteriales bacterium
ACGACGTACACAAGCACGTTGAACCTTGGAGGTGTTGCGAACGCGCTCAAAGACGGAAACAGTGTCGAGTACATCATGGAGGTACCGGTGTCTGGGACGGGATGGCATGGCATCTCGTTGCCTTTTTACACCGAGGATTCAGAAGATCCCAGCAATTCAGCGGGCTTCAACATGTATCTCGGTGACGATTTGGTCGAAGTGAATTCAACCACAGCGCCCAATCTTTACATGTGGGGCCATGAGTCATTTGACTATGGCTGGAATGCCAAATCGGCCGATGAATTTGCCTACATCGCCACACATGCGTTTGCGGGGCTGAAGCACGGTGCCATCGCGTATTTCGGCGGAACAGGCGGCGTGGCCACGGGGGCTGGGCCGTGGACCTTGGAAATGCGTGGGGAGTACACCATGGGTTATGGAAATCCGCGTTATCTGAAGCTTCAGGATGTGAGCTCAAGCGAATGGTTCGCAAGTGAGACTGCCGAGGCGAGTTCGCGCTGGGTGCTACTGGGCAATTCGGAACTCTGCACCATCGGTTCGACAAACTTCTTCAACCAAGCCACGGATGGAGGAACTTTCGGTGACAAGCTCACCAATGTCCTCTACGTCTACGACAGCAGCACGCAAGGGTGGTCTGCCGCGGATTTTGTCGCTCCGGGCCAAGCGTTTCTCGTCAAGGGACTTCAAGATGCAGGGGTTTCGGGGACGCAGTTGGTCCTCACGGCGTACACACATGGCGGAATTTGTGTGGACAATGCCGTGACATTCAAGGAGGAGATGGACATCCTCCAACTTGAGGTGACGGGAATGGCTGTCGCAGGAGACAAGGCCCAAATCATTGCTGACGCCAACGCCACTTTGGGCTTTGATGAACGGTGGGATGCGCTGCAGATGGGATTGGCCAATGCGTCGAACCTGTTTGTGATGGATGATGGTGTCTACTTGGACCGAAACCATGCAGCCCTGCCTTCAGGCATGGCGGTAACGATGGACTTGGGTTTTTATGCCCCGGTGGCAGGAACGTACAGCATCAGTTTGAACGATGAGTTGATGGCCAGCGAACGTCGCGTTGAGATTGAAAATCCAGAGACAGGTGAAATTCTCAACCTCTCCAATGGCTCGTTCGAATTTGAGTACGCATCAGCTGATGAGGTCGTTTCTTGGGTTCTGCACATCGATCGTTTGGGCCACTTGGCGTCGGCAGACTTCAACAGCGAATTGTCGGGAGAAGCATCCGTCGGAATAGAAGAGAACTTCCAAGAGGTTCAAGGATTGCAAGTGGTTTGCGCGGATGGAACCTTGCAGTTGACAATCCAAGGTCAGGAGCGCGACTGCCGTTGGATGGGAGGCATGTTCGATGCCTCCGGCAAGAAGGTGATGGATCTGAACTCCCAAGGCAGGGCTCAGTGGCAGGTTGCACTTTCTTCGACCATGCCGAAGGGGGTGTATCACATCCAATTGGCTTCACCGCGTCAAGCCCCATTGACGGCAAAAGTCATTTTGAACTGAGCCATTCAACTTTGAAAAACCGAAATCATGAACAACTTCATCAAAATCACCTTCGCAGTAAGCTTGGTGCTGCTCGTACCAGGCATCATGCTCGCCCCTCCGTCAATGCCCGATGCACCCGGGATTCCGATTGATGGCGGTCTGAGTGTGCTCATCGCAGGTGGCGCAGCCTATGGTGCAAAGAAAATTCGAGACCGAAAAAGGTCTCAAGGCGAGAACGAAGCGTAAGATGCCAGAGAATCGTCAGGATTCGTTCCGAACCGCTTCGATTCGGAAATTGGGGTCAGCAGCC
>CBFIFE010000022.1:37361-37682 GCA_965661765.1 uncultured Flavobacteriales bacterium
GTTGTACACCTTCGTCCTCAGGGATCAGACCCTGCTCGATGAGTACGTCATCCAGAGCTTGGTTCTGATGAGCGAGTTCACCATGAAAGCCCTTGGATGGGAAGTGCTTGAGTTGTTTGAACCTGGGGTCTTCCGGAATCGTCTCGGTCTCGCTGGGGGAGAGGGGCTTGTTGTGGGTACCTCATGCGATGGTGTGGCGCTTTTCGCACTTTTCGCCATTTTCGTTCTTGCCTATCCGGGACCTTGGCGCCACAAGTTTTGGTTTGTGCCTGTCGGTATACTGGTCGTTCACCTTTCGAACTACTTCAGGATCATGGGGTT
>CBFIFE010000023.1:0-36438 GCA_965661765.1 uncultured Flavobacteriales bacterium
TCGATGTCGGCTCGTCACATCCTGGGGCTGGAGAAGGTCCCAAGGGTTGGGCTGTTCGCCCATTAAAGTGGCACGCGAGCTGGGTTCAGAACGTCGTGAGACAGTTCGGTCTCTATCTGTTGTGGGCGTTCAAGACTTGAGTGGACCCGTCCCTAGTACGAGAGGACCGGGATGGACATACCTCTGGTGTATCTGTTGTGGCGCCAGCTGCAGCGCAGAGTAGCTACGTATGGATGAGATAAGCACTGAAAGCATCTAAGTGCGAAACTCACCACAAGATGAGGTCTTGTTGAGGGTCGTTGGAGACGACAACGTTGATAGGCCGCAGGTGTAAAGGCAGCGATGTCAAAGCCGAGCGGTACTAATTACCCGAAAGCTTATAAGTGCAGATTTTTCTACCAGTATGTTCCCATTTGTTGGAACAGACCGGCAAAGGCCGGCCGCGAGGACGCAACCTCGCTCTGACCAACATCCAATTTTGGTGTCTATTGCGGTGAGGTCCACCTCTTCCCATTCCGAACAGAGAAGTTAAGCCCACCAGCGCAGATGGTACTGCTATTGCGGGAGAGTATGTCGACGCCACTCTTAGGGCCCCTTCAAAGGGGCCCTTTTTTTGTGCCTGAAATTTTGCAAGCCATGTGTTGTGGTGAGTGTATTTTTGTTTGATCATGAAGGATTTGGTAGCAATTGTAGGTCGGCCCAATGTGGGAAAGTCCACCTTGTTCAATCGTTTGACTGAGAGTCGTGATGCCATCACAGATCCGACGAGCGGCACAACGCGAGACAGGAAATATGGTTGGGCTGAATGGATCGGTCGTGCCTTTCAGGTGATTGATACTGGGGGATGGATCCGAAACAGCGACGATGCGTTTGAAGTGGCCATTCGGCGACAGGTGGAATTGAGTCTGCAAGAGGCGGCGATTGTCTTGTTTGTCGTTGACGCACAAACAGGCGTGACAGACATTGACGAAGACATCGCACGGCTCATTCGGAAGGCCCAGAAGCCCGTGGTCCTGATGGCCAACAAGGTGGACACGCCTGCACATGAGGTCAATGCACACGAGTTTTACAACTTGGGGCTGGACAGTGAGGTGTTTCCTGTTTCAGCAAGCAATGGACATGGGACAGGGGAAATGTTGGATGCCCTGGTTGCTTTGTTGCCGGATGAGGAGAATGATGGTCGGGTGGAAGGAATTCCCCGCTTCGCCATTGTAGGACGGCCGAATGTGGGCAAGAGCACCTTGATCAATACGTTGTTGGGAGAGGAGAGGAACATTGTCACTGATATTGCGGGCACGACCCGCGACAGCGTTCATACAAGGTTCAATTTGTACGGATTTGATGTGGAGCTCGTCGATACAGCAGGTTTGAGAAAGCGAAAGCAAGTTGAAGATCAGCTGGAATTTTACAGCACTTTGCGCACGATGAAGAGCATAGATGAGAGCGACGTTTGCATGCTTCTCATTGATGCGCAGCAGGGAATGGAGCGTCAGGACCTGCACATTTTTTGGCAAGTTGCTCAGAGTTATCGAGGGATTGTGATATTGGTGAACAAGTGGGACATGATTGAGAAGGACCACTCCACCATGATGAAAATGGAGGAAGCCATTCGCGAGCGCATATCCCCTTTTGTGGATGTTCCCATTGTGTTTACCTCCAACACCACCAAGCAGCGCATCCTCAAAGCCTTTGAGGCGGCGATGACCGTTTACCAGAATCGCGGACAAAAAGTTCCCACGAGCGAACTCAATGATTTTTTGCTGCCCATCATTGAAAATCAGCCGCCACCGATGTACAAGGGCAAGATGGTCCGCATCAAGTACATCACTCAGATTCCAAGCCAAACACCGTCATTTGCCTTTTACTGCAACCTGCCTCAGTATGTGAAGGCACCTTACATGCGGTTTTTGGAAAATCACCTTCGTGATCGGTATGATTTTTCTGGCGTGAGTTTGCGATTATTCTTTAGAAAGAAGTAAGGCACGCTTGAAGCTCGCGAGGGGGGTGGACAGCTTGTCGGAGGAAGACGGCCTGAGGTAGGTGAGATCGATTCCATCTTCGCTGGCGCGTTGTTTGAAGTCGTCAATGATTTCCTCGACATCCATGTCGATGCGTTGGGTATGGGTTGCATCGATGACAATTTTTCCATGGTTCGGGATGGAGGCCAGTGCTTCTCGGATGCCCGCCTTGTGCAAGAAGGTGACGTCGGTCGGAAGGACCAGTGTTGATGTCTTGGTTTCGGGATCGATGGAATATTGGACAAATGGTCTGTTGTAATGATCCAGCAGAATGGCCACGATAGATGCCGCCAGGCCAATGCCAATTCCAATGAGCAAGTCCGTGAAGATAATGGCCAAAACCGTGATCAAATAAGGAGCGAATTGCCGCTTGCCTTTTGTTGCCATCGCTTTGAATTGGCTGGGCTTGGCCAATTTGTATCCCACCACGAGAAGGATCGCTGCGAGACTCGACAGCGGAATCATGTTCAAGAGATTGGGCAAGGCGAGCACGCTGATGAGGAGGAGAAAGCCGTGCAGGATGGCGCTGAGCTTGGTAACGCCGCCGCTCTGAATGTTCGCCGAGCTTCGAACGATGACCTGGGTCAATGGGAGGCCGCCGATGAAACCGCTGATGGTGTTTCCAATGCCTTGGGCGACCAATTCCCGATTCGTCGGTGTGACGCGTTTGTGTGGGTCAAGTTTGTCGGTTGCCTCAACGCAAAGGAGGGTTTCCAAGCTCGCCACAATGGCCAGCGTTGCGCCAAGAATGAGGATTTCACCAGAGAAGACCATGGAGAAATCCGGGAATCTGACCAAAGAAGCGATGCCATCGGTCATTTCAGGAATGGTCACGAGATGTTCCTGCGAAAGCCCCCAGGAAGTGCCTTGACCCAAGGTTTGGATGAGGATTCCTGAGGCGACGGCGAGGAGTGAACCAGGGACGAGTTTGGCCCAAGCGCTTTGCTTGATCAACGGCAATTCCCACAAGAGCAAAATGGACAACGAGACGGCTGCAATCACCATGGCCAATGGTTCAAAGAGGCTGAATGCATGTCCGAGTTCTGAGAACGTATTGTATCCGTCGGATTGTAAGAACTCCAATTCCCCTTCAGGGTCGGCATCATAGCCCACGGCATGAGGCAACTGCTTGAGGAAAATGATGATGCCAATGGCAGTCAGCATGCCTTGGATGACGGCTGAAGGAAAGTAAAGGCCGATGACCCCGGCGCGGAGAATGCCAAGCACGGCTTGGAAGATTCCTGCCACAACGACGGCGCTCAAGAAAATCTCGAACGTCGGCAAGCTGTCGATGCCATTGAGAACGATGACTGTCAAGCCAGCCGCAGGACCGGACACCCCCAAGGGGGACTGAGAAAGGACGCCGACCACAATGCCACCGATGATTCCTGCAATGATGCCAGACAAGGGCGGCGCTCCAGAAGCCAAGGCAATGCCGAGGCATAGCGGCAGTGCCACAAAAAACACAACGACGGAGGCAGGAAGGTCTTGTTTCAGATGCTTGAACATGGGATGCGATGGATGGGGCGCGACGAGGCGAGGGACAGAAATGTTTCGGTTGTTGTGGACGGAAAAATGGGCGAGCCTCCGATTGTGGAAACTTGGGTTGTGTCTGTGACGAATTTGGCATGAGGACAATCCACGAACCCCGCCATTGAGAGCAAGCAAAAAATGACAGCCGCATGGGCCCTTGACTGAATTTGCCGAATCGTGCTGATGGTCTCGCCCAACATTCAGGGGAGGCTTGGCAAGGGCATGGTCAGGTGCTTCGGGGGTGTGCGAAAATTGACCATCCCGGTGTCGACATGATAGACAGCACCTGCGATGGCAATGTCTCCTGCATCCTCCAAGTTCCGAAGTGTTTCGCTCTCTGCGCGGATGCGGCCGATGACGTGGTCAACGTTCGCATGAACGCAATAATTGATGTTTTCCGCGGAGGGGGCATTGCCCTTCAACGCTTTTGTTGCCGATACAGCCGGTTGCAAGCGTTTCAAGAGTCCAGTGATGTGGTCGTCCTCGAGCCCATCCCACGCCCCCTTGACCGCACCGCATTGGGTGTGGCCCAGCACCAAAATCACCTTCGCCCCGGCGTACTTGCAAGCGTATTCCAAACTGCCGAGCACGTCGTCATTCACAGTATTGCCAGCGAGCCTTGCCACAAACATATCGCCGAAGGCCGCATCGAAGACCTCTTCAACAGGAACGCGGGAGTCGATGCAGCCCAGCACTGCGGCATAGGGGAATTGTCCCATTGCTGCATCTGCCAGCAAATTGCCACGACCCCGGCGATGGGTCATCTGTTGCCGGAAGCGATTGTAGCCGTTGACAAGGAGCCGGAAAGCCTGTTCTGGGGTGAGGTCTGCTTGGAATGCTTGGTCAATGGCGCCTTGAAGGGCCAAATACGCAGGGGTTTTGGGCATGGGTCGTCTGATCTCGGAGTTCCGAATTTAGACAATTTATCTTGAGTATAAATAATGTTGATGATGAGGGCTCGGCTTTTGAGAACAGATTTGGCCTCCTGTTGTTCCCCAACCATGCAGTTCACCCTTCATCAATTGCGCGTTTTTGTTGCTGTCGCCGAATCAGGCAGCGTGACCCGAGCCGCTGAGGCCTTGCACCTTACCCAGCCCGCGGCCTCTGTGCAATTGCGCAATTTCCAGCAGTGCTTTGATGGACCTCTGGTCGAGTGGGCAGGGCGCACGATGCACTTGACCGATTTGGGGCGACGGGTGCTGCACAGTGCAAAAGAGATGTTGATGGAGGCCGAGCGCATGCAAGCCCAGACGAACGCCAGTCGCGGCGAATGGACGGGCAAGATCTCCATTGCCTCCGTCTCCACGGGCAAATACCTGTTGCCTCGCTTTCTCCGAGATTTCAACGCGCAACACCCGCACGTTGCTTTCGAATTGGAAGTCACGAATCGTCAAAAAGTCCTTGCGGCCTTGGCCGCTGGCCAAATTGATTACGCCTTTGTCAGTTTGCCACCAGATCGGCTGCAGGTTCACTCGGTCAAACTTTTGCCGAATCGTCTGCATTGGGTGGCGCCCGCGGACTGGCAAATGCCCACGGACGATGGGGAGGCACTCACCTCTTGGCTTGCAGATTCTGCTTTGATTTTTCGGGAGTCAGGATCTGGGACGAGGCACGTGATGGGGAATGCCTTGCGGGCGAGGGGAATCGCCACGCAGCCACTGCTCGAGTTGGCCACAAATGAAGCCGTCAAGCAGGCTGTTGTCGCGGGAATGGGCATCAGTTTGATGGCGGAGGCCGGCTTTCAATCCGAATTGAGGTTGGGCCTGTTGCAATCCAGGCCGATTGCTTGGGATGGCGTTTCGCAATGGCAATTGATTCGTTTGGAGACCAAACCCTTGACGCCCTTGCGGGATCGGTTCGAGTCACAGTTGTCCGCGCGTGCGCACCTCTTGGCACAACGGTATTTTCCGTTCGCTTCATCGCTGCGCCCCATCGGTGACGAACCTGAAGGAGGCTTCAGCCCAAAATGATGGACCAATACAGCGGGAATCCCAAGGTGATGTTGACCGGAAAGGTGACCGCCAACGCCATGGGGATGTAGAGCCCCGGGTTCGCCTTTGGGGCCGCCAACCGCATGGCGGCAGGAACCGCAATGTAGGAAGCGCTGGCCCCCAAAATGGCGAACAAAAAGCGGTCACCGGGGCTTTCCGTGATGAAGGATGACAGAAAGGACACCACCGTGCCGTTGAACAACGGAAGGACAAGGGCCAGTCCCGGAGCTGAGATGCCGTGCTTGACAAAAGCCTTGAGCTCTCGGCCGCTCACGATGCCCATGTCGAGCAGGAAAATCGCGAGGAAGCCCTTGAAAATGTCGGTGGTGAAGGGTTTGATGCCTTCGGCCTGTGCATCGCTGGCGAGCATGCCGATCACCAGACTGCCGATGATGATCACGACGCTTCCATTCGTCAAGGCATGGTGCAGGACTTTCCGGATTTGGCTGGGCGATGACCCCACCCGTGGCTCGGAGGAAAAACGCTCCTTGAGGAGAACGCCCACGACAATCGCTGGCGCTTCCATCAGGGCCATGACCGCGACAAGATGGCCGTGAAAGGGCTCGTTTTGAATTTCGAGGAAGGCTGTTGCCGTCACAAAGGTCACGGCGCTGATGGAGCCATAGGCCGCAGCGATGGCACCAGCGTTTTCGGAGCCGAATTTGGCCCGCGCAATGGGAAACACCATCAATGGAATGCCCATCGCCAGTGAAATCCCAAAGGCCATGCCCAGGAACATTTCCCGATCCATCTCGCCATGGACCATCTCCTGCCCACCTTCAAATCCTATGGAAAACAGGAGATACAGCGCGATGAACTTCGATGAAGTCTTGGGAATTTCCAGGTCACTTCGGAGTTGGACGGCGAGGATGCCCAGCAGGAAAAAGAGGAGGGCTGGGTTCGTGAGGTTCTCCAGGAGAAGGTCGAGGTTCATGGCGTCGGAATTCGCTGGCTGGCCCGTTGGATGCGTTCGTTGAGTGCAATGCCAATGCCACGGTGGGGGAATGGCTGAATGCGAATGCACTCCAGCCCCAGGCCGTCCAAAACAATCATGGCGTCGTACAGCTCGCGGGCGGCGTCTTCGAGGCGATTGCGGGTGGAAATCGGCCGGTGAATGGTTTGGGGAGGGATGGCCAAATCCAATCCCCGCCACGTCACCCATCCTTCCCGAGCGGATGCGTGGGCGCTTTCGAAGCCCCCAATCGCGACGGGCGTATGCGGGGCGTAGTGATGGGGGAGCATGCCAGGGGCAACCGGGGCTGCACCCGAGGCGATGGGGGTCAAAGGGGCATCGAGCACTCGTTCGATGGCAGTGGCGCCGATGGCTCCGGGCCGATAGAGTCGCCATGTTCCGTCTTCTTCCCATCCCACAATCGTGGACTCGATGCCCACCTCGCAAGGGCCGCCATCGAAGACATAGGCCAATTCTTCACCGTACGCGTTCGCCACATGGCCCGCTTGGGTAGGGCTGACATATCCGGAGCGGTTGGCGCTTGGGGCGGCCAAGGGGACCCCCGTGCTTTTGATGATTTTCCGAAAGACGGGATGGGCTGGCACGCGCACGCCCACACGGGGCAAATTTGCAGCAACCGCGGGGGAGGCCTTGGGTCCTCTGGGGAGCAAGAGGGTGAGGGGGCCTGGCCAAAATGATTTGGCCAATCGCTCAGCCTCCTCTGGCATCCGGGCCACCCAACCCCGCATGGACGACAATTCGTCGAAATGCAGGATCAGCGGGTTGTTCGATGGGCGTCCCTTGATTCGGTAAATTTCTTCGATGGCTTGGGGGTCGTCAGCACGCGCTGCCAACCCATAAACGGTCTCCGTCGGCAGCGCAACGCAGCGTCCTGCCTTCAAAAGCGCCACTGCAGTCCGAACATCATTGCCGCATGCTGCCATGGGTCAAAGTTCTGGCCCGGTCCACCTTTTCGATGATTGAATGGCTCAATCCTTGCCATAAAGGGAGTTTATCGAATCGATGGGCACCAGCCAGCCAGCCAGCCAGCCAGTCAGGATGCCACTCAGAACACCGCTCGGGCGATGCTTGCTGTCGGTTCCGCCCGCCCCATGGTGTAGAAGTGGAGCGCGGGGACTTCAGCCGCTTTCAATTCTCTTGCCTGTTGGATGCACCATTCGATGCCGATGGCCTTGACGGCGTCGTTGTCTTTTGCGGCATCGACTGCCTGAACCAACTCATCGGGCAGGTTCACGTGGAAATTCTGCGGGAGCAATTGCAATTGGGACTTTGTGGTCAGCGGCTTGAGCCCTGGAATGATGGGCACCATGATCCCTTCTGCCCGACAGGCGGCGACAAACCGAAAAAATGCTTGGTTGTCGAAGAACATTTGGGTCACAACATATTCCGCTCCGTCTTCGACTTTTCGCTTGAGCCAGCGGAGGTCACTGGCCAAATTCGGCGCTTCAAAATGCTTCTCAGGATACCCCGCCACGCCGATGCAGAAATCCGTGGCGTTCGTGTTCCGCAAATCTGGGTCGAGGTAGCGGCCGCGGTTCATGTCGGCGATTTGGTTCAACAAATCAATCGCAAACGCGTGCCCATCGGCCTCTGCCTTGAACCGGCCCTCCGACCGAATCGGATCCCCGCGAAGCACCAGCACGTTGTCGACCCCCACAAAATCGAGGTCAATCAGTGCATTCTCCGTCTCCTCCTTCGTGAACCCGCCGCAAATGATGTGCGGCACAGCATCGAGGTTGTATTTGTGGCTGATGGCCGAGCAAATCCCTACGGTTCCCGGCCGTTTGCGCACCGTTCGCTTTTCGAGCAACCCGGCTTTCACCTCGCGGTAGACGTATTCCTCTCGGTGGTAGGTCACGTCGACAAAGGATGGCGAAAACTCCAGCAGCCGTTCGACAGTGGCGTGGATTTGGCCGATGTTTTCGCCCTTCAGGGGCGGCAAGAGTTCGAAGCTGAACAAGGTGTCCTTGGCTTCGGCGAGGTGTTGTGTGATTTTCATGATTTTCTGTCCAAAAGGGAAGTGGCCAACCACCGCGCGTCCTCTTCCCGGGACATGCCGCGTCGCTGGGCGTGGTCCGTGAGTTGGTCTTCGTCGATGAGCCCCACGGCCATGTAACGGGCTTCGGGGTGGGCGAAGTAGTAGCCTGAGACGGCTGCGGCGGGTTGAATGGCAAAAGACTCGGTCAACATCGCGCCGGTGCGCTTTTCTGCATCAAGCATTTGCCAAATCAATTTTTTGTCCAAATGGTCCGGACAAGCGGGGTAGCCCGGTGCAGGCCGAATCCCCCGGTACTTTTCCTGAATCAGTTCATGGTTCGAGAATTGCTCGTCTGCGGCATACCCCCAGTGGGTTTTGCGCACTTGTTCGTGCAGCCATTCCGCCAGGGCCTCCGCGAGTCGATCCCCGATCGCTTTCACCAGAATGGCATCGTAGTCGTTGCCTTCGTCCGTGTGCCGTTGGGCCCATTCGTCAATGCCGTGGATGGTCACGGCAAAGCACCCGATGTGGTCCGCGGGTCGCCCGTCTGTTCTGGGGGGCGCGATGAAGTCGGCCAAGGACCGTTGGATTCCATTTCGCTGTTCGGTTTGCTGGCGCAGGAATTCAAATCGGCCGAGCGTCGCAATGCTTTGTGCTTCGAACAAGGTCACGGTTTCGGGGGCGGTGCGTGCGGCCGGAAAAATGCCCCAAACCCCGCGCGGCCGGACCCGCCCGGGTTGCCGCATCATCGATTCGAGCAAGGCCTCGGCATCGTCATGAAGTTTCCGGGCTTCGGCCCCGACAACCTCGTCGGCCAAAATCCTGGGGTAAGCCCCTGCCAGTCCCCACGATCGGAAAAACGGCGACCAGTCGATGTATGGCCGCAGATCAGCGACGGTGACGGGTCCGATTTCATGCACCCCCAGGCGATTGGGCACCACGAGTCCGGTGCTGAAATCGAGTTCTGGCGCTCGGCGTCTGGCTTCATCAAGGCGAAGCAGCTGCTTGGCGGCCCGGTCCCGTTCGTATTGTCCTCGGACTTTTTCGTAGTCCGCAGCGACGCTGGCGGCAAAGTCGTCGCGCTGCTCCCGCGAGATGAGGGCTGCGGCCACGGGCACGGCCCGCGAAGCGTCGTTGACGTGCACCACTGGGCCACCGGCAAGCGGCGAGATTTTCACGGCGGTGTGGACGCGAGACGTCGTTGCGCCTCCGATCAGCAGCGGTGTGGTCAAGCCGCGTGCCTTCATTTCAGCGGCCACATCCCGCATTTCTTCGAGCGAAGGGGTGATCAGGCCGCTCAGCCCGATGACATCTGCGCCCACCCGAACGGCCTCATCGAGGATTTTTTCTTTCGGAATCATCACCCCGAGGTCGACCACCTCGAATCCGTTGCAGGCCAAAACGACCCCGACGATGTTCTTGCCGATGTCGTGAACATCGCCCTTGACAGTGGCGAGCAAGATGGTTCCGGCACCCCCGGCCGCTTGCCGACCCTGTCGCTTCTCTTCTTCCATAAACGGCGTCAAGTACCTCACCGCCCGCTTCATCACCCGAGCGCTCTTGACGACTTGGGGCAGGAACATTTTGCCCTCCCCAAACAAGTCGCCGACGATGTTCATGCCTGCCATCAATGGCCCTTCAATCACTGCAAGCGGTCGCCCAAGCGCCAGCCGGGCCTCTTCCGCATCGGCCTCGATGAAATCGGTGATGCCTTTGATCAAGGCATGGCTGATGCGTTCTTCCAGCGGCTGGTCTCGCCAGGCCAAATCCGCCACATTCCCCTTCCGCTCTTGCCCCTTGACTTGCTCCGCAAAGCTCAGCAACCGCTCCGTGGCGTCCTCCCGGCGATCGAGCAAGACATCCTCGACATGGGCCAGGAGGTCTGGCCCGATGTCATCGTACACTTCGAGCATTGTCGGGTTGACGATGCCCATGTCCATGCCGGCCTGAATCGCATGATACAGAAAAGCAGAGTGCATGGCCTCACGCACGACATTGTTCCCTCGGAAACTGAAACTGACATTGGACACGCCGCCAGAGACGTGCGCGCCGGGCAGGTGCGTCCGAATCCACTGGGCAGCTTCGAAGAAGTCCAGGGCATTCCGGCGGTGCTCCTCCATGCCGGTGGCGACTGGGAAAATGTTTGGGTCGAAAATGATGTCCTCGGCCGGGAATTTGGCCTTTTCTGTCAGGAGTTTGTAGGCCCTTGCGCAAATGTCGATTCGGCGCTGATAACTGTCGGCTTGTCCGGCTTCGTCGAAGGCCATCACCACCGTCGCAGCACCGTAGCGTCGGATGAGCTGGGCTTGGTGCAAAAACGCCTCCTCACCCTCTTTGAGCGAAATGGAATTGACGACGGACTTGCCTTGCACCACCTGCAAACCCGCCTCAATGATGGACCATTTCGACGAATCAATCATCACGGGTATCCGGGCGATATCCGGTTCAGCGGCCAGCAGGTTCAAGAACGTGACCATGGCGTGTTCCCCATCGATCATCCCTTCGTCCATGTTGACATCGAGGATTTGAGCGCCGCCATCCACTTGCTCTCGGGCAATGGCCAGCGCCTCCTCATAACGTTCTTCCCGAATGAGTCGGGCGAATCTCCGGCTGCCCGTGACGTTCGTCCGTTCGCCGATGTTGACGAAGTTCGACTCGGACGTCACGATCAGCGGCTCCAGACCGGACAGGCGGAGTGTGGCGTGTTGGCGCTGGCTCATGCAAGGGTGCTTTGGGGGAGGGGACGTGGGGCGTGCGCGGCGGCAACGGCGGCAATGGCAGCGATGTGTTCGGGCGTGGTGCCACAGCACCCACCGATGATGTTGACCCATTGCTTTGCACAGAATGGCGTCACCGCTGAAGCCATGGCTTCAGGCGATTGATCGTACTCCCCCATTTCGTTGGGGAGACCGGCATTGGGATAGGCGCTCACGTGGCATTCAGCCTCCCTGCCCAGCACTTCCAAGAAAGGCGTCAATTGTTGGGCACCGAGCGCGCAATTCAGCCCGATGCTCAGCAGCGGCGCGTGGGACATGGAAATGAGGAAGGCTTCGGTGGTTTGGCCTGATAGCGTGCGACCCGAGGCATCGGTGATGGTTCCTGAAACCATGATGGGCAAGCGGAAGCCGGCTTCGTCGAACGCATCCTCCAAAGCAAAAAGTGCGGCCTTTGCATTGAGCGTATCGAAAACGGTTTCCACAAGCAGGATGTCTGCCCCACCTGCCATCAGCCCCAGTGCCTGCTCCTTGTAAGCCGCCGCCAATTGCTCAAATGTCACGGCCCGATAGCCGGGGTTGTTCACGTCGGGGGAGAGGGAAGCGGTTCGGTTTGTCGGACCCAAAGCCCCAGCGACAAATCGTGGCCAGGCCGACGTCTCCACCGCCTCCACCGCCGACCGGGCCACTGTCGCAGCGGCCTGGTTCAGGTCAAACGCTGCCGCCGAAAGGTCGTAGTCGGCTTGGGCAATGCTCGTGGAGCTGAAGGTGTTGGTTTCCAGGATGTCTGCTCCTGCCATGAGATAGGCCTCGTGAATTTCCCGGATGATGTCTGGACGCGTCAGCGACAACAGGTCGTTGTTGCCTTTCAGAGGCTTGTGATGGTCGCTGTACAAATGGCCACGGAAGTCGTTTTCTGCCAAAGCATACCGCTGTATCATGGTGCCCATGGCGCCATCCAGCACGAGGATGCGTTCGGCCAGTGCGGCCTGCAGTGCGCGGGTGCGTTGCTCAGCGCGAACGCCCAGCCCTTTCCATTCTGAATCTGTTGTCTTCAAAGCTCTCGCGGTTTTCAGCAATTTCAAGGCCCGAACACGTTGCTCGAAACCTTCTCACATTGCTTTCCCGAAAGCCGGACGCATGCAGCGCCTTGCCGTTTGCTCATCTTTCCGTTCGCGTCATTGGCGGACGGTAGGATGTGGCACCCGGCCTGTTTCCCGGGTTGCCAAGACTTCACAGGGCCTGTTCCCTCCGTCTTTCGCGATAAGCCCTGCAAAGGTAATGTGCATGCATCGGACTTGTGTACTTTTGCCCCCAGCATGAGTTACTTTTTTACCTCCGAGTCCGTCAGCGAAGGACATCCAGATAAAGTTGCAGACCAAATCAGCGACGCCCTCATCGACAATTTCCTCGCCTTTGATCCTCAGTCGAAAGTCGCCTGCGAGACCATGGTGACAACGGGGCAGGTCATTCTCGCCGGGGAAGTCAAATCCCAAGCGTATTTGGACGTTCAAACCATCGCGCGAAAGGTCATTGAGCGGATCGGATACACGAAGAGCGAGTACATGTTCGAGGCGAATTCCTGCGGTGTTCTGAGTGCGATTCACGAGCAGTCCAGCGACATCAATCAGGGTGTGGAGCGCCAAAACCCAGAAGACCAAGGGGCCGGTGACCAAGGGATGATGTTTGGCTACGCCTCACGGGAGACGGAGAACTTCATGCCACTCCCACTGGAGTTGTCGCACCGGTTGCTGCGGGAGCTGGCAGCGATTCGCCGAGAATCACCGAGCCCGATGCCTTACCTGCGGCCGGATGCGAAATCTCAGGTCACGATTCAATATGCTGACGACAATTCCCCCGAGCGAATCGAGGCGATTGTGTTGTCCACACAGCATGACGAATTCGGCAGCGAAGAGGAGATGTTGTCAAAAATCAAAGCGGATGTTGAATCCGTCCTGATTCCTCGGGTCAAGGCGAGCATGAGTGCCAAGGTTCAGGCGCTCTTCGGCGATGACATCAAGTTGCATGTCAATCCGACGGGCAAGTTTGTCATCGGGGGGCCGCATGGGGACACGGGGCTGACGGGCCGGAAAATCATCGTTGACACTTACGGTGGCCGCGGTGCCCATGGCGGTGGGGCCTTCAGCGGCAAGGACCCTTCGAAGGTGGACCGTTCGGCTGCATATGCGGCACGGTACATTGCGAAAAATCTCGTGGCGGCAGGCATTTGTGACGAGGCCTTGGTGCAGCTCGCCTACGCCATCGGTGTCGCCGATCCTGTGGGCTTCTACATCAATACCTACGGAACGGCGAAGGTGGCGTTGACGGATGGGGAGATTGCCGAGCGCATCGTGGACATTTTCCCGACCAAGCCGTACTTCATTGAAGAGCATTTCAAGTTGCGGACCCCGATTTACGAAGAGACGGCTGCCTACGGGCACATGGGCCGCACCCCCAGAACCGTCACGAAGACATTCACGAGTCCTGAGGGCCAGGTGTGTACGTGCGAGGTGGAGTTGTTCCCTTGGGAGAAGACGGACAAGGTGGAGGCGGTGAGGGAAGCGGTGGGATTGAACAATTGACGGAGGAACCAGAGAGTGACTAGGGAGACTAGGGGGGAGGGAGACCAGGGAGACTAGGGGGCGAGGGTGACTAGGGAGACTAGGGAGGCTAGGGAGACGAGGGGGGCGAGGGGCGGTGAACAGGAGGGGCGTTCAGGTGTTTGATTGGAGGAATTGGTTTTGGACCTACACTCGATGACTGCCATGCGCAACATATCCCACGGGACCACAGCGGTGAGCGAGCCGATTGCAGACCTGCAGACTTTTCGAGCATTTCCGACTCAGGAGGTGCCCAACGTGAACCCATTTTTGTTTCTGAACCACCATGGCTTCCAGGTGTATCCACCGAACAACAACGGCCTTCCGTTTGGTCCGCACCCACACAAGGGCTTCGAGACGTTGACCTTTGTTTTTGATGGCGAAGTGGCCCACACGGATTCCACGGGTGAGACATTTGTGACAGGGCCGGGCGGGGTGCAGTGGATGACGGCGGGCAGCGGCATTGTGCATGCGGAGGTGTCCCCGGACGGGTTTCGGCAAACCGGTGGGCCATTGGAAATCATCCAAATTTGGATGAATCTGCCAGCTGCATTGAAACGATCCAAGCCTTGGTACCAGGGATTGGAGGCGGATGGGCTGGCGACCGAAGAGGCCGAGGGATGGCAGTGGGTTGTGGTCTCTGGCGAAACGCCGGGCGGGACAAAGGGTCCTGTGGATTCGATGACGGGTTTGTTCATGTCCAGGCTGGACTTGTCGGATGGCGCCCGTTTTGAGACGTCGGTGCCGGCGGGCCGGGCCTTGATGTTGTATGTGGTGCGCGGCGCTGTTCGCGCGAATGGCGTGGACTTGAGGCGGCACGATTTGCCCCATTTCGGATTGGCGGAGGAGCGCCTCGTGATTGAGGCCGATGCAGACAGCTTGTTGCTGCTTTGCCATGGGGAGCCAATCGATGAGCCGATTGTCGCCCATGGGCCGTTTGTGATGAACACCGCAGCGGAGATTCACGAGGCCATCGAAGAATACCAGTCTGGGGCCTTCGGCCGGCTCTAGCCCAGGACAGGACCGCGCTTGAGGCGTTCGGCAAGCGAATCGAACTTCTCATTGATCCACTCGGCAGCGTGATCGGTCAACTTGGGTTGGGCACGGAACGCGAGCAGGTCCCTTGGGTGGTCCTCGAGGGCTTGGACGGCTTCCACAGTTCGTTGTGGGTTGACGGGGTCAAACCACACAAAAGCATCTTGTCGCAAGACCTCTGGCTCCGGCGGTTTGCCTTCGTTTCCCCAGTAGATGGGCACAGCGCCGGCCATCAAGCTTTGGAAGATTTTCTCTGTCACATACCCGGAATTGCTGCTGTTTTCAATGGCCAAATTGAACCGGCAATCTTCGAGGAAACGCTCTTTTCTGTCCCCGTAGCGCGTTTGAAGCAGATCGGTGTTTTGCTGCCATTTCCCAGCGGAGAGCACTTCACCCAAAGGCGACAAGGCGGATTTGGCCTGGGCCCGCATGCCTGCCCCACCCACGAAATGGCTGTCATGGCTGGCGACAATGCTCGCAAAGTGAGGCCGATCAGGATTGTGTGATTTGTGGATGCGGTCCACGAAAGCCTGTCCTGGGTTCGCAGCGACAGGGGAAACCAAGTGGAAGAGCCAATAGGGAAACCGCAAGTAGTTCGGGTGGTCAATGGACTCGAAGCCCAGCCCCACGTCCCAAGCATCGAGCAAATGGTCGTGGTAAGCCGACCAATGGGGTTCTCGGGTGTTTTCAAAGGTGACGAACGCGTGGGTCCAGTTGCTCGAGAATTTCGATGTCAGTTCGTTTCTGTCCCCGAACACGTTGCCGAACACCACGCGTTGGATGCCCCGGCTGGCGCAGAATTTTTGAAACCAAATCGAGGGCATCTGCCTGCGCCAATGCACGAACGCCGTATGGAACAGGGCCATTTGCCATTGGACGGTCTTTCGGGTGTGCAAGCCGGGAATGGCGTCTCGGAGTTTTGCGACGCGGTATTTCATCTCCGTACGGATTCGCGCAACACGCGATGGACGCTCCGCTGACCTGAAGCGCTTGTGAGGACGACGATGCACAGGCCATCGGGTCCGTCCGGAATGGTCAGTTGAATCGCTTCATTCGGATCGGCAATGGATGTGCTGAAAAGTTCCCGCCCGCCGAGGTCGTAGAGCTGCACCTCGGTGATGGGGTTGCCGGGAAGGTGAGAGATGTGGAGTTGGTTTTGGAAGGGATTGGGCCAAACCCGCACCGCCTCGCGTCGCCCAGCATCAGAGATGTCGTTGGGCGGTGACACGGGTTCGGGCAGCAGGGAGTCCAGTGGATAGCTCCAAATGCTCCGCGCGAAGGTCCCTGCCACCAGGCGGTCGGTCAGGGTGTCGACGGCCAGGTCGTAGACAGGCAGGGTAGGCAGATTGCCGATCGGGGCCCAATTCGCGCCGCGGTTTGTCGTCCCATAAACCCCTGCATCGGTGGCGATGGCCCAAATCGAATCGTTCAACGCCTCGATGTGGTTGACCGGGTGGTGGGGCAAATCTCCGGTCACCGCAACCCACGCGCCACCGGGCAGCCCCCGTTTGTAGATGTGCGGGGTGTATTGGGCGTTTCGAAAACCGCTGATCGTGCAGAGCAAGGTGTCGGGGTGGAGGAAGTCGATGTCGGTGATGAATTGGCCTGGCAACCCCTCCGACAACTCTTGCCAATCCGTCCCCCCATCCGCTGTCCACCACACCCGGCCATCGGACGTGCCCGCCGCGACCCGATCCGCATCCGTGGCCGCCCCTGCAATGGCCGTGATGGCTCGCCATCGCAGGCCGGGCTCCATGTTCTCGGTGAGGTCGGCGGACATGGGCGCCCAACCGCTCCAAGGCGAAGTCTCCATCCGGTACATCCGCTGGGTCCCGCACCAGGCTTGGTTGGGATTCGCGGGATGGAGCAAGTACGGCGCATCCCACCAAACCCGATCCGCCTCATCAATGCCCTCCATCCAGTTTTCCCATTGCGGTGGCGCATCGGCCGGGGTGAGGCTGTAACGTTTGTTGCCGTATTGGTATTCGGCGTAGCGCAGGGCCGGGTCTTCCGGGTGAAAGGCAGCGGTGAATCCGTCTCCGCCCAGGTCCCGGCTCCATGCATCGAGGGCCAGGTGCGAACCGCTGGTCGTGCCATTGTCTTGTGCTCCGCCTGTGTAAATCCCAGGGTTGTGCGGGTTCCAAGCCACGCGGTAGAATTGGCTGATCGGCAGGTTGTCAATGCGCTGCCAGGTGTCCCCGTGGTTTGTGGTGCGATAGGCACCGCCGTCGGTGGCGATGATGGCTTCGTTCGCATTGATCCAGACCAAATCATGCTTGTCCGCATGCACCTCATACGTCCACCAGTCGGGGTTCATGAGGTTCCACGTCGCCCCACCATCGAGGCTGTTGTGCAGTTCCACGCCGAGAATGGTGATGTCATCGGGGTTGTAGGGGTTCACCCGAACCTTGGAAAAATACCAACCGAACCCGCCCAGGGCATTTTCCGGCGCCGCCCCTTCCGGAATCACGGCTGTCCACGTCTCTCCGCCGTCTCCTGAGCGGTAGATGTTGTCGAGCTGACTGTCTGCCCCCACGACAAGCGCCCAAACCATGTTGCCTTGCACATCGAACCCGATCCGGCCCCGGTGGCCATCGCCCCATGGGTTTGGGAGGGCGGTCCAGCTGTCGCCGCCATCGAGCGAGCGGTGAATGCGGCAATGGGTACCGGCGACAACAGAACTTGTTGCGGTTCGGTGGCGCTGCCACGCAGAGGCGAACAGGACGGTCCCCAATCCAGGGACCTCCGTGGCGGCCAGGTCCGTGACGCCAGCACTGTCATTCGGCAAGAGCACTTGGGTCCAGTCGTCGGGGCCGCCCGCCAGAGGCCGGCGCCACAAGCCGCGGGACGGACCCGGCAACGCGGGATTGCCCATGGTGCCCGCGAACAACCAAGGTGCGCCGTCCAGGGTCAGCGGGAGGAGGCGCGAGACAATGCCAAGAGAGTCGAGCCCGTCCGGAGACCAGGTGAGGCCACCGTCTTCACTTCGGTACACGCCGCCCCCGAGGCGGGGAAAACTGGAGATTTGTGGGTCGCCAGTGGCCAGCCACATGGTTCCTGCATCTGTGGGGTGAAAGGCGATGTCTCCGGCGGCGAGGTGCGGCATTTGTTCGTTGACGCAAGCCCAGTTTGCCCCATAATCTGTTGTGCGCCAAACGCCTCCTGCCGCGGCGCCAGCCCACCACGTCCCGCTGACGCCCGGGGTGGTCCGCAAAAAGTTCAACCTGCCACCGATGTTTGTGGGGCCTTCGAGTCGCCATGTGCCGCCGGTCATCCGCGCTGTCGGCGCAGAGCCCTCAACTTGGCGCCAGCGCGCCACGTTGTCCAATGCCGCAGCCACTTCTTGGTCGTCCCAAGCGCTGTCGGGATAAGACCACTTGAAGGCCTCCGCCAGGTGGGGCCGCAACTTGCGCTCCGAGGCGCTGGTCTGCTCGGTGTGGGGGGGTGGGGTGGAATGGGTTTGGCAAGAAAACAGGGCCCACGAGAGCCCTGCGCAACACAACCAGCCGAATCTCTTCATGCGGGCAATTTCGCACAGAAGCCCTTCAGAACAAGAAATCGTAGCCTTCGAGTTTCATTTTGTCATATCGTTCCCGGTTGAACGAAAAGAGCTGGGAACCTTTGTGCTGACCGCTTTCCTTCCCTGTGGCCTTTTTCTCGAGATCGATCAGCAGGGTCGTTTTGAAGAGCTTTTTCCGAAAATTTCTCTTGTCGAACGTCTTGCCCAGTGCAGTTTCGTAGAGCGATTGCAATTGGCCCAGGGTGAACTCATCTGGCAAAAGGTTGAAGCCCACCGGGCGGCGCTTGACGCGGCGTTTGAGGCGTTCTTTCGCATACTTGACAATTTCATTGTGGTCGAAGGCCAAATCCGGCACCTGCAAGTAAGACTTCCACTCCATCCCATGGCTGGCCCAGCGCTCGGCTTGAAAATCGTCTTTTCGGACAAGGGCATAAAACGCAATGTTCACCACGCGTCCGTGGGGATGACGGAAGACTTTTCCAAAGGCTTGCAATTGCTCGATGACTTCGGGGTCGTCGTAGCCAAAGAGTTGCTCGAACATTCGCCGGGCAGACAGCATCAATTCGTCGCCGGCATTGAGGTACCTCGAGGGCAGGAAGAGCGCACCTTCGAAGGGGGGGCGCGAGGCTTTGGCGACCAAAATTTGGAGATCGGCGCCATCGAAACCGATCAGCACAAGGCTGGAGGCGAGGGCGACGTTGAAATCGGGTTCGGCTTGGGGGTAAGTCAACATGAACGAGGGTGACTAGGGGTGACTAGGGTGACTAGGGTGACTAGGGTGACCAGGGGGGCTAGGGGCGGAGCATTGTCGCGCGGGGCATTGCAAATGTACAAATCACTCAGACGCGATGACGGCCAAAGCGATGCAATCGCTGCCCAAGCCCGTCGCCACCACCGACCAGCCTTCGGAGGGACTCCAACCGATCAGGCGGCCGGTGCTCGGGGGCGGGGCTTGCCCGAGTGCGGCATCGGCCGGGTGCCACGGCGAGGTGAGTTCAAGGGCCAGCCAAGCCCCCGAGCCCGGGTCGAATGCCCAGCTGGCAAGGCTACCATCGGGCCAAGCATCGAGGACACCTGTTTCCCGATGTGCCATCCACGTGGCATCGTCACTTGTGGTGCAGGCGATGAGGTCACCGCCACCACCCGGAAGGAAAACGGCAGAGGTGGTCGTCGGGGGCAGGGGGGCGGCAGCACCGAGTGCGGCCACTTGGCCCGTGGCGGCATCGATGCGGTTCCAACCGTTCTCCGGGCTGAGGAACACAAATGCGTCGTCGCTGCCGTCGGGCGCGATGTCCCAGACGGGGAACGGCAGGGAGAGCGCCGCGGTTTGGGCACCGGTCGTTCGATGGAGACAGCGGATGTGGGCAGAGGCGGAGGCGGTTTGGTCTTCGAGAAGGGCAAGCCAAACCCCATTGTCCCCCACGGCCATCGCCCGCGGCAAACGATCCCCGGCAGAGGCAGGAATCGAGAGCCCTTCCTGACCACTCGCGGTCAACTCTTCGAAACCATCGGAATGCGTGACCCACAAACGATCATCTGCCATTTCCATGGCCACGATGACGGGCGTCCATGCACTGCCGCCAGAGGTGGTCGACCAAGCCACTTCCCCCGCGGGCATGCGGGCCACTGCAAGCCCCCCGCGACGGCCGGAGGCCACGGTTCCGGGGTCCGCCCAAGCGCTGATGGTGTTGACGGGCCATGGGGTGGAGATGCCGCCCACGGAAGCGGGATTGTTGCGGGCAATGATCCATTCGGTGTTGGGCGCGGGGATGGGTGCGATTTGGATTTGGCGGAAGCCGGCTGCGCGATTTCCACTTGCATCTTCCACCACCGCAGCCAGCCAGGCCTCACCCGCCGACTGTCCCGGTGGAAAAGCCACTTCTGCGCGTTCGCCTTCACCTGAAATCCGTGCGCGCAAGGTCAACGCATCGGCCGACCGCAACTCCACCGACCAAGTGCAAGTGTTGCAGGGCAGATCGGCGTCTGAGAAATGGACAGCGGCTGTCACAACCTCGTCCGCGGCAAAAAGAGCGCCATTCTGTCCGGGGCTTTCCCATGTCACCACAGGAGGCAGGCGGTCGCGCTCAGGACGGCAGCTGAGACTGAGCAAAGCAAGAAAAATGGGCATCCAGGGTCGCATCTGGGCGAAGGTCGGACATGCGGAGGAATTGTGGAAAACCGTGTGGATGGCTTGTGGATTCCCGCCGCGTGTCTGGTGGTGTTTTTGGGCCAAACCCGAGGTACCTTCACCCTCCCGATTTTGTGCTTTTTTCAAATTCGGGGTCAAGCCAGTCGAGCATGCGCGAATCATACACCAGCACAAAGCCCGCAGATGCGGGGAGGGGAAGGGCGACAGCCCGCGGCGGAGCATCCATTTCCGAGGAGGCATTGGGCAAAATCCAGCCACAGGCGCTTGAACTTGAAGAGGCGGTCCTCGGGGCGATGATGATGGAGAACTCGGCGGTGAATGCCGTGATTGATGTGCTGCGGCCGGAGAGTTTTTACCGTGAACAACACCAGAAGGTGTACGAGGCGATTGTGGGTCTTTTCCAAGAGTCCGAACCCGTGGACTTGTTGACGGTCACAGAGGCGTTGCGCAAAGCGGGCAACTTGCAATTCGTTGGGGGAGCAGCGGCTGTGGCACGGCTGACAAATCGGGTCGCAAGTACGGCAAACATTGAGGCCCACGCCCGGATCATCTCCCAGAAGTACATCCAGCGCGAATTGATTCGTGTGGGGTCGCACATTGCCCAAAAGGCTTTTGAAGAGACCACCGATGTTCTCGACTTGCTCGACGAGGCGGAAAGCAGCTTGTTCGAGGTGGCGCAAGGAAACATTCGCCAGAGCTATGAGTCCATGAGCAGCATCATGCGCCAAGCGCTGGAGGACATCGACAACGCCCGCAATCAGGAAGGCGGCGTCAGCGGCATTCCCACGGGGTTTGCCGATCTGGACAAGGTGACCGGTGGTTTCCAGCGTTCGGACATGATTGTCCTCGCAGCACGGCCGGGCATGGGCAAGACGGCATTTGTGTTGTCGATGGCCCGAAACATCGCCGTCGATTTCAACGTGCCGGTGGCCGTGTTCTCTCTCGAGATGTCCTCCGTGCAGCTGGTTCAGCGCCTCATCTCTTCTGAAACGGAGATTTCATCGGACAAATTCCGAAAGGGAACGCTCGAGCCGTATGAGTATGAGCAGCTGCATGCGAAGATCGGCAAGCTCTCCAAGGCTCCGTTGTACATCGATGACACGCCAGCCTTGAGTGTCTTCGAATTGCGTGCGAAGTGCCGGCGTTTGAAGTCCACGGCAGGGATTGAAATGGTGGTCATCGACTACTTGCAGTTGATGAGTGCGGGGAGCGACAAGGGCAACCGCGAACAAGAGATTTCGACCATCAGCCGATCCATCAAGAGCATTGCCAAGGAATTGGACATCCCGATCATTGCGTTGTCGCAGCTGTCGCGGATGGTGGAAACCCGAGGTGGCGACAAACGCCCCATTCTCTCCGACCTCCGGGAATCAGGCGCAATCGAGCAGGATGCGGACATCGTGGCATTCATTTATCGCGCCGAGTACTATGGTTTGACAGAGCACCCGGATGGCATTGATACGGCAGGATTGGGGGAGTTGATTTTGGCCAAACACCGCCACGGTGCCCTCGACACCATCAAGATGCGGTTCATTCAGCGGCTGGCGAAGTTTGCCAACTACGACCAGTTCGCGAATCCCGTTTTCGATCGCGGTGGCGACGGCGCCATGGGCACGGGCCTCCGTCCCAACACAGAATTTCTTGCGCAAGAGGCACCCCAGCCGGTCACAAAAACACTCGGCTCGAGAATGAACGACATGCCGGATGCAAAGGAAGATGGATTTGGCGGTCCTGTCAGCAGCGATTCTCGAGACGACGACGCGCCATTTTGACGACCCGCCATTTTGATTCCTGGTGGCTGCCTTTTTGCTGCTTGCCTCCGGAAGCTTGCGTCCAAGCCCGCTTCGTATCTTCGTCACATGACAATGAGTGACGCACAGATGGGGGCCGCTCCGCGGCGGCGAAAGATGAAACAGTGGGGCGTGATTTGGCTTGCGTTGTGTTGGACTTGGACGGCTGAAGCGTCTCAAATCCTCATCCCCATGGACGACAGCCAGGCGAATCACTTGAAGGCTTATGGCTTGGCGTTCTGGGTGCTTGAAAATGACATCGAGGTGGATTGGCTGCTCAACTATCGTGGAGGCAGTTTCCTGATTCCCAATGTTGTGGACATTGCGAACGAGTGCGTCATCCGGGGCATTTCGCATCAAGTGATTGCGGACGTTCAAGCAGGCCAAATCCTCGCAGAAATTGCCAACCCTGAAATCAACATGGAACGGGTGAAACTTGAGGTGGCCCCGAAAATTGCGGTTTACAGCCCAGATGGCAAACAGCCCTGGGATGATGCGGTCACCCTCGTGCTGTCCTACGCAGAAATTCCTTACGACATCATTTACGACGCGGAGGTGGTGGAAGGCGATTTGGTGAACTACGATTGGCTTCACCTCCATCATGAGGATTTTACCGGTCAGTACGGCAAATTTTACCGCTCCTACCGCAATGCCGCCTGGTACAGGGATGAAGTCAACCGCCAAGAGACCACAGCACGAACCCTTGGCTTCAACAAGGTCAGCGTCATGAAGCGGAATGTGGCCCTGGAAATCCAAAACTTCGTTCTCGGCGGCGGCTTTCTTTTCACCATGTGTTCTGGCACCGATTCGTTCGACATCGCCCTTGCAGCCCAGGACTTGGACATTTGCGAGTCAATGTTCGATGGGGATCCAATGGACCCGAGTGCCCCAAACCGTCTCGATTATGAAAAGGCCCTCGCCTTTGAGGATTACAAATTGGTCACGGACCCGATGGTTTATGAGTTCAGCGACATTGACGCCACAGAGGACCACACAAAAATCAAGCAGCTCAACGATTTCTTCACGCTTTTCGACTTCTCCGCCAAATGGGATGTTGTCCCCACCATGTTGACCCAATCGCACAAGCGTGTCATCCCTGGCTTCATGGGACAAACGACGGCTTTTCGAAGAGAATTCGTCCGCCCGGATGTCACCATCATGGGCGAAAGCAAGAACGCTGGAAGTGTCAAGTACATTCATGGAGAGCTCGGTCAGGGCCAATGGACTTACTACGGCGGTCATGACCCCGAGGATTACAGGCATTTGGTCAACGACCCGCCCACCGACTTGAACCTCCACCCCAACTCAGCGGGTTATCGGTTGATTCTCAACAACATTCTCTTTCCTGCAGCCAAGAAGAAGGAACGGAAAACTTGATCGGGGAAACAGGAATGACCAAGATGACTAGGGAGACTAGGGAATGACCAGGGAGACCAGGGTGACTAGGGAATGACCAGGGTGACGAGGGAACGAGGGTGACCAGGAATTGCAGAACCAGGGACGCGACCACAGGAGGACCAAAGAATGCCGGGGTGAGGTGGAGGAAGGGAATCAAACAATTCTCGGAACGAAATGCATTGCAACGGTGTGATGCACCAAGTCCAAAAAACTCGCTCGTTGCAACCACGGCATCAACGATGTCATCGGGTCAACGTTACCTTTTTCTGGCCTCAGGATGTTTGTCATTTCTCATCGCTGCCGCTTGGCTGAGCGTGTTATTGTCGCCGTCTGCGCCTTCACTTCG
Organism: uncultured Flavobacteriales bacterium; assembly: GCA_965661765.1. Lineage (GTDB taxonomy): Bacteria > Bacteroidota > Bacteroidia > Flavobacteriales_D > Sanyastnellaceae > JBMYZL01. The sequence goes on from CBFIFE010000023.1 coordinate 24,046, forward strand.
AACCGCGCGCTGTGTCGGCTTGCCGACGCCGACCCCGAATCTTGGGGTTCCTCGTTCCCCTAGTCTCTCCTAGTTCCCCTAGTCACCTTAGCCAACTTAGTCACCTTAGTCACCTTAGTCACCTTAGTCACCTTAGTCACCTTAGTCACCCTAGTCCCCCTCGTTCCTTAGTCTCCCTGGTCTCCCTAGTTTCCTTGGTCACCTTAGTTCTTCACTAGGACGCCCAAAGTGAACAAGAAAAGGTCGTCCCCTCTTTCTGAGAACTCGTAATTCAACGGACCCTGGGATTTTTTCGCGATGCTCAGCAACCCCAGGCCGGCTCCGCCCCGCTCGCTCAGCTCGCCGTTCGCCAATGTTTCCACATACTTGCGGCGGAGTTCTTGGTGGGAGAGCCCATTGACCTTGGCCAGCCGTTCGCGGAGTCGGGCGGCCATATCGAAGTCCACCCAGTTGCCACATTGCACGTGGAAACCAAGAGGAGTCGACTCAATCGTCAAGTAAATGTGAATGTCTCCGTGCTCGTCAAAATGGCCGTGTCGGGAAACATTTTGCAAACATTCAATCAGCACACTGACGACCCTGCGCGTGATTTTGCGCTGCATGCTTGTGCTCTGAATGGCTTGCTCGCTCAGGGCCAGCAACCCCGTGAGGGACGCGTCATTCAGAAAGCCTGTGTAGCTCATGACCACGCCATTGCCACCAGAGGGGACAGGCTTTTCCCACAAATGCTGTTGCATTTCTTGCAGGAGGGCTGATTTTACAATTTCAGGCATGACCAGGCTTGAGGCGACGAATTTACGGAATGTTCCGACGAAATTCCAAATTTGTTCGGTTAAACTTCACCGCCAAATTAGTCGAAAATGAGTGGCCTTTTCAACAAGCGAACTGTCAGTTTTCCACCATTCTTTCCATAACACTAAAGGATTTCATCGTGTTTTATCCAGTTCACACGGATTGGACAGGAGATGGGTTCAATTTCGAAGGCGTCGAACGGCGGATTCATGCACGATGGAAACCCCTTCCGGTGTCCGAATCATTTCGTAGAATGATGGATGGAGGTAGTTGAGGGTTCGGTTGTAAGCCCGGCCTTCGAAGTGGCATCTCCAAACCAGCATCGCCAAACGCTTTGTGGTGCTCCAGGCGTGTTGGTTGAAACCCTCCGGCCGTGGGAATCCATTCACATGACGTCGCGCTTCTTCGAGGGAGGCAATGGAACTCTGGGTTTGCCAGAGGGCGGGGTTCATGGGTACAGCCATTTGGATGAATGTTGATGATTTGACACAGCAAACATCCAAGGCCACTCCTCAATCTATTTGAGGAGTGAGCAAAAGGTCATGATTTTTCGTAAAAGCGCAGGGTTTCACGGATTTGTGATGCGATTTTTTGCCGCAGGCTTTCAGGTTGAATCACTTGAATCTCAGGGCCATACCCCAAGATGAGCTGAGTGAGCTCGAAGGTTTGGTGGGTGCGCAATCGCAGTTCAATGATTCCATCGGGATGCTCAAAAATGCGCTGGCTTGCATGAATCGGCGTGGTCTCGAGGTAGCTTTTGAGCACAGGATGGATGTGAAAGACCAAATCCTCCACCGCCCCCGTCAACACGGTCACCCCGATGCTGTCACGGAAGAAGGTCGCGCGATCGAATCCCTCCGGTGGGCTGAACTTTCGGCCGGCATATTCGAGGGAGTTGGGGACGATGCGGTCGAGCCCGAAGGTGCGGATTTGGTCTTTGTTTCGGTCCAAACCCGTCACATACCATCGGTTGCGATGTTCCTTCAGCAGCAAAGGCTCGAGTTCGTAGGTGGTCGCAGGCGCATCCCCGAATTTTTGATAGGCGAATTGAACAACCTCCTGCGCCCGGATGTGGCTCAAGAGCGGGGCCAGCCACTCGGATCCCGCAATTCGCGGCGCTGATTCGAAATGGACAAAGTCGGCATTGCCGCTCATTTTGAGGTCAGGGGCGATGGCGAGTCGGTCGGAAATTTGTTGAATCGCGTCGTGGAAGGCCTCGAAGATGGGGAAGTCTTTGAATTGAACGAGCGTTCGGGCGGCAAACTGCATGGCCTCGCGCTGTTCGTCGCTGAGGTTGAATTGTTTGATCGTGAAATCGGGGTCGGTGTAGCAGTAGCCACCGTGGGCCCTGTTGTAGACAATGGGCGCATGGTAGCCCAAATCCGGGTCGTTCCGCATCGCCTTGAGGTCCTTCTCAATGGCCGAATCGCTGATGCGTTCGCCTTCGCTGCTGAACAGTTTTTCTTCACATGCCCGCCTCAGATCGCGAAGCTTCGGGTACGGCCGCATGGTGTTGCGGAGGCAGTCGTCGATGATTTGGTAACGAAGAAAGGCGAATTTGTTCGCGGGCATGCCGTGAAGATATTCAGAATGGCATCAAGGTCGGCAGGACTTCCTGCAGCCAAGTGGATGCGGGGCGAGCGGCGGGCAGCACGAGGAGGGCAGGGAGCAAGTTGACCAATTGAAAGGACCGAATGCCCAGCAGGTCCAGCCCCAAGGCGAGGAGCATGATGCCCCCGAGGGCCCCGAGTTCACCTGTGAGTTCGGGACTGATGAAGGGCCCCAAAGCGACGAAGGCAAGCGTCAGGGTGCCTTGGAACAACAAGACGGCCAGGGCGGACCAAAGCACGCTGCTCCCCAGCGCGGCAGCGAGAAAAGCCCCGCTGACGAGGTCCATGGTGCCCTTGACCAGCAAGACGGTCGGGTCTCCACCAAGGCCGTCTTCCATGCAGCCCACGACGGTCATCGCCCCTGCACAGAACAACAGGGAGGCCTGCAGCCAGCCGGGGGTGTGCCCGTCGTCGGTGTTTGCGCCTGGGATGCGGGATTGCAGCCGAAGGGCTTCGCCGACCCCAGCACCCACAACGAGGGCGAGAAAAATGGCAAACGGGTCGTTCATGTCCGCAGCCATCACCCCGCCGAGGCCGAGTGTGAACAGCCCCAGCGCGGCAAACACAGCGCGTTGAATCGACCCGGGGATTCGCTTGCCGAGGGCGAGCCCTGCCGAGGCACCCACAAAAACTGCTGCCGTGTTGTAGAGCGTTCCTACCATGTGCCGAAGTTACATTTGCACTTCTATGGAATTCACTTTGTCAGCGAAGGATGCCGGCTCAAATGCCCGAGCCGGAACTTTGCGCACTCCTCATGGCGAGATCGCCACGCCGATTTTCATGCCGGTTGGTACGGCTGGGACCGTGAAGGCGGTGCCGCAGCGGGATTTGGCCGAAGACATTCGCGCCGAAATCATCCTTGGCAACACCTACCACCTCTATCTGCGACCCGGTACGGATGTTTTGGAGTCCGCCGGCGGTTTGCACAAATTCACGGGTTGGGATCGGCCGATTTTGACGGATAGCGGGGGGTACCAAGTGTTCAGTTTGGCGGCAAACCGGAAGATCACCGAGGAGGGGGCCACGTTTCGAAGCCACATCGATGGAAGCAAGCACTTGTTCAGTCCGGAGGCCTCGATGGACATTCAACGGCGAATCGGCGCCGACATCATCATGGCCTTCGATGAGTGTCCGCCTTTTCCCTGCGAGCACAGGTACGCCCGCGAGTCGCTGGATTTGACGCACCGCTGGCTCGATCGCTGTGTCGCTCGGCTGGCCGAGACGAAACCGCTGTACGGTCATGCCCAGGCGTTGTTCCCGATCGTCCAGGGCTCGACGTTTCGCGACCTGCGCACCCGGGCTGCGGAGGAGGTGGCGTCCCGGGGTGCTGCCGGCAACGCCATCGGAGGCCTGAGCGTGGGGGAACCGCACGAGGACATGTATGAGATGACGGATTTGGTCTGCCAAATCTTGCCAGAAGACAAGCCCCGCTACCTCATGGGCGTCGGCACACCAGTGAACATTTTGGAGAACATCGCCCTCGGCGTGGACATGTTCGACTGCGTCATGCCCACCCGAAATGCGCGCCATGGCCTGCTCTTCACCTGGGACGGCGTGATCAACATCAAGAACAAAAAATGGGCAGATGACCATTCGCCGCTGGACCCGAAGGGCACTTCGCCAGTGGATGCGTTTTACAGCCGCAGTTATGTGCGCCACCTCGTGCACAGCGGTGAATACCTGGCGTTGTACATCTGCAGTGTGCACAATTTGGCGTTTTACCTGGAGTTGGTGCGGACGGCGCGAGCCCACATTTTGGCCGGGGATTTTCGCGCTTGGAAAGATGCCGTGGTGCCGCAATTGACCCAGCGTTTGTGAACTTCTGATGCCCAACCCGACCCCCATGCGCCCCCGATTCCGCTTCTGGACCCAGCTCGATCGATACATCGCCGGCATGTTCTTGAAGTCATTCTTCACCATGATCGGGGTGTTTTGCATCATTGCTGTGGTCTTCGATTTGATGGAGAACATCGGGGAGCTCATCGGCAATGCGGCGCCGCTTGGGGAAACCTTGCTCTATTATTTGAGCTTTTGCTTTCATTTCGGGAACCTCCTGAGTGGATTCATCGTGTTTCTGACCATCATTTGGTTCACCAGTCGGTTGGCCCAGCGGTCCGAGGTCATCGCCATGTTGTCCGGGGGAATGAGCTTTCGCCGATTCATGCGTCCGTATTTCATGGCTTCCACGGTGCTGGTGGGGTTGTCGCTTTTGGTGTCTCACTGGGTGTTGCCGGTGGCCAATGCACGAAAAGTGGATTTTGAATTCCAGTATGTGCACAAGGATTTCCACATTTCAGACCAACACTTGTACCGCGAAGTGGCCCCAGGCACCATCGCCTATTTTCGGTCGGTGAGCGTGGATCGGTTGACGGGTTATCGGTTCCAGCATGAGCAGTGGCGCCCTGACGGTACGCTGGCCCAGCGAATCATCGCGGCAAAGGCCACTTGGATTCCGGAAGACAGTCTCTGGCGCTTGATCAATGCCCGCGTTCGGGATTTCGACAATGCAGGTGCTGAGCATTTGCGGTACCTCACACGGCTGGACACCGCTTTGCAGATGCGGTTGGACGATTTCGGTACCCGATCGGAGTTGACTTCCACAATGACTTCGCCCCGGTTGCGGGACCACATCGAAGCAACCCGGGCGAAGGGCATTCCCGTGGCGCAGTTGTTGCTGGAGTGGTTCGGTCGGACGGCGAACCCTTTCGCGATTTACGTCATGACGCTCTTGGGCGTGGGCATTGCATCGCGCAAGCAACGGGGTGGGATGGGCGCGCATTTGTTTGCCGCCGTCTTGGTCGCATTCACCTATGTCTTCACGGCGAAATTGATCACAGTTTATGCGGCGGCGGTGGTTTTGCCGGAGGGTTTCATGCTGTCCCAGCGTGGATTGTTGCTGCTGGCGGCTTGGTTGCCCAATGTGTTGTTTGGACTCTTGGGGTGGGCGATTGATGCCAAAGCACCGAAATGACGCAAAACCATGGGCAACCCAGGGCGGCGCTGGAGGTCAGCCACCGACGGGACCGCTGAAGCCCATCCAACCTTCCGATACTGCGCGGTGGCGAATGTTGTCCGCCGATGCTGGGGTGTCGAAGAGGCCGAAAACGGCAGAACCGGTCCCCGTCAACGCATGGAAAGCCGCGCCTGCCTCTTGCATCCACGAGAGCGCTGAGGCGATGGCTGGGTGGGTGGCGGCGATGCCCGTTTGGAAATCGTTCGTCATCCCGTGTTTTTCCCACGTGTGGACGGGGTGTTGAACGACTTCTCTGAGATCCACAGGCCGTTCAGACACTTGGATGCCGGCAAAAGCAGCTCGGGTCGAAATGTGGATGCCCGGGTGCACGACCGCAACATGCCAGCCTCGCAGGGCGTCCCAAACTTCGCCCATCGCCTCGAGGCACTCCCCTCTGCCTGTGATGTGGGCGGGGTCGTCTTGGATGAAGAAAGGGCAATCGCTGCCCAGTGCTGCTGCCAAGTCGCTCAGCTCATTTTCTTCCAAGGCCATCGAGAGTGCGTCGTTGAGCATCCGCAGGGCGAAAGTCCCGTCAGCGCTTCCACCGCCCATGCCTGCGCCAGTGGGGATGGTCTTGTGAAGACGGAAGTTGACGTCAGGGAGTTGTCCCCCCGAATGGGCGTCGAGCAGTGCCCACGCCCGAAGGACCAAATTTTCATCCAACGCACCCGGCACGGCAATCCCCGTGGTGGTGAGGTGGGGGCCACGAGGGGTTCGTTGGGCCAAGACATCCAACGTCAAGATGTCCGTCCAGCCCTTTTCACCGGAAAGCGGCAGAAAAATAGAGGCCAAATCGTGGTAGCCATCCGCCCGCTTGCCCAAGACTTTCAAGCCCAAATTCAGTTTCGCCGGCGGAAAACCAATGCGTTGTTGCTCGACTGGATTCATCTTCGCATTCAATCCAGATAGCCGAATCGCCGCAATTTTTGTTCGTCATTGCGCCAGTCCTCGTCCACTTTGACGAAAAGGTCGAGAAAGACTTTGTTTTGGATGAATCGCTCAATGTCCTTCCGTGCATCGGTGCCGACGCGCTTGATCATGCGGCCAGCGCTCCCGATGACAATTTGCTTCTGGGTCTCTCGGGCCACCCGGATTTCAGCGCGAATGCGCACGATTTCAGGGCTTTCTTCGTAGGATTCCACCACCACTTCGCAGGAATATGGAATTTCCTGGCGGTAATGGGTCAGGATTTTTTCCCGAATGATTTCAGCCACAAAAAACCGCATGGGCTTGTCTGTCAGCTCATCTTTCGGGAAGTAGGGAGGGCTTTCTGGGAGCATATCGACAATCCGGGCCAAAATCGATTCCACATTGAATCCATGCAGCGCACTGATGGGGGCGACGGTGGCACGAGGAATTCGCGCCTTCCAGTATTCCACCCGCTCGATGGCCTTCGCTTGGTCGGACAAATCGATCTTGTTGACCAACACAATGGTCGGCACGTCCATCGCCGCGATTTTGTCGAACGTGGCGGGGTGTGCCATGTCGTCCTCGAACACGTCGGTGACCAACAACAACACGTCGGCGTCTTGCAGTGCCGTCCGCACAAATTTCATCATGCCTTCCTGCAGCTTGTAGGCCGGGTCGAGGACCCCTGGCGTGTCGCTGTAGACAATCTGCCAATTCTCATCATTGACAATGCCCATGATCCGGTGGCGCGTGGTTTGCGCCTTCTTGTTGATGATGCTGAGCCGCTCACCCACCAGCTGATTCATCAGCGTCGATTTCCCGACATTGGGGGAACCAACGATGTTCACAAACCCGGATTTGTGGCCAGGCGGAGGTGTGGGTGGTGTGGGGGGGAGGTGGTCGCTCATGGGCAGGGATTCAGGAGGCAAAGATAAGGTCCCCAAGATGCGGAGTTGCAGGGGGTGAGGGGAAGACCCAAAGAGATTTTTGAAAACCTGGTTGGTCTGAAGCAAAAAAGGATGTACATTTGCCCTCCCGTTGGCGTTTCGAACGTCGCATCGCACAACGGATACATCGCGGGGTGGAGCAGTTGGTAGCTCGTCGGGCTCATAACCCGAAGGTCGTCAGTTCGAGTCTGGCCCCCGCAACAAAGCCTCACGGCAGCAAAAAAGCCCCGAATTCTCTTTGAAGAACCGGGGCTTTTTCGTGGTCTGTCGTGTTGTCGTTTCCGTGTTATCGTTTTGATGCGACGACAAAAGGTGCGGATTGCTCGAGCTCTCTTTCGTTTTGCGGGCCGCGAAGCAGGTACAGCCCCGGCGGCACATGTCCGGGAATCGGCCACTCGCCGTCCCTGCCAACGAGCTCTGCGACGGTTCGGCCATCGCTCAGGGAAATGAGCGAGGCGGTGGTGGCGGGTTGTCCTGAGCGCCATGTGAGGGTTTGCCCAGCAGCGCAGGGGTTGGGGAAAACGGCGGCGCGAAGTGGGGCGGGCTCCTCGGGCAAGTGGGTCGGGGTGCTGGGGATGACCTCAAAGTGTTGGGCAACGTGGACGGATCCGCCATTGGCCCCTGTGCGCATCCCCGACCAATCCACTGGTCCATACCCCGAAATCAGGAAGGTGCCATCTGGCGTGGGTTGCCCAGGGCCATTTGACCAATCGCCCGTGAGCATGCCCCCCACGGATTGGCTGATGTTCAGCGCGGTGGTTCCGTCCCATTCGACCCAAACCGTATCGCTGACAGCGATGCTTGACGTGGCGGGCGCCGGGGTCGACAAATCGTGGAACTGAAGATTTGCCCACTCGCTGATGACGCCAGTGCTGCTGGTGTTGAGGGTGAAGAGGAGCTCGCCAGTGCTGCAATCGACGACCCGAACTTTTCCGTCTTGGACGTAATAAAACCGATTGTTGAAGGGGTCAAGGTCGCACTGACCGGATTGGATGCCATCCATGGACAGCACATCGCCACTCACAAATTCCCATTCACCAGCGGGCAACACCTTTTTGACCAGCCGCAGTTCACTCTGAAACCAAGGACCGTAGGGGTCGAAGTTGTCTGGTTCGCGTTTGTGGAGGGCATAGAGGGCATTTTCGATGGGGTGATGGGCGAGGTGGGTGAGGGTTTGGCCTGAAGCAGTGGAATCCAAATCCGGAATCTCCGACCACCCCAAAAGCCCTCCTGACAAGGCATCCCAGGTGAAGAGTTTGTCGGTGCCCAATAGGTAAAATCGATTCCCAGCTGCGTCCAAATCGCAATTTCCGCTGCCGTGATCAGCGCCCACAGCGGGATTGTCTGACAACACCTCCACCTCCCCAGAGGAGGGGTCCACCTCCACAAGATGAAGGAGGGTATTGCCCAAATCAGAGGTGGAAGCGGCCGTTCCAATCAGCCGGTCATCTGTCCAATCGTAAGCGATATTGGAGAGCCGAACGTCTGCATTCAAGGGGTTGTCGACCAAAACTTGTTGGATCAATTCGCCCGTGACGGCGTCGGCTGTCACGAGTCGTTGAGGAATCCCGCGCACATAGAAAAACCGCTCCCCAAAGCAATCAATGTCCGCGACTCCGGAGGGGTAGCCATCGGAGCTTATGGCTGATTCGGTCAATGTTTCGAGGGAAAAAGGCGCCACTTCGGTGTGGGTCAGGACGAGTCCACTTGCGGTGTGTTGAAGCGCGACCAATGTGCCCGTTTGGGCTCGCCCCTGGCAGAAACTTGCAAGTGCAAAGACCAAGGCGCTGGGGGCAAAGACGAGAGGTCTCCAATACGATTTCATGAAGGAGAAACATTTTTTTCGGCAAAGTGTTGCGTGAAATCCAAACTGCTCTAATTTTCCCGCATTGTTCTTTTTGATTTTGTGTTTCACTTGAACCTTGGAGCGATGAAAAATTTGTTCTTTGGCTTCGACCCCGACGACGACGAGGACTTCGACTTCGATGAAGACGATGACTTCGATTTTGATGGGGACGACGCAGATGATGATTGGTGATCGAAGGTGAGACAGCGGTTTCAGATCGGCATTGCTGTCTCGAGAAGATCAAACATTGCACCCGAAGACGCATTCGGGGAATCCGACTCAAGTGAATCTTGATCGGGAGGGGCAACGATGAAAACACCGCTGCTGTGCACTGGAGAAGGGCACGGCAGCGGTGTTTTCGCAATGTGAAAGGCAAAGGCCTTCTGCCGCTCCGTCAACCGGCGGCAAAGTCGTGCGCTCAGGGCTGACAGGGTTCGCCGAACACACTCAGAAAGAGCAACAGATCAGGTGCGCCGACAATGCCGTTGTTGTCCAAATCAAAAGGTCCCGTCCAAGGGTTGCTGACCGCACTCAGAAATGGCAAAAGGTCGCTGATGTTGACGACCGCATCCCCGTTGAAATCGCCTGGACATTCTCCAGACGGCAAAAAGCCGCTGCCCCCGCACCCCATGGCGTATTGTGGAAACGCGTAGCCCTCTGCGCAGAAGAAGGCATCAATGCCCACCTGCTGCCCAATCGCTCGCCCACGCCCATCGTCCATCGGTGGATGGATTCCACCCCACATCCGGCTCAGCGCGCTTTCATTGGCGGCGTCATAATATGTCGCCCATTGCAAATCGAAACTCACAGAAGGGCCCTCCTCGAAGACGAGGAATTGGTTTTGTTCCATGTGATAGCTGCCCAATCCGCCCGGGAAATAAGGTGTGCCAGTGAGCAATGTCAATACTTCTGCAGCAGCCCGAGAAAAAGTCGAATGCCCACTGACATAGCCGGCAAAAGGCGGTGTGACAAAAGAAGGGCGTTGGTACGGCCACCAGTTCTTCGCCAGCATCCAGTCCACCCCTGCCTGGTCAATGTTCGGAATCTCAATGAAATTGGGGCCTTGCCAAGTATAGATTTTGACCTCTCCGACAAATTCGTCATTTGTTCCCGCGAGAGGGTCGCCTGGCTCAACGAGCTCGGACAGACCTGGGATCAGCGGCATTCCACCAGGATGGTAGTTGGGCAGCTGCGGGTCGGAGGATTGGCCCAGTTCTGCCATGTATCTGACGGCCGACGCAGGTCGAACGTAGTCGTAGTAGCCCTTGATGCTCCAGGTGGCCACGGCGCTGTCGTGCATGGCCCCAGCCAATGCCAAGTAGGCCTTTGCCGTGAACTCCAACGATGGGATGAGCGGTCCTTGGCCACGCCAGCGGGATTCAAACCCATCCGAAAGCATGACGTCATTGAGCAGGGTGAACCAGTGCCCCGGGGGCGTTTCCGAATCTGGACCATCGGCCCAAAACTCAGCAATGCAACGCGCGTAATCCCCACGCGGAACGATGTTCGCAGCATACGACTCTCCGGTGAAGGGATTGATTTCATGGCCAGGGGTGTTGTGCCCCCCGTCGAAAAAGTCATAAAAGTCTGGAAAGTCCTCAATCGCCGTGACGAAGCTGCCATCCGTCCCCACACCCGCTGGGGAGATGTCCATCATCACACCATCGAAAGGATTGTGGTGACTCTGCCAAACCGGCACCATCATGAAATTCCACTTCCAAGGATCATCCAATCCGCCCGTCTCCGGGTCGAAATACGCCGGATCACCTGGGTCATGCCAAACATGATACACGCACCCGTCGCGCTCTTTCAACTCCAACATCGCCGAGTCCAACGCAAATGGTGTCACCTTGCCCCATTCAGGGCCCACGAATTCAGGCACCCCAGCGATGGGGTTTCCCGACTGGTCGATGAAAACACTCAGCGAAATGGCCTGCCAATGATCGGGGTCAATCACGTCCGGATTCCCGAAGTTCTCCATTTCAATCGGTGGATTGACCGCCTCGTAACAATCGGGGGCGAAGCCATTCTGTTCGTTGGAGCCGTCTTGGAGCCCGAAGGCAATGATTTGGCCTGCCATGTAGTTCCCCAGAGCAGCAGGACCATCATTCACATAATCTTCCGAATCAAAACCAGGATCGTAGCCGAATTGCGCCATCCGCCCATTGATGTTCGCCAGCGTCAAATCCCCATCTGGACTGTCCGCAAAACGATGCGTCATGATCCGGTAGATGGCATAACTGATCGCCTCGTGGCGCGCTGCTTCTACAGCCACCGGCGTCTCCGGAATGGGCACACCTTCAAACGGACACTCGAAAGCCCCCCAGGACTTGCCGAGCAGAAATGACTCCGTGGCGCCATCCGTTTCGTACGCCGTCCAAATGTCGAACATCGCGATGCTCGTGTGCAGCAAGTTTCGGGCATGAACCGTAGGCCGGGCAAAATCGTTCCGAATTCCTTCCAACACCTCTTCATTCCAAATGTGGGCGACGTTTTCCTCGATTTGAGCGTCCACCCTGGTTCCCGTCGCTAGCCCCACCACCGCAATGGCAATGGCCAACAACCGGTGCGTCCCTGAAATCCTCATATTGATATGCAAAGTTCTGATCTGAAATCATTCAGGCCAAATCCAAGTGCATTGCTGGCCGGCCGTTTTCGAACTGAAAAGATAGCGCGACTCATCAAATTACAGCGTGACATTGGTCCTGTTCTGCACAAATTCATTGCAAAACAGGCTCTGAAGTTCAGTATCTTCACGTTTCTTCTCAAAGCAACCCAAAATCAGGAAAGATGAACTTCAAGAAGGCGGTATGGCTGTGTGCAGCAGTGTCAGTTTTCGCATCATGCGGCAGTGAAAATCATGGCACAACGTCCCAATCCGATGATGCCCAAGGCGCGCAGCTGTCTCAGGAGCAGGTGTGCGACTGCATCGCCGATATGGATGCTGCATTGGAAGAAATCATCGCCGAAGCGGATGACAGCAAGCTGACTTTGCGCGAATGGCTTGGCAAAATGGAGGCGACAGCAGTGGATTGCATGAAGGAATCCAAGGATCCAGCGCAAGGCAAGCGGGCATTTGTGGAGATGCAGGAAAAGTGTCCAGGCTTCGCCAAATACCAGTCCAAAGTGGATGCCTTCCGCACCAAACTCAAGGACTTCAAGGAGCGGGAAACCCCCGAGAGCAACGTCAAGGACATGCGGGAAATCGCTCCAGGTGGCGCGCAGGAGTTGCTGGACAAGCTGAAAAACGAAAGAAACTGAACCAGGGAACCAGGA
>CBFIFE010000024.1:0-36308 GCA_965661765.1 uncultured Flavobacteriales bacterium
CGGCGCCGGCGCTGTTTGCTGACTCGGTGGACGTGGGCGGCAATGCCGCGTTCGCGGGGACGGTGCAGGTGAGCGGCGCTTCGACGCTGAGCGCTGTGCAGGTGAATGGGGCGCTCGATGTGAACGGACAGGCCGATGTGAGCGGGGCGACGGCGCTCGGCAGCACCCTCGCGGTGACGGGAGTGGCCACGTTCGCGGACACGTTGAAGGCGGCGGCTCCGGGCTTGTTTGCCGACAGCTTGGATGTGGCAGGGAATGCCCACGTCGCGGATGTGTTGTATGCAGACAGCATCGTGTCGGGGAAGGTGGTGAATGCACAGGTTCGGGATTTGGCCAACCACAACACCGACGGCCTGGTGGAAACCAGCACGAATCGCTACTTCACGCCAGCGAGGGAGCAGCTCCTTCAGGCCCAAATCGACAGCCTCGACACGTTCCTGTGGAACCTGCTGAATCAGCTCTTCGACCCGCCATCCGTGATCACGAGCGCGGCGACCCCAGTTGCGGCGTACACCGCGTCCATTCACGCGACGTTTGATGCAGGCGGGGCTGAAGTGGAGGATTCAGGTTTTGAGCTGTCGTTGAACAGCGACCTCAGCGACTCCACGGTCTACGCAGCAACCGGCGCGGAATCGCTCGCCGAGGCCCTCTCGAGTTTGACCAAAGGAACGACGTATTACTACCGCGCCTTCGTGGAAACCATCATGGGCCGCGCAGAAGGGGCCATTCAGAGCTTCACGACCGTTGATGACGCTGCAGTATCGACGTTGTCGGCGACCAGCATCGGTGCGTTTTCGGCCAACCTCCGAGGCCAAATCACCAGCACCGGCGGCGGCACGATCAGCGCCACGGACTTCCAGTACAGCACGAATTCTTCTTTGAGTGGTGCTTCGACGGCAGGTGGCAGTTCGACCTCCGGCACCTTCAACGGAAGCGTGAGCGGCTTGAGCGCTGGAACGACCTACTATTTCCGGGCACGGGCCACGAATGAGGCGGGGACTGCCAATGGAAACACGCTCAACTTCACGACCATCGGGTTGGCTTCGGTTTCGACGGGCAATTCCAGCAGTGTAGGCCCGACCACGGCCACCCTCAGCGGTTCGGTCACCGGGACCGGCGGCGGCACCGTCAGCGCCACGGGGTTCCAGTACAGCACGAACTCGTCGTTCAGCGGTGCGTCTACGAAGAGCGGAAGCAGCACGAGCGGAACCTTTACGGCGAACTTGACAGGCCTCAATGGCAGCACGACCTACTACTTCCGGGCCTATGCTACGAACGAGGCGGGAACGCAGTACGGCACATCGAATAGCTTTACGACCCAAGCCCTTGGGCCATGTGAGGGGGTGTTCACAAAGTCTTACGATGGCCACAATTATCCATTGGTCGAGGCAGGTGGGGAATGTTGGTTTGCTGAAGATTTACAGGCGACAAGTGGATTGGTGACCGTTTCGACGAGCAACCCCACAACCAGTCCAGGTTACACCATTGACCCTGCTGGTGGTTACATTTACAACACCCAGGCATTTAGTTTGGGGGCGTGCCCCAGTGGTTGGCGCGGTGCAACAGCGAGCGATTGGGAGGCCGTGAGGTCTGACAACATTATTACACCAGGCACCTATGCATCATCGCTTGCTTTGACCCCTTGCAACACCTCTGGAGCGCAATCTGTAATGCTTGCTGGGGGCGTGGGATATACGACATACCAAGTTGCGGCTTATCTTCCTGGTTGGATTCAGTCCTACACAGGATTCGAGCCATGTGCGTCAGCTTCAGGTTCAGGATTCGCCATTACAGTCTTGGCTCGAATTCGGTGTGTGAAGAATTGACCCGCGAGCAGGTTGGATTCTAAAAAGGCTGGTCCCACAAGTTGTCGGGACCAGCCTTTTTCATGGATACATCGTTGAGTGACCTCAAGATGGCGATTCATCCATTCCATTCCAGTCGGCGAGCGCAGCGAGCCCTCACCGTTCCAGTTTCCGTTCCTGTCCCCTGAATCCTGCCTCTCCTTCGCGAGCGCAGCTCGCGTCTCCAATCACACGTGAAGGGCTCGGTCGTCCGTCGCCGCGAGGGCTGCTTCCTTGAGCGCTTCGGTGAACGTCGGGTGGGCGTGGCTCATGCGGGCAATGTCCTCGGCGGTGGCCCTGTATTCCATGGCTGAGGTGGTCGGGAAAAACTGGACACGAAACGGGGGTTTCTTAAGTTGTGAACGTCGTCCAAAACACGCAGAACATTCAACTCCGCCTTCAAGGCGAACGTGGCCATTGAAGCCATCAAGGAGCAACGCACGATCTCAGAACTTGCTCAGGAATTTGAAATCCATCCCAACCAAGTCAGCCAATGGAAACGGGAGTTTTTGGAGCGAAGTGCCCAAGTTTTCGAAGGCGACAAAAAACAAGCAGAAGAAATCGAACGCTTGGAACTTGAACAGCGCGTGGTTCATGAACGCATTGGCCGCTTGACCATCGAAAACGAGTTTTTTAAAAAAAAATTGGGACCATGGACACCCGAGAAAGGAAAGCGTTGATTGACAGCAGCTTCGTTGATCTCGGGGTCACGGAGCAATGTAGCCTGCTCAGCTTGCCACGCTCCACATTTTGCTACCGCCCGGTTGCAGCTTTTGAACAGGATTTGGCCGCCATGCGCACACTCGATGAGCTTTACCAAGAAGATCCTGCGCGCGGAACGCGGCGCATGAGCCACGAACTTCAGAAGCTGGGTTTTGACATTGGACGAGATCGAACTCGGCGTCTGATGCAACGGATGCGAATGAAGACGATCTACTGCCGACCGCGAACAACCGTTTGTGATCCAGCGAAGTACAAGTTTCCGTATTTGCTTCGGAACTTGAAAATCAACCGGCCAAACCAAGTTTGGGTCCTTGACATTTCCTACATTCCAATGGATCGAGGCTACATGTTCTTGCAGGTCATCATCGACTGGCATTCCCGGGCTGTTGTGGGCTGGAGTTTGTCGAACACGATGGAGGCCTTGTGGGTCGTTGAGACCCTGGATTTCGCCATTCAACGCCATGGCAAACCCGAGATCATCAATTCGGATCAAGGCAGCCAATTCACATCAGATGAATATGTTGCGTTTGTGAAGAGCCAAGGCATTCAGATCTCGATGGACGGTAAGGGCCGGGCCATTGACAACGTGATTGTTGTGCAGTTTTTCCGAACCATCAAGTACGATAAGCTCTACCTCGAATCTCTCGAAACAGGAGCCGATGTCCAGCGATCTTGCCACGAATTCATTCAGTATTACAATCACAAGCGAGATTACAGTTCCATCGGAAATCAACCTCCGATGGTCTTTTACAAACTCGCTGCTTGAACCATGAAATCCACCTTAACTTGCTTTCAAACGTGTCCAACTGAATCCGACCACTTCAGTAGGCACCCCCGAATCTGAACAGTTTGAAATGAGAAGGTTGAGAGGGTTCGCTACCTTTCAATACATGAGGGGCAATAGATTCACTCGACGGAAACTCCAAGCAATCCCAACACATCCCTCGCCGTGAACCTCCTATCCTATCACCTCCTCCCCCTCGCAATCGCCTACCTCCTCCTCATGCTGGCAAACGAGATTGAGCGAGCGATCATCGGTTCAGATGAATCGGGCCGCATTCATACTGAGGTCTCCACCGACCATTGCAGTTGGAAGTGTCACGACCAAACCACCAGCCACTGCCTGCCCCAGCACGGCGGGCTGCCGGAGTCATTTCGCGAAACCGTGAAGCCTTTCTATGCCGGGATGGTGCAATTTCTGATGTCAACGGGGAATTACAAGTCGGCGAATCTTCAGTTGTTGGCCTTGATTTGGCCTTTGCTCATGTCCTTGTTGCTCATGCGTCTGGCCAGAGGGCTCGAATTCGCGCAAAAATGGAGGCAATCTAAACTGCCCACTTTGCTCCTCGGCGTTGCTGTGGCTGGCGGGGCATTCGTTTTGGCCAAATCCAATCCCTACGACTACTTGACCGATTTCACCTTGACATTGTCGCGCTGGCTCTCCCTGTCCTACTTCGACGTCAACGCCCTCATCTTCATCATCGCCTGGCCCCTCTCGACCCTCCTCCTCCTCACCCTATCGATCCTCCAGCTCGTCACGAAAGTCATCAGGAAGCCGTGACCTCGGCATGCCGAGATCCCACATCCAGCGGGCCCATTATTTTTCGTCAGGTTGAGTTCCCCCCTTTTGATCATGGCAGCGAAATGTGTAAAGCGACTTCAACTGAATCCGACCAATCTAGTGTTTACGTACGTTCAGTACGACCTGGGTGTCATGGAGAGCTGTCAAACGTGATTTTTGGATTCGTACTTTTTACGGTCTGCTCTTCTCCATTCTCAAATTGTAGACGAATATTGCAGTTATGGCAACAGTTCGAGCAATCTCGAGACATACGGGCGATTGTACAATTGGTATGCTGTTGACGATTCTCGGGGGCTATGTCCCAGTGGCTGGCACGTCCCGGCAGACGCTGAATGGACCGTGCTGACAGAATATCTTGGAGGCGCCTCGGTGGCAGCCCCTGCCTTGAAATCTTCTCCTTCAGACTCCCCAGGCTGGGACGGCACGAATGCTTCGGGTTTTTCGGCGTGGCCGGGGGGCTTGCGCTACAACTTCAATGGCTTCTTCTACAATGAAGGAAACTACGGCTACTGGTGGAGCGCTTCGCCCAGTGGAACATCAAGCGCATGGTACCGAAACCTCTACTCCGGCAGTGACGGTGTCCATCGGAACAACGACTACCTACGGAACGGCTTCTCCGTTCGCTGCTTGAGGGATGAATGAGAGGGAATGTGGACTCTTTGACCCTTTGTCTCTTTGACTCTTTTTTTTCGGCCGCAGGCCGATTCCCCGAGCGAAGCGAGGACAGCGCAAAATCGAGAAACAATCACTTTCGCACGCAGCCCTTCAGACAGACATTGCCTGCTTGGTTTGGCCGTTGAGCGCCTTTGCTTCCGATGCATGAGCAGGTGCTTGGCCCTTTTGCGACCGTGTTCTCGAAAGGCGCCTCTCCGTTTGACCCAAGCAAAATTCATAAATTGAGGCACGAACCGATGTGGAAGGTCATTGTCTTTCTCGCCCCGCTGTGTCCCATTTGCCAGGACTGCACACACTACCTCAACGCCCTCGCGCAGCAGTGGGCTGACGCGGACGTGCCGGTGGAGCTGCAAGGGTGGTTTCCCCACCCAAGGGTGACCGAAGCAGACATTGCGCAATTCGCGGAGGTCTATGGCGTGGATTGGTCGCTGGCGAAGGACACGTGTGGCTGGGCAGACGCCTTGGAGGCAGATTGGACGCCGGAGTGTTTTTTGCTCGACAGCGTGGGAAGGGTTGTTTATCGTGGCCGCGTGAATGATTTGTACTTTGCCCTGGGGAAGCACCGGACTGCGCCCAGGTCCGCTGATTTGGAAGCGGCGGTGGAAGCGGTTTTGGCTGGAGAAGAACCCAATCCAGCAACGACCCACGCCATCGGCTGCCCCATCGAATCCAGAATCCCGAAAGCCCCATGCGCCACCCACTCACCCTGACCCTTGTGCTGTTTGCTGCCTGTTCCGCGCAGGCGCAAGAGAACCCGACCTTTCACGCCGACGTCGCGCCCATCATTTACAACCATTGCACGGAATGTCACCGGATGGGGGAAATCGGGCCGATGCCGTTCACGACTTACGAAGAAGTGTCCGATTATGCCGGGATGATCGAATGGGTGACCGCGTCGGGCTACATGCCGCCATGGACACCGGATCATGCATACGCTTCGCTTCGCGGGGAACGGTTTTTGACCTCCGAAGAGAAGGCCACCCTCGCCACCTGGGCCGTTTCCGGGGCGCCGGAGGGCGACCCGTCGGAGAACCCGGGGCTGCCATCGTATCCGGAGGGGAGTCAGGTGGGGGAGCCGGATTTGGTCTTGAGCATGCCGGAAGCCTTCGTTCATGCTGGCAACATGACGGATCAATACCAAGTGTTTGTGATTCCTCTCGACCTCGATGCGCCGCAGGAAATTCGGGCGATTGAGGTACGGCCGGGCAATGCAGCCATTGCGCACCATGCGTTGATTGCTTACACGGACAATCCAGTTTCGATCGCCCAAGCCATGGCCTTGGATGCAGCGGACCCGGCCCCTGGCTACGAAAGCTTCGGGGATTACGGGGTGAATGTGGAGGATTTTCTGTTCGGTGGATGGGTGCCTGGCTCGCCGCCGATCGAATTCCCACCGACGATCGGCAAGGTTGTGCAGCCCGGCGGGGTGCTGCTGATGCAGATGCACTACGGGCCGACGCCCATTGAAGAAGTGGATCAAACGGAAATCAACATCTTTTTTGCGGAGACCCCCGTGGAAAGGGAAGTGGAATTGTACATGGTGACGCCGGTGGACTTGAATGAGCCATTTTACATCGCGCCCAACACCGTTGAAACATTTCACGCCGAGATCCAGACGCCGCTGGACATCAGCTTGATAGGCATCACCCCCCACTGCCATTTGCTGGGCCAGTCCTGGGAGGTCTTTGCGGAGGCTGCCGGGGACACCATCCCATTGATCTCCATCCCAGAGTGGGACTTCAATTGGCAGGGCCTTTTCACCTATCCTTCTCTGGTGCATGTGCCTGCGGATTACACCATTCACGCCATTTGCACTTACGACAATACCACCGCAAACCCTTTCAATCCATCGGACCCGCCCATCCCCGTGAGTTGGGGGGAGTTCACCGAGGACGAGATGTTCCTCCTGTTTTTGCAGTTTGTGCCATACCTCGAAGGCGATGAGGAAATTTCTCTGTCTGCACCGGATGCAGCTTTTCGGTACACGTATGCGCAAGGCCAATTGTTTCCCGTCTCCCCCAACCCTGCGCGGCTGGGGCAACCCTTGGACATCGGCTGGATGACGCCGCAAGCGGAGCGATTGACCTTGTCTGTCTTTGATGCGCAGGGCAGGAAGGTGAAGGACATCTTCGCTGGGCGCCAAACCGCCGGCGGGTTGGAGGTGCGCCGGGAGGTTCACGTGGCGGATTGGGGAGCCGGGGAGTTCTCGCTCGTCTTGACGGGGGATCGCGGCACGCGAGGCCACCGACGGGTGATCGTGTTGCCTTGAGGTGAGGCGGTCAGAGCAAATAATCCATCGTCGCAAATTCCGAGTGGCGTCCTCGGACGATGTCCTCCAAAAGGGGTTGTTCCGATTGTGGACAGGCCACCAAGGTCCGGATGGAGAATGAGCGCAGAGCAGCACGGACACTCAGTGTACTTACCGCACTGTCCTTTCGGCCCGTGAAGGGCAAGGCGTCGGGACCACGCTGGCACGAGGCGTTGAGGTTCACCCGGCAAACTTGATTGACAAGCTGATCGATGCTCTCACCCATGCGACTTGGATTCTCTGAAAACAAGCTGGCTTGCTGTCCGTAGGGACTCGCAGCCAAATCCTCCAGAACTTCTTCAAAATCCTCGAACTCGATAACGGGACAGACTGGACCGAATTGTTCTTCTTCGAAAAGCTGGGTGTTTCGCGGGGTAGGGAAGAGAATGGCAGGAAAGAACAGATTCCCGGTCGTTGTGCCGCCACGGGCATTGATGATTTGGCCTCCTTTTTCGATGACTTCGTCGACATAGGCCTTCATCGTTTTCACTTTCCCTTGTTCTGGCAAGGGGGTGATGTCTGCATTTTCGAAGGGGCTTCCTGCCTGCAGCGCATCGGTAGCACGCGCGAATTGTTCGAGAAAGGCCTCCCGAATGTCCTTGTGAACATAAATCACTTTCAGAGCCGTGCAGCGTTGGCCATTGAAACTCCATGCCCCTTTGACGCATTCACGGACCGCAGCGGCCAGATCGGCGTCGGGAAATACAATTGCGGGGTTCTTTGCTTCCAAACCCAGGACTTGACGGACGCGATTGGGCTTCGGATGGAGGGAGATGAGGGCGTTGCTGCTTTTGCTGTTGCCGATGAGTGCCAAAACGTCGATGCCCCCGGATTTCATCATTGGAGAAGCCAGGGTTCTGCCTCGTCCGAAAATCACATTGATGACTCCAGGGGGAAAACTCTCCGCAAAGGCATCCAAGAGTTTTGTCATCAGCAACACCCCATATTTTGCAGGTTTGAAAACAGCTGTATTGCCCATAAGAATCGCAGGCAACAAAACGCAGAAGGTTTCATTGAGCGGATAATTGAATGGCCCGAGGCAAAGAACAACACCGATGGGGCCGCGCCTGATCTGCGAAATGGTCCCATCGACCGCGGTAACATGGCTTCCCTCTCGATGCAGGGATTTGTATTCGGCAATCGTATCGCGGAGATAGTCTATTGTTCTATCGAATTCCTTTTCTGCATCCGATTTGCGTTTGCAGATTTCCCAAATGAGCAACTCAATGACTTCAGCTCGTTTCGCTTGCATGCGCTGGATGAATCCTTCCAGCGCGGCGATGCGCACTGATGGATGAGCGGTGGGCCAGGCGCCACGACCGTTGTTGTAAGCGCTCTTTGCCGCTTCAAGGGCCTCCATGCCTTTTTCGCTTGTCAAGTTCGGCGTGCTGCCAAGGAGCAAACCTTTGCCGCTGCCCGTGCTGCCTGTGCTGTCCGTTTCAGATGTCACAATCGGGCTTCTGACTTCGGACATTTCTCCAGTCCATTTCTGCAGTTTGCCCGAGATGAGGTAGCGGGGTTCGTGGAGAGGTAGCGGCAGTGTTGGCGTTGCTTTCATGTTGAAAGAACTGAAATTCAATGATTTGGTTCATTTGTCGGCGCAAATGAACCTTCTGGGGGCATGAGTCTCCCGAACGAAAGGTCTGCTGACCAAGCAGAAAAATTGGCGAAGGCGGTTGCGCCATTGGTGTGGTAGTCCGGCGATGGACAGCCGGCTTCAATCCGCCGATGCCGCCCCTGCGGGCATGCTTTGCCGGCGGGCATTGAGTCCTCGCTGGGTCAGGACCATCAGCACCGCCAGAACCCCCGCGGTCACGTCATATGCCAAGCCATGCCAGGGCTCACTGCCCAGTGCCTGCCGAAGAAGAATGGTGGCGATGATGAATCCGGAATTGCGCAGAATCAGCCCGAAATCGTCCAAGTAGCGGAAGCTGACCACCAGCAGCAACACATCCACGAGAATGAGCACCGTGAAAAATGTGTTGTAAAAAATGGCGTTCGGATCGCTGTGAAGGTGGCTGGGGTGCAAGACCAAATCCAGCCCCCACGCAACAAATGCGTACACACTGATCAGAAGCAACAGCACCGTCAACAGGCCGGCAATGAGGGTTTTGATGCGCACAAACGAATTGAGTTGAACCTCTTCGATGCGCGCGAGGCGGCGTGGCAGGAGGGCATAGAACAGCACCAGGATGCCGCCGAGCGCCAAGGCGGCGATGAGGTGGGGGAAAAAGTCGGCGTCCCACGGCCATTCGGAGATTTGGTCCAAACTCTTGAACACCGACCGAATCTCGATCAGCGCCACAATTTCAATTTGCTTGCCCAAGGACCGCGCAAAGGACGTCGGCAAATAGTACACCAGCAGGTACACCTCCGCAATCAGAATGACCGAAAACGGCGTGTACATCGCCTGCAACGCGCTGTTGAACAATTCGCTTTCCCAACCCAGTGACCAAATCCGATTGCAGGCAAACAGTCCGAGGTGCACCCCGAACAGCACCAGGGCGAGGGTCACCAAAACGCCCTCCAGCCGGTGCCGAAACTTGGGTTGCAGGGGCCAGGCGGCGGCCTTGACAATGACATCTGGAATGCGCAAGGCGTTCATGCGGTGGGGGGGTGTGTTGTTAAGGCGCTGACAAACAAACAGATAAACCGTTCGGATGTTCAGTCCGTTGGGACGAGGTTGTTCTCGTTTGTGCCAGAAAAAGGCTCGGGGGTTCCATCGCCCATCGCGGGGGATTCACATACCTTCGTGACAAATGGTCATTGCACAATCATGAAGCGTTCTCGATTTTTGAAATTGGTGTCCGGTGCGGCAGCCTTGCCGGCGGTTTGGCCGCAGGTGGCCGGCGCCGCCAGTGACGCCCCGAGTCCTGGCAACCCCGGCCAGTTGCGCCATTCCGGAATGGCCGCCTCGGCGGGTCGTGCCTCGAACTGCGTCCTGGTTCCCTCCGAGACGCCAGGTCCGTTCCCGCTGGATTTGGACGAGAACAGCTTCTTCTTTCGCCAAGACATCACCGAGGGTTCGCCCGGGGTGGCGCTGCGGCAACGGGTCCGGGTCATCGGCGCGAGCAACTGCGAACCGATGGCGAATGTCCGGGTCAATGTTTGGCATTGCAACAGAGACGGGAAGTACTCCGGCTACGGCACAGAAACAGGCCTCACCTATTGCAGGGGGTACCAGTTCACCGATGCAAACGGCGAATGCGAATTCCTGACCATCGTTCCCGGCTGGTACCCCGGTCGGGTGACCCACGTGCATTTTCAGGTTCACGTCAGCACGCAGTACAGCGCGGTGTCTCAATGGACTTGGCCGCATGCAGCGGTGGTGGCGGCTGTGGCGGAAAACCCGGCGTTGTATCCCGAAGGGCCGGATCCGCTCACACCGGAGCAAGATGGCGTTTTTGCCGACGGTTACGAATTGCAGATCGCTGACTTGCAGTGGGATGCTGACCAGGGCGAGTACACGTCCTTGTATGAAGTGGCGGTGGAGGGCGCGGGCACGACGGGCGTGGGCTATGAGGAGATGCAAACAGCGGCGGTGATGGATTTGGGCCCAAACCGACCCAACCCCGTTGTCGATCGCACCACCATTCCTTTCACGCTGCACCAGGCCGGTCGCGTGGTGTTGTCGGTGTGGACCTTGGAGGGTCGGTGCGCGCACCGCGAGGACCTCGGCACCCTCCCCCCGGGGAACCACGGGATGGAGCTCGATGTGGCGGGCCTGGGTTTGGCGACAGCCTCCTGCGTCTACCAACTCGAGTGCTTCAGCGGCGGCAAACGCTTCACATCGGCCCGACGAATGACCGCCGCCGGGCCCCGCTGACCCGCCTCCTCAGAATTCGAGGGTGAAGGAAAACCAGGGCAGTGGAAAGCCAAACCCATCGCCGAACACCCCCGCCAATCCATAATCCCAAAGCCAACCGGTGCGCCGGTTGTAGCTTCGAATGCCCAATGAAATGCCACCGCCTGGCTGGGCTTCCGCCGAGGCAGGAACGACGGTGTTGGGCGAATAAACGGGCATGGGCGGCACGAAATCTTCGGACACCTGTCGCTGGAATGTGGGAATGACCAAATAATTCTCGGTGATGAACCAGCGGTTTTCTGTCAACGGCAGCATCGCGCTGAGGTTGAGCAGGACGGGGTTTTGGTACTGTTGGTGGCCGCGGGAAGCGAAGAATGCCGTTTGCCAGTAGCCCGGCGGGTTCCAAGTGCTTTCCACAAAAACCGAGTCAGAGGTGATGCCGCTGTAACGGTACCCGTCTTCGAATTTGTTGCCCACGCCCACATTGAGAGTGAGGTTCTTGTTCTGGTCCCCGAATGTCACGTTCGCAAAGCCCAAAACCAGCGGACGATCGAGTGCCCCGTAATAATCGATGGTCGCCAGGCCACCGAAGGACATGTGGACGTTTTCGGCGACTTGCCCGCCGAATTTGGCCGTCAGGCCGGCCCCCAATACCGACACGAGCAACCCACCCGTGAAGCGATCCGTGAAGCCATAACTGATGGAATTCAGGGCAATGTTCGATTGGAAATAGCCCTCGCCCTGCTCCAGTTGAAAGCCCGATGGAGCAAAAAAGTACCGGCTCGGCTGGTTGCTCACATTTTTGTATCCCTGCGCCAGCTCTCGGGTGTCGAGTTCGACCGGCTCGATGTTTTGGACCAAATACTTGGGAATCTCTGTCATCCCGAGTCCCAAAATGTCCAACATGACGTCCGCCTCACTGACGTCCACCAGCCTCCCGTACTTCAGCGTGCCATCATTCAACCGAACTTGCACATACGCATCGATGAGCGCGGTGATGGGCCCCGGCGTGGGGTCGGTTTGGCCGGCGGCTTGACGGGGCGGCAACACCAGAAACAAAACGCCCATCAACAGGGCAAAGGCGGTCGTGCGAGGGGCATTCATGAATGGCAAGATTTTGTTCTGGACAAGGAGATGGAATGACCAAATATAGACACACCCATCGATTAGCTTTGCGGTCAGATGAGCAGCCAGCGCCCCACCACCACCATCGTTTTCTGGAAAATGGCTGCGCGGCAAGTCCGCGACCAGTTTTGGGCGTTCAAGCAGGTGCCTCTGGCCACCGCTGCACTGGCGAAAGTCCCAGGTTTGACGTTTTTCAAGTCGATGGGCGCTGGGGGCTTCGGTGGATTCAGCAGCGTGCCCAGCTTTCGGGATTATTGCTGGGTCATGGTGTGGCAAAGCGAAAGGCATGCGCGGGAGTTTTTCGCGTCAAATCCCTACTGGGCCGAATACGCCGCGCGGGCGGTCGGCCGGCGCATCCTGTATTGTGACGTGCTCGCCTCGCACGGGGCGTGGTCAGGCAGCGACCCTTTTCCCGCCCCAGTCCTTGAGGGCCCGAGGCACGAGGGGCCGATTGTGGTCCTTACCCGCGCTCGGATCGCGAACCGGCGGTTGTTGCATTTTTGGCTCCGCGTGGGCAAATCTGCCCAAAAGCTCAAAGACCACCCGGCGCTCGATTTCGCCATCGGGGTGGGCGAGTTGCCCCTCATCCAGCAGGCGACGGTGAGCGTTTGGCAGAGTGAGGCGGCGATGAAGGCTTACGCATACGGCGACGAGGCGCACCGGAAGGTGATCCAGTTGACCCGGAAGTTCAATTGGTACAGCGAGGAATTGTTTGCCCGTTTTCGGCTGACGGAGGTTCAGGAATCCGGCGTTTTGCAGGGTTTGGCCACAGGCTTTCAGGCCAAATCCCCTCAGCGCCCCGCATAAAACCGATGCATCACCGCGATGTGCGGCAAACTGATTCCTGCAATCAGGATGAAGAGCGCGCTCAGCAGGCTCACCGTTGCTGTCCCTGCCTCGGGTGCAGGCCACGCCCACCACAACAAGGCCAGGCCGGCCCATGACAAGGCATTGAATGGCAGGGCTTGCCGGAAGAGGTCGGCATGATCGGTGCGGAGCGACCGCCGGAGGTCGCCCCACCCTTGGGCGCTGTGCACGCCGATGAAGTACAGGCCGAATGTCATCCAAACCGGCAAGGCGCACCCCACCGCCAGCAGGGCCCAACAAGCCGCCATGGACCGCTTCCCGCCAGCCAGGGCGAGACCGGCCAGCCCCAGCAGTCCGGCGCCCGCTGCCGTCGCGGAGACAGCCGTTCCCCAGTGTGCCGGCAGCGCAACGCCCATTCCGTTGAGGATTTCCAGGACCTCGGGGCCGTGGGGGAAAAGGACAGCGGCCAACACGAAAGCGCCCCAGAGGAAGGCGAATCGGCCGCTCAGTCCGGGGAAGTGCTCCGCATCGGTCTCTCCGAAATGCCAAGCACTGTAGACCAAGAACGCGACCAGCGCAGCGGCCGGCCACCACCACCAAACCGCCAGCACAGCCCCCACCGCCAGCAGGTAGCGGACATAGAAGCCGGCCTCCCGTGTGCGATTGGAAATCACAGCATCGAGCGCGCCATGGGGAATGCCGACCAGGGCCATGCCCGCCAAAAGTCCCGTCCAGCCCAAGGCCGTGGTGGCGTCTTCGGCCACCGTCATGCCCAGTGCCAGCAGCAGCGACAACAGCAGCGCCCCGACCACCGGTGTCATCCGACCGATGGCCCGCACGGCCAGCGCTTCGAGAAACACCGCGATGGGCAGGCGGGCGAACATCCCCACTTCTTCAACAAGTCGGGTGCGCTCATCGAGGAACCGCATGACAAATGGGGCAGAACGCGCCCGGAAGAGGGTCTCAAAGATCGGCTTGCCTTGGTCAGGTCGCCGTTTGAGGATCAGCAACAGCAGGTGGTCGTAAAACGCGAAGCGCCCGCTTGTCCGGTTGAGCACCGGCGCCCGCATTTCTTCGCTTTCCGCCAGGGCCTGCGCGTGCGCGAACATCTGCTTGAACGCATAGCCCGTGCTCGGCTTGAGCATTCCTGCGGCGGTTCCGGTCGGCTGCCAGCTCGCGGGGCCGCGCGGCACAGGTTGCACGGAAGTCATGGGGATGACACCGGTTTCGCGGTCTTGGATGGTGTAGGTTTGGCCTGGATGATGCTGGGCAATGTATTGGGCCAAATCCGTTTCCCCCTCCGCCCGATCCATCGCTTTTTCCCCGAACTGGGTCAATTCCAGCAGCGCATGGGAGTCGTCATAGGGCAAGGTGTAGACAAATCGCGTTGCCCCGCGCTGCGGCACCCCGAAGTCCATCATGTTGAAGGCAGAGGCGTCCAAGGTGGCGTCGGCATCGGCGGCCTTGCTTGCCCCATCGAACCTCACCTTGAACCCCACAAAGCTTTGCAGGAGCATCACATCGGTGGGGCGTTCAATGGGAAACGAAGGGGTGCGGCTGTCAAACACGCGGGTGGCTGTGTGCTTTCCCGGAACTTCCTCGGTGGTCACGAGCTGGCCTTCTGCATCCGATTCGATGGCGGTGCGCAGCCAAGTCGCGCCGATCTCATCGGCAATCTGTCGGCTGGCGGCATACAAAGCGGCCGCATCCACACGGCAATAGACGCAATTCACGAGGGCGGCAGGCGACTGCCCAGCGGTTCGGACGTGCGTCCATTGTTGCTCTACGAGGTGTCCCAGCTCCTCCAAAATTTCGTCCTGAGGCGCAGCCCAAAAACAATACGTTTTGTCATTCGCTGCCTGGGGGCGGGGCTCAAAAATCACCACAGACTTGCCTGCCAGCCTTCCGGTTCGGTGCAGCGCGTGCAGGAGCAGGCCGTTGCTCGCGCCCATGCCGACAAAGGCCAAATCCCACGTGTTGGCCGGGGCAGCGAGGTGTTCTGAGGGGAGATTCACATGTGTGGCCACGTGCAAATGACAATCACAACGTGCAGAAGTTGCCCATCATCCTTGATTTTTTTTGCTTGCAATGAACTCGAAGTGAGCGTTTCATGGCGTTGTCAACATCCGCCTGTTCATAGGGTTGTTGTATCGGTTCGATGTATTCGTAAATAGAACATCAAATTTGCCGCTGCCATTGCATCGTCTCATCACTTAAAATCCCCAACAATGACAAGCATTTTTCGCGCGTCATGTGGTTTGTTGTGTGCAGGCGTTTTTTGTTTTGTTTTTGGCGCAAATCAGGCAAATTCACAAGGACAAATCAATGGTTGTGATGGCTTAAGGGCACCTGGGTCATGGAATGATTGGCAAAATGGCGAGGGAATATCAGCCCCTTTTGCGTTTGAACTCTTGGAAAATCTGCCGGAGCCTGGCCTCCGGTTTTGGAGAACACGCATCGAGTCGCCTGGTGTTTCAGAACCTGTGGCCTTCAAAATTGTCAGCGGTCCGCCGGAATTGCCCGCCCAGCACCAGTGGGCTTGCGCAGACTTGCTCATCAATGCGAAACAGCCCTTGTCCTACTGCAACTTTTCGAACAATTATTTCGAACCCACACCCGGTCGGACATACACCATTTTGTTCGAGGATCGCGGGTACCAAGGGACAGAGGTGACCCTCTCGGAAACCGATGGAGAGCCCGCGGGCATTGTGGAAGCTCGACGGCTGACAGCCGCGGGGTCCCAACCGGCACCCAACCAATTCATCACGGTTCAGGCGGAGCTTGACAGGGCTTTGGGCGCCACAGAGAAGTTGTTTTGTGTGTGGACGACTGACGACTGGGCATCTCGTCATGTGTTTGAAATCGAGCGGTTCAAGAGTCCCTTCACAGGTTCTGGGGAAATTCCTGGGCAAGCCCAGGGCGCGGCAGTCGCGTTTTACTTCATGACCTCCGTTTTCGACTTGGAAAGCATGCAACTGGCCACAGCGCATCCCTTGCATTTTGCTTTGGATTTCAGTGAGGTTCGGTCCTACTCCGTAGCCGACGGATGGGAAACCACCACAAGTCCCACGGTTTGGAGCGACGCAGATTCGTGGACTGTTGGCGAAGTGCCAAGCTCCTCGGACCAGGTCATCATCAACGGAGACATCATCATCGATGGAGATGTGAGCGCGAACACTTTGGAGGTGAAGCCGGGAGGAAGTTTGACGTTCAATCACAGCAATGCCACATTGAACATTTCGCCGGGGGGTGGCGTCCTGGTTGACGAAGGCGTCGATTTGGTCCTGGATTCGGGCAAGGTGTTGTTCCATGGTGGCGGTTTTCTGGTGGGGGACATGGTGTTGAGCACATTGGAAACATCTGGTGCGATGACCTTTTCAGAAGGCGTCGTTGTTCAAGATTCGTTGATTTGGGGTCCGGGTTCGGTCACCCTTGGTGGGGTGCCGGTTGCGCTGGGACCTGAATCAACTTTGCAATACCCGGAGGGTGCAGCACACGAGTGGATTGATTTGGAGTGGAATGCCCCGCATCATGTTGAGGTTCAAGCCGGCAATGACATCAAGGTCCAGCCGGGCCAAACCCAGCTCGCGCTTTCTGGCAACCTCGACATTGATGGCGACGCGAGCTTGCTGCTTGCTGCAGGCATCGATACGGCTTTTGTCGGTGGGGATTTGTCGATTCAGGGCGCGCTGCTCCGGACCGAACCCACGCCAATTGTCTTCGAATTGGGTAGGGATTTCATGATGGATGACCTCCAAGGTCTCGATGGGCGAGCATGTGAATTGTTGTTCACGGGCTCAATGGACCAAACCCTGAACGCACCTTCCACTTGGGGCATCGACCGCTTGACTGTGGACAAGACAACCGGCGGGCAATGGACACTCGCCGCCAGTGAACTGCACATTTTGCCTGGCGGGATCCTGTCACCGAAGGCCGGGCTCCTCAACCTGGACAACAATGTCATTCGCCTGCGTTCGGATTCCACCGGCACTGCAGGGGTAGGACCTGTGAATGCCA
This sequence comes from uncultured Flavobacteriales bacterium, assembly GCA_965661765.1. Classification (GTDB taxonomy): domain Bacteria; phylum Bacteroidota; class Bacteroidia; order Flavobacteriales_D; family Sanyastnellaceae; genus JBMYZL01. The sequence goes on from CBFIFE010000024.1 coordinate 16,887, forward strand.
TCATCGAAGGAGATTTTGTGGGAGAGCGATTTGTCCCGGCCAAGGAAAACGCCGGGGTATCTTTTGTCAATCTCGGAGGGTTTCTCGAGGGGAACTTTGTGGAGGCCTGGACCTCAGCCGGTGCTGCGAACATTGTGGAATACGATGAAACCGTGGTGGGAGATTTGAACGATGGGTGGCAGTTTGCACCTGGCCCAAGCGGCCCCTTTGGCCGGGGCTACATGGCCCAATTCCCAGCTGAGGGTGGCTGGATTGTCTCTGAACCCGGCCCTTTGTGGGCAGGTCCGAATTCCATACCTGTGACCTACACACCTTCCGGAAACCCGGACAATGACGGTTGGAATTTGGTGTCCAATCCCTACCCGGCACCTGTTGCGTTCGAGAACATCGGGTGGACAGCACTGAATGGCATGGATCCCGCCCCCACAGGGTTTTTCATCTTTGAAGGAGACAATGAGGATTACACAAACTTCACGGGGGCGGCGGATACCTTGGGCATCGGTCAATCTTTTTGGGTGAAGGTCTCGGGTTCAGGTTCTCTGGACTTTGAGGAGCAGGACAAGTCCTTCGGGGACGATTTTTTTGTTCGGCAAGCAGAACCGTCGCACGGGCCGGATTTGGTGGCCCTTCGCCTGACCGCTCCGAGTGGCCATTGGTCCCGTCTGATCGTTGTTCGTTCCATTCCAAGTTCAGGGGAAGGCGATGGCTGGGACTTGCCCACGTTCGGCGACCCGGTTGGAGCAGGCGGCGTTCGGGTTTGGTCTCAACATCCTCAGAAAGGGCCATTGTCGGTTGTGACGGTGGACAGCCTTTCGGCAGTGGGCATGCATGCGCGCTCGCCAGAATCCGGTTGGCACGCGTTTTCCATCGATCCCAGTTACCCCTTGCCTGAAAACGCCTGTCTGATGCTCGCGGATGTCGAAACGGGAGACTTGCGGCCTCTGGTCATCGAAGATGCTTTGTTGTCAGTGCCCGTTTGGATCGCGCCGGATGTGACAGCGGCTGAGCGCTTTTCGTTGCATTGGGAGGCGGTTCCCATTCCGACGGTGGCGACGGGTGGCATCGGTGGCCGGTTGGTCTGGCCAAGTGGTGATGAAGTGCCCAGCGGGTGGGACTTGCAATGGCAATCGAGCGACATGGAAGGACAGGCAGGATCTGGCCAAACCCCCTTGCCGCTGAACCCGGGCACCTACAATTTTCAGATGCAGCGCGCTTTGCCGAATATCGCAGAGAGCACCTGTGCGGTTCAATTTTCATTGACGGTTCCGGACATCTGTCTCGGCGATTTCAACGGAGACTTTGCCCGAAGCACGACAGACTTGCTCAGCATGTTGACAGGGCTTGGGACGGAGGACTTTGCGCATGATTTGGACGGCTCCGGCGAGACGGCCGTGCCAGACTTCCTGCTCTTTCTCTCTTTGTTTGATGTTTACTGCTCTCCGGAATGAGGCCTCCTTCCACCCTTCTGGTCGTGCGCACGACCCTTGCATTGGTGATGCTTTGGGCCGCGCCCTTTCATTGTCTTGCCCAGCCAAGTGGTGGCGCTGGGCAGTGGCTGGAACGTGAACCTTTGCGGCACAGCTATTCAGCGCCAAGTGAAGGTTCGACCGATGACCGACCGACAAATACCGACAATCGCACAGGGGGACCCCCCAATCCCTTGGATTTCGTGAACAATGACGCAACGATTCCGCTGACGGGCTTCGACGCCATGCTGGCTCTGACGTTTGTGTTCGGTACCTCGTGGCTCTGGTGGCGGCGCACGCGCCCAGCGTCACACCTGGACCGCTGATTTCGCCCTTGGTGCTCTCTTCTTGGGTCACCTGGATTTTTCCGACTTAAATTCGGCAACCATGTTCCGCTGCTTCTCCCTCGCCCTGGTGTGTGCGCTGGTCGCCTGCACTGCTCAATCTGCATCTGCCCAACAAATTGTGCTCAGTGAGATTGGGGCTTTGGGGGGCATGACGTCCGCCACTGGGGAGGATTGCGATTGGGTGGAGTTGCGGAATGTGGGGCCAGATGCTGTCGATTTGGCCGGCATCCACCTCTCGGATGATCCGGAAGCTTGGGCCGCTTGGACCTTTCCGGCGGGCACCGCGCTGGCGCCGGGGGCGTTGATGACCGTTTTGGCTTCGGGGCGCGCGGCGGCCGTGGTGGGCCATTGGGATTTGGCTGTGCATGAAGGCCAAACCTTTTCCTACCTCACCTCCACGCCCCCCGCTGACTGGCGCGAGCCGGGGTTTGATGACACGGCTTGGCCGGCGGGCGTCGGCGGTTTCGGTTATGGCGACGGGGATGACAACACCTTGCTGCCCTCCGGAACGACGTCGGTTTTCTTGCGGCGCGATTTCTTTGTTGCAGACCCCGACGCGGTGGTCGAGGCCATGCTGGCGGTGGACGCCGACGACAGTTTCGTGGCCTTCCTCAATGGCCGCGAAATCGGTCGGTCTGACAACCTCGGCGGCTTGTCGGTGATCGGCGGGGGGGTCGTTCCGCTCCTCGATTCGGAAGCGGTGTTGTATGCAGGGGGCACGCCAGGGGTGCAGGTGCTGGATTTGGCCTCCTCATTGCAGCAGGGATGGAACACCTTTGCATTGCAGGTGCACAACACGAATTCCAATTCGAGCGACCTTTCCGCCCGGCCTTTTCTGGCCCTCGGGCTCAGCGGTCCCCCTTCCGCGGACGCCACTGAACTGCCGGATTGGATGGCTACACCGGCGAATGCGCTTCACACGAATTTCAAACTCAGCCGGGGCGAGCCGGTCATCTTGTCGAACGCCGATGGGGACCTGATCGATGTCCTGACCATTCCACTCGAGCTGTCCATCGGCAGCACCCTTGGGCGCCCAGCCGCAGACCCCAACGCGACCTGTGTGTTCGATGCGCCGAGCCCCGGCGGCCCGAACCTTGGGTCCTGTTTCACAGGGGTGGCCTCGACCCCGGACATTGCCCCGCCGTCGGGTTGGCTCCCATCGAACGCCGCCGCGATCGTTCCTGCACCGGTGGGGCCGCCACCGCCCGGCACGATCTTGCGCTACACGTTGGATGGCTCCGACCCCACGCCCAGCGATCCATTGCTGGAAAACTTGCCAGGGTTGACCGAAACCGCAGTGGTGAACATTCGTGCCTTCGCCCCCGATGCACTGCCCGGCCCGGTGGTCAGCCGCACCTACATCCGGCGCGACGATGAGCCGGTTTTGCCATTTGCGAGTTTGGTGACCGCCCCAGACCACCTCTGGGATTGGAATGATGGCATCTATGTGATGGGCCCCAACGCCTCGCCCGAATACCCCTTTCTCGGCGCGAATTTTTGGCAGCCCTGGTCGCGGTTCAGCCGTCTGGAGTGGTTCGATGCCTCGGGCGAGCCCATTTCGGCAGCAGAACTCGACCTGGAGATTCATGGTGGCTGGTCGCGCGGCGAACCCCAGAAGTCGTTCCGTCTGGACTTCAAAAACCGCTACACAGGCGATCTTGATGGCGCCGAAATCTTTGCAGACAACCGGCCAGGCCTGACCCGTTTCAACAACCTCAACCTGCGCAATGGCGGCCAGTCCAGTTGGACGAACAAGCTGCAGGACGCCTTTCTGTGCGACCTGGCGATCGAAAAGACCCACACAGCCGCCGCGGCGTGGCAGCCGATGGAGCTCTGGCTCAATGGGGAGTATTGGGGGGTTTATGGCGCACGCGAGAAGACGGATGAGCGCTGGGCCTCCGATCTGTTCGACATGCCAGAGGACGCGGTGGACATGCTGAACCAGTGGGAGCCGCTGACAGGGCCAGCCTCTGCGTTCGAGGTGGATGTGGCCCCGGTGTTGGCCTTGCCGCCGACTTCCGATGCGTTTGCTTCTGCTTTTGACCAAACCTTCGACATCCCCGCCTTCATCGACTACCACATCTTCGAAATCCATGGGCAGAATGTGGATTGGCTTTCAGCGGATTGGGGGCAGAAAAACCTCAAGTACTTCCGTGACAGCCGAGAAGGTGGGGGGCCTTGGCGTTATGTGCTGTTCGATCTGGACGCGTGTTTCGGCGCATGGGGGACTGCGCCCGGCTTCAACGCCTTGCAGTCTGCCCTCAACCCGCCCTTTCCGTCCCTGCACAGCGATTTGTTGGAGGCGTTTCTGGATCACCCGGATTTCCGTTGCGGCTTCGCCACCCGATACAACGATTTGTTGAACACCATTTTCGAGCCCGCGGCATTCGAGGACCGCCTCAACGCTGCCGCCGGGGAGCTCACCGGTGCGATGCCGCGCCATGTTGCGCGTTGGTCTTCGCCGCAAACGACAGGGTTTTGGCTGGATCAGGTGGGCCAAATCGCCAACCACAACACCGCCCGCGTCCCCCAATCCCGTCAACACCTGCGCAATGCCTTCGGCTGGTCACAGCCGGTGGAGGTCAGCACGACCTGGTCCCCGGTCGGTGGTGGCACGGTGCAGGTGAACGGATGGCCGGGCAGTTGGCCGCTGTGGTCCGGTGAGCATTTTGGAGAATGTCCGATTGCTTTGGCCGCATTGCCAGCGGCGGGCTATGGTTTTGTGGGTTGGACCTGTGCGGCCCACGAAGGCGCGGTTTGGTTCGATGCAGATCAACCGTTTTTGTCCGCGTCGTTGACCACAGAAGACACGTTTGAGGCGCATTTTGAACCTTGCCTGACCGGTGTTGTGCTCGACATCGTTCCCTTGGCCGATGGTGGGCTGGAGGCAGTGGCGCTGGGACTGCCAGCCCCGGCGACCTACACGTGGTGGCAAGGAGGGGTGGCCATCGGGGAAGGCCCCATCTTGGCGAACCCGCCTTCGGGCCAAATCTTCGCTTCCCTCACCCTCGGGGAGTGCACCTTGGTTTCCGCGCCTTGGGGAGATGAAGGCAGCGGCGGGGTGATTCCGCCAACGGGGGTGGGGGCTGTCGGTCCGGCCTCTGCGATGCAATTGCAAGCGTCGCCCAACCCGGCGTCTGATCGGGTGACCATCGGCTTGTCAGGGGCAGAAAACGGTGCGGGTTTGCATGGGGAATTGACGGTTGTGGCGGTCGCTTCGGGGGGCGAGGTGTTGCGCCGCACAGTGAACTCTTGGCCAGTCGTCTTGGACCTTGCGGGCTTGCCAGCGGGGGTGTATGCCGTTCGGTTGGGCGGGTTGACGACGAAGTTGGTGGTGTTGGCGGGGGGGTGAAGCTGGGTTTGGCCTGAAGCAAGGCCCCAGCCTCCACTTCCAAATCAACTTCAGGCGCGCCCCATCGCCCAGCGGGCAAACACCAGCATGAAGGAAGGCAGCGGTGATTGCAAGAAGCCCAAGAGCTCTCGCGCCACCGCATAGCCACCATCACCCGGCGCGAAGGCTGCAAACAGCATCATCATCAGCCCAGTCATCAAGTACACCCCGACCAAGCCCCCCCGCAAGGCCCAGGCATCGGCCGTTCGCAAAAACAGGGCATCCATGCTGAAAAAAATGACCACAATCAGAACGGCCAGCGCCCATTTCAAGGCGAACAATGTTTGCATGGACATTTCGTGAAACGCTGTCCAGGGCTCGTGGATTTCATAGTACTGGATGATGCGGGGCGGGACTTCATGCGCCCAGAACGCGGCGCGTTCGGCCGGCCCAGCCGTGGCGAGTTTGGGGTGCTGTTGGAGCGTGGCGATGTAGTCGTTCAGATTGATTTTGACCAATTCTTGATAGAAACCAAACACCAGCATGGCCGCGATCACCCCCAGCCACCAAGGGCGTCGCCACGGCAAGAGACTCGATCGGTTGTTTTTCATTTCTCGGTTGCAGGGGTTGCGGGTGCGATGGGAACAAATGTTTTCGCCCACCAGTACCACAGCGCAAAAACAACGGCGTAAATCAAAATCGAAAAGGTGTAATCGTGGTTGAATTGAAGCCATTCCGCGTTCCACCATTGGATCACGATGAGCCCGCACACCCGGGCGATGTTCACCCCATGCAGAACAGCGATGCCCAAGGGGATGAACCAGATTTTGTGACGGCCAGGTCCAGGAAAGGCCAGCAAAAACACAGCGAAGAGCGCGAAAAGCACCACGCCGTCGCAGGGGTCCCCGACACGGACGCCACCGGCGCCGGCAATGCCGATGGAAGATCGCAACCCTGGGCCGGTAGGGGGCAAGACCTCCCAGCCCGTTGCGCCCATCGCCCACTCGCTGGCGGTGATGAGGGAGTGGATGACGTACTCATCGAGCAAGGTGCCAGGGCGCAACCAATACGAATACAGCGCATACCATGCGACGTAGCCCAAGATGCCCACCACCACAAACCGAACCAAATCCGGATGCTTGGTGCGCAGGGTCTTCAGTTCATGAATGATGGTTGAGTTCTCTTCCATGAAGGAAAATTCGGGCATCGTGCCTTGGGTTGAGTCTCTGGGCGTGTGATTTCTTGAACAATTCAACTTCGAAAACACGCGCTTGGTTGCGATGGACAACGAAGGCTAATTTTCGCAGATGAAATGCGTCGTCATCGGAGAGGCAGGCATCGCCATGCATGTGGTCCATGCGCTGACCTTGGCCGACCAAGAAATTCTGGGCGTGGTCGCTGGCTCGGCGGGATTTGAAGCCCACCTCGAAGCCCATTTCTCGTCCATCCCACACATCGGCCCTGGGCATGCCGATTGGGCCACATGGGTGTTGGAGCTCGGGCCTTTTGATTTGTTCATCAGCGCATTGAATCTGAAAAAGATTCCTGAGGCAGTGATTCAACGTGCTGCGGTCGCGGCGATCAACTTTCACGACGCGCTGTTGCCCCGACATGCAGGGCTCTTCGCCCCGCAAATGGCCATCGCGGTGGGGGACATGAAAATCGGTGTGACTTGGCACAAACTCACTTCGGATTGGGACACAGGCGATGTGTTGATGCAATCCTCTTGCGACTTGTCGGTGGAAGCGACCGCTGCTGAAGCCCAAATTCAGTTGCTTGAACTGGGGCGATCCACCTTCGATGCATTGCTGCCGAAGCTGCTCGCTGGAGAGGTGGAGGGGCGCCAGCAAGACCTCCAAGAACGATCGTATGTGAGGTTGACGAGTCGACCCGGTTTTGCCATGTTCGTTCAGCCCCGCCTATCCGTGGCGGAATTGCACAACTGGGTGCGCAGCACCCAAGGGGACCCTGATCGTGGGGTGTCGAGCTGGGGTTGTGTGCGTGTGCTGGCCGGCGAAGTGTGGTATGAAGTGCTGGCTGTCGATCGCGCGCAAGAAGACCTTCGCACGAGCATCCGATCGGTGCGACGCTGCAGCGATGGCCACATGTTGCCGGGTTTGCCCGATGATGCCCCGATAGCCTCCCTTTCGGAAACACAAATGCGAGCCTTTGCTGCGTGGATGGAGAGCGGATACCGCCTGAAGTTTGCGATGGACCGGCAGGCCATCCGGTTCGGTCGCCCGGTCGAGCTGCGGGTTGCCTCACCTGTTCGCAGGACAGGGCTCACTTGGCAGGAGGCCATTTGTGATGTGTTGATGGCCGCCGCAAGGGCGGGCCAAGATCGCGTGCATTTCGACGTTGAACGACCCGCAAGCGAATCCTTGTCAGATCTGCAAGTGCCGCATCCGCATGCACTGCTTCGGCGACGGATGTCGTTCGCGGTTGGGTGGGCAGCTGGACATTCCCTTTCGGACATTTTCGGCATCATCGATCAACAGGTTTTGAAATGGGTGACTGGTTTGCCCTTCCCCAAAGTGGCCTGGACGCCGGAGACGGAAAAGGCACCCTGGACCTTGATCCCAGAAGACGAGCTTCATTGGACGGTCGTCAGGCCGGCGGATCCAGCCTTGAAGGATTCAGATTTGCGCCAGTTGTGGACCAAGTGGGCGAAAGCACCCGCAACGAATTGGCCGGACTTGCCGCGCCTCACAGATCCGGAGGTCCACCAGCTTGAGGAATGGGAAACCGGCATGCAGACAGCGGAAGCCGAAGATTTTGTGGTCACTTTTTGGCGTCGGGCACGGGAGCAGCCGGAAGCCCCGGCGGTGGAGTTGCCTTCGGGCGAGGTCTGGACTTGCGGGATGCTGGCCGATCGTGTGGCGTGGAACCTTCTGGCCTGGCAGAAGCAGGGCTTGGAGATTCAATCAGGCCAAACCTCGATGCTGGCCCTTCCCCGCAGCCCGGAATTGCTCGTGGCGCAACTGAGCATCCTCACGTGCGGCGGCGTCTTTGCGTCCGTTCATGAAAAGGAGTCGCCCGAGCGGCTCGCCGCCATGATTTCGGTCTCCGAATCCTTGTGGGGATGGCGACCGGGCGGCGGGGAGGACGGCTTCTGGCACGCGCCTGCCCCACTGCCCGATGAGGTCCCCCACGATGTGGTGTGGCCGGCGGTGGTGGAGCCGCCGGGTTTGGCCTGCATCCTCTTCACCAGCGGCACCACAGGCCCGCCGAAAGCCGTCGAAGTCACCCGGAGGGGCCTTTCCAATCACCTGGATTTCATCGTGCAACGGGCGAAATACGGCGTCGGTCAAAGGGCTTTGATCACGGCTTCGCCCGGATTTGATGGCATCCTCGAGGAGAAGTTTGCGTCCTTGATCAGCGGCGCCATCGCTGTGTTTCCCACGCCCGAGGCCATGCGTTCCATGGCGGCTTTCGGCGCCGAAGTCGATGAACGGGCGATTTCAATGCTCTGCACCAATACGTTGTTGTGGTCGGAATGGGTCCGCTCATCGGCCTTTGCACTGCCGTTGTCGGTGCGGTCGGTCAATGTGGGCGGAGACCGGTTGGACCCAACGGTGTTGGAAAAGTGGTGGACGCATGTGAAGGCGGCGAACTTGGATGTGACCTTCCTCAACGGGTATGGTCCCACGGAAGCATCGGTGACCTGCACCACCCACCTCGTGAGCGAGGAGAAGTCCATCCGGCCGGAAGGCGTGCCCATTGGCCGCCCCGAATGGAATGTGGAGATTCGGCTCGTCGATGAAAACCACCACCGCGTCCTGCCCGGACACAAGGGCCAAATCTTGGTTGCCGGCCGCGGATTGGCCCGTGGCTACCGGAACAATCCCCAGCAAACCGCCGCGAAATTCATCACGCTCGACAAACGGAAGTGGTACGCCACGGGGGATTTTGGACGTTGGGACGAAGACGGCGAGTTGTTGTTTCTCGGCCGAATGGACCAGCAGGTGAAGTACCGCGGGCATCGCCTCGAGATCTTGGAGGTGGAGGCGGCGTTGATGAAATTGCCATCCGTGAGCTTCGCTTTTGCGCATTTCCTTCCCCGCCAGGGAGGAGGCCTGGACCAATTGGTCGCGTTCCTTCACCCCATGGGACACGTGGAGGACAGTTCAGATTGGTTGAAGGGATTGCGGGACGAAGTGGGAAGGCACCTGCCCACTTTCTTGCAGCCATCGCACCATGTTTTTCTCCCAGATGTCCCCAAAACCAGCAGTGGCAAGCCCGACCGTTCAGCCCTCGCTGCGCTCGCCCAGCAGGAGGCACGCCCAGCGGCGCAGGCCCATGAAAAAACAGGCTCAGATCGGGCCCTTGAAATCGTGGCCAATGTGCTCGGCCGCTCTTCAGCGGACCTCGACCTCGAGGCTTCTTTTCGCGACCATGGGGGAGACTCCTTGGCGGCGATGCTCGCCCAGCAGGCGCTCGAAGAAGACATGGGCAGGCAACTGCCCCTCGGCGGCTTGCATGGCGACCGACCGCTCCAATCGCTCTGGTCATTTTTGAACGTCGAAGATTCCGCTACCGCCAGTTCGGTCACCGTGGTCTCGCAACCCAACCAGCCCATCGCGGATGCGCCGTGGTGGGTGGCGACCCACAACTTGTTTGGCTATCCATGCCTGCAAAACCTCTGGCCGCTCCTCGAGGATGACCTCCCGATTTGCACGCTGCGTTTCGGCCACGCGCAAAAAGCTTGGTTGGACCGCCATCCCGAGGCCGATTTGTCAGCTTACGCCGCGCTTTTTGTCCAGGACATCCTCAAGGCGACGGGTGGCCGGCCGATGGTTTTGGCGGGCTCATCTTTTGGGGCCTGGTTTGCCTGGCACCTCGCCGAGGCGTTGAAGGCCGCAGGAGGCAATGTGTTGGGCGTGGTGATGACCGAACCGATGTTTGCCGGAAAGAACGCGGCAATGGGGCTGGCTGCACACATGAAAGACCAAACCCAACTCGCCCGCCACCCCCGGCGCCACCACATTCGTCTCCGTCTCCGGCATTTGCAACTCCGCATCCTTCGCGCCCCCTCCCGCCTTCGTCATGGGCGACCTCCCTTGGTGCCCTGGGAACGCGAAGATCCGCTGCCATGGAACAACGACCACCCACACCACAAATTGCTCGCTCCGCTGCTCGTGCGCCAGGTCCAACCCTCACAGCCGACCGATGCGCTGTTGTTTGTGCGGGTGGGGTGGCGGCGTGGGTTTCGGTTCTGGCGATTGCTCGTCAAATCACCGGGGCGGCTGTCCATCGTGCCCTTGCCAGAACGGGAGCATCACGGTTTTTTGTACGCGCGGCATGCAGAGCACATGACCCTGTTCATTCGAAGGTTTTTTCGCCTCCGTCGAAGCAAGCCATAGGGCCTCGCCTTGGCCCCTTCTTCTTTATCTTCGTTGCTCATGGCTTCAGGATTTTTTGCCCTCTTGGATGACATCGCCCTGTTGATGGACGACGTGGCGATGATGAGCAAGGTGGCGACGAAAAAGACGGCCGGCATCCTCGGGGACGACCTGGCCGTGAACGCTGAAAAGGCGGTGGGGTTCCGTGCGTCTCGGGAATTGCCTGTGCTGTGGTCCATCACAAAGGGGTCTTTCCTCAACAAGTTGATCATTGTGCCGATTGCACTCTTGCTGAATGCCTTTGCACCGTGGGTCATTGAGCCCGTTTTGATTGCAGGAGGGGCTTACCTCGCTTTTGAGGGCGTGGAAAAGATTTGGCATCACCTCTCGGGCCATGCCCAAACCCAGGCCCGCGACCACCTCAACGCCCTCCCTCAACCGCCCGAAGATCCCTCGTCGGTGGAGCGGGAGAAGGTCCGTTCGGCCATCACCGTGGATTTCATTCTCTCTGTCGAGATTGTCATCATCGCCCTGGGCACGGTCACTGCGGCGGCCTTGCCGGTTCAGGTCTTGACCGTTTCGGTTGTGGCGGTGCTGGCCACCATCGGGGTCTATGGGCTGGTGGCTTTGATTGTGCGGATGGACGATGCGGGTTTGGCCTTGATGAAACGCAAAAACAAGCCCATTCAAGGACTCGGCCGGCTGCTGGTCCGTTCATTGCCTGTGCTGATCAAAATCATCGGGGCGATCGGCACTGCGGCGCTGATTCTCGTGGCCGGGGGCATTTTCGTCCACCACATTCCCGCGTTGCACGAGCTGCTGCATGTTTGGCCTTCTTGGCTGGCAGAGACCGCCTCGGGCCTGGTCGCAGGCACTCTGGTTTTCGCGGTGGTTTCCGCTGCCAAATCCTTGAAACCTGTCGCATGAAGATTCCATTGATTGCTTTTGAGGAGCATTTGGGGGATGACGCGCTCGAATGGGCGTTCAATCACCTGGAGAAGAGCAAGTTGAAAACCTTGCAACCTGTCGATGTGGCGGGGGATGATGCCCTTTGGGCCGCTGAGGTCACGGATGGCCGGGGTCGGGGCGCTGCCAAATCCATCACCCTCCAAATCTCCGCCGGCCACCTCCTGTCGGCGACGTGTTCCTGCAACACCCCGCGGGACCCGATTTGCCGCCACGCGGCCTTGGCCTTGATGGCCCTGGCCGCCCGAGCGGCAGGCACCCCCGTCGCAGGGGATGGCCCCGCGGCGACGGCAAGCTCGCCCAAGCGCAAACCGGCCACCCCGAGACGCAAGGCCCGCACCTGGAGCATCGAAACGGCCATTGAAGACATGGGGGAGGAGGAGTTGCGCGCGTTGGTCCGGATTTGGTCTGCAAGCGAGTCCAGAATGTCCACCGCCATTTTGCTCAGCCATGGCCACAAGGACCCCAAGGAGTCCAAGGCGAAATACGGCAAGGCTTTGAAGGCAGTTCTCGCCAGTGCATCAGGCCGCGGCAAGAACCTGCCAGTGGCGATTCAGAAGGAAATCGCGCGGATTTTTGACGGGTTCTTGGACGCTGTGGATCGTCACTTCGAGGCCGATCGGTTCCGCACGGGCTGCCTGCAGCTCGTGGCCATCGTCGAAGAGTTGATCCGCATGTCCATTCGGATGGGCCACGTCTCGTCCGTTGCCACAGCGACCCCATGGCAACGGGCCTTGGCGCTCACCGCCCGTGCGGCGGGCGTGCCTTCGGAGGCCAGCGAAAGAAAGGAGGTCGTGAAGGCTTGGCACAAACTCGCTGATGTCAAGGCGGTGGGGGAAGGGCGTGGGTTGCGGAATGTTTTGGCAGCGGCCGCCGTCTTGGCCTCCTCGAGGGCGGAACAGGCCGAGCGCATTCGCCACCTCAAGCCCGGCAGCGACGACGACCTGCTGATCAGCGGCTTCCTGGATCATTTGGAAGGCAACACTTCGCGGGCTGCGCAGCAGTGGCGGCGAATCGAAGACCTCGAATGCATGGATGCTTTGACGCCACATTTTTTCTTTCGAGGAGAACATGACGAAGCCCAGAAGTGGGCCGAGCGCATGGTGGCGCAGGCGGATCCTGGCGACTACCTGGGGGTTCAAGACCTCCTTGAAGGTTGGCAAAGGCTGTTGACAATCGCCCAAGCCAAGCCTGAGCCCGACCTCACCCTGGCCGATGCGGCACATGCTGCCCTCCTGGTGTATGATGCGGACAATCGAAAGGCGCATTTTGAGGCTGTGGTTGAGCGCACGAGCATTGCAGAGCGCATTGCACTGGGCAGGCGGCTGCGGGAATTTGGGCAGTATTCGAATTTGGAATCTCTGCAGGAGATGTTGGTCGTGCTGGCCCAACTCGGGTGTGCGTCCGAAATGGTGGACATGGCGTTCCGCGTGGTGTCGAAGGGCCTCATCTCCATCGTCCAGTTGTTTCCCATCTCCGAAATCGTTCGCGGCCCCATGGCGAACATGTGGACGGAATTCATCGAGATGGAGGCTGTTCGCATTGTGGAGCGTGGCTACCCCGGCTATCAGGAGGAGCGAAGGCTCGTGGCGTGCATGCAAGAGATGAAAGACCAACTCGACCCCCTTGCCTACAACCGCTTTCGAAAGGAGGTGCTGCGCAGCGCGCACAGCCGTTACATGATCGAGCGCATCGTGGAAAACGCCGAAGAATCCCTCGGCCTCATTTGACGGGCGCCCGCCACCACCCCGCCCGGGTGATCCTTCAATGCGACCAGCCGTATCGCTTCCGCATCACCGGCCCAAACAAATTGCGCCCAGGCTGGTGAACGCTTCCTGTCGTCTGGCCACAGCGGGTCGCGGGTCGAGGCTGTTGCAGGTCCAAACACAACATCACCGACCAAGGCCGGTAGCTGCCGGCCATCCAATCAAAGGAACTCATGCGCCCCGTTGACGATGTGGCGTTCAATCCGAAGGCGCGCGTGGCCACCATCACCCGCAAATGCCGGCCGCTCCACATTCGAACGCCGAGCCCTGCTGCGATGTCCAACCCCACCCGCGTCTGCGGGAGCACGGAATGTCCAACAAAAGTGCTGTCAACCCCTCGAACGGACGGGTCGAAGTCCTGATGCAAGCTCAAGCCCGTCCGCACGTCGACATAGAGGTCACGTGAAATGGCGATCGCTTTCGAGGCGTGCACCTCAAGGCGGAGATTGAACGCTTGCCCGGACTGGACCACCGTGTCGGGCAGCAACACGCCGAGGCTGTCTTCGCTGAAGCCCAGGAATTCCTCACTCACGGCCTGGTTTGCAAAGCGCAACAGCCACCCCGTCCGGTCCACCAACCCATCCTTCGGCCGCACCGTCCACCGCCCGACCCCCAAAGCCATGGCCGCTTGTCCGCGGCACGCCCATTCCCCATGATAGACCGTATCCGGTTCGTTCAAGAGCCCATCGGAGCTCAGTCCAGCGCGCACCCAAGTCTCTTCGAACGCCCTGTCCGCCGCCGCCAGCCCCGATGTGCCGGCCATCACCGTCCAACCCTTCGCACCTTGGCGCCGTCCGCTTCGATCGAAGTAGTCGTAGTCGATGCGGATGTCGTCCCGGATTTGGCCTGAAGCGGGCAACCCCATGCCCACCAAAAGGAGCCCCACCCCGAACCTCCACCAGCGGCAGTGCAGTTCCATTCTTATCAATTAAAAATCAGAGGATTCCAACATCCTCATGGCCTCCGCAGCCACAACTTCGCTGTCCCAAACCTCGCTGATGTCTGGTCGGTCCATCACCCGGGCCATGATTTCGTCTTGACGTTTGCCAGCCGCGAGCGCCTCGTGGTACGGCGTGTGGCTGAAGGTGACCTGGCTGTAGAGGGGCAACCAGCGGCCTGGGAAGCGTTTGGCCAAGCCTGCCTCAATCCGCTTCTGCAACAAAAACCGCTCATCCCCCGTCTTGTCGCGCATCTCGATGTAGTTGCGCAGGGCCAATTCCAAAATCGCATCGCCCGCCGGTTTCCGCATCGTCGTGTACGCGGCGAGCATGGCTGCCCAATCCTCGCCATGGGCCGTCATCAATTCGTCCAACACCGAACAATCTTCCATTCCGCTGTTCATCCCCTGCCCATAAAACGGCACAATGGCATGCGCAGCATCCCCCATCAGGGCCACCCGACCGCCGATGTTCCAAGGCGCGCAGCGGGTCATCACCAGCGACGACGTGGGGTGCCGCAACCAATCTGCGTCAAAATTGGGCAGGAGCGGCATCACATCCGGAAAATGCTTCTCGAAATAGGACCGCGCCGCCGCGGGATCCTCGATGGCATCGAGTTGTTCATAAGGCGCGAAAAGCGTGCAGGTGAATGTCTTGTCGGGGTTGGGCAGGGCCATGAGCATGAATTGGCCTCGGGGCCAAATGTGCAAGCAATCCTCCCGCATCCGAAATCCGCCATCGGCCCCAGGACGCATCTCCACCTCGCGGTACCCATGCCCCAAATACCGCTGCTCGAAGTCGAACCGGTCCATCCGCATCATCCGGTCACGAATGGCACTGAATGCCCCATCGGTTCCGAACACCCGATCCGCCAAGACATCGTGTCGGCCGCCCTGAGCATCTTCAAACTGCAGAGGCACCGGCGCATCCCCGCGCCGCAAATCGGCGTCCACACAGCGCATCCCGAAGTGAACCTTGACCTGATCGTGCCCTTCGGCCGCCTCGACCAACAGCTTGTTGAGGTTCGCTCGTGAAATGGAGTATATGCACTGTGGATCTCCGGGGAAAACCCCAGCTGCGCCCGCCAACCCGTAGGGCTGAAACGTCAAATCTCCATCCACAGCGTGCATCAATCGGCCTTCGATGGGCATGGCGATTTCTCTCACGGCATCGGCGATGCCGGCACGCTCGAGGGCGCGCCAACCGCGGTCACTCAGCGCCAAGTTGATGGACCGACCACCGACCACGCCACCCTTCCGGGGGTCAGGTCGCCGCTCATAGATGTCCACATTGCACCCGCGCCGCGCCAGCATCAGCGCCCAGAGGCTCCCCACCAATCCCGCTCCGACCACCACCATGTTTTCGTTGCTTGCCATGACCGGCAATTTCGCACGCACTGGGCCATGCGGCACGTTCTTATGCGACGATTAATGAACGCCCGAAAGTGAACGAAGGAACCGAGGAACTAGGGAGACTAGGGTGACTAAGGTGACTAGGGTGACTAAGGTGACTAGGGAACGAAGAATGGTCAATTCAACGGCGATTTGTCCGCCTCGTTCCTTGGTTCCCTGGTCTCCCTAGTTCCTTGGTTCCCCTGGTCCTCCCTGGTTCCTTGGTTCCTTGGTCTCTCCTAGTTGAACGCTTGGTCCAAATCGGCGATCAAGTCGTCGCAATCCTCCACTCCCACGCTGAGGCGAATGAAACCGTCGTTGATGCCAAGTTGGGCACGAACTTCTGCCGGCACACTGCCGTGGGTCATGGCCGCGGGATGCTCGATGAGGGATTCGACACCGCCCAGGGACTCAGCCAAGGCAAAGAGTTTTGTGGAGGCGACGAGGCGTTTGGCATCCTCGAGGTCGTTGGAGGCCAATTCGAAGGCAATCATTCCGCCGAAATCGTCCATTTGGCGGGCGGCGATGTCATGACCTGGGTGGTCGCTGAAGCCAGGCCAATACACCTTGCTGACGTCTGCACGTTCGCGGAGCCAATGGGCGATCCGCCGGCCGTTGGCGCAGTGGCGTTCGATGCGAAGGTGAAGGGTTTTGAGGCCGCGCAGGACGAGGAACGAATCGAAAGGCTGGGCAATTGCACCGCAGTTGTTCTGGATGGTGCGCAATTCGGCATCGATCGTTTCGTCCTTTGTGACGAGGGCGCCCATGACGACATCGCTGTGGCCGCCGAGGTACTTCGTGACGCTGTGCATGACGATGTCAGCGCCCAGTTCGAGGGGGCGCTGCAGAATGGGCGATGCAAAGGTGTTGTCGACCGCCAGGCGAATGCCCTTCGGGGCTGTGATGGCCGCCACCGCCGCGATGTCGGTGATTTGCATCATCGGGTTGGTGGG
Organism: uncultured Flavobacteriales bacterium; assembly: GCA_965661765.1. Classification (GTDB taxonomy): domain Bacteria; phylum Bacteroidota; class Bacteroidia; order Flavobacteriales_D; family Sanyastnellaceae; genus JBMYZL01. Next base: position 33,387 of record CBFIFE010000024.1, read on the forward strand.
CGTTTCGAGCCAAACCAATTTCGTGCGCTCCGTCACCGCGGCCTCGACATTTGCGGCGTTTTGGGTATCGACGAAGGTGAATTCGATGCCCATGGGCGCCCAGTTCGTGCGGAACAGGCGACCCGTGCCCCCGTAGAGGTCTTGGCCAGCAATGACATGATCGCCAGGCTTCAACGTCCTCAAGACGACGTCGATGGCCGCCAGGCCACTGGCAAAGGCCAAACCATGCGTGCCGCTTTCGATTTCCGCGAGCGCCTTTTCCAGGGCAGCTCGGGTGGGGTTGTGACTTCGCGAATATTCCCAGCCCTTGTGGACCCCGACGGCCTCTTGCACGTAGGTGGACGTTTGAAAAATCGGCGTCATGATGGCGCCCGTGGAGGGGTCAGGCTCGACGCCGGCATGCACCGCGCGCGTTCCCTTTCCGATGGCTGGGTTTGGCTTCATAAAAGCAAAGGTAATGAGGCTTTAGGCCAAACCATTCCGCCCCCGCCGACTCGTCCGCCGCAACCACCCCGGCAACACCACCGAACCCACAAAAAGGTAGGGGAAATAGGTGGCAAGACGCCACACGACAGCCACCACGGCGAGGTAGCCCACGCCGACCACATCGCCCAGAAACGCGGGCAGAGCGACCTCGGCAAACCCCGCGGAGCCGGGCGTGGGGCTGATCATTAGGACGACCCACATCACGAGTTGGCGACCGAGCACGACGGCATGTGGGATGGTGGGCAGAAAAATCAGCAGGATCATGTTCAATGTGAGGAAGCGGGCGAGCCAACTCGCCACCGTCGCTCCCAAGGTCCGGACCCAAAGGCGCCAACCCGCCCCGCGCATCTCTCGGGACGCGAGCACGAGGTCGTCCGCCCAACGTTGGCCGGCTGCAGCCCACCTTCGAAAGAGGCGCCATTGAAAGGCACGGCGCACCAGGTTGCTGGTCCATCGTGGCGCCACAAGCACGCCCATCACAATCATCAAGGTCAACAGGGCCAGCAGCCCATAGGCCGACCAAAACAACACCGGCACAGGCGCCCCGCCCCACAACGCGAGCCCCTCCACTGCCGGAAAAAAACCACTCCCATCGCCCCCAGAGGCCAACAACAGCAAAAGCACCACCGGCACGAGCAACAAGTAGAACAGTTCATCGAGCATCGCCGTCACAAAGACCGTGGCCACGCTGCGCCCCATCGCCATGCCCTCCCGGCGCAGAATCAGAATCGCCACCGCTGATCCACCGATGATGCTCGGGGTGAGTGCACTCGCCAGTTCCCACAACATGATGCTGTCAAACGCTTGGCGCCAGGAAAATGCACCGAAAGACAGCCACCGGATGCGCATGATGTAGGCCAAATCCCGGACCAACACGCACGCCACAACCCCGAGCAAGGCGAACGTCGCTCGTTGCGACCACGTGAAAGTGGCGAGGAGGGTTCGGGTGGTGGTGGTTTGGCCTGAGGCCGGATCCCGCACAGAATCGTCCAGCCCGCTCCACAACAGCCACACCGCGGCAGCAACCCCGAGCAGCACGGGCAGGATGAGCTTCCGGCCGGAGAGTGCCGCGCGAATTTCCTTGCTTTCAGGTGCCGTTTCGCTCATCTCACGTCGAAGGTAAGGCCTGCGCCGCTGCGCTTCATTCTCAGGCGTAAACCTCCGTGCCCTCTGTGCAGTTTTGGCACATGGCGATGTCGCCGCGGGCGGTGAAGATTTGGTTTCGAAACTTTTGATAGGCAGAGCCAAACCAAATCTCCTCAAACCGCTGTTCCCCCACCTTCCCCATCAGGTGGTCTGCGTCTTTGTCGAAGCAACAGGGCACCACCCGACCATCCCACGTCACCACCGCGCCTTGCCACATCCGCCAGCACTTGTCGTCCAAGCGGTTCCGGAGGTGCCAAGTCCCGTCGGGGTGGCGGTCGTAACGTCGGAGTTTGGGGTTCTGGGTCAAGAGCGGATGCCCGTCTCGCGGATCGTCCAGCTGCGCAGTTTTGATGACCAGCTCGTCGACCCCGGCCTTCCGAGCCATCCGTTCGATTTCGGGCAGTTCATGCTCGTTCGGGCCGACAACCAGGAATTGCCAAACGACGTGAGGTTGGCGGCCAGGTTTGGCCCGATGCTTCGCAACCATCACATTTTCAGTCCCTTCCAGGACTTTGTCCAAGCGCCCCCCAATCCGATACTGCTCATAAGTGCCCTGGCTCGCCCCATCGATCGACACAATCAGCCGATCCAATCCGCTCTCCACAATGGCTTCCGCGCGCTCCGGCCGCAGGAAATGCGCATTCGTCGACGTGCTGGCATACACCCCATGCCGCTTGCATGCAGCCACCAGCGCATCCATCGCAGGATGCAAATACGGTTCTCCTTGAAAGTAGAGATTCGCGTACACCAGCCATGGCCCCACCTCTCCCAGCAACCTGTCGAGCGTTTCCGGTTCCAACATCCCCGTGGGGCGTGTGAATGACCGCAGTCCGGATGGACATTCCGGACATCGCAGGTTGCAACTGGTCGTCGGCTCAATGCTCAGGCTCATCGGCCACCCCGTTTGCACGGCATCGCCCCCCTGGCTCCGCTGCGCACGCCCAAACCCGCGATGCAACCGCAGCACATTCCCGAACCGTTGTCGATTCAACGGCTGAAGTCTAGCCCAACGATCTGCCCACCATTTCGACCGGTTCATGAGTCGAAGATACGAGGGAACCAGGGTGACCAGGGGGACTAGGGTGACTAGGGAACGAGGGTGACTAAGGGGATGTTGATTTTCAGCGGATTACACGTTTGTTGGAATGCCCGACAGAAGGGCGGTTTGAAGCGGCGGAAATTCGTATAATCTTCAGGTAATCAGGGTGTTGCGCGCTATCTTGAAAAGAAAAAGATGTACCACGAGAAGTTGATTGCGTATCAGGAGGGTTTGGCGCTGGCCGTGTTGTT
>CBFIFE010000025.1:0-36285 GCA_965661765.1 uncultured Flavobacteriales bacterium
CAATGCTTCAGCATGCAACTACAATATGGACGCAACCGATGATGACGAGTCGTGCGAATTTGAGAGTTGTGCGGGATGCACCGACGCAACGGCGTGCAATTTTGACGAGGCCGCCACGCTCGACGACGGGTCGTGCACTTTTGCGGGCGAATTCCTCGATTGTGAGGGCAACTGCCTCAATGATGCGGATGGCGATGGCGTTTGCGACGAAAACGAGATCCCCGGTTGCACCGACGCAACAGCATGCAACTACGACATGGACGCAACCGACGATGACGCAAGTTGTGAATTCGCCAGCGAAGGACTCGATTGTGACGGCAACTGCCTCAACGATGCGGATGGCGATGGCGTTTGCGACGAAAACGAGGTCCTCGGTTGCACCGATGCTATGGCATGCAACTACGACATGGACGCAACCGACGATGATGCAAGTTGTGAATTCGAAGATGCTTTGGGCGTCTGCGGTGGCGATTGCGAAGCCGACTTGAACCAGAACGGAATTTGTGATGCCAGTGAGCAGATCGGTTGTACAGATTCTATGGCGTGCAACTACGACATGAACGCCACCAACGATGACGGTTCTTGTGATTACACAAGTTGCCTTGGCTGCACCGATGCAACTGCCTGCAATTACTCAGAAACAGCAACCACCGATGATGGCTCGTGCACCTATGCAGAGGCTGGATTTGATTGTGATGGCAATGAAGACCAATGCGCGGGTTGTACCCCGGAATTCTCCATGTCACTCGCGAACGTTTCTGTTCAATGTGAAGAGGACTTGCCCACAGCACCGGATGCAGGCATCAGCGCGATGAACCCGTGCACTGGTGAGGACGTCGCAGTGAGTTCCTTCATTGCACCATTGAACGAAGGCTACACGTTGAATACAGGTACGACAAGCTACGGCATCGGTCCTGACGGAGCGATTCGGATTTACGGTCTCAGCGCCCTCGGCCTTGCACCCAGCGACTTCTTCTTCGAAACGGAGCCTTTGACGTTGACGCGGTACAACAATGGTTTGGCAAAAGTGACCGGAACTGTTGTCAACTCCATCGACGACAGCTACGGATTTGATCTGCACATGGTCTTCGAAGATTTGATGGCTGCAGAAGAGTGGCTCGCAATGAGCGCTGCGCACGATTTGATCACGGCCTACAACTGCTCACCTGAGGTGAGCACCATGGACACATATGTGTTGCGCAACGAGCAAAGCTTCTTGACCGGGGTCGGTGCTTATGAAGGTTCCACGCTGCAGCTTTCCCACATGCCATTCAGCGAAAACCGCCGCTTCCAACTCGGCATCGGTGGCAGCAGCCACAACTGCGAATACGGGTTTGGTGGCTGGTTCGCGTGGTCTGGCCAAGTCATGGGCCACGACGTGATGGGCATGTCAGGTGACTTGATCATCGACTTGTCCGAGGACATGGACATGACGCCAGCTTGTGGCGAGGAGTCCGTGGAGATTACCTACACAGCGATCAACGAAGAGTGCTCCCTGATTGCAAATGTTGTCCAAACCATCGAACGCAATGACACCCAAGGTCCGACCATCGAAGGGCCAGCGGATGCCATTGTGGAGTGTGACGCGGTGCCAGCTGTGGCTGGGTTGGGTGAATTCACAGTTGTCGACAACTGCTCAGATCCGGAAGGACTGGATTTCGTGTACCTCGGTGAGGACACCGTTAACGTGGTGTGCGAGAATGGCTATACGCTGGTGCGGAATTGGTCTGCAACAGACTGCTCAGGCAATGAGACACACTACCACCAGCACATCCAGGTTCAAGATACGCAGGCGCCTGTCTTCACATTTGTGCCTGAGAATCTCGACCTGAACTGCGAAGACGAGCTCATCCTCGAAGCTGCTACAGCATCAGACAACTGTGCAACATTTGAGGTGATGGAAGACCGAGACACGGTTTACACATGCGCTCATACATTCACGATCAATCGCGTTTTCACCGCCAGCGATGCCTGCGGCAACACGTCGATTGCAGAACAGACCATCCATGTGGTCGATGAGCAGGCACCCGTCTTCGAATCGTTTGACACCGCTGTGTACGCGACTTGTGATGACATTCCTGATCCAGAGAACCCCAACTTTGTTTCGCTCGTAGCGAATGACAACTGTGGAGAAGTCAGCTACAACATTGACGCCACCTTCTCTTCGGGCGGATGCCCGGGCACTTGGGTGCGGGTTTGGACCGCAACGGATGAGTGTGGCAACAGCACCACTGTTGAGCAGTACGTCACGCTGATTGATGAAACGGCACCCGTCATCATGGTTCCTGAAGGAATGGTGACCTATTCTGACGCGAATTGCGCAGCGGATTTGAGCTTGGAGGCAACGGGCATGGCCACCGCGTCGGACAACTGTTCCGGTGACATGTGGAACGATGCCGTCACTCTCACTTACGTGGACAACATGGACATGATCCCGACTTGCAATGGCGATGACGACATGCCCGAAGGCTCTTACACCGTGACACGGACTTGGACGGCTGTGGACTATTGCGACAATGTCGCCACTGCAGACCAAACCATCATCGTCCACGACACCATCTCACCCACCGTGTCGGCTGAAACGGTCATGGCGGATTGCGGTTCCTACGACCCCACATTTGACTATGGTAGCGTCATGACGATGGACAACTGCGACACGGATGTGGCCTACACGTTCGCCGATACCGACACCATCCCCGGTGAAGGTGCCGGTTGCTACACCATTGTTCGGACCATCACTGCCACGGACGACTGCGGCAACGTCGGAACGGGCGAGCAGCACATCATGATCGAGGACACAGAAGGTCCGATCATCGAGGCGCTGCCTGAGTTGCTCGTTTCTTGCACGGAATTCGACATCGACAGTGTTTACGCAACTGCCTACGACAATTGCGGCGGCGAAGTCGATCTCTACGTCATGAACGATGACGAGCAAGAAACAGGTTGCGTGAAGCCGGTCGGTGGTTACGTTCGCACGTATGCGGCGGTCGACGAATGTGGCAACATGAGCACGGCTTTCCAAATCATCATCTTGACGGATGACGAAGCTCCTGTATTCGACGTTGTTCCTGAGGATCTTGTCATCGAATGCGATGAAGACGTCCCCACCACATCAGCCACGGCGTTCGACAATTGCGCAGCCGATGTCGACGTGTCTTTCGAGGACAGTACTGTGGAACTGAACGCAACCGAATATGTGATCACAAGGACGTTTACTGCTGAAGACGACTGTGGCAACGTGGCAACGCATGTCCAAACCATCGAGGTGGTTGACACCACACCCCCAGTTATCGTGGACTTCACACCTGAGTTGACCATCAGCCCTGAGGATTTGATTGATTTCGATTTCTCTGTCTACGAGCCCTATTGCATTGACAACTGCTCCGAAGGCACAGGTGGTGGCGGACCCGGCGCGATTCCATGCACTTTGGACATCGACACCCTTCCAGGCGATTGTGTCGGCAATTTGACATTGGAACTCACCTTCTCTCACACAGATGATGCGGACAACACCACCGAGGTGTTCATGACCATCTTCGTGGAGGATACAGAACTTCCTCAGATCACATTCATGCCGGCAGACACCACGTTGAACTGCACAGACGAACTGCCGATGGACATGATCGAAGCTGTCGACAATGCTTCTCCTGTTGAGTTGATTGCCATCGCCTACAACGATTCGATCGTGGACGGCGGTTGTGCTGGCAGCTACACGGTATTGCGGACGCACACGGCCACTGACGATTGTGGAAATGTGGCTGAAGCAGTCCAAACCATCGCAGTCGTCGACACCGAAGCACCGGTGATTTTCGCCGAAGAATCGATCACCATCGACTGTGGTGCCTACGATCCTGAAGCGGACTACGGCACGACGGCTAGCGACAACTGCTCGCCTGACTCCCTGGTCACCTTGACCTGGAACGATGACGAACAGACGCTTGGTTGTGTCAAGCCAGTGGGCGCCTATGTTCGGACCTACACCGCCACAGATGACTGCGGCAATGAGACCATGTTCATCCAGACCCTCTTGCTCGACGACAACCTCGCACCTTCACTCGAGGTGGCGTGCCCAGAGGATGTCGTTGTTGAAGCTGGAGGAGACGTCGATTCCAGCGTGACGGGTGAGCCCACTTGGACCGTCAGCGACAACTGTGACATGGATGTCGACGTCGTCATTGGCGTCAATGATGTCTTGCTCGCAGGCGCCTGCGGCGGATTTTCGAACATTGAGCGAACCTTCACCATCTCAGCCACAGACCACTGCGGCAATGAAGCTGTTGAGACGTGCGTTCAAATCATTTCTGTGACCGATATCGAGGCACCCGTGTTCACTTTGGTTCCTGAAAACCAAACCAACGAATGCTCAGAAGCACCTTATGCGTTCGACGCAACAGATGATTCTGGCAACGTGACGGTGACGGAGGAACGTGAAGTGATTTCTGAGGACGCCTGCGGCAACTACGAACACTTGGTGTCTTTGATTGCAACGGATGATTGCGGCAACGCTGACACTGCGCAGTTCACCATCATCGTGCTCGATACGATGGCACCGATGTTCAACGAGGAATTGCCGATGGACGCAACCGTGGAGTGTGACGCTGTTCCTGCTGCGAATGTTCTGACAGCTGCGGACAACTGTGACGAGGCCGTTGAGGTGATGTACGAGGAGACCCGTGAAGACGGTGATTGCGCGTACGATTACACGCTGACACGGGTTTGGACTGCAACCGACTGCACTGGCAACATGAGCAGCCACACGCAGACGATCACAGTGCAAGACACCACTGGCCCTGTCATCGAAGCAGAGGCAGAAGTTGCTGTTTCTTGTGAGGACTGGCCAGTGCTGGATACCTTGGCAACGGCAACGGACAACTGTGGAGCTGTCAGCTTGAGCTTCACAGAGACCCCCGTCAGTGGTGGATGCTCCACACCTTATGGTGTTTATGAGCGGGTATACAGTGCAGAGGATGAATGCGGCAACATCACCATGATGAGCCAATTCTTCACGCTTGTTGATACCATTGCCCCGATCTTCACCCTGGTTCCTGCGGACTTGAGCCTCTCTTGCGAAGAGCCCGTGCCTGCTGACGAAGCGGTGGAAGTGATGGACAATTGCGACATGGATGTCGTGATCACCATGTCAGAAGACACCGTGGAGTTCATCACGGTCAATGACTACACCATTGAGCGGACCTTTGTGGCGACCGACCACTGTGGCAATGCAGCCACGCACGTTCAAACCATTTCGGTTGCAGACAATGTTCCGCCAGAAGTGATTGTCAGCGTACCTACTTTGGACCTGAGTCCGGAGAATTGGGCCGATGCCTTCACCATTGCAGCTCAATATGAGCCGCTGTGCATCGACAATTGTGACAACACTGAAGGAGGTGGTGGAACCAGCACTGGCGGCGGAGGAACCGGTGGCGGAGGAACCGGCGGCACATTCAATCCTGGACAAGGCATCCCTTGTACTTTGGATTTTGACAGCATCCCCGGAGATTGCTACGGCGACTTCACCGGTGTATTCGGTTTCAATCACACAGACATTTCTGGGAACTTGACCCAAGTCATCATGTATGTCCATGTCGCCGACACCACAGCGCCTGAGGTGTTGACTGTGCCTGCGGACTTGACGCTCGAGTGCAGCGAGGAGGTGCCAGCTGACATGATCACGGCAATGGACAATTACTCTCCAGATTCGCTTTTGGTCTACAGCTTCACGGACAGCATTGCTGAAAGTGAATGTGCCCAGGAGTACGTCATCCACAGAACCCACATGGTCAGTGACGACTGCGGCAACACGAGTACAGCGTTGCAGGTGATCACCATTGAGGACACCACCGCGCCAGCGTTCACAAGTGTTCCGGAAGATGTGACAGTGGAGTGCACAGATGTGCCAGAAGCCGGCATGGTGGAGGCCATCGACAATTGCGATGACATGGTGATGATCACCATGGATGCAGATACATTGCTGACGGACTGCGCTGGGGAGTACACCATCGTTCGGACTTGGACTGCAGCGGATTGCGCTGGCAACAGCTCTTCGGCAAGCCAAACCATCGAGGTCATCGACACCACCGCCCCCATCCTCGACACCGCCTGCCCATACGAGGACGGTGCAACAGCAACCATCTGCGACGACGGCAATGGCTTCATGATGCCTGACACTTGCGAGGTCAACTTCATTGACGCCTGCGGAGGCGACGTGGAGATCACGTTCGAGCAAGAAGTTATCGGCACGTTGCCCGATCCTGAGAGCGGAATCGACAGCTTCTGCTCACCGACAGATCCAGAGCCGATTACTGAAAATGGCTTGGACTGCAGCTTGTACAGCCCGCACAGCTTGCGGATGTTCGGGGAGTTCTTCTCGGATGACCAGTTCTACAACAACGTAGACGGACAAGTCGACAACCTGTCCAACGGCGGATGGGCCATTGACCAAACCGTGGTGAGTGCAACCGATCCGAACAGTGGTTGGTCCATTGACATGACCTATGGTCCAGGCTATGACTGGAACGAATGGATTGCACTGCCTGGCAGCCAAGGGTATTTCCAAGGATGTGGCCAAATCGAAGACCTGCATGAATCGTGGATGTACTACATCCTCGAAGAAGGAACACTGACCGGCTTCGGTGCTTATGACGGAATCGTCTTGGATCTTGCTCACCAGCCAGCCAACAACTACTTCGGTTTGCAAGTGGGCGAAGGTGCGAGTGGCAAAAATGCCAACTACGGCTATGTGGCCTGGTTCCTGTACGAAGGCGAAATGAACGGCATGCCAATCATGGGCTCAGGGGACATCTTCGGAGACCTCGACTGTGCATCGCCTGTGACTGTCAACCGCCACTACACGGCGACCGACTGTGCCGGAAACACTGCGGAATACAGCTACTCACTGGTCTATACCGGTGAGGCTTGTCCTGACATGAGCGGTCTGAGTGGCAGTGATGCTGCCCAATCCACCGATGGTCATGGTGAAGAAAATGGTGGCCAAGGTGGCGACAACGATGGTGCCGATGCCTTTGCATCAATCCACGAGGCGTCGATCCGCTTGATCGGCCTGTCGCCCAACCCAGCCAACGAGGAATCCATTCTCCGCTTTGTTGCCGACAGCCGTGACCGAGTGAACATCACAGTCTTCTCCCTCAGCGGCGCCCGTGTGGCGGAGTTGTTCGAAGGTGAGGTGTTTGCTGACAACTTGAATTTGGTCCGAGTGCCTGTCGCTGAGCTCAGCGCCGGCATGTACCAAATCCGAATCACCGGAACCGATACCCAACTCACCACCCGATTGTTGGTGACGGAGTGATCGGCGACGGAACCTGATTTTCTCAATCAGGCATGACATGATCAAAGAAGGGGCTGTCTCGAAAGAGGCGGTCCCTTTTGTTTTGCAACCTCCCGCAGAAATTCTCGTACCTTGAAATCAAAGACATTTGCAGATGAAATTCCCGATTCGACTTGCTTTGACCGCTGTTGGCTTTTGCACCATCGTGGCTGCATCCGCCCAGTCCGACAGTCCATTTCCCTACAACCCTGACGCCGACGCCGATGGCAACATCGGATCCGGCGATTTGCTCAGCTTTTTGCCGTTGTACGGGTCCACTTTCCTGCCAGAAGGGGTCTTGCCTGTGGCGGGTGGCGGAACGGGGGCGGGGAATGCCGGTGAGGCCAGGGCGAATTTGGGGTTGACAAACATTCGCGATAGCATTTTCTCGGGAACTGACATCAGCACCTGGGTCGATGGACGACTCCGCGTGGAGACCACCTTTGCCAGTGGTCTGGGCACAACCGCTTCCGGTAGCTATGCCCATGCCAGTGGGTTCCAAACAGAAGCGACTGGCTCGTATTCTTTCGCCGCCAATCGTTTGAGCAACGCCACGAGCATTTGCTCCAGTGCACTCGGAGAGGCGACAACCGCAGCAGCAACAGCTGCACATGCCCAAGGGATGTACAGCTATGCCGGTGGCACGGCGGCACACGCCGAGGGATACAACACCGATGCCACTGCGGCATACAGCCATTCTGAAGGATATGCCACAGCCGCCACGGCCACAGCTGCGCACGCTGAGGGTTACAACACCGACGCCACGGGCATCTACAGCCATGCAGAGAATCGCCAAACCCTGGCCTCCGGCGCGAGCGCACATGCGGAAGGACAAGAAACGGAAGCGGCTGGGGATTTGGCCCATGCGCAAGGCTTTTCTACGCTTGCCAGCGGCTACGCCTCGCATGCTGGCGGATATGCCACTGTCGCCAGCGGGCTCTACGCCACGGCCATGGGGCGGGAGTCCCAAGCCATCGGATCGGCGTCCACGGCCCTCGGATTGGGCACCATCGCAGAGCCTGCAAACCAGTTGGTCGCGGGGGCATTCAACCAGGCCGGCGAAGGCTTGCTGATCATCGGCAATGGAACGGACGACAACAACCGCGGCAATGCCCTCACGCTTTCGGATTCAGGAACACTGGAGGTGAGTGGGAACGTGGTGGCAGGTGGGGTGGATTTGGTCCAAACCATCGACTCACTCACCCTCGTCATCACCAACATGCAATCCTTGCTTGAGGCCATGCAGGCGCAAATTGACGCACTGCAGTAACACCACCAAAAGGCAATCAATCTTCGGGGTCACCGACAACGACTGACCCGCCAAAATGGGCACTCCCCGACTCCAAACGCTCAGTGCGAACGCGGGTTGCGTGGACGGTATTCTCAATCACAATGGGACTTGTGGCGACCCATGCGCCTTGTGCAGCGTCGAACTTGAAGGGCCCACCTGTGGGCTGTGACTGCAAGTATCCGACCACCCTGTTGAGCAGTTCTTGTTGGACTTCCAGCTGCCCTTGCAGGGTTTCTACTTGCTGTTGCAATTCCGCAACTTCTGCCAAAGGTTGCGGGTGTGCACAGCCCATCGGTTCAAATTCCGAACCGAAAACCGTCAGCAGATCCATCAAATCCGGCGTCTGAATGGTGCCGCTCGCGTCTGAGTCCGGATTGTAGCCGGGAAGTGGTGTCAACGATTGGGCACTCAAAACGTTGGGGACCGCGAACAGAAACCCCGAGAAAAGGAGCACACAAAACTGCGAGAAATTGCGCATGATTCAGTGGAATTGATGTGATTGACAACGTCAGCCCGCCCGACGATGTTCCCGAAAGGTAAAACGCCCGACGATGCTGAATGGGCATTCGTCGGGCGTTTTAACCAAAAAACTGTTAGCAGTTCCCCGACCAGGACTCGAACCTGGAATATCGGAACCAAAATCCGGTGTGTTACCATTACACCATCGGGGAGAATTTCGCTTTCCCCGCAAGGGGGCACAAAATCGACCGCGAAGATAGCAAAAAATGCCGTTAACTTCACGGCATGTTCGCTTTGCAAAATTTCATCAACGGCAAATTGCAAAATGCCGCTTCCGGTCAATGGTTGGAAAACATCGAACCAGCCACGGGAAAAGCATACAGCCGCATCCCCCGATCGGATGCTCAGGATGTGAATGCGGCCGTTGAATCGGCAAAAGAGGCATTTCCTGCTTGGTCGAAGATGCCCATCGAACAACGGTCCGCCTGCCTGCTCCGCCTCGCAGAGGCCGTCGGTGCGAATGCTCACGACTGGGCCGAAGCGGAGGCCCGGGACAACGGGAAACCGGTCAGTTTGGCGCTGGCGGTGGACATGAAGCGGTCGCAACAGAATTTGGCCTTTTTCGCCACTGCCATTCAACACTTTGCCAGCGAAGCACACATCCCCAGCGGACCGGAGCACATCAACTACACGCATCGCAAGCCCATCGGTGTCGTCGGCTGCATCAGCCCCTGGAATCTGCCTTTGTATCTGTTCACCTGGAAGGTTGCCCCCGCCCTCGCTGCCGGAAATTGTGTCGTCGCCAAGCCCTCCGAAGTCACACCGATGACAGCTTTCTTGCTGTCGACGTGCATCGAAGCGGCTGGCTTTCCCCCCGGTGTCTTCAATGTCGTCCATGGCCTCGGCCCAGAAGCCGGCGAGGCCATCGTGACCCACAAGGACATCAAGGCGTTGAGTTTCACGGGTGGCACAGCGACGGGGGCGCACATTCAGCGGGCAACCGCAGGGTCATTCAAGAAGTTGAGCCTTGAACTCGGCGGGAAAAATGCCGCCGTGGTCTTCGCCGATGCGGATTTGGATCAAGCCTTGCAAACCACCATCCGTTCGTCTTTCGCGAATCAAGGCCAAATCTGCCTCTGCTCCTCCCGCATCCTCATCGAGCGATCTGTCTACGCGTCCTTTCGAGACCGGCTCGTCGAAAAAGCACAACGCATGGTCCCGGGCGACCCGCTGCGACCAGAAACGAAGATGGGGGCTGTCGTCTCCGAAAGTCATCGGGACAAAATCATGGCTGCCATTGAACAGGCCGTGGCGGATGGGGGCAAAATCCTCGCAGGTGGCTCGCTTGCTGCAGCACCCAACGAGCGCTGTGCCGGCGGCTACTTTGTCCAACCCACGATCATCGAAGGAGTTCCTGAACTTTGCGACCTCAATCAGCAAGAGGTTTTCGGTCCAGTCATTTCGTTGATGCCTTTCGATACGGAGGAGGAGGCCCTTTCACTGGCCAACAGCACTGCGTATGGCTTGTCCGCAACCCTCTGGACGCAAAATCTCCAACGCGCCCACCGCGTTGCCGCGAAGATGGACACAGGAATTGTCTGGGTGAATTGCTGGCTTGTGCGGGATTTGCGCACCCCGTTCGGTGGGGTCAAGTCCTCGGGCGTCGGCCGGGAAGGAGGCTTCGAGGCCCTGCGATTCTTTACAGAACCACAAAACGTCTGCGTACAACTTTAGCACGCACGCAACATCACCGATCCGAGGGAGGAAAGTCGATGTTGGACGCGGCTTGCTTGTTGCCGTTGGTCAAGAACCAACCCAAGTGGATATTCACCCATTGGCTCACCGCGCGCAGCAGAGACAGGAAATTTTGCATGATTCAAACTTGACAGGAGGTGCAATGTACCCTTTTTCAACGTTCCACCGGCCAAACATCGTGTCTCATTGACACAATTTTGACAATTTTCTCACCGGACGTTGTGGACAACCTCTGAACAGCCAGGCCATGACTGACAATTCCAGCCAGAAATTTGAACATGGACAAGATTTTCGCGAAGAATGCGGTCGGCATTCTGATGGGTTCAGCCTTCGCTATGCTCTTTTTGGCTGGCTGCGTGAGCACAAAGTCGTTTGGTGAGTTGCAAAATGCATACGACGAGCTCAATCAGGAAGCGAGTCTGTTGCAACAAACCTCCGCCGAAGTGGAGATTGAGAAGCGTGAATTGCAAGGACGGGTGGCCGTTCTTGAACTGGCGAACCAAACCCTCACCTCCGACACCGCCCGCCTCGGCCGGACATTGGGCGAAACCGAGCGTGACCTGGAGAGGCTGCGTTCCTTGAACGAAGCCTTGGAGGCTTCCGCAACCGATCGCATGTCTGCCATCAACGAGGAGAACAAGGCCCTTTTGGCGGACATGAAAAAGATTCGCGAAGAACTCCAAGCCAAGGAAGACGCTCTTTTGATCCTCGAACAGGACCTCAATGCGCGGAGCGCTGAACTGGCTGCGCGATCCCAAAGGGTCGAAGAGTTGGAACAGCTTCTTGCCGCACGTGAGGACGCCGCGGAGGCGCTTCGGTCAAAATTGGCCTCGGCCCTTCTCGGCTTTCAAGACCAAGGTCTTTCCGTCGAACAACGCGATGGCAAAGTTTACGTCAGCCTCGAAGCGCAGCTGCTCTTCCCTTCCGGAAGCACAGCCATCGATCCCAATGGGCGAAAGGCGCTCGAGGATTTGGCGGATGCCATCTCCGACGTCTCGGACCTGGAAATCATTGTCGAAGGCCACACCGACAGCGATCAGCTTCGATCGCCGAACATCCCCCGCAACAATTGGGAATTGAGCGTTCTCCGTTCCACGGCTGTCATTGACATCTTGACGTCAGCGGGCGTGCCTGCGACAACCCTGTCGGCGAGCGGTCGCTCTGAATATCACCCAGTCGACCCGGATGACAAGGCGCGAAACCGTCGGATTGAGATCATCTTGGCGCCAAAGCTCAATGAGCTTTACGATATCATTCGGAACTAGGGGGGACCAGGGGGGACTAAGGTGACTAGGGAGGACTAGGGAGGACTAGGGGGACTAGGGAACGAGGGCGAGAAAACTTTTTGTCAGCATGCAATTTCAGCGCGTTGCCGCCAAATCACAAAGGAAAAGCGGTTGACCCCAGGCGTGTTCGCTTCGTTGAAATTGCCGAGCCTGCAGAAAAAGACAGCCTGCCAAAAGACTGTTCGTTGTTCGAACGTCAATTCACGGCCTGTTCAAAACATCAACGGTTGCGTTCGGACGTGGGCACGTCGGGGAAGACCGAGATGGGCCGCAAAATGTCTTTGGATTCCCAAGAAACCCATCCTCCCTCGTTCCTTGGTCACCCTGGTCACCTTAGTCAACCTGGTCCCCCTAGTCCTCCCTGGTCCTCCCTGGTTCCCGATTACTGAATTGGCAGGATGAAACTGCCCTGCGAGAGGGAGGTGTTGTTTTCATCGGCGCTCATGACCGTTCCCGAAAATGTCCCGACAATGATGCCGCCAACCTCTGGCAGGCAATAATCGATGTTGACAGTGATGGCACCGCCAAACGACGTGCTGTGTTGTACCATCTCAGGATTGACATAAATGACTTCTTCTCCCCCCATGCTCGTGGGATTGCAAAGGATCGTGGCATCCTCGACCCAACCGACAAGCGGCTCGGGCAAGACCATGTTGATGCCGTGCAGGTTGGCGGACAGCCCGGAGATGGTGATGGTTCCGCCAGAGATGGTGCAAGAGGTTTGGTCTTCAAGAGAAACAACCGTGGTGCCATTCGCCTTCCACGTCAACAGGGGCTCACATACTGGGCAATCAATGCCACCACAATCGATGTACAACTCGTCGCCGTCCAGATATCCGTTTGTGCAATCGCTTCCTCCTGCGCAGGGTTCACAATCTGGTCCGCCGCAATCCACGCCGATCTCAGCGCCATTCATCTCCCCATCATCACAAGTCGGGCAAGGGTCGCAATCCGGTCCGCCACAATCAAATCCGGACTCATTGCCATTCATCAGCCCGTCACCGCACAACTCGCCACATGCCACGCCTGTGTCTCCCCCGCAGTCGATTCCGGTTTCGCCTGGGTCTTGTACGCCGTTGAAACTGGGGTCACATGGGCCGCACTCGCCACCGCAATCCACCCACTGTTCTCCGAGCAAAACGTCGAACTGGCCGTTCTCACAGGGATCACATGCTTCACAGATCGGCCCCCCACAATCAATCAACTCCTCTCCATTGTTCAAAATGCCGTCAAAGCAATTCTCCGGGATTTTGTTGTCGTCGTTGAGGCAGCCTGTGCCCAAAAAAACCGCCAAAAGAGCCAGCGGCAAAAGAAGAGATTGTTTCATTTTCAGCAGGTTGAACGTCGCTGTATGCATTTCGCTAAGTTACGGCAGGGCCAAGTTAAGTCGCCAAAGCATTTCAACCGCGGAATTTTCACGAACTTGGACGCATTCACCTGATGGAATTTTCTCCCTGGATATCAGCCCCCAAGCCTGACCCGCAGCTTGTCGCTCGGCTCATGGAGGACGCCGATTTGACGGAATTGGTTGCCTCTTTGCTCGTGCAACGCGGAATCACCACGCGAAAGGCCGCCAAGGAGTTTCTGCACCCGCACTACTCCAGCTTGCACAATCCCACGGAGATGCGGGACATGGAAAAAGCAGGACGCCGGTTGCTCCAAGCCATCTCGAACAACGAAGGGATTTTGGTCTACGGCGATTACGACGTGGACGGAATCACCAGTGTGGCCATGGTGGCCAGTTACCTCGAAGGCATCGGCGCAACGGTTGGAACGTATCTGCCGCACCGATACGAAGAAGGCTATGGGGTGAGCGTTGATGGGGTTCAACACGCCATCGACAACGGCTACGACTTGATGATCACGCTGGATTGTGGGATGAAGGATTTCGAGCCCTTGCGCCAGGCGCAGAACGCGGGGGTGGATGTGATTGTGTGTGATCACCACTTGCCGGAAGCCGACTTGCCCCCGGCTTGGGCCATTTTGAATCCGAAGCGGCCAGACTGCGATTATCCGTTCAAGGAACTCAGCGGTTGCGGCGTGGCGTTCAAGTTGTTGCAGCATTTGGCAGACCAAATGGACTTCCCCCCCGGCCGCATCTTCGAAGAACTGGACCTCGTGGCCATCAGCATCGGTGCTGACCTCGTGGATGTGCTCGGGGAGAACCGGTTTTTGGCGGCAGAAGGGCTCAAACAACTGCGCAAAATGCAACGCCCGGGGCTCAAAGCCCTGATGCGCGCGGCCAACTTGCCCAACCCACCCAAATCCATCCGCGACATTTCCTTCACCCTTGGGCCGAGGATCAATGCCGCCGGTCGAATGGCCCATGCACAACGCGCTGTGGATTTGTTGATGGAAAAATGCGAGTCCAGCGCAGCGGAGTGCGCGAAAGACCTCGAAGAAATGAACCGGCAACGGCGGGACGTGGATGAGCAAACGACGCAACAGGCCATTGAGAAATTGGATCGCTACAGCACGACGATGTATTGCAATGTGGTTTGGGGCAAGGATTGGCATCGCGGGGTGGTGGGCATTGTCGCCAGCCGATTGGTGGAACACCGCTACCGGCCGACCATTGTGTTGAGCGAGGAAAGCGGCATGCTTCTCGGCAGTGCGCGCTCGGTTCATGGGGTGGACATTCACCAAGCCTTGGAGGCTTGCAGCGATTTGCTGGACCAATTCGGCGGGCACCCGATGGCCGCAGGATTGAGTTTGTCGAAGAACAACTTGTTGGCGTTTGAGGCGCGTTTGGAGGCGTCATTGCGCAAGCAACTTGACGAACAGGAGCCTCGCCCTGTCACGCACTACGACATGGAGACCACCTTGGACCGACTCACGGGCGAGGCGCACATTCAGTTGCAGCAGCTCGAGCCACACGGCCCAGGCAACCCAACGCCGGTCTTTATGGTGCGCAATGTGGTGAGCACAAAACCGCCAAGGGCTGTCGGCGGAAAGAAACAACATTTGAAACTGAGTTTGGCCTCACCGGAACGCCCGGACATTGTCATCGAAACGGTCGGCTTCAACCTCGGACATCAACTGCCAGATGTGCGGAGATGGCGAATGTTCGATGTCACCTTCACGCTGACGTTGAACACTTGGCGCGATCGCGGCTGGCAACCGCGAACAGAGCTCAATTTGCATTTGCGCGCCATTCGCGAATCCGATCAAGCTCAATCGTTCCGTTCAGAAGGAACTGAAGGTTGGGAAGGAACACCGGAAACCACACGCAACGGATCTGTGGGGTAGAGATGGACGTCGCGCTGGGGGAACGGAATCACAATGCCGGCCTCCCGAAACATGCGGTCCACCCGAAAGCGAATGTCACTTGAAATTCTGTCGCGTTGCCAAGGGTGCATCACAAAGCATCGCAGATCGAACACCAACGCCGAATCCCCAAAATCTTCGAAGACCACAAAAATCGGATCGTGTTCATTGACCTCTGGTTGATCAAAGGCCGCCTGTCTTAAGATTTTCTCGACTTCGCTCGTGTTCGTGCCATAGGCGACGCCGACCCGAACGTTGATCATCGAGTGAGGCTCTCCTTGTGTGAAGTTCTTGACTTGCGATCCGGAAATGAGCCCGTTGGGCATCACAATCAAATCACCCCGGCGCGTGACCACACGGGTCGAACGCAAATCAATTCGCTCCACCCGGACCAGCATGCCGTCAACTTCCAACTCATCCCCTACCCGCACACCTCCCTCGAAGAGAATGACGAAGCCCGACACCACGTCATTGAAGAAATTTTGAAGCCCGATGCCGATGCCAACCAACAACGCCGCGGAACCCAAAAGAAGACCGGTCAGGTCAATTCCCACAGTCTCCAATGCGCTGATGCCCGCTACAACGTAAACAATGGTGCGCATCAAACGGATGACCATGAAACGCTTGCCCTGATCGTCGAGGGTCTTGCGCAGAACACGCCCCAGCAGCCAACGAATCAACCAAACGGCAGCTTGAGCGGTCAGGAAAATCAAAATGACGAGCAGAGCATCCAACCACGTGATGGTGTAATGACCGATTGTGAAGCCCGTTTCGAGAAAACCGCGTATGCCCATGCAAGGACAAAGTTACCCGAGAATGGCCACGCCGAAATAGGCGGCCTTGTGTTTTTTGTCTTCGTCCAGGGCCTTCTTCTTTTGCAAGAGTCCCTGCAGATCAGCTGAGTCCGGGTCATCCCCAAGCGCTTGTATTTCCGCCAAAACGACCTCTGTTTGATGGACAATTTCGTTGAGCAACAGCCGGTGCAAGGCGCCGAGCAGTGCTTTCTCAAGTTCGTCCTCTTCCCGGGTGTGGAAAATGCCGTGAGAGACACTCCATCGCTCGCTCACCTCATGGCGTTCGATGACAGATTCCGCCGCGAGTTGAGCCGTGGCGGGGTCGGGATGGGCAGTGATTTGGGCCAAACCCGGCAGCTCCCCCCTTCCCATCCATTCCGCAAACAAATCGAGCAGCGCTCGGCTCGGGGGATCTGAAAAGGCCACGCCGGACTCGTCGATTTGGTGCAAAACCAACTCCGCAAACTCGACCTCCACCAGTTCCTCCTCCCCCTCCTCCCCCTCCGCGTGCACATGAACCGCTCGATCGCCGTACCGAATCAACAAACGGACCAAATCCCGCTCAATGACCCGACGATGCCCATGGTGCTCGGGCTCCACGAAGTCCTCCAACGGCAGACCTTGTTCCCCTGCTGGGGCGGACCAGTCCTCATCGATCGGCGGTGGGGCATCCCCATCCGACCAAGGCATGGGCATGGGGGCATCACCTGTTGTGGGCGTTGGACGTCCCGGACGAACAGACCGTTGGGCTTGGCGCTGCTTGCGCTCTTCCGCCTTTTGGGCTTCGAGCAGTTTTTTGTGCAAGGCTTTGTCGACCTCTCGTGCCAAAATCTCCTCCCCCATCCCAAGCGCAGCAGCGGATGACTGGACATAGACGCCGCGTTGGATGGTGTCCGGAATCGCCGCGACCGACTCCACAACGCTGTGAATCATTCCCGCTCGGCGAATGGGGTCGTCGCCGATGTCCGCGGACAGCAATTGAATTTTGAAGGCGAGAAAATCCTGGGCGTCTTCGTCGATGTACCGCTGCAATTCCGCGCCGCTCACCTTTTTTGCGTAGCTGTCCGGGTCATCTCCATCGGGGAACAGCACCACGCGGACATTCATTCCAGCTGCCAGCAGAAGGTCGATGCCCCGCAAGGAGGCCCGCATGCCGGCTGCGTCGCCATCAAACAAGACAGTAATGTTGTGGGTAAAGCGGCGCAGCAGTTTGATTTGGCCTGAAGTCAATGCAGTTCCTGAAGAAGCCACAACATTCTCAACACCAGCCTGATGCATGGCCATCACATCGGTGTATCCCTCCACAAGAAACACGCGATCGGCTTTGCCAATCTCGGGTCTCGCCAAATCGATGCCATACAGGACGTCGCCCTTGTGGTACAACACAGATTCTGGGCTGTTGAAGTACTTGGCGACCTTTTTGTCCCCGCGAAGGGTGCGGCCACCGAACGCGATGACGCGGCCCGAAACGTCCCGAATGGGAAACATCACGCGGCCCTTGAAGAAATCCCACAACGAACCGTCTTCTTCCCGCTGCTTGCTGAGGCCCACAGCCACCAAACGATCGGCCAGGTAGCCAGCAGCCAGCGCCGACTTGCTCATCTCGTCCCATTTGTCGGGACAATAACCGATGCCAAAGCGCTTCAAAATGTCCCGGCGAAACCCCCGGTTCTCGAAGTAGGACAGCCCGATGGCTTGGCCCGCTTCCGTTTGAAACAACTGATCTTGGAAGAAACCCGCTGCCCACTGAACGACCGCGGCCAAACTCTCCCGTTCGGTCATTTCAGCACGACGCTCCTCGCTGACTTCCTCTTCTTCGATTTCGATGTTGTACCGCTTGGCCAGCATCCGCAGAGCTTCGGGATAACTGACTTTTTCCAATTCCATCAAAAAGGTGACCAAACTGCCGCCTTTCCCCGAGCTGAAGCACTTGAAGATGCCTTTCGATGGCACGACATAAAAACTGGGGGTCTTTTCGTTGGAAAACGGACTGAGTCCACGAAAGGTGCTGCCCGACTTTTTCAACTCCACATAGTCTGCCACGACGTCTTCGATGACGGCGGTCTGCAGAATGTTGTCGATGGTGGATTGAGAAATCAAGGACGCTGGGACTATGGGGAACGAAGAAGCAAGAGAAACGAGGGAAACGAAATTAGGGAGAAAACCGTCCGAGACAGGACCCCACAAAAAAACAGGTGACCCGCCGTTGCGGACCACCTGATTTCGCTTCACCTGTCGAAGCCTACAAAAACCTGCCGCTCCTGTCTCGGAGCATGAATTGCTCTGCCTGATGCGTACAGAACTGAATCCGAGGCAAAACTACCTGCTGCTATGCGGCAGGATGTGAAGGAGTTGTTAAGGGATGTTGAATCTTGAACATGCCGAAGACCAAACCCGTTTCCAACCGCTGCCGTCAGTATTTTTGCAGGTGTGAAGGTCTCCTCCCCCAAACGGTCCATTCCCTGGTTCATCCTTGCGATGGTCGGCGCCTTCTTGACGATGAGCACGATTCAAGTGTCTTGGTTGCGCTCCTCCATCCGCATGCGGCAGCAATTGTTCGATGATCAGGTGCAGCAGGCGCTCAACGACGTCGCGGATTTGATCATGCGGCCCAGCACGGCCATCCTCACCATGGAATTGGAGGCCATGTCCGATCCCAGCGGCAAGGTCGTCCACGGCACGCGGCCCATTGGTGAGGGCATCGACGAGCTCGAAAGGCGCATGCTCGTGCGAATCGATGCCTTTCGGGTGGACAGTTTGATTCGGCGAACCCTCGAAGAGACCGGCGTCGAGGCGGAGGCCTGGGTGGCCGTATTTGATCGGTATGGACAGCCCGTGAGACTGAATGAACGTCATGAGGATCAACGAGATGCGTTTCTCGAAGAGGGCTATTCGGTCGGTTTGGACCCGCTTCGATTGGTGGTGTACTTCCCGAAGTTGGACAAGGTCCTGCAGCGCAACTTGTTGGGCCAATTCGCCCTGACCGGACTCATGCTGGCCATCATCGCAGGGGGGCTGTTCAGCGCAGTTGTCACGGCAAACCGCAACAAGCGCATTGACCGCATTCGACGGGATTTGATGAACAACCTCACGCATGAGCTGAAGACGCCAATCAGCACGATTGGTTTGGCCTCAGAAGCCTTGAGCGATCCAGATCTGAGGGCCAGCGAGGAGACTGTGAAGCATTACCTCGGATTGATACGCGAGGAAAACAAGCGACTCAGTGTGCTTGTAGAGAACGTGTTGCAGGCCTCCCTCGCCGACCAAGGGACCATGCGCCTGTTTCTGCAGCCCCTCAATGTGCATGATATTTTGCGCGAAGTGGTTCGCAACAATGCCATCGCCATTCGGAAGCAGGGGGGCAAAGTGCAATGGTCTTTGGAAGCCAAGGATCCGGTTTGTGAAGTGGACCGGATTCACTTCACGAACATTGTTTACAACCTGATTGACAATGCTCTGAAATATGCCAAATCCGACCCAGTCCTGACAATTTCGAGCCGCCAAGTAACAAATGGCGTGGAATTGCGTTTTCGGGACAACGGCATTGGCATTCCGCGGGAACATTTGGGCAAGGTTTTTGATAGGCTCTATCGGGTTCCGACAGGGAACGTGCATGATGTGAAGGGGTTTGGCCTCGGACTGAGTTATGTGCGAACTGTCATCGAAAGGCACGGCGGTGCCATTCGGGTGGAAAGTGAAATCGGCAAAGGCTCCACGTTTGTGGTGGAATTGCCGAAGGAACAGAAAGCCACGTGAGCCCGTGCTTTGGACCTGACCTGAAACAAAAAATTGAACAACCATGTCTGCAAAACCGATTGACATCTTGCTGTGCGAGGACGACCCGAATCTTGGGCGACTTCTCTCTGATTACTTAAAAGTCAAAGGATTCAATGTTGTTTGGGCCAAGGACGGTGTGGAAGGCCTCAAGGAATTCCACCGCGGTTCGTTTGATTTCGTTCTGCTCGACGTGATGATGCCGAGAAAAGATGGCTTTCAGGTGGCAGAGGAGATTCGGCGAGAAACCCGCGCGTTGCCGATCCTCTTTTTGACCGCACGGAGTGCGAAAGAAGACACCCTTGAAGGATTCAAGGTGGGCGCCGACGATTACATGACCAAACCCTTCTCCATGGAGGAGTTGCTCATGCGCATTCAGGCCATTTTGCGGCGAAGCGCTGCCCTTCCAGAGGAAGGCGAAGAGGTCACGGAGTTTCAAATCGGCGATTTCACCTTCGATTACAATACACAAACGTTGAGCCTGAATGGGGAGGAGTCGCGCCTGACCACAAAAGAAAACGAGTTGTTGTTTCTGCTCTGCAAGCACAAGAATGGGTTGATGGAACGTGCCCATGCGCTCAAGTCGATTTGGGGAGAAGCAAACTATTTCAATGGCCGGTCGATGGACGTCTACATTGCGAAGCTGCGCCGCCACCTCAAGCCGGACGAACGCATCGAAATCCTCAACGTTCACGGCAAAGGTTTCAAGCTCATTGATGCCTGAATGGCAACTGCGACATCTATCGTCAACGGTTCGCAGATAATCAGTACCTTTGCACCCGTCAATTTGACCTTCACGCATCGTGTCTGATATGCTCAAAATCATCGCTGGTTCGACGTCAATGGAGTTTGGTCGCAGGGTTGCTGCCTCAATGGGCATGGACCTCGTTCCTGTCAAGACCACCAAGTTCAGCGATGGGGAGTTCTCTGTCAGCATTGAGGAGACCATTCGTGGCAAGGAAGTTGCCATCGTCCAGTCGACCTATCCGCCGACAGACAATTTGATGGAATTGCTGATGCTGATAGATGCGGCCAAGCGGGCATCTGCCAAGCGCATCATTGCTGTGATTCCGTATTTCGGGTTTGCCCGGCAAGATCGGAAGGACAAGCCCCGCGTGGCCATCGGCGCAAAACTTGTGGCGAACTTGTTGACCGCTGCCGGCATCGATCGGTTGATCACCATGGACCTGCATGCAGACCAGATCCAAGGGTTCTTCGAAGTCCCTGTTGATCACCTGTATGCCAGCACCTTGTTCATTCCTCACCTCGAGCGCTTCAACCGGACAAACCTGATCATCGCCACACCCGACACCGGCGGAACCAAGCGGGCGAGCGCCTACGCGAAGATGCTGGGCGTGGACATGGCCATCTGTTACAAGCAACGAAAGGTGGCCAACCAAGTCGACAGCATGACGGTCATTGGAGATGTCGAAGGCAAGGATGTGATTCTCGTCGATGACATGTGCGACACCGCTGGCACGCTGACGAAAGCCGCTGCGCTGATGATGGAGCACGGTGCCTTGAGTGTTCGGGCCGTTTGCACCCATGCGGTGCTGAGTGGCCCTGCCTACGAACGAATTGAAGAGTCCGTGTTGAGTGAGTTGATTGTCACCGACAGCATCCCGCTTCGGACGGACAAACCCACGGGAAAAATTGAAGTCATTGGGGTGGAAGAAATGTTTGGCCACTCCCTGACTTGCCTGATGGAAAACAAATCCATCAGTTCTACATTGTTGATCCATTAACCACAGATATTGTTATGAAAATTGCATCATTGAGCGGCTCTTCACGTGAGAGCGTAGGGAAAAAAGATGCCGAAGCATTGCGCGAACAGCACCGCGTCCCAGGTGTGCTTTACGGAAACGGAACCCAGCACCACTTCCACGTGGCGGAATTGGAGCTCAGCAGATTGGTCATCAATCCTGACGTGTTCCGAGTCAACCTCGACATCGATGGGACGACTTACGACTGCATCTTCCAAGACGTTCAGTTCCATCCAGTCACAGACCGTGTTGTACACTTTGACATGCTCGCACTGGCTGCCGATCGTCCTGTTCGGGTCGAGCTTCCCCTGCGCACGACTGGCGCTGCACCTGGGGTCATCGCCGGTGGTCGTTTGGAATTGCAATTCCGCCGAGTACCGGTTCGTGGATTGCCAAACGACTTGCCAGAATTCGTCTCCATTGACATCAGTGGACTCGAAATCGGTGACAATGCCCGCGTTCGCGATATGAAAGTCGAGAACTGCGAGGTCTTGATGAACGACAGCGCCTTGGTCGCAGCGGTCAAGCGGACGCGTGCAGCGATGTCTGCTGCAGCGGCTTCAGAAGACGAGTAATCGATTCGCTTCAGATTTGCATTGGAAGCCCGCTCCCGGAAGAAAGGAGCGGGCTTTTTTTCTGAACTTTGCTTCGATGAAATACCTGATCGTGGGTTTGGGAAATCCCGGCGCGGAATACGCCGAAACCCGCCACAACATTGGTTTCAAAGTGGTCGAACGCATCGCCGCCGGGAAGGACGCTGTTTTCTCCACTGGACGGCTGGGAGATGTGGCACATGCAAAATTCAAAGGACGAACCTGCGTCTTGCTGAAACCCAGCACGTACATGAATCTCAGTGGCAAAGCCGTTCGGTACTGGATGGACACCGAAAAAATTCCACTGGAGCGCGTGCTCGTCATCACGGACGATCTCGCCCTGCCTTTTGGGACGCTTCGCCTGCGAGCAAAAGGGTCCGATGGTGGCCACAACGGGCTCAAGGACATTCAGGCGGTTCTCGGCACGACCCAGTATCCGCGGTTGCGGTTCGGCATCAGCGCGGCCTTTTCGCAAGGCCAACAAGTGGATTATGTCCTTGGTCAATGGACGGAAGCAGAGCGGACAGGCTTGGAAGAAAGGCTCGAGCGCTGTGAGGCGCTGGTTTGGAGCTTTGCAACAGCCGGATTGGCCAGAACGATGAATGCGTTCAACAACACCTGACCCACAACACGAAACTCTTACAACTTTGAACTATCGAATCACAGGAATGACTTGCGGCGGCTGCGTTGCTCGCGTTCAAGCAGCCCTGGACAACACCCCGCAAATTGACACGGCAAGGGTTCAACTGGAATCCCCTCAAGCCAGCATCACCTTTGCGCCCGGTCAATCCATGAGCGCCGCGGCGCTGGCGGCCGTGGTGCATGCCGCCGGCGCATATGAGATTTCAGCGGAGCCTGACCAGGCCGCGACGCCGAACGAAACACCGAGCGAAACACCGAAGGCTGCGGCAGAAGCGTCAACCGGTTGGGCCTACAAGCCTTTGGCCATCATCGTGGCGTTCATCCTCGGCGTCAGTTTGCTCGCCCAGTGGCCATTTGCAGCTGGCTTGGACGGGACGATCTGGATGCGGCACTTCATGGCGGGATTCTTCCTGGTTTTCTCTGGCTTCAAACTCCTGAATTTGAACGGCTTTGCCGACAGCTACCGCATGTATGACCTGTTGGCCGCCCGATGGCGCGGCTGGGGGGTGCTGTACCCCTTTGTGGAGTTGGGATTGGGGGTGATGTACTTGCTGGATTTGGCCCCATTTGCGACCAATCTCACCACAGTCATCGTCCTGGGTTTCAGCAGTATCGGGGTGATTCGCAGCGTGTTGAGCCGCCAGACCATCCGATGCGCATGCCTGGGCGATGTGTTCAACTTGCCGATGAGCACGGTGACCATCATTGAGGATTTGGCGATGGTGGCCATGGCAGGACTCATGATTGTGATGGGGGGATAAGGCCAAACCCGCCGCGACCCGCCGGTTTACAACTCCCCCATTTTGCCTGAACGGTAGTTCCGGAAACACGCCTCAATTTGTGCTTGGGTGTTCATGACGAATGGGCCGTAGGACACCACGGGTTCATTCAACGGCTGCCCGCCCAACACCAAGAAAGTCGCCGGCGCTGTGGGGGCAAAAAAGCGCATGACCTCTCCCCCGCGGTTGAACAATCCCAATTGCGCGTCTGTGAGCACAGTCCGATTCTCGGTTTCAACTTCCCCTTCAATGACATGCACGAAGGCATTGTGGTTGGGGTCTACAGGCAAGTCCAATCGGCCGCCCGACCTCAGCTCGACGTGATAATAGAAAGCCGGTGTATAGGTGAAGACCGGCGACGTCTTCCCGAAGGCCGAACCCATCACCACCTTGAGCCGAAAATCCTCGCTTTCGAATTCCGGCAAGTGGGACCGGTTGTGGATGTGCGTCACAGGCTCGCTGAACTTTTCTGCGCCCGGCACATTCAGCCAAATTTGAAACCCGTGCACCACACCGCCTTCCCGGCGAATGTCCAAGCTGCTCACCTCCTCGTGGATCGCCCCGCGCCCCGAACTGAACGTCATGAATTCGCCTTTCTCATACACAATGTCGTTCGCCATGCTGTCTGTGTGGCGGCCGCTGCCACTCAGCAGGTAGGTCGTCGGAGTGACACCAGCGTGAGGGTGGGCTTGGATGTTCATGCCCAGTGTGCCTGGGTCGATCTGGAGGGGGCCAAACTCGTCGAGCATCACAAACGGCGACACCAAATCCAGCTTGCCTCCGCCAAAACTTCGGAGCACAGGCACGTTCTGTACCATGGTGCGGCGGGCGTCGAGGACTTGGGCGATGCGGCGCTCGGTGGGCGATGAGAACATGCCTGAAGTGGCGGTCGCCAGGCGGGGCAACACCATGGAGGCCCCGACAATGGCCGAACCTTTGAGGAAGGCGCGTCTTTTCATTGTAGCTACAAGATATGTGAGAATCTCGGCAATTGCAATCGCAGGGCACCGGGTTGTATTTTCCGAGATTGGAAAAAGCATGTTCCCAGATGCGCATTGGACTCTATTGTTATGAATATGCCCCGGAATACAGAGTGGGCGGACGCCGCTGGCGACTTTTTGCTGATCGTCTGTGTGCCGAAGGGCACGACCTGCTCCTTCGGGCAAAGTCGCCCAAATCCGTCACTGCCCCAGCCCGGCCTGCACCGTTTGCCAATGCCACTTGGCTTCCCCTGCCGACCCAACCGCGCTACCCTTGGCTGGACAATTGGTTCGACCAGTTCACTTGGCGCTGGCGATTGGGGGCGATTTGGTCGCAAGCCACAATGAAGGGCAACACCCTTGAAGAGGTGCGTTTCCTCGCAACCACGGTCCGCCGCATCGTCCGAGAAGATTTGGCCAAGGAACAACTCCATTGGATCATTGTGTCGTTGCCTCCCTTCCACTGGGCGAAAGAGATTGCCGAAGAGGTGCGCATTCACAACGCCCATCATCCCGATCGACAACGCGTGCGGCTGATGTTCGATTATCGCGATGCCTGGTCAGAAAACGCCCTGTTGCTCCCCGAATTGAACGCGGCTCGCCGTGCTGTTGAATCGCGAAACGAGCAGGCCGCCTTGCAACAAGCCGACGCGGTGGTGTGCGTGAATGAACAAGATTTGGCCGTGCGCCAAGCGCTCTGGCGTCGAGGAGGAGGGCAAACGAAGCGGGCGCCACACTTTGCCGTCATCCCCAATGGGGTTCACCTGCCATCTGCACCCCCGAAACACCTTTCGGCAGCCGATAAGCACACGCTCTCCATGTTGTTCGCGGGGTGGATTTACCCCCCTGGCCAACCCATATTCACTCGCTTCATCTCCGCACTTCTCGACGCTTGGATGCAGCGCCATCCCAGTGGCAATGTTCGACTTTGCGTGGCGGGAACTTGGCCGGGGGCGTTGCTGCAAACCTTGCGCGAGATGCCTGATCTCCACCTCGATGAACTGGGGTACATCACCCACGACGAAGTGCAATCGCACCTGAAGACCGTGGACTTTGCCGTCAGTTTTGTGTCGGACGAAGTCGGTCATGCAGTCAACACCAAAATTCTCGAGGCCGCAAGTCACGGGACGCCGCTGGCAGTCCTGACCAACGAGGGTGCGGTGAGCGCCTTTGTCCGAGAAAATGGCCTTGGCGTGGTTCTTCCTCACAACCTTTCAAGCGGAGTGACGGACCTCATCGACTGGAAGACGCAGCAACGCACCACAGGACCATGGACGTCGTTGCAGGGGCGTCATGGATTGGCAGCGAACGGCGACAAACTCCTCGACCTGCTCCGTCAGGGCTCGTAAAAGTGGTTCGACCCGATGTAGTTCAACACCTTGTCGGGCAGCAAATAGCGAATGTCGCGGTGGTTCAAGATGGCCTCCCGCAAATACGTCGACGAGATGCTGATCATCGGGGCCTCACAGAATGCAATGTTCGGGTGGTCTGGCGGCACGGGCTGCCCTTCGCGTCGGGCTTTCGGATCGAACGGTGGCGGCGGCTCGGGCGCCGGACTCAACTCCCGCCGTGGGTACACCAAAATCCTGTGATGGTCCACCAATTCCCAGTAATGCTGCCATTTGTGCAAGGTTTGGAAGTTGTCCTCGCCGATGATGATGCTGAAGACCAAATCCGGCCACTCCTCACGCAAATGGCGCATGGTCGCGGCAGTGAAGTTGGGTTGCGGCAGATGAAACTCCACATCAGATGCGTGCAATCGCTCATTGTCGGCGATTGCCAGGCGCACCATTTGCAGCCGATCATGCTGTGCAATCAAATCGCCCCTTTGCTTGTGCGGACTCTGCGGCGTGACCACCAACCAAACCTCATCGAGGTCTGTGCAAGTGGCCATGTGGTTCGCGATCACCAAATGCCCCATGTGAATGGGGTTGAAAGACCCGAAATACAAGCCCACGCGCTTGGCTTCATCAAAGCGCCCCTCCCGCATCATGCCGGCTGATGATTGAGGTGCGCAACCAGCAGGCGCTTGGCGTCTTCACAAGCCTTTTCCAAGTCATCGTTGATGACCTCGTGATCGAAGTGCGGCGCATGCGTCCATTCTTCTGCAGCCTTGGCCACCCGCTCCGCGATGACTTCAGCGGCATCTGTGCCGCGGCGCTCCAGGCGCTCTTGCAGCGTCTCAATGGAGGGGGTGCGGATGAACAGGGCAAGGGCTGAAGGGCCGAGGAGTGAGCGGAGTTTGGCACCGCCCACCACATCAATGTCAAACACAGGGGTCAACCCCGCAGACCACAACCGCTCCAATTCCGACTTCAACGTGCCATAAAAACGCCCGGGATAAACCTCCTCCCACTCCACAAAATCCCCCGCCTCCAACCGCTTCTGAAAGGCAGCGGCGTCCATAAAGTGATAGTCCACGCCGTCCACCTCATCGCCCCGGGGTGCCCGCGTGGTGGCACTGACGGAAAAACCGAGGGCCAAATCCGCATCGCCGAGCAAACGCCGGACGATGGTGGTCTTGCCCGAGCCCGATGGGGCCGAAACAATGAGCGCCTTGCCGCGGTGGGTTCGCGAATCAGAGGACATTGAGGACTTGTTCCTTGATTTTCTCGAGTTCGTCCTTCATCCCCACAACAATCCGCTGGATGTCCGCGTCATTCGCCTTGGAACCGAGGGTGTTGATCTCCCTGCCCATTTCCTGGACAATGAAACCGAGTTTTTTTCCTTGTCCGGGCTCGGGCAGTGCCAACATTTCCAGAAAGTAATCGCAGTGGGCCTGCAACCGCACGCGCTCCTCGGTCACATCCATCTTCTCGAGGTAAAACAGCACTTCCTGTTCGAAGCGATTCTCGTCGATGCGGCTTCTGTCGATGACCTCTTCCAAATGGTTGAAGATGCGGTCCTTCACCCGGGCAATCCGGGCATTCAACAAGTCGTCCAAGCCCGCCTCCAAGTCAGCGATGACCTGCACCCTGCGCCGAAAATCCGCCTCCAAAGTCGCTCCTTCCTGCGCCCGATGATCTTGAAACGCCGCCAACGCCTCTTCCACCGCCGCCCGCACCTGCGTCCACTCCTGTTCGTCGAAGGATTCTTGGCTTGTGGACACGGTATCTGGCAGTCGCATCGCCACATCCAACAGGGTTGCCCCGGGATCGGCATATCCCCGTTCGCCTGCCAGGCGCTCCAAGGTCTCCAGGTAGCCGTGAATCAAGGGTTCATTGAGCGCCCTTCCTTCGGCCGCATCGGTCTCGTAGCTGATGGTGAGGTCGGCCTTGCCGCGCACGATGGTTTGGCCCAGGTCCTTCCGCAAAGCCATTTCGCGCTCGCGCAAACGAGATGGCATGCGAACACCGAGATCCAGCTGCTTGCCATTGAGCGATCGGATTTCGATGGTGAAGCGGCGAGGGCCAGCTGTGGTGGAGGCTTTGCCATAGCCTGTCATGGAGTGGATCATGCGAAGGGCTTGAAAGGCCAAATATAGCGCCTCATCCCCACCCAACACGCCCCATCGAGGCCGTACCTTTGCCCCGATTCATGTCGCGCATCGACCACATCCAGGCCCCAGTCGCGTCGGAAATGAAGGCCTTTCGGGCGCATTTCCGGGAAGCCATGCGGACGGACGTCACGCTGCTCAACACAGTGACCCGATACATCCTGAAGCGGAACGGCAAACAAATGCGGCCATTGTTTGTCTTCCTCACCGCTCGGATGCACGCTGGGGCGGCCCCTTTGGGCAAGCGTGCCCACGTGGCCGCCTCGTTGATTGAACTGCTCCACACGGCCACTCTGGTCCATGACGATGTCGTGGACGAAAGCCCCATGCGCCGCGGGTTTTTTTCCATCCAAGCGCTGTGGCGCAAAAAAGTGGCCGTTCTCGTCGGCGATTATTTGTTGTCTCGAGGACTGCTCATCGCAGTCGACGAAGACACCTGGGACCTTTTGAAAATCACTTCCCGTGCGGTCCGCGAGATGAGTGAGGGGGAATTGTTGCAAATCGAAAAGGCCCGTCGGCTCGACATCACCGAAGAAGTCTACTTCGAAATCATTCGCCGCAAAACCGCCTCGCTGATCGCAGCGTGCTGCGCATGTGGGGCCGCTGCTGTGGGGACGGACGAAGAGGGGGTGGAACGGATGCGGCGGTTTGGGGAACTTGTGGGTTTGGCTTTCCAGATCAAAGACGACCTCCTCGACCTCGGTGATGGCGACAGAACCGGCAAGCCCACAGGTGTGGACATCAAAGAACGCAAAATGACCTTGCCATTGATTCACACCCTGCGTCAAGTCCCTGCAGGGGAACGGCGAAGGTTGATTCGGTTGGTCAAATATCGGCACAACGATCCCGCCGCCGTGGAAACGGTCATGCGAGCTGTGCTCGACGGCCCTGGCATGGGATACGCCCGAGAAAAAATGAAAGAACTGCGCGACGAAGCCATCGAGATGCTTGACGCCTTTCCGGAGAGTGAGGCACGGACAGCACTCGTGGATTTGGTCGACTTCACCATGCAACGCAAGCGATGACCTTCACCCGTTTCTCATTTCTCGCGAGGCTCTTGGCCATCTCAGCGGCTGTGGGGCTGCTGCTGGCCCGTTGTGGCGCTCCCCACGAAGAACCAGCGAAGGACACCGAAAACCCGACCACAACACCAGCAAATGACGGCTGGGTGCGCACCGCTGTTTGGCCCTCTGGGCAGCCCAAACGGGAAGTTTTGCTTGCCCGCGGCGACAGCGTTGAAGTCCGTGTTTTCCACGAGAACGGGGCCGTTGACCGCATCGGCCGGTACCGGAGAGGCGTGAAAACTGGGGTTTGGCAGGCCTTCTATCCCGATGGGCACAAGTGGTCTGAGCACGTGTATGAGGCGGGCGTGCAAACGGGGGCGTACCGGACTTGGCACCCGAATGGGCAATTGGCCATTGAAGGTCACTACAGTTCTGAAGGACAGCCCACTGGGGTCTGGCTGTTCTTCGACTCACTGGGCAATGTGCAGCGGGAAGTTGCCGGGGAATCCCTCCCCCTTCGTTGAAGTTCAAGGGCTTCCGCCACTATCGACATTCGCTCGTGGATATCGTGGCCGCGACATGCGAATGCCGCCTGATTCCCCGTTCTACTTTTGGCGAATTGACTGAACATGACGTTTTGCATGAATAGTTTGGCCTCCTTCTCCGCCCTCCGCCGGGCCCTCGCCGCAGCCGCTTCACTTGTGCTGCTCACCGCCAGCGCCCAGAAGCGCCAGACGCCCCATGACTACATCAACCAGTGGGGGGAAGTCGCTGTAAGCCAAATGGTGGCGCACCGCATCCCCGCCAGCATCACCCTCGCCCAAGGCATTCTCGAGTCAGGCAACGGCAACAGCGATTTGGCTGCAAAGTCGAACAACCACTTCGGCATCAAGTGCCACAGCGACTGGGAAGGGCGACGCACCTACCACGACGACGACGAGAAGGGTGAATGCTTCCGTGTGTACCGCGATGCGGCCGAAAGCTTCAACGATCACAGTGCATTTCTGAAACGCTCGCGGTATGCGCCGCTTTTCGAACTGGACATCACGGATTACAAGGGATGGGCGCGTGGCCTCAAAAAATGCGGCTACGCCACAAACCCCAAATACGCCGGTTTGCTCATCAACATCATCGAGCGGTATGAATTGCAGCGCTTCGATGAAGAGGGGTTGGCCTTGATGGAACGCAAAGAGGACATCACCAGAGCGCAAGAGGACCTCGCCGCCACGCGGCTGCATTGGGCAGCGGGTCGAGAGGTTTGGATCAGCGACAACGACATCACCTATTTGATTGCAGGGCCTGGAGACAGTTATGAGACCTTGTCGAAAGAACTCGACATGATGCCTTGGCAATTCTATCGCTACAACGAAGTCCAGCGCAATGCGACGAAGGAACACGTTTTGCGCGGTGGCGAAATTGTGTATTTGCAGCCGAAGCGGAGCAGGGGAAACGTGGATTGGGTGACGGTAACGGAAGGACAAACGCTTTACGAAATCGCCCAAGACCACGGCATCAAGTTGAAGGCTGTCATTCGAA
Organism: uncultured Flavobacteriales bacterium; assembly: GCA_965661765.1. GTDB lineage: Bacteria > Bacteroidota > Bacteroidia > Flavobacteriales_D > Sanyastnellaceae > JBMYZL01. The sequence continues at coordinate 30,744 of CBFIFE010000025.1, forward strand.
AGAATCGGCTCAGCCCAGGCCATCCGCTGCAAGTGGGCGACCGCTTGAGCCTCAGGTGGCGGCTCAACCGCGAGGGCGAATTGCCTCTGCTCGCTCGGGTGTTCGGCGCGAACTGAGGATCAGGCCTGGCATGGGCCTCGGGCCATCGGGCATCGCAGCGCTGATTTGGGTCATTTCTATCCATCAGACTTGCGCTAAATTCGTCTGCGAAAACGACAGACATCATGCCCTTTTATACCCAACGCGGTCGGATCCCCCACAAGCGCCACACGACGTTCCGGAAAGCGGACGGCACCCTGCACCACGAACAGCTCTTCGGCACCATCGGGTTTGCCGGCATGAGTTCCTTGCTTTACCATCTTCGGCGCCCCACGATGGTGCAGTCGGTGGGCGAACCGGTGGATGCCCGGCCTGTGGCTGCTGTGACACACAACATGCACAGCCGCAAGCTTGAAGGGTTCAAAATTGCCCCACATGCCGATGTGATCGGTGGGCGTGTGGCCGTGTTGTTCAACAACGACTGCACCATTGCCTTGGCCGCACCGAACGCCTCGATGCCCGAGGAGTCTTTCTACAAAAACGCCGATTGTGACGAGGTCGTTTTCGTTCACGAAGGCAGTGGGACCCTTCGGACAATGTTTGGGAACATTCCCTTCAGCGGGGGGGACTACCTCGTGATTCCCCGAGGCGTCATCCACAATTGGGCGTTCGATGGTGCAGAGAACCGACTGTTCATCACCGAATCGGCCCATCCTGTGTACACGCCGAAGCGGTACCGGAACAGGTTTGGCCAACTCCTCGAGCACAGCCCCTACTGCGAACGGGACTTCCGCCCACCCGGCGAACTCGAGACGCATGACGCCACCGGCGCTTTCACCATTCGCATCCGCAAGGAAGGCTTCATGCATGACCTGGTCTATGCAGCGCATCCTTTTGATGTGGTCGGCTGGGACGGTTATCACTTCCCGTATGCCTTCAACATTTCCGATTTCGAACCGATCACCGGGCGTGTGCACCAGCCACCACCCGTTCATCAAACTTTCGAAACCGATGCCTTCGTGATTTGCTCGTTTGTGCCTCGCTTGTACGATTATCACCCCGAGTCGATTCCAGCACCCTACAACCACTCCAACATCGACAGCGACGAGGTGTTGTATTACGTGGAGGGCAATTTCATGTCCCGCAAGGGCATCGACAGGGGGTACATCTCCCTGCACCCTGCCGGCATTCCCCATGGTCCACACCCGGGCACCTACGAAGGCAGCATCGGCAAGAAGGGAACGGAAGAACTGGCGGTGATGGTGGATACTTTCCGGCCCCTGCAGGTCACCCAAGCCGCCTTGGACATCAGCCACGGCGACTACCACACGTCATGGCTTTGATGTGCGGATTGGCTGCAATTTGATTTCAGATTGCAGAACTTTGAACGACAGAAAAACACACTGAACGATGGGCGCAATTACCCCCGAACTCGAAAAAGTGGTCCCCACGGCGGAGGACTTCCTGCCCCTTTTGGGCACAGATCACATTGAATTGTATTGTGGCAATGCCAAGCAAAGCGCATACTACTACATGACCGCATGGGGTTTTGAACCTTTGGCCTTCAAAGGCTTGGAAACCGGCTCTCGAGACAGCGTGAGCTATGTGCTCAAACAGGACAAAATCGTGTTGGTCCTCACCTCCCCGCTCGTCCCTGATGGCGACATCAATGCCCACATCAACCAACACGGCGATGGCGTCAAATCGGTCGCCTTGTGGGTGGATGATGCCCGAAAGAGTTGGCAGGAGACCACGCAGCGTGGTGCTGTGAGCGTCTTCGAACCGGAAGTGCGCCAAGACGACCACGGCGAAGTGGTGTTGAGCGCGATCGAGACCTACGGTGATACCATTCATGTCTTCGTCGAGCGCAAGGCTTATGATGGCGTCTTCCTGCCTGGTTATCAGCCATGGACACCCAACATTCCCGTGAAGCCGGTGGGGCTGAAATTCATCGATCACATGGTGGGCAATGTGGATTGGGGCCAAATGAACACTTGGGTCAAATTCTACGCCCACGTCATGGGCTTCGCCCAACTCATTTCCTTCGACGACAAAGACATTTCGACGGAATACACTGCCCTGATGTCCAAGGTCATGTCAAACGGCAACGGCCGCATCAAATTCCCGATCAACGAACCCGCCGAAGGCCGGAAAAAATCGCAAATCGAGGAGTACATCGATTTCTACAAGGGCGCCGGGGTGCAACACATCGCCGTGGCCACGGACAACATCATTGAAACGGTGACCGAGTTGCGCGACCGCGGCATTGAATTCTTGCAAGTGCCCAAATCGTATTACGACACGGTGCTCGACCGGGTCGGAGAGATCGATGAGGACCTCGAACCGCTGAAGGAACTTGGCATTCTCATCGACCGGGACGACGAGGGGTACCTGCTGCAACTCTTCACCAAGCCGGTCGTGGATCGACCCACGATGTTCTTCGAGATCATTCAACGCAAGGGGGCCAAATCGTTTGGGAAGGGGAATTTCAAAGCCCTCTTTGAGGCCATCGAACGTGAACAAGGCAACCGCGGCACCCTCTGAGGGACAAGTCGTTCTTCGTGTGGACGGGCTGTCGGTCGGGTTTGGCGGACAGCCCGTCACGCATGGTGTATCGTTTGATCTGCGGGCGGGACAAACGACTGCCCTGGTGGGCGAGAGTGGATCCGGCAAAAGTTTGACGGCCTCGGCCATCATGGGGTTGTTGCCGCCAGCCGGCGAGGTGCTGGCCGGTCGTGTCACCGACGGCACGGGGCTTCCGTGGGTGGCGGTGGGAGAACCCCTTCGGACACCGCTCGGTCGAGGAGCAGCCATGGTCTTTCAGGACCCCATGTCCTCCTTGAACCCATCCATGCGCGTCGGCGACCAGGTTGCCGAAGGGCCCAGGTTCCACCAGGGCATCAGCCGGGCCGAAGCGCGCCTGCGGGTGGAGGCCTTGTTCGAAGAAGTCGAACTTCCTGACCCTGGCGTCACTTTCGAAAAATACCCCCATGAGCTGAGCGGCGGGCAAAAACAACGCGTCATGATCGCCCTGGCCTTGGCCGGCGAACCCCGTGTCTTGATCGCTGACGAACCGACCACTGCCCTGGATGTGACCGTGCAAAAAGCCGTGCTCGATCTCTTGGCGCGACTGCAATCCCGCCGCGGACTGGCCATGCTTTTCATCACCCATGACCTCGATGTGGTGGCGGACATCGCCGATCAAGTCCTGGTCATGCGCTCAGGCCGGGTGGTCGAGGCAGGACTGGCAGGGCAGGTGCTGGCTCAACCCCAAACCCAGTACACCAAGGATTTGTTGGCCGCCCATGAGTTGCGACAGGCCCTGCCAGCCCCCTCGCCAGATGGCACAGCACTGATCGCCGTTCGCAACCTCACCAAATCCTTCGTCACAGACCGCGACTTCCTCGGCCGCCCCCGCAAGCGATTCACCGCGGTGCGTGGCGTGAGTTTGGCGATTCAACGGGGTGAACGGGTGGGGCTCGTGGGGGAGAGTGGGAGCGGCAAATCCACCATCGGCCGTCTCATGCTGGGCATGGAATGGCCTGATGATGGCGACATTTTGCTCGAAGGGCGAGCGGTGGACCTTCGGGATGGGCAAGCGGCGAATGCAATGCGCCGGATGGCTCAACTTGTGTTTCAGGACCCCTTCAGTGCGTTGAACCCCCGCATGACCATCGGTGACGCGTTGCGCGAGGTGCTGAAATGGCATGGCCACCCAGAAAGCGATGCCGCCCAACTCCTGGAGGAGGTGGGGCTGCCAGCAACCGACCTCAACAAGCGCCCTGGCGACTTCAGTGGTGGCCAGCGCCAACGCATCGTCATCGCCCGCGCACTTGCAGTCCGGCCTGTCTTTCTCGTGCTCGACGAGTCGGTGGCCGCCCTGGATGCCCACATCCAGCGAGAAATCCTGGACCTCCTTGAACGGCTGGGCGATGAACGGGGCTTGACGTATTTGTTCATCAGCCACGACCTTGGTGTGGTGGCCTCCTTCTGCCCACGGGTCGTGGTCTTGCGCAATGGCGAGGTGGTGGAGGAGGGTGCGACGGCGGCGGTTTGGTCTGATCCTCAGCATCCCTACACCCGCGCACTGCTGGAAAGCCGGCCAGGGCGCGAACCCGGCCAAACCTCCACGCGGGCGTCTTCCCTTTCGTAATTTCGGGTTTTTCAAATTGAATACCCGATTCATGCTCATCGAAAGCCGCCTCGAAGGACACATCTTGACCTTGACCATTCAACGACCGCAAGCGCTCAACGCGTTGAATGCGGCAGTGATAGAAGCCCTGAGCGCCGCCATCGATGCGGCAGAAAATGACCCGGACGTTCGAGCCATCATCTTGACGGGTGCAGGGGAAAAGGCCTTCGTGGCGGGTGCGGACATCAAAGAATTCGCGGATTTTTCGCCGGCGGAGGGGCGCGAGCTGGCCGCGCGCGGGCAAAAGGCGCTCTTCGACAAGGTGGAGGCTTGCGCCAAACCCGTCCTGGCCGCCATCAACGGCTTTGCCCTCGGAGGTGGCCTCGAGCTGGCCATGGCTGCCCACGTACGAATCGCTTCGGACAATGCACGGATGGGGCTTCCCGAGGTGAGTTTGGGGGTGATTCCCGGTTACGGTGGTACGCAACGCCTGCCGCAGCTGGTGGGCAAGGGCAAGGCCATGGAACTCATCCTGACTGCCCGGATGGTGAAGGCTGATGAGGCGTTGGCCTGCGGTTTGGTCAATCAGGTCACCACCCAAGAGGAGCTCCTGCCGGCCACGGAAAAAATGGCCCGTGCCATGATCAACAACGCACCCACCGCACTCGCCGCTGCAAGCCAAGCAGTCCTCGCCGGTTACAAGTCTGGTGTGAATGGATTCGAGGAGGAGGTGCGGCTGTTCGGGGAGCAGTTTGGCACAAAGGACTTCAAAGAGGGCACGACGGCGTTCATCGACAAGCGCAAACCCGATTTTCCAGGAGAATGAGAGACGAGGTACTCCCCCCAACGGCGCGGACTTTCGTCCGCAACCGCAGCGGCCTGGCCTTGCCCGCATACGCCACCGGGGCCAGTGCAGGCCTCGATGTACGGGCCTGTTTGCCCGAAGGACCGCGAACCCTGCAGCCCGGCGAATGGCAGCTCATCCCTACGGGTTTGTATGCGGCCTTGCCAGCGGGGACGGAACTTCAGGTGCGACCGAGAAGCGGCCTGGCCTACAAACACGGGGTGACGGTGCTCAACAGCCCTGGCACCATTGATGCAGACTACCGGGGAGAGATCGGGGTGTTGCTGATCAACCATGGACAACAGCCTTTTGTGGTGAACCATGGAGATCGGGTTGCGCAATTGGTTTGGGCACGGTATGAGCGGCTGGTTTGGCAAGAAACGGACGAGTTGCCGGAAACGGAACGGGGGCGTGGGGGGTTTGGGCATACGGGGGTGGACTAGGGGGGACGAGGGGGCTAGGGGGACTAGGGGGACTAGGGGGACTAGGGAGACTAGGGGGACTAGGGAGACTAGGAAACGAGGGAG
>CBFIFE010000026.1:0-36283 GCA_965661765.1 uncultured Flavobacteriales bacterium
CTACTTTCCCCTCGTTTCCCTAGTTCCCTAATCTCCCTGGTCTCCCTCGTCACCCTAGTCCCCTAGTCTCCCTCGTTCCCTAGTTCCCTAGTTCCCTAGTCCCCTAGTCACCCTGGTCACCCTAGTCCCCTAGTCACCCTGGTCACCCTGGTCACCCTCGTTCATTCGTTCGATTGGGTTTCAAAAACTGAATCGCCCCAAATCCACAATCGCCCGCTCCTTCTCCTCCACCCGAGAGCGAAGAGAGTCCAATCGCGTCGACAAGATCTCCAACGTTTCATCGCCTGGAAGGTAGAACGTTGTGATGCGCTGGAGGCGATCAGCCACTTGCAAGGCAATGTCCTTCTCGCCACGAATAGCACTGTAAAAGCCGGGCTCCAGCGATAGGTAGTAGTCGATCTCGCTTTCTTGCTGCTCGAACATCGCCAGCGTCAAGTTCCGCAAACGATCCGCAGCACGCGCCTGCATTTCTGGAGACCCATCCGCACCGAACGGCGACTTCATCGTGTCTGCCGTCGCCAACATGGCCAAGCTTTCTTGGATGGGCAACATCACACGAGTCAGTGGGACATTTTTTTCTGGCGTTACATCAATCACCTTCTCCAAGACTTCCAAGGCCGCTTCCCCCTTGCCCTCGTTGATGAGTGCCTCTGCGAGATTCGACATTTGCAGGCGAATGTTGGTCACCATGCGCCGGTTGTTCTCATCCATGTAGATGCCCTCCTCGGTGTTGTCCATGCCTCCCCAACCCCAATTGTCCATGATGTTGTTGTACATCAGGTCCGTTGCCACACCGCCGATGGCGTTGGGGTTATCGGTGTTCGGGTATTTGATGGGCACCAGGCGATAGGCCAAACCCTCCAGTCGGAAATAATCCTGCAACCCCAAATAGCTGTCCGGCCCTGTGGTAACAGCAAAGTACACCGGGCGCTCCCAGTTGTTGTTCGCCAACAGGTCCATCACGGCAAAGTGATTCTTGAGGATGTATCCCTTGGGGTTGCCGCGCTCATCGGTGATTGTCCACTTGACAAAATCCACGATCTTGCCGGCGTCCTCAGGATTGACAATCCCCAAATCCACCACGCGCGCCGAGTCCACCGGCAACTTGAAGCTGTTCGAAGGGAAGAAATCGTAACGCTTGCCGCCGCCGTAATCCTTGAATTGTTCGTCATCGAGGGCAACGGCCATCGCCTCGCGAACATTCACGTAAGGGCGTTGGCGATCCGCCGGACGATCGAGCAGAACGATGTCGCGGGTGCCTTGGCGATACTTCTCCTCGTCCATTCGGATGGGCAAGGGATCGCTTTCGTACGCCTTGCGCTTCATTTGGTCTATGTACCAATCCGTATTGAGCAAGCTGAGGTTGCAAATCCGCACATCGGTGCGGTATCCCTCTACCTCCTGAACGTACCACAAGGGGAAGGTGTCGTTGTCCCCGTTGGTGAACAGGATGGCGTTGGGGGCCAAACTGTCCAGGTAGTTTTTTGCAAAATCCACGCCTGTCCGACGACGCGCCCGAGAGTGGTCGTCCCAACCGTCCGCTGCCATGACACAAGGAACCACCAAGCCCAGCAAAACGAAGAGGGTGGCTCGGCCATTTTCCCCAAGGTTGATGGTTTTGAGGGCAAAGGCCAATGCGAACAGGACCGAAGTGACGCCGGCCAAAAACAAGACACTGTAGCTCAAGGCGTGACCACCCCCGGACATCTTTTCAACGCCCAACAACACCAGACCTGCCACGGTGGTTGCCCCGACAATGGTCCCAAGCTGCTTGGTGGTGATGGACATCGCCGCGTCAAACAGCGCGTACACCCCCAGCCCGATCCAAATCGCAAACGCATAAAACGACCCGACATAAGCATAATCCCGCTCCCTTGGCTGCAAGGGGTATTGGTTCAAGTACACCACGATTGCCAGACCCGTCATCAAAAACAGAAGGCCCACCACCCCAAACTGCCGTGGATCCTTGACCAACTGAAAAACCGCTCCAATCAGACCGAGCAAGAGCGGCAGGTAGAAGAATTTGTTCAAGCCGCGATTCGCCTGCATGTCCGCTGACAAATTGCTGCGGTTGCCCAAACGCTCTTCATCGACAAAGTCCAGACCCGACAGCCAATTGCCCTGCAAAAAGTCACCATGGCCCTGCTCGTCATTTTGCCGTCCAGCAAAATTCCAGAGGAAATAGCGGAAGTACATCCAACCCACTTGGTAATCCGTGAAAAACTGAAGGTTTTCGGCCTGGGAGGGTTGCAACGCGTCCAATGTGCGATCGAGAGACCCTTGGAGCTGACGGACCATGCGGACATCTTCGGCGGAACCTGTTTGGTTTGCACGTTGTGTCGCTTGGCGAATCTGAGCTTCGAGTTGTGCTTTCTCCGCTTCGAGGCGGTCCACATGGGCTTGCCCACGTTGGAGGCCCGATTCCAGCACCGAGACGATGAATGGCACCAGATTCCTCACCATGTCCGGGTCGTTGAGCGGGGCGAGGTTCATTTGGCCTGTTTCCGGGTTCCGGACCAACAGCTGATCCTTTTCCTGCACATCAAAATCTGTGTTGAACCGGAGGTTGTAAGCGCTGAACAACGCGTTCATCGTGCGCTTGAGCTCCGCAGGGGCCATGCCGGCCGACAAGATGTCTTTGTTGATGTGCTGCTCGAACTGCGCCTTTGTCATCGGACCATCCACCAGTGGGCTGGTGTAGCCCACGGCTTCGTTGTGGCCCTTGTAATTGCTCCAAGTCTTGTACTCGCGAATGTGCGAAGCCGTCGAGCTGTACATCCGAGGCATGAACATCGTGTAACGGTCGTCGTAGTTCGGCCGGGTGCCCCGCTTCTCACCGCTGTCCACGTACTCCTGGCGAATGGACATGCGGCTGGCGTTCTCAGCTGTGGCCAGGTAGCGCTCTGCCGCTCCTTGACTCCGGAAGGATTTCTTGCGCGACTCCAATGGACCGCGAGATTCGTAAATGCTGAAGCTCTTGACCCAAGTGGGTTTGCCGTCCTCATACGGGTTGTCCAGGTCGGTGGGGGTTCCCCAGTATTGGCCTGACAACAACGGCCGATCTCCGTATTGTTCCCGATTCAAATAAGAAAGCAGCGCAAAGATGTTCTCAGGATTGTTTTCATCCATGGGCGGGTTCGCAGCGGACCGAATCACAATCACGGCAAACGTGCTGTACCCGATCAGAACCATCGCAAAACCCAACACAAACGTGTGTGCAATGGCCCATTCTTTGCTGCGCGTCCAAAACAACAAACCCGCGATGGCGGCGATCAACAACACCGCATAAACCAGCGCCCCCATGCTGAAGGGCAGGCCAAAGGAATTGACTGCTGCCAACTCGAATGCACCGGCGAGCTGCACTACACCTTTGATGACTCCTTCTTGGACAAAACCCAAAAGGCCGATGGCGACAACACCTGTGAGGGCCAATCCCTTCCAACTGAATGGGAATTTGCGGAAGTAATACACCAAGGCGATCGCCGGGATGGCGAGGAGGTTGAGCAGGTGAACCCCGATGGAGAGGCCCATCAAATAGGCAATCAAGACCAACCAACGCGCGTTGCCCGGCTCGTCCGCCTCGTTTTCCCATTTCAGGATGGCCCAAAAAACCAACGCTGTGAACAGGCTGGACAAGGCATACACTTCCCCCTCCACGGCCGAGAACCAAAAACTGTCTGAAAAGGTGTAGGCCAAAGCGCCGACTGCGCCCGAACCGAGAATGGCCAGCGTCTGGGCCATGGTCGGTTCGCCAGCGCCGTCACGCCCCACCGCAAAACGCTTGGCGAGGTGGGTGATGCTCCAAAACAAGAAAAGAATGGTGAACGAACTGCTCAATGCCGAAAGCGAATTCGCAGCGACTGCCGCCGTCTCCGGCGACATGAAAATCATGAGCAGCCGGGCCAGAAGCATGAAAAATGGCGCTCCTGGGGGGTGGCCCACCTCGAGCTTGTAAGCCGAGGCAATGAATTCGCCACAATCCCAAAAGGAAGCAGTGGGTTCAATGGTGAGCAGGTAAACGACGGTAGCGACCAACCAAACGGCCCAACCAGTAAGAACATTTAGACGTGCGTATTGCATGCGGATCGCAGGAAATCGGAGGCCATGCGCCCCCTGGGTGCAACCTGCGAAGTTAGCGCATCACAATGAGGCGCACCACCGCAGTCGCAAAGTCTTCCCCGGACACTTGCAAAAAATACGTGCCCGCCGGCCAGTCTGCAGTGGAGAGAGGGGCGCTGAGCGGATGGGCGGGGTGGACGTGGAGGATTTGGCCTTGCACATCGCGCACCACAACATCTGCCCGGAGCGGGGCATCCGAGGCGGTGGTGAACCGCACCACGTCCTGGGCAGGGTTCGGGAGCACAGCAAGCGGCGACGCCGGCGAAGCGCCCAATGCTGGTGCGCTGCTCAGACAGTCCTCGGCGAGTCCGAACGCGAAGGCATCCCAAGCACTCGTCAACAAGTCGACTCCTGCAATGGCCTCCAAGTCACCGTTGATCGCCTCCAAGACCAGTTCTTCGACGCCCTCGAGGGGCAGGTTTGGCGGCTGCATGATCAACTCAAAACACGCTGGCGGCGCGCAAAACGCAAGGGTATCGCCCGACACGCCGTCCAACAAATTCAACGCTTCGTAGATGTAAAACGGGTTCAAATCGTAACCCATCAGATCGGCGGTGATGTAGAATTCGAGGGCAATGGCCGCCGTGGCCGCCAGTTCCGCGGTGAGCACCAGCTGAATGTCCTCGCAGCCCATCTCCGTGGGTTGGAAAGTTGTGCAGGCCAAATCCTCCGGCACATCCGAACACCAAACGCAGACCTCCGACATCGCTGGAGCGTCCTGGCCCCACGTCCACGTCACAGGGTTCCCGACGGCCGAGCCGTTCACCCCAAAAGTCCACCACAAATCCCCGTCCACCGGCTCACCCGTGAAGTTGTCCACGGCGGTGAAGAGGTAGATGCCGTCCGCCAGGGACTCGCTGGCGATGGTCAAGTCGCAAGAAGGGCCGCATGATTCGGGGCAGATTTGGACAGATTGAGACACCCACATCGGACAATCCGGTGTTTCATACCCCACAACCACCTCGTGACATTCGTTGTCATCAATCACCAGCGACACGATGTGCGTTCCATTGTCAAACGGCTCGCCATCCAAGGTCCACCAAAGCGTCGCACCCTCCGGATAGTCAAAAGCTTCAATCAAAAAGTCATTGCATTCTGGCATTCCCCACTCCATTTGCAGCCCGCACTCGGGCTCCTCTGTCGCACAGCCCTCAACCTCCACTTCCGCAGTGAGCACCACCCCATTTGGACAGCCCAGTGACACGTAATTCACCACCACCTCATGCCAGCCATCCGATTCAAAAGCCCAATCAAAAGCCGTTCCGCCATTGGTTTCCACTTGCAAACCGTCCACAAACCACGTCGACTGGACCGCCGGCGCACCATCGGTTTGCAAGGAGAACAGGTAAGCGCAACCGCTGTCACCGATGGGTTCAAACGCCAATTCTTCAGGACAGCCGTCCTGGCCCATGTTGAAAAAACAGGCTTCCGAACCATTTGGGCAATTCGCTGAAACGGCCTCTACACATACCCACCAATATGGATTGAAATCGCCGCCTCCCTCGAAGGTAGACTCGATGGCCCCTTCGACGGGTTGATCGTTGTAATACCATTGGTAGGTCGCGTCCTCCGGCATGCCCAATGCTTCGAAGAAATACCACATGCCATCCATGGTGGAGGAAACCAACGCCAATTCACAATCGGGCATGGGCCCACAATCCGACACTTCAATGGCCGTGACAAGCTCCACGCCTTCTGGGCAATTGTCCGAGGTGAAAGCTGCAGTGACCTCATAAAGGCCTGGACCGGGAAATTCATGGGTGATGAAATGCCCTCCCACAATGGGCTCGCTGCCATCGCCAAAGGACCATGCCACGCTCTCTCCTGCCACAAAGCTCCCGATTTCAAACACCCCAGTGCAGCCTTCGGCAACGGCATAGCCAATTTCCTCTGGACAGTCTGTGACAACCTCATCGTCCATGCAAATCTCAACGAGCACAGTGGCGTCGCCGTAAACCACGGTCACCTCGGAACCGAAGCCCGCGACATTGACCCCGAAGTTCGTTTCGTTCAACGGGACATTCCCGACGAGAAAGGCCGTGTAACATCCGGGCCAGAGGCAAAAGGTTTCTTGCCAATAGGTTTGGTTGGGTCCCAAGGAAATCTCCAATCCCTCGACCACCCAAAACCCATTGGGATCTTGAAGGCTGAGGGAGACAGCGGTCGGTCCGTTTTCAACTGGGGTCTCAATTTGCAGGACCTGCGGCGTGCATTGTTGTGCAAACGCTGACGGGAAGACTGCCCAAAGGAGAAGCACGAGGGAAAAAAATCTGATCATGGCTTGCGGATTTCATGTCATAGACGCAGGAACTCGGGGTTGGGTTGCGGGGGTGACCAGGGATGACCAGGGGGACTAGGGAGACTAGGGTGACTAGGGTGACTAGGGAGACCAGGGAGACGAGGGAGGCTAGGGGGACCAGGGAGACTAGGGGGACTAGGGAGACGAGGGAGACCAGGGAGACTAGGGGGACCAGGGGGACCTGGGGTCAGTCGACGAAGCGAGGGTCCGTTTCCATCACATGGCCGCAATTGTCGCACGTGCGAAGGGCTTCACTGCCGTAAAATTCGCGGAAGCGCGGGAGGAAGTCTTTTTCGATGTTTGTGAGGTCGAAGTACGTCTCGTGAAGCTTGTGGTTGCAGGCGTCGCAAAACCAAAGCAAACCATCCTTTGCATCAGATCCAGCCCGCTTCCGCTCAATCACCAAGCCCAGGGAACCCTCCTCACGCATCGGGCTGTGCGGCACGCGAGCAGGGTGCAAGTACATGTCCCCAGGCCCCAGTTGCATGTCCACAGCCTCGCCACCATCTTGGATGCGCACAGTGATGTGGCCCTCGAGCTGATAAAAAAGCTCCTCGGTCTCATTGTAGTGGTAGTCCTTTCGAGCGTTGGGGCCCGCGACAATCATCACGATGTAGTCGCCACTGTCGACATACAGGTTCTTGTTGCCCACGGGAGGCTTGAGGAGCTCTCGGTTCTCTTCGATCCAAGCGGTGAGGTTGAAGGGCTTTGCAATGGGCATGGGATGGATTTGGTGATGGAAAATTTTTTTGCAAGGGGAAGAATCAATTGACTCAAAATTAGACCAAATTCGCCCCAACCAACATGATGCACCCGCACACGAAGGTCCAGTTCATCAGTGATGAGGTGGGCCACGGAGTGGTCGCCACGGCGTTCATTCCCAAGGGAACCATCACCTGGGTTCAGGATCCCCTGGACCGGGTGTTCTCGCCCGCGGAAGTCCGGTCCCTGCCGGAGGCCTCCCAGCGGCACCTCGAGTACTTTGCCTTTCGCAACGCCTTCGGCAGCATGGTCCTTTGCTGGGATCACGCGCGGTACGTCAACCACAGTTTCCGCAGCAATTGTCTCAGCACGGTGTACGATTTCGAAGTGGCCGTGCGCGACATTGGACCGGGAGAGCAGTTGACGGACGACTATGGTTACCTGAACCTCCACTCACCTTGGAAGCCGATGGACGAGGGGACCCGCCGCAAGTGGGTCCGCCCTGACGATTCGGTTCGGTATGCGCGGGTTTGGGACCGCTTGCTTCAATCTGCGCTGCGCCACACGCCGCGCCTGCCTCAACCGCTCGGGGAGTGGGTGCGGACGGAAGTGTGGTCGGAATTGGCCACGGATGCAGTCCGCACGCGAAGCATTCGGGAACTGCATTTTCAGGAGAAACAAGAGGAATCCGGGGAAGGGCGTCAAAAAGGCTGACGTCGGGACCGAAGTCGCTGAAAGTCGATGGCGGATTGGGCGAGGCGGAGGGCGGGGGTGGATTGGATTTGGTCCCAAACCCGTTTCCGAACCCAGAGCTGATCTCCCCAGGCTTTGCCCACCGCGTCCACGGCCAATGCAAAACCTTGAGCCTTCATCCACGTCGAGATCTCAGACACCAAGGGCTGCCCGGTGTACAATGGCACCCGGGAGACCTCCATCCACACCGCCGCAACATGCGCCAATGCGTCACCGAAACCCGCGAGAACCATCAACTCCGCGCCTTGTGTGTCAATGTGCAAGAAGGTGGGGGGTTGGACGGCATCCTGGGTGGCGAGCCAATCATCAGCACGAGACAACTGGACCGTTTCGGTTTGGCGAAACTTCAGTCCCGGGTACATGTCGAGGTGCCGGTCCGGGGCAAGGAGGGAGCCGCTGCCCATGAGAACTTCACGGTCTTCGGTTCGGGGACGATGTGGATTCTTCGCCACGAGGTCGTGGTCTTCTGATGCCGTGCTGACATGGAATTCGGCAGCACCGTTTTGGTCCGAGAGGCCCAAGGGTTGGACCGTGAGCCGATGGGCCAAACCTGCTTCCTCCACCTTTCTTGTCGCCACAGCAGCGATGGCAGGATGGGCCTCAAAGAGGACCCCTTTCGCATTGGGAAACCAGTCACAATAGGCAATGGCACTTGATCCATTGTTCGCGCCGATATCAAAGAACACAAAATTGCCAGATGGAACTGCACGATGCAGGATTTGAAAGATTTCCCACCCTGCTTCAGCGCGAATGAGGGCCGCCATCCGACTTGAACCCCACTTTTTCTTCAAAAACGCCAGCAACAATTTGTGGGTCATCCGCTGCAACCGATCGATTGTCGAAGGCTGCATTCGCCCAATCACAACAGACTTGGACAAACGGACAGGCAAATGAGGCGGCAATGGACGACTCAACTGGCGAAACTGAAGAACAGCATTCAGCAACACTTCACCAGCATCCATGCTCTCCCCGAACTGAACGGCGTTTTCGGCCGCAACAAACAGGTCCGGATGCAACGGAACGTCCCACTTGAACAGGTCCATCTCTCGTGCCTGCCGAATCTGAGCGGGCATGCCATCGAAGAGTTGACGCAGCACACCGACACGCAGGAATTGGTGAAGCCAAATTTGGTCCCAAGTCTTTCGCCTCAACATCGGCAAACCCGCAGGCGCTGTCGGCAACAGCTCACCTGTTTTCTCAGGGTTCAACATCTGACGGGCGCGGCACGGCAGAATGCCGGAGAGGGCAGAAGGGGGCTGCAATGGCGCGAATTGGACCAGTTCACGAAACACCTTTCGGTTGAGCGATATGGGGTACTTGTCGTCGATGCACCAGTAAACCCATGACGCTTTGTCCAAACCACTCAACAACGCCGCCATGGTTCCAGGAATGTCCTGCGGAGCAGCAACCCACCGCCTGCGGTCCATGCGCTCCTCTCCCCAATTTTCAAGTTTCCGTGAATCCGATTGGTAGGGAATGTGAAAAACAAATGGATGATTGGGCCAAACCTTGCGGTATTGCGCCATCATCATCTCTGCGATGGCCGCGTTGCGGTCATATGTCAAAACAAGCGCAATCATTCAAGCTCCATTTTTTCCCGTCGCGGCAGGCGGGTGAGTGCAGGTGCCATTCGGGACCAGTGCCCGCGCAATTTCCGATAATCCTCCCTGTACACCCAGCGCGCCAGCATCCGATTGATTCGCCAAACCGCGGGCCTGTCGGTTGGACCCACATTTTCTCTCCGCAGTGGCATTGGTAGCTGATTTTCAGCGCGGAACATCAGATCCAATTCGACTTGGAGCCAATTGTGGCAGATCAAAACGTCAACAAGCGGTCGCCCATCATTGGCGAACAGGAACCAAGACTGCGGGAGCCAGTGGCCCGGACCGGCATCGAGGAACTTCGTCAAACCCAAAGCAAGCCAAATCTGATTGCGCAAAATCACAGCGTTCATTTTGCCCGGAGAACGATTGCCCAAGTTGCCATAACGACAAAAAAACTCAGATTGCATGCGATCAACGGGGTCACGAACAACAGCAAAAACAAGACGTCCATTCCGCCATTCGTTCCATTGCAACGGATCCAGCCAGCGAGTGGGTGTATGCTGGATGGGCAGGTTGGGCTGAATGCCAAACCGCCGGTTGCTGACGGGCCGCAAAACACCGATCAATTCATCGTCGTATCGCCCCCAATTCCCGCGTTGCATCTGGCGCGCCGTTTCGACCATGCTCGTGCCGCCGGTCTTCGGGATGTGAAGGAAGTGAATCGTCCGAATCTCACTGTCAATCTTGCTCATCCACTGGTATCCATTTGCTTTGTCTTTCCTCAGAATTCTCAGGCGTTCGCCCGTTTCCGTTGGGTTGCACTGACCAGCCCGACGCCCGTGAAGATCGCCAATGCGCAAGCACCGGTCCAAATGTCCAGGTCAGCGGTGTAGTTGGGTCCTCCGTTTTGGCCTGCCCACCACGAAATCCCTGTCGCCAAAAGCGGTTGCAGATAAATGTAAATGCTCACCACAGTCGGCGGCACGTGCTGCATGGCGTAAATGTTGAGCAGGTAAACCAAGAACGTTGTGCCCAAGATGACAAAAGCGAGCGCTTGCATGTGTTGGGGCTCGAAGGCTGCCCAATCAATGGCCAAGGCTTGCGGGAGGCCCACTGGAAGAACGAAGACCGCGCCGAACAGAAAAACCCACGCAATGACCGTCAACGGCTTGTACTTCACCATGAGCGGCTTCACCGCCACGAGGTACAGCCCGTAGCTCGTGGCGTTGATGAGCACCATGAGGTCGCCTTGCCAGGAGGCGTGGAGATTCGATGCCGACGCCCCCATGACCAGCAAAGCAATGGCGCCGGCCATGCCGATGGCGATGCCGAGAACTTTCCGCTGGGTGATGGGCGTGCCCAACAAAAACGCCGAGACCACAAGCACCAGCACCGGATTGACGGTCATGATCAGGCTCGCGTTGACGGGACTCGTGAGGTTGAGGCCGTTGAAGAAAAGGAGTTGGTTTGCCGCCACCCCGGTCAGTCCACAAATGGCCAATCGCCCCAGGTCGGCGCGCGCCACGCGCTCCCAACGCCCTGCAGCGCGCAAGGCAAAACGGACGACCCAAAACAACCCGCCGCCACCCACGACCCGCAACACGATGAAGCCACTGGGACCGATCAGGTCGGGCATGAGGCCCTTCGCCACAATGTAATTCGCACCGTAGACAAAGGCCACAAAAAGCAAGGCCAAGTGCGCCAGAACCCGCGGCATCCGTCAAAGGAGCTGGCGGGCAGCCTCTACAGCGGCCTTCGCCGAGCCGGCAGTGACCACGTCATCTGTCAGGAACACCGGGCGCTTGAGGAAGGTGTATTCCTCGAGAATCAATCGCCGATAATCCTGCTCCTCAAGGTTCTGATCTGCCAAACCCATGCTCCGAAACTTCATCGCTCGCCGGCTGAACAACGCTTCATACGATCCCGCAAGAGCGGCCATGTGATCGAGATCTTCAGCGGAGATGCCCTCAGATTTGATGTCAATCACTTCAAAACCATGAGATCCGGGCTGCAAATCGTCAAAAATGCGTTGACAGGTCTTGCACGTTGGAAGGGTGAATGCCTTTTTCATCAGTCGAGATTTTCCATTTTTGAAATGAGCGCCTGCAGGCCGTGACGTTCATGAACACGAGTAAGCTTGTCCATTGCCACAATTTTCATGACCGCGGCGTCAACGCGAAGTTAAGGTCGATTGCATTTGCCCATCTTTCCATCGGGTTGAAGGGCTAGCAAAATCTTTTGCAAGAAGGATTGGTAAGTTCGTCGTAGATTTAAAGTTCTCTATAGACAAAAAAGGATGAGCGCAATCAAGCCAACACAGCATTTCTCAAGCCGCCTTTTTCGAGGGGTTGCTGTGGCAATCTTCTTGGGAATCTTTGCCAGCAGCGGGGCACAAATCGAAATCAATGCGCTCGAAGAATGTGAATGTCCCGAAGGAACCGTCAGTCAAAAATGCCGCTACGAACAACTCCTCGACAGCATTGCATCCCTGGAAACGGCCATCCTTTCTTACGATTCGGAATTTGTTCGGCAATCCTATGCGAGACAAAAAATCGAGGGCAACCGTCACCTGAGTACCTACGACTGCGTGGCCCTCGCAGACAGCATTCAAAGCCTGAACGAGCACTTGACAAATGCAATGGGATGCTCCGACACGGAGTCTTGCAACTACAACCCCGCCAGCATCAGTTCTGAGAATTGCCAGTACGCTGCGACTTGGTACTTCGATGGAGACGGCGACGGTCTGGGGCGCTCTGACTCGACAGAAGTCGCATGTGACGCGCCCACCAGCTTTGTGGACGATTCTACCGACAATTGCGACAACCCTGAGGCTTATAACTATGACGACGAGAGCAACGCAGCATGCATCTTGCCTCCGGAGCCGGAGGCGCTCGATGCGTCGGGTTTGGCCGGAGAAACGGCCCAACTCAATGGCTTCATCAACAACCCAAGCGCCCTGCCCATCACGGCAGCCGGCTTCTTCTTCAACACTGACCCTGACATGCCCGAAGGCACGAACACCGATTACACGGCGACCATCGCCGACGGCGCGCTGTCGGTAGATCTTTCTGGGTTGACCATTGGCACCACCTACTACTACAAAACCTACGTCACGACGTCATACGGAACGGTCATCAGTGAAGTGCGTCAATTCATCGCCGCAGATGGTCCTTGTGGTGGTTTGACGGAAGTTACAGATTATGATGGCAACACTTACAGCCTGGTCGAAGTCGCAGACCAATGCTGGACCGGAGAAAACTTGAAGACCACCCACTGGAATGACGGAACATTGATTCCGCAACTGTTTCTTCCCAACCCGCGTGACCAAGACAACCCCTTCCGCGTTGTGTGGAATGACGACCCTGACACCTACTTGAACATTCACGGTTATGGATACAACTATTGGGTTCTCTACCCCACAACCACAGGAGACAAAAGCTTGTGCCCATCTGGATACAGCATCCCCACAAAAGCCGCATGGGATTCAGTGATCGCCTATGCCGAAGATTTGTCTGAAACCACAGCTGCTCTTCAGGAATTGATGTCGCCAACCACCTGGGATGGAGAATCACCTGGAACAGGGCTGGACCTGACCGCTATCGGCGTGCGACAAAACAATGGCACAGGTGGCTACGGAATCGATGCGTTCGACTACGGCACCATCGTGCCCACAACAGACCAAGTGCGGACCGAATACGCCATTTCTGCCTATGGCACAGGAACCGTGTGGATCAACAACGATGCGAACAAAGGAACAACCCCTCCAATGCAAGCTTTCTTTGCACAATCGAATGTCCCTGAAGCCACCTATTACAAGCAAACGAATTCCAATCTGGGCACAGATGGATTTTTTGCTGTCCGATGTGTCAAAACGAACACAGATCCTGGCGTCGACTGAGGTTCAGAAATGACGTTGCCTGAGCTCGCTAGAGCAACACTGGTCCATGAAGCACTTTACAAAGAAATTTGGCAAGGGTGAATGCCTTTTTCATCAGTCGAGATTTTCCATTTTTGAAATGAGCGCCTGCAGGCCGTCTTGCCAGTGGTGGTGGTTGTCGACGACAACATGAGCCTTTTCCCGCCAGGGTTCAATGTGGGCCAAATCCGCCGGTCGCACATGATGCCGCCACTGGTAGCGGACCTCGTCCTCCGAATACCCTCGTTCCGTTCCATCCCGGTGGATGCGCCGCTGCAAACGGACGTCTTCCGGGGCGTCGATGTAAGCCACCAAGTCCACACGTTCCTCCATGTCCGGGTAGGCCATCACGAACAACCCTTCGACCACCAGCCACTCAGCTGGGGCGATGGTGATCCGCTCGGAAGTCATCACATCGCGATTGTACGTGTAGGTCTCGAGCGAAACGGCATGACCTGCCTTCATCCGGTCGATGTCGCGAACGAGGGCTTCATGGTCAATCACCTCCGGCAGGTCAAAATTCGTTGCGCCATTCGCATCCACAGGCAATTCGTGCTTGGGCCGATAGTAATCATCCAGGGACAGCACCGAAACGCGGTCATCAAAGTGACTGCGCAATCCGCGCAGGACGGTGGACTTTCCAGAGCCCGATCCGCCGATAAGTGCTGCAATTTTCATGAACGTGGTGTCAATGCGGCTGCAAAGTTACGGTCGTTCGCCAAACGTGGAGGCTTGTTCTGGCCCCCAAGGCGGCCAAGGGAACGCATGGCCTCGTTGAAGGCACCCGTGGGCAATTCCGTCAGCACCGCGGACCGGAGCACCGCGCCGGCAATCAGGTCTTTGTAGTAGGGGTTGCGGCGCTGCAGGGCCTCATCGGCGGCGGCGATGAACCTGTGGCGATCCGAAGGGGGCTCCGCAAATTCGACAAACCACTCGTGGAACGGCAATCCTTCAGCCGGCGCGACTTGCGGCGCCACATGAAACTCCACCACGCTCCCGCCCCCCGCCGCAAGTGCCTCGGACAACGCGCCCTCCACCTCCTCGGCAATGACGTGCTCTCCGAAAGCACTCGTGAAGTGTTTGATGCGCCCCGTCACGACAATGCGCGGCGGGTCCAGCGAAACGAACTTCACCGTGTCACCGATGTCGTAGGCCCACAACCCGGCATTGGTCGTCAGGACGAGGGCGTACTGCACGCCAAGGTCCACGTCCGCCAGCGTCAATCGCGGTGGGTTCTCCTCAAAGTACCGGTCGGCGGGGATGAACTCGAAAAAGATGCCGTCGGCGACGTTGAGGAGGAGGCCGCTGGGTTTGGCCAAATCCTGCCAAGCCACAAATCCTTCGCTCGCCGGATACAACTCCACCGTCGGCACATCCGCCCCGATCAACTGCCCAAAGCGCTCACGATATGGCTCGAACGCCACACCGCCATAGACGAAGAGGCTGAAATTCGGAAAGACCTCCATCACATTTGCCGCCCCCGTGTGGGCCAGCAGCCGCTCGAAGTACATCTGCACCCACGACGGAATGCCACTGATCAGCCTCAGGTCCTCCCCCACCGTTTCCCGCACAATGGCTTCCACCTTTTGCTCCCAATCCTCGATGCAATTTGTGTCCCAACTTGGCAGGCGGTTGCGCTGCAAGTACCCGGGGACGTGATGCGCCACAATGCCGCTCAATCGACCCAGGGGCACCCCGCCTGGGGTGGTGCCGAGAGCCGGTGACCCTTGCAAGAAAATCATTTTGCCGTCGACGAAGCTGGCGTCGCCTGTGGCGTCGATGTGGGCGAGCAAGGCGTTGCGGGCGGACCCGATGTGGTTGGGCATCGAATCCCGGGTGAGGGGGATGAATTTTGCGCCGGACGTCGTGCCGGATGTCTTGCAGAAATACAAGGGTTTTCCAGGCCAAACCACGTCCTCCTCTCCCCCCACCGCCCGTTCCATGTAGGGCCGCAATCCTTCATAATCACGAACGGGCACGGCGGATTGGAAATCGGCGATGCGCATGCCCTTCTGCAAGCCATGGTCCCGGCCGAACGCCGTGGCCGCACCTTTGCCGATCAATGCCTCGAATTGCCGTTGTTGCGCCGCCACCCCATCGGCGGCCTGCCTGCGCACCTTGCGCATGATCAGGCGGGCGAGGGGCAAGCTGAGTTTGGCCTTGAATCCCATGCGCCAAAGATAGACGGCCGCTCGGCTTGGCCCTCCATTCGCGCCGCGCCTTTGCATTCGCCGCATTGGGTTTGCTCCATTCGAAGGACGGAAGAAAAACGGCCCTTGGGAAAATCGCTTCCCAAGGGCCGTTCTTCGAATGTCAATGGACACCGAAAATTTGAGGCTTTCTCGCCCCCAATCTTGGAATCTTACTTCACAATGAACTTCTTCGTCAAGCGCATGCCGTCGGCAATGAGCGTGTACGTGTAGATGCCCGATTGCAACCCAGAAATGTCCACTTGAACCTGGTGCTCGCCAGCACCCAACTGTCCACGGTCGATGGTGTCAACAATGCGGCCCTGCAAATCCCGAATCTCCAAAGACACGTTGCGCGACTGGAGCATTTCGAAACGGAACATGGTTGTTCCTGTTGCCGGATTGGGCACGTTCTGGAACAACTGGATGCCATTCGCGTTTGCAATTTCATCCACGCCCACACGCTCCGAAAGAATCAACCGAACTGCCGGTGTGGCCGTCTGCGATGTGAACCAAACGAAATCACCGGATCCAGCCTGGCTGTAGCTGCCAGTGGAGTTGTCTGTGTCGCTGTCCGCATTCGCCAGCACAGTCAATTCCGACTCGCTTTCGAACTCACTGATCACACCTGCAAAGTAGAATCCTTCATTGTCCAATTCGATCGGATCCTCGAACGACAAGTAGACAAACTCTGAAGACTCTGCATCGGCTGGCGTCCACGAATCGTCATACTCCCAGTAAGTCGACTCAAAAGGTGAGTCGGTCAAACCCAATTCCGCGTCGTAATCGTACAAACGGGTTTCAAACTCCAACAACCCACCACCCGAACTGGGACCGAAACGAACTGTCAATCCATAAGCCGTTGAGCCTGTATTGTGCATGTGGAAGAAGTTTCCATATCCACAAGGATCGAACAAGCCAGCAATTTCGGATTCACGTGGGCGGAATTCAGTATCCAAATTCGTCTCATCATCGTGGCCGTATTCGTCGTCGGTGTAGAAGAACGCCATTGACCGTGAATTGTCTTCGGGGAATTCATCTGCACTCGCTTGGGCCATGTTCACTTGCAAGATGTACTCGCCTGTGGTTTCTGGCGCCCAGCCCGTAGCGATGTACACGGTATCTTGAGGATTTGCTGGACAGTTTGCTGCATTTGCAAAGCTGCTGAGCGTGCCCAATTCTTCTGTGACCGTCGTCAAGTTGTTGCCCTGTGCATCGAGGATGTCCACAGTGACAACCACTTCATCTTGATCCGCATTTCCGCTGTTGCGGTACAGAACACCTGCAATCAATCCACCATCAGCAGCTGGAATCGCTTGCTCCAGCGGCGTGTGGCGGTACTCGTACAGGTTGAAAATGTCACCATTTGTGATTTGAACCACTGACAAGTCATTGACAACAGGATTCTCAGAAATGACCACATCGTCAATGCCCCAGAAGTAGTGGCTGTAACCATCACCGGTTTCATCCGGTTGCAGGTATGAAAAACGAATCTGAACTTCGCTTGCTCCAGCTGCGGCACAAGAAATGTCCACAGATGTGGTCAAAGCATTCGCAGAAGCCGTGTTTGCCGACTCAATGAAAGTCCCGTGGCCATCGAAAGTTGTCCAGTTCGCCCCGCCGTCAGTGGTGACTTGGAGGAAGACCGGTGCGAAGGGGTAGCAGCAGTAGCGAAAATATTGCTCCCAAGTGACCACCACCGATGCGTTTGCAGAAAAATCGAGCACGGGACTTGTGATCCAACCCTCGGTGTTCTCAAAACCCTCAGAGATCGGGGTGTTGAAATAATCTGCATCGAAAATCATCCAACCATTGTCGCCTGTTGACGAAGCAAGAGGGTTGATGTTTGTCGAATACTCGCCAGCAGGCGGTTCGACACCAGAGGCCGTCCCATCGGCATAGTGGCCATCGCCTTGGCTGTCCACCCACTGCCAAATGGTGCCCGCGCCAGTGTCTTCAGCCGACCAGGCGCCCGCACCACCATTGTTGCCATCGAAACCATTGGCAAAATCTTCGGCAAACAAGACTGTGCCCCCACCGCGTGTGGCCAAATCGAGCGAAGAAGGCATGGCAGGATCCCGCTGCTGTTGAATTTCGGTTGCAGACATCGCTTCGGGCATGGCCGCGAAACTGTGCTGGTCCACCAGGCGCTGTGCTTGTGTGGTCATCACTGCGGCCAACGCGCAGCAAGCAAGAGTCAAATGCTTCATCGAGGATTTGTTTTATCGTGACGGAAAATTAGGACAATTTTAACCTTCGACACAAAAAAAGGGAACGCTCTTCTGAGCATTCCCCTTTTTGAGGTTTCCAAAACCGGAATTTGCCGGTGCAGAAACCGATTATTGTACGATGATGCGCTGCGTCGCACGCGCTCCATCCACATTCAAGCTGAACGTGTAAACGCCCGCCTCGAATGCACTCACATCCAGAATCAAGTTGTGATCGCCAGCAGACTGCGTTCCTCGGTCCTCGGCCACGACCAATTTGCCGGTCATGTCGCGAACTTCGAAGGAAATCTCAGCCGCCTGGTCCAACCGGTACGTCATGCGCGCTGACGCTGTCGCAGGGTTGGGAACGCATGGGAACAATTGGAACGCCTCACCGGCGATGTCCTCCACATTGACTGTGTTCATGGCGTCAGCATCGAGGTTCAATCGCACCATCGGCACTTCGTTCGTGAAGTACCAATCGTACGTTCCACCGGTGCCAAATGGACCGTAAACGAAAGAGGTTTGGTCATAGGTGAATTTCGACTCCCAAATCTGAACATTCGATCCGCCATAGTGCTCGAAGCCCACGCCGATCAAATCGCCAGCAGCAGCAGTGTATGGCTCCTCAAGCACCAATGTATACCATGTGATGCCATCAGGCGTCTCTTCTCCGGTATTGCTGTAAGCAGAAGCCAAATCCAATTCGTCTGAACTCACCAACAAGCCACCATACTGCTCAACGAGGAAGTTCTCATCCGCACCATCGAACAGGTGTGCAATCACAGGCGTTCCTTCTTCTGAACCGTCAGCAATGGCCACGTCAATGGCATAAATGGTGACGTCCTCGAAGATTTGCATCGGGTTGCAGGCAATGAAGTCGTCCGTGCCTTCCCCTGGAAACAGGCCAGTCATCACGCCATTGTCGCGTCCAATGTGCAGGTCACTGACTGAGAAAGATTGCGACGCCGTGTTGTTCGCCTCATTCTCGTCCATGTTGTCAGAGGAAACGCTGTAGTCCACGACATAGTCGCCAGCATCACCCAAGATGACGGCGACACGCAACGTGTCATTCGCGCCATAACCGAGTTCGATAGCGTCCGAAGCGCCTTGGTTGTCACCGTTCAGGTCCACAGACAAGCTCGTGCCCGGCTGTGGCTCATAACCGACGTTGTACACCTTCGCAGCCGCATCGATGGTCTCGAGCTGTCCCGCACCGAACACACCATATTCGTAGATGCCGGAAGTGTTGTAGTCCGTGTACGACACGTAATTGTCGATTCGGATGTCGTTCGCCGGTGTCTCGTAGATGGAGATGTCGTCAATCTCCCAGCTGTAACCCCATGTACCGACCCAACGGAACCGAACGTACACCATGTCCTGACCACCCGCAGCAGAGGTGATGTCCAATTCGACGATGCCAGGATTGTCGGTCTGGTCGCTCGTTTCGTAGCCAGGAAACACCTCCCAGCGGCTCATGACTGTGTCTGTGTCGTAGATGACCCAGCCATCGGCCTCGGACACCGTGCTAACGTCTGGCCAGTTGATGCCGTCGCGAGAAACCTCCACGAGGCACTTTTCACTGTCATCTGACGCGCCATTGTCCCAGCAACGGTAGCGTGTTTCAAAGGACATCGAGACAAAATCGTATGCGCTGCAATCGATGCTGTTCGCCGTCTGGAACCAGGCGTTCTCAATCCAAGCCGCATCGTAGTTTGCATCTGCACCGAACAAATCAGAATCGAGGATGATCAATCCGTTGTCCACGGTGGTGGAGTTCATCGGGCTGGCCGCAGTGAAGTCGCCTGTTCCGCCCGCCCACTGATTGTAGGGACCTGCAGGGCCTTCGAGGGAGCACTCGAAATTGATGTCGATTTCTTCCCAAGGCTGGCCGACCAAGTCAGCGCCGTTGTCAAAAACCCAGTCCGATGCGCAGTTGTCAATGTTGCAGTCGTTGGACCAAATCACCTCCCGCTCAACATTGTAAACGTTGTTTTCGGTCGATGCCTCCACGCGGCGGAGTTCTGTGGCCTTCGTCGGTGCCGCTGGCAAAACCCCTTGGGCCAGTGCCGCTGCACTGATCATGACCGTCATCGCAGTCAAGTAAATGTGCTTCATAGTAGAAAGAATTGTGAATTTTCGCAACAAATATAGGGGAAGGCCGTTTGGAGACAACGTCCACAAATCAAGCCAATTCGCCCTCAAAGGCTGAGAGCGGTGGACAGCTGCAGACCAAGTTCCGGTCACCGTAGGCATTGTCCACGCGCGCGATGGGAGACCAAAACTTGTTTGTCCGCAACCCTGGAGCCGGGTAACAGGCCTGTGCACGCGAATAGGGATGGGACCAATCGCCGGCAATGGCTTCTTCGGCCGTGTGGGGCGCCATTTTCAAAACGTTGTCCTCCCAATCTGCCGTGCCCGCCTCGATGGCCCGAATTTCCTCTCGAATGGAAAGCATCGCCTCCGCAAAGCGATCGAGCTCTTCGAGGGATTCGCTTTCTGTCGGCTCGACCATAAGGGTTCCCGCCACTGGCCATGAAACGGTGGGGGCGTGGAAGCCATAGTCGATCAGGCGTTTGGCAATATCCATCACCTCAATCCCGGCAGATGCCTTGAACGCCCGGCAGTCCAAAATCATTTCGTGCGCCACCGTGCCATTCGCCCCAGTGTACAAGATTTCATACGCTCCCTCGAGCCGCGCTCGCAAGTAATTCGCATTCAGGATCGCCACTTCCGTGGACTGCGTAAGGCCGCGCTCACCCAGCATTTTGATGTAGGCGTAGGGAATGATGTCAATCAATGCGCTGCCGAATGGCGCTGCACTGATGGCGTCAATGGCCGAGGCGCCCTTGCCGAGATCCACCACATTGTGGCCGGGCAAGAAAGGCACGAGATGTGCTGCAACGCCAATGGGCCCCACGCCGGGCCCCCCACCCCCGTGAGGGATGGCAAAGGTCTTGTGCAGGTTCAGGTGGCAAACGTCCGCGCCGATGAGGCCTGGGCTGGTCAGGCCGACTTGCGCATTCATGTTGGCGCCGTCCATGTAGACTTGGCCGCCATGGGCGTGGATCAGGCTGGTGATTTCAAGGATGGACGCCTCGAAAACGCCGTGGGTTGAAGGATAGGTCACCATGAGGGCGCCGAGGCGAGCGCTGTGGGTTTCTGCCTTCGTCTTGAGATCTGCCAAATCAATGTTCCCCTCCTCATCGCATGCCACCACAACCACCTTCATGCCCGCCATGACCGCACTGGCGGGATTTGTGCCATGTGCGCTCGACGGAATCAGGCACACGTCTCGGTCGCCTTCTCCGCGGCTTTCATGGTACGCCCGAATGACCATCAAGCCTGCAAATTCGCCTTGCGCCCCGGAATTGGGCTGCAAAGACACCCCGGCAAAGCCCGTGGCCACAGACAAATCTGCTTCCAACTCGGAGAGCAACGCCCGCGTTCCTGCAGCCTGTTCGGCCGGGCAAAACGGATGCAGCTCTGCAAAATTTGACCACGTGATCGGGATGAGTTGCGTGGCTGCATTGAGCTTCATGGTGCAAGAACCCAAGGGAATCATCGAATGCACGAGCGACAGATCCTTGTTCTCAAGCCGCTTGATATAACGCATCATTTCGGTTTCCGAATGGAAACTGTTGAAAACGGGGTGGTGCAAAAAGTCCACTTCGCGCCACAAATCCCCCAAGAAGGGACGCTCCACATCCACGCCCGCGATCGGGCTTACACCAAAAACGGTGCAGAGTGAGGACAAATCGGCGTTTGTCACCCGCTCATGCAAAGACACCCCGACATGCACGCCATCCGGATCGAAGCGCAGATTGAGTTTGTGGGACTCGGCGCGGGCCTTCAGGCTGCGCATCGCGTCCTCCCCACCTTCCACACGAATGGTCAGTGTATCGAAGTAGCAACTGTTCACCTGGGTGTAATCCTCGGAATTCTTCAACGCCGCGTCCAAAGCACGGGCGTAGCCGTGAATGCGCTCAGCAATGGCCCGAAGCCCTTTGGGTCCATGATAGACCGCATACATGGAGGCCATCACCGCCAGCAGGGCTTGAGCCGTGCAGATGTTTGAGGTGGCCTTGTCGCGGCGGATGTGCTGTTCACGGGTCTGCAAGGCCATGCGCAGTCCCTGTTTTCCGAGGCGATCGAGCGAAACACCGATGATGCGCCCGGGAAAGTGGCGCTTGTAAGATTCACGCGCAGCAAAAAACGCCGCATGAGGACCGCCATAACCCATTGGGACCCCGAATCGTTGGCTGCTGCCCACCACCACATCGGCGTCCATCGCACCGGGGTGCTTCAGGAGCGCCAAGGCCATGGGGTCCGTCGCCACGACCGCCTGAGCGTCCACAGCATGGGCCGCCGCAATCAGATCGGTCATGTCCGCTGCCATCCCGCGGGCATCTGGGTACTGCAACAAAACACCGAACACCGACGCATCGAACGCCATTTCCGCCCTGGGCACCACGACCAAGTCGATGCCGAGGTATTTGGAACGCGTGCGCAGCAACGCGAGGGTCTGAGGGTAGACAGCTGCGTCGACGAGGAAGCGGTGCGCACCGGATTTGGCCTTCGGCCGCGGCATCGCCGCATGCACCATCGCCATGGCTTCCGCAGCAGCCGTCGCCTCGTCCAACAGCGAAGCATTCGCCAACGGCATGCCCGTCAAGTCACACACCATGGTCTGAAAATTCAACAAGGCCTCCAAGCGGCCTTGCGCAATCTCCGCCTGGTAGGGCGTGTAGGCCGTGTACCACCCCGGGTTCTCCAGCACCGTCCGGCGAATCACGCTGGGCACTTCTGTCGGGTTGTAGCCCATCCCGATGTAATTGCGATACAACGTGTTGCGTTGGCCGATGGCATCGATGTGCTCGAGGAATTCGGCTTCTGTCATCGCAGCATCAATGGGCATCCGCTCGCGCAGTCGGATGGCGCCTGGGATGGTGTCGTTGAGAAGATCTTCCATCGAAGGACTTCCGATCTTGCGGAGCATGGCCTGCACGTCCTCTTCGCGAGGACCGATGTGGCGATGGGTGAAGGTGCCAAACTGCATCAGAATGAAGCTTTCAGGGGATTGCGATTGCGTTTATCGGGGGCAAAATTACTGCACTTGCCGCCTTGTTTGGCTGTCCTCACGACCCGTTGAACGAACTTTGCGCTCACCATGAGGCGACCCTTGGAAATTGCACACGTTGTCATCGCGCTCGGGGCGTGGTCGTGCGCGGCTGCCTCCCTCGCTCCTTTCGTGGAGGCAACTTCGGTGTTGTGGCATCCGATGGCGATTTGGACCGGCGCAGCCGCAGGATGGACCTACACCTTTCAGCGGTGGTGGAAATGGCGCAACAACCCCGAAGCCTTGTCGCCTGAACGTCGCCTGGCCTTTGAGCGCAGCCCGTGGAGCGGCATGATCGTTTGGACCAGTGTGCTCGCGGCGGCCACTTGCACTTTGCTGGCCCACGAGCCGCCGGCAATTTCTTCCTTCGCCCCATGGTTGTTCATCGCCGCCGCGCTCTCCGCCGGTTATGCCGTGCTGCCGCGGCCGGGTGGCGAAGGCCTGCGGGGGGTGCCAGGGCTCAAGTTGCCCGTCATTGCCCTGACTTGGGGCTGGGCCACGGTGGTGCTGCCGCAAGCTGGCGCAGGCGCCGATCCAGATTGGGCGGTGTTTGCAGGCCAAATCCTTTTCATCGCCGGCCTCACCCTTCCCTTCGACGTCCGGGATGCGGCCACAGACCCCCCTGGGCTGCGGACACTGCCCCAGCGCTACGGCGCGCACAGCGCAATCCAGACTGCCCTGGTTTTGCTGGCGTCCGCAGCGGCCATTTTTGTGCTCGCACCGGGGCCGCATTGGGGCCGCGTGGCCGTTGCGCTCATCGCCATGCCCATTGTCGCAGCCGGTGTTCGCCCTCGCCAAGAATCCTACTACACGTGGGCATTGGACGGCCTGTTGCTGCTGACCGGTCCGCTCGCCGCGATTTGGTAACCCCGGCAGCTGGTGATCACCCCCCTTGCTTGGCGGCTGCCATTTTGCCAGCCACAACCCCCATCAACAACCACGGGACCACTGCATCGGCAAGGTGGGCAAAGATGTCTGGCCCTTCGTACCAGATGAAGTCCGTGTAGGGAATCGCCAAAAATGACATCAGCCCGACCAGCAACCCGGTCATCGCCCCGCGACCTGCCGAGGGCAGGCGCATCCAGCGCAGGATTTGGTACAGAAATGCCGCCACAAACAAGCAGACAAACAACCCGCGAACCATGTTCATGCCCATGTTTTGATCGAACGAGCGGTCCCAATGCAGCAGTGCCCACGGGCCGTCGTAAGGCTCAAACCCAGTGCGCTCGCCCGAGGCGATGAGGGCGGGATCGGTTTGGCCCAAAAAATACGTGCCCTCTGGCAACCCTGTGGCTTCAATCGCCGCCAACAACGCATCTTGCTCCGGCGTGAACGCATGCGCTGAATGGTGCAAATCCGCCGCTGCAAAACTGATGAACTGCCAGATCCAGAGGATGCTGCCTCCGATCAGGCTGAAGAAAATGTGCTGCTTCATGTAGATGTTTGATGAGATGAGAAAAGTGTTGAAGGGGAAAATTTAGTCCAAATCCGGTATTGTCCCCTCCGTCATCCTCACCGAGTTTTGCATGGTGCCTGTCGCAACCCCCTCCCCCAATGCCTTGCGCATTGCCCTTGTCGGCAACCCGAATTGCGGCAAAACCACCCTGTTCAATCGCCTGACGGGCAGTCGTGGCAAGGTGGGCAACATGCCTGGCGTGACCGTGGATGCAGTGGAGGCGAAGGTGAAGGGCGAGCCGGGTTGGACGTTGCTCGATTTGCCGGGGACTTACAGCCTCTACGCCACCGGGCTGGACGAACAGGTGACGCAGCAGGTGTTGATGGCGGGGGGCGTGGATGCGGTTTGGCTGGTGTTGGATTCGGCGGCGTTGCGCAGCAGTTTGTTTCTCGCCTTGCAAGTCATGGAAATGGGGTTTCCGGTGGCTGTCATTGTCAACACAACCGACGAGACCGCCGTGGACTTCGACGCGATGCGGCACAACTTCGGGGTGGATGTGGTCGCAGTCAATGCGGTGAAGACACCCGAGGTGGATTTGCTGGGCCGGGTGCGCTCGTTGCAACCGCATCCGGCGCGATCAGCGGGCGAATGCACCCTGCCGAAGAAATGGCCAGAATTGAAGACCCTGCTGCAACCCGCTTTTGTCCCCTTTTCCGATGCCCGGCTCAACTACTGTTTGCGCCGAAATGCACCGCCCGACTGGCTGACGGAAGCCGAGCAGCAGGCACTGGCTTTTGCCCGTGAACACATCGCCGAATCTTCCGCCGCCCTGCAACTCGAAGAAGCGGGTTGGCGGATGGCCAGGGTGCGGTCCCTGGCCGAGAAGTTCTTGCCGCCGCCGGAACCAGAGGACGAGGCAGCGTTGGCCGCATCGGCGCGGCGGACCACGCGGGCGGACGCCATCTTGACCCACCCCGTGTGGGGCCATTTGATCCTCGGGGCGGTGTTCCTTTTCATTTTCCAAGCTGTTTACGCTTGGGCTTCCTGGCCGATGGACCAAGTAGATGCGGCGTTTGGCTGGCTGTTGGAACAGTTGGCGGACGTGCTGCCGGCGACTTGGTGGAGGAGTTTGCTGGTGGATGGGCTGCTGG
Source organism: uncultured Flavobacteriales bacterium (assembly GCA_965661765.1). Lineage (GTDB taxonomy): Bacteria > Bacteroidota > Bacteroidia > Flavobacteriales_D > Sanyastnellaceae > JBMYZL01. The sequence continues at coordinate 25,396 of CBFIFE010000026.1, forward strand.
CGGGCGTGGCGGGCATCGTGGTCTTTGTGCCGCAGATCATGATTCTTTTCGGTCTCACCGCAGCCTTGGACCAAACCGGTTACATGGCCCGCGTCGGCTTTCTCGGCGACCGATTTCTGTCGCGTCTCGGCCTCAACGGGCGGTCCATCGTGCCCTTGGTCGGCGGGATGGCCTGTGCGGTGCCGGCGGTGATGGCGGCCCGCTCGATTCCCGGCAAGCGGGAACGGCTCCTGACCATCCTCGTCACCCCGCTGATGACGTGCAGCGCTCGGCTGCCGGTTTACGCCTTCCTGATCGGCTTCGTCGTTCCTGACAGCCGCGTGCTCGGCGGCCTCTTCAATTTGCAAGGCCTTTTCCTGTTTGGGATTTACGTCCTGAGCACCCTGGCGGCGCTGGGGCTGGCTTTCGCGCTGCACCGGGGCCTCCCTCGGCGCAACGAGGGCACCTTCACCCTCGAGTGGCCCGCGTACCGATGGCCGCGGCTCAGCGACATCGGCCAAGAAATGCTCAGCAAAGGCTGGACTTTCGTCTCCAGCGCCGGCCAAGTCATCCTGGTCGTTTCCCTCGGTTTGTGGGGCTTGTCCCAAATCGGACCCAGCGGCGCCCTGGACGCCGTCAACGCGCGGTACGCGAACCGCCCCGAAACTCCGGAAAACACGCTCGCGCGGGAGTCAGAACGGTTGGAGGCCTCCTGGATAGGCCAAATCGGGCACTTCATCGAACCCGCCGTGCGCCCCCTGGGCTACGATGGCAAAATGGGCATTGCCATCCTGACCTCATTCGCCGCCCGCGAGGTGTTCGTCGGCACCATGAGCACACTCTACCCCACGGCCGACAGCGATTACGGGAGCGTCACGGCCCTCCAACGGCGGCTGGCCACTGAGATTCACCCGTCCACCGGCAAGCCGCTGCTCAACCCGGCGTCTGCCGCATCATTGATCATTTTCTACATGTTTGCCATGCAGTGCATGAGCACTGTGGCTGTCGTGCAACGGGAATTGAAATCGTGGGCGTGGGCCTTGGGTCAGGCAGTCGGGTTCACGGTGCTGGCTTATGTGACAGCCTGCCTCGTGTACCAATTGTGGCCTTAAACGGCCGCTGCGTAACGGTTGAAATCCTCAGTCAGGAGCTGTTCTGCCCCAGGGGCCTCCTCTATGCGAACCCACAAAGACGCAGCTGTTGAACGCCGCAAGGCGAGCTTGCGCCCGCAAGAATGAATCGCCATCGGCCCTTGACCCGGCGCCACATGCGCCACCCGAACGGGCTCACCTGGGCAACAGCCCATCTCAATCAACGCCGCCACCGCTTCGGGCTGATCCACGTGATCGATGATGCCCGACTCCAATGGAGCCATGTCGGAAAGTCGCTTCAAAAGCATGTGGCAAATGTAAGTTTCGAAGATGCCGGAGGCCATCCCGCAAATGTGGTATTTGGAATGAGTACAAATAACGGAAGGATGTCCCTGCGCAAAGATGATTTGGCTCATCCATCTCAAAGGATGGCAAGTGGATCTCGTGCATCAGTCCTCAAGGTTGCGGTGCCTTAGGGGCAATCTTCCCCGAAAACGCCCAGCAATGCCAGCAAATCTGTCACACTCACCACGCCATCGCTGTTGAGGTCGCCGGGGCAGAGCGGACCGGCATCGTACACACAACTGCCATTGTCCATGGTCGCCGCCGGGTCAAAATTTGCCGCCGCCGGATACGTGCAGCCCGGGATGTCGTCTGTGTCGCAGATGCCATTGTTGTTCGTGTCGCTCGGGCAATCCACCAACGGGTCGCAGGTGTTGCAGCTGTTGAAACACACGATGGGAAGCACGGCGTTGCCGTCCGACGGCACGTCGAAATATCGGTTCGTGAACTCGCCGGTGGTGAGGGTGCAGGCCCCGTCGGTCAGGGGATCGAAGATTTCGCCAGCGTCCCAATTGCCGTTGACAAACTTGTATTCGATGGGGCCGGGCGGCAGATCGAGGGTGGCTTCGAAAATGCCATCACCATCCGAATCGGTCATCGCCGTGCAAGTGCCACACCAACCGTCGATGGACCCGCCCGTGATGTAAACACTGCCGTCCAGCAAATCCTCGCCGTTCATGTCCACGGCGAAGGTCACCCCCTCCGCGTCGTTGCCGTTGACCGCGCCGGGATCGATGGCCTCAGCGCCGGGGCGCGTGGCCACCCAGTACAGCGTGTTCGTCAGGGTGTTGCCATCGTCATGGCCTTCGAGGGTCAGGACCTCGTCCCAAGCGGTGACGGGATCGAGAATGGCGTGGGTCATGTAAATGAATCCCCGCCAACCCTCCGCAAGGGTCGGGCTGTCGAGCGCCTCCGCAACGACGGGGTACTCCTCCTCCACCCAAGCCGGCTCCAAGAGGGACGCAGTGATGGGGGTGAAGGGAAGCATTTGGATGCCATGAATGAACTCGGTATTGCCACCGAAAAAGGTCCCGTAATCCACCTTGGTGCTCCAGAGGACGCCGACGACCTTGTTCGCAGCGAACGGTTCCGGATAGATGCCGTCATTGCTGTCGATTTGCCAGTACCGCTGGGTGCTCCGGATTTCCGTGGCGAGGAGAAGGCGGGCGAGGTTGGAGAGGTCGGTTTGGCCTGAGACCAAACCCCACAAATGCAGCCCATACCACGCATTGACAGCCTCAGAGCTGCTTTCCTGATTCCGCCCATCCCCGAAGGCATACAAGCCCGCGGCCCAACTGTGCCCCACAAACCAATCCTTGTTTCGAGCCTGGGTGTAATGCGGGTCATTCGCTGAGGGATTCGCAATGTTCCGCGCGATGTGGTTGATGGTTTCCGCGTTCGCTGCCAGCCAATTCGGGTCTTCCTTTGCCAGTGCGGCTGCGGCATAGAGAAAGTAACCGAAGTGAAAGTGGTGGTCGTTGTACAGCCCCATCCCAAAGGATCCACCACTGCTGGAAACGACCCCGCCCCAAGCGGCATCGTAGCGGAGGGGGTCGCTGTTCGTGCCGTTCAGCCAGGGGTTGAGGGCATTGGCCAGGTTCGCCCGTGCCGTGGAGGCCAGGGTGGTCTCCCCGAGCTCGTCAGCAATGAGGGCCAACCGGCCGATGGCCGCGAGCTGCTTGCCACCGAAGTACGTGTCGCCGGCGGTGACGGGGAAGTCAATGTCGTCCGCGAGTGCGGCGGCCACGCTGGGCTGCAAATGCTCGGGAATGCCGCCTGGCGCCGCAAAGTCAATCGTCGGCAGCGGCTCGTTCATCACCCATTCCTCGCCGATGACCCCGCGCATGACGCCTTTGATGGTGGTCACTTCGAGGCTTGGCACCACGTCATTCGCCAGAATTTCCTGATGATGGGGAAGGGCAAACATCAGGGGGGCCAAACCCGGCTCGCCCGCAACTTCCCAGTCAAACGCCATCTCCGCATCGTCGCCATTGATGGTCGCGTCCATTGTCCCCCCGATGGGGTACGCGCCGATGTGGGCGTCGACGGTGGCGGCGGGGAGCGTCGCCACGCCGGGCATCGCCAAAACCGTCAGCCGAACCGCACCCGAATACGGGGCGTCGAAGGTCAACGACCCGCCGCTGACCGTGGCCGTGACTGGGCCCTCCAAAGCATGGACCACCCAAGTGGAGCCGTTGTTCAGCGGCATCTCAAACCGGTCACTGGTGACGGTCCCGGGGGAGAGGCCGTTGACGCTGAGAATGGCATGAATCGTCGACAGGACGGGCGTGGCGTTGTCGTAGGCAGCCGTGACCGAAGACATCCCCCGGACGATGGGGGTGGTCATTCCCCCCGGCCAAGACAGGGTGACGGACAGATCATCGAAGTCCACGATTTGGCGCTGGCCCATGCCGATTTCCGTGGCAGAGAGGGTCCAGTTGGGCACAAAAGCAGAAATCACGAAGGTCTCGCCGGCCACCCGCTCCGGCATGCAGACCTTCAGGCCTTCCGGGTGCGACTGCAAAAGGTAAGGCAGGGCGTTGCACGTTGCGGTGCCATCGCCGAGCGCGACATTTTGCCACCACCGATTCGTGGAGAGCGGGGCGGACAACAGGTCGGCCGCCCAAAACGCGCTGGGCGGCTGTGCCGTGGCGATGGTCGGGAAGGGCGGTGGGGTGGTGCTGAGGGGTGGGGTGTTCCAGGTTTGGCCCCAAACACTCCAGGCGCAGCCCAGGGCGATCCACAAACTCAAAATTCGTCGCATTTTTCAAGGTACAAAAAAAGGCCGGCCCCGCTGTGAGCAGAACCGGCCTTTGTAGATCAGAATTCCGAAATCAACCAGGCGACAGGGTGTTGGCCACCTTCTTCAGGACAATGCCCGCGTCTGTGATGTTCGATGTGCCTCCTGCCTGCTCGAAAACGCGGAGCCGGATGGTTTGGCCTTCGAGCACCTGAATGCGGCAGTTCGTGCGCACGGAGCTGCTAACGTTGAGCGTCCACTCTTCCGTGGCGGTGCACTGCGGGAGGGGGTTGCCAGGTCCCACAGACACAGCAGCCGTGACGTAGCCTGACCCTGCGGTAGTGCGACTTCCGAAGACGTAGCCCTGGATTTCGTAGTACCCGGAGGATTGAATGGTGACGTCACCGCCAGACAAACCATAGATGGATTCTGGATCGACCGACTGCGTGCTGGTCGAATCGACGAACATTTGCGCAGGCGTCGTGCTCGCCGTGATGCCACTGATGATGGAACTGTGTTGGATCCAAGCTTCGTAGTGGTTGAAGGGAATGATGTCGGCCAGCGCGTTGTTCACATTCGTCGTGCCGAGTACGAGGTCGCCGGTGATGTTCACTCCGCTGTTCACGTGCAAGCTGTCGTTCAACGTCGTCTCGCCATCCACTTCCAACGTCCCAGTGATGTTCGCACCGCTGTTCACGTGCAAGCTGTCGTTCAACGTCGTCTCGCCGGTGACGGTGAGCTGGTCGGCCATGGTGACGTGGCCCGCTACGTGCATACTGTCATTGAAGAGCGCCGCACCATCCTTGCGGATAATCAGCGCATTGCTGCGGGTGCTCTCCGTGGCACCATTCGCCACAACGAACAACGGGTCGCTGCCGATCCAATCGTTGTGAGACCCCGAAACAGGCACCATCTGTGTCGTGTCGGCATAAGCCCCGAAGATGGCCTGGTGGCTGAAACGAGCAGGTGTCTTGAATGCGAAGTTCGCTGCATTGTAAGCACTCACCTCCGAGTAGTGGCCAAATGCAAAGGCATGGTGCCCGTTTGCTTGAACCTTCGAATTGTTGCCAAGGGCATACGCATGCCAAGCACCACCCGAAACAGACGAATAATCACCCATTGCATAGTTTGAGTTTGAGCTTGGGCCTGAAATGGATGCTCCAGCGCCAAATGTCATGTTCCGGTACCCTCCGCTGACGGTCGATGACGGTCCAAAAGTCATCGAACCTGTTGTTGAGCTATTGCCAGAAATGGTCGAGTTGTAGCCCATAGATATGTTGTACGAGCCTTCAGTTGATATTGTTGAAGCACCGAAGGCCATGTTCTGCGAAGAATTGGCTGTAGATGGATTCACCTTGCCGCCTCCCAAAGCGGTGTGGCCCCAACCAACGGTAACCTCGGAATTCATGCCGACAGCAGTGCTCGCATAGTCGCTTGAAACTTTGGCGTTCTTGCCCACAGCGACAGCCTGCACTGCCGAGGCTTGCGCGCCTTCACCGATGGCCACGGCGTTGATGCCTGAAGCACTCGCATTCGTTCCGATCGCAGTTGATTGGATACCAGCCGCTGAAGTTCCGTAACCAGCCGCCACAGCACCAACGCCAGAGGCCACTGAAGAAGCACCAAGAGCCACAGTGTTGTAATTGGATGCTGAGCCACCTTGGGCAATGCTTGAGTCGGCTCGCAAAGAAGCCGCTTGAAACTCGCCGCCGACACTCAAATCGCCAGCCACATCTACCGAAGCGTTCACATGCAAGCTGTCGTTCAACGTCGTCTCGCCATCCACTTCCAACGTCCCAGTGATGTTCGCATCTCCGTCAATCTGAAGATCATTTTGCAAAAACGCGTCTCCCTTGACCACCACCGAATCGCCGTAAAGCACTGCAGCGTTGAAATAATTGGACAATTCCAAGCCAGCATCGTCATTGGCTGACAACGACACATCTGCCGAACCCCAAATTCCCAAAAAGTTGCCGGTGCCTTCTCGCTCGTCATCAGTGATGAAGTGCTTCATCATGCCATAGTTGCCGCCCAAATCATCGGTCATGTAAATGTGTTCTTGTCCACCAAAAGTGGGATGGATACCACCGGTCTCATCGTGATCGATTTGCATGAAATAGGCATCCTCAATAGGCGAATACACGGAATCTGCGTAGATCACCATGATGTCATTTTCATTGTGCATCTCAATGCCTGCGTCGTCCCGATCATCATCCACAGCAATGCGCAATCCGTCGTCGGCCTGCAAGACCATCATGTTGTCAGAGGAGCCGATGTCTCCATCATCCAGCCAAATGAAGTAATCATCTGAACCATCGTCATCGATGAGGAAGTAATCCTCATCGTCATCATGGAGGAGTTCAAAGATGTCATCACCAAGGGTCATGGTGAAATCGTCCGAACTCAGCATCAACGTGTCTCCCGTCAATTGGGATACGTTGTTCACTCGGAGATTGCCTTCAATGTCCACTGCCGCCGCCGCGTGCAAGCTGTCGTTCAACGTCGTCTTGCCATCCACTTCCAACGTTCCAGTGATGTTCGCACCGCTGTTCACGTGCAAGCTGTCGTTCAACGTCGTCTCACCCGTCACGACCATCGTGCTGCCGAAAGTGGCAGCGCCGTCGACGTTGAACAATTGGTCCAAATCAACATTGCCCGACACATGCAAGCTGTCGCCCAAGGAAGTCACCCCAGTAACAAACAAGGTCTCACCGATGGTCACGGCCTTGACCACTTGCAAAGAATCCGAGAACAATACATAGCCCGTCACGGACAACGAATCCCCAAAATCGACAACATCCGTAACAGACAGCGACCCGGTGATGTCCGCGTCTTTGTTCAAAGTCAAACTGTCAGCGTTCAGCGTGCCCGTGGCTGTCAAGTTGCCCAAGCCCTGAATGTCGTAGGAATTGAAATTGATGTCCATGCCAGGGTTGGATCCGTTTTGCAGAACATCCCCCCATGAAATGGACGAAGACGAGCTCGAAAGTCCCGCAAGATTTGAGAAAATGGAATCCATCGACTCCTGCAAATTGCGGAGGTTGATTTCCAAGAAGACCTTGTCCCCGGACCCAGAGGTTTGGACAACTTGCTGGTAGGATTGGGCATTTGCCTGGAAAAGACAAAACAGAAGGCCCACCAAGGCGAAGACACTTTTGAACGAACGCATGATGTTGAAAGAATTTTTCTAGACGCTAAAATAACGCATCCTGTCGATGAAAGAACGAATCACATCGAAACAAAAGCATCATCCGTATCACACATGACCAAAAAAACCAAAACCAAATCACATAAAAACAGAAGTGTATTCCATTCGAAACCAATGACATAACAAGTATTTTTCACGAAATATCACGCTTTGGTATTCACGCATTTTTCTGTTTGGCATTTCATGTGATGGACCTGATTCCGGGCGCAGAACGCCTCAGACACCTGAAGATTCCGCGAGAATTCCCGGAATGTAGAACCCAAAAAAACCCCTGCTTGCGAGGTGCAAACAAGGGTTTGAAAGGGTGGGCAGTACTGGACTCGAACCAGTGACCTCTACCATGTCAAGGTAGCGCTCTAACCAGCTGAGCTAAATGCCCATTTCACTTCAGCGGAGCGCAAAGATAGTGAATCAGAAGATGAAGTGATGCGGGAGAGGAGGGAGAAATTTGGCCTGGGCCAAACCCGCCGCTCACCCCCCCACCGTCTCCCCATGCTGACTCAAATCCAGCCCCCGATGCTCCTGCTCCGCCGTCACACGCAACGGAATCAGGGCATGGACCAGCACAAACAAACCATACGCACCGAAAAACGCGAAAACGGTGACCCCCAGCAACGCCGCCAAGTGCACGCCGAAGCCCGCCCAACCGCCACCATGCACCAGCCCCACATCAGCCGCAAACAGCGCAGTCATCACCATGCCCACCATCCCGCCGATGCCGTGGCTCGGAAAAACGTCAAGCGTGTCATCAATTCGCGAGCGATGCGAAGCCCGAACCGCAAAGTTGCTCACCAGAGCTGCCACAAAGCCGATCAACATGCTCTCGCCGATGGTCACAAACCCCGCAGCCGGCGTGATGGCAACAAGCCCGACAATTGCTCCTACACAAGCCCCTACGGCTGACATCTTCCGGTCCATGAACCGCTCGTAAAACATCCAAGTGATCATCGCCGTCGCTGACGCAATGTTCGTGTTCGCAAACGCCACCACGGCATCCAAACTCGCCGCGAATGCGCTGCCCCCGTTGAACCCAAACCAGCCAAACCACAACATCCCCGTCCCCAAAATCACAAACGGAATGTTCGCCGGCTCATCCTCACGGACCGGCTTGCGATGGCCGAGAAACCAAGCTCCTGCCCAGGCTGCGAGGCCCGCCGACATGTGAACCACCGTTCCACCCGCAAAATCCAGCACGCCCGCCTGTCGCAAGAGCCCCTCAGGATGCCAGGTCATGTGCGCCAGTGGCGGGTAAATCAGCAGACTGAACAGCACCATGAACAAGATGTAGCTGCGAAACCGAATGCGTCCTGCCAAACTCCCGGTAATGAGCGCTGGCGTGATGATGGCAAACTTGAGTTGGAACAGGGCAAAGAGCATGAAGGGGATGGTGGGGGCGAAGTTGAGGTTGGGCGCAAGCCCCACCCGCTGGAAAGCAAAAAAGGTCCTCGGATCTCCGATCACACCCCCCAAGCTATCCCCAAAGCACAAACTGAACCCCACCAACACCCACACCACACTGACCACCCCAAGGGCCACAAAACTCTGGAGCATCGTCGAAATGATGTGCTTCCTGTGCACCATGCCCCCGTAAAAAAACGCAAGCCCTGGCGTCATCAACAAAACAAACGCACTCGACACAAGCATCCAGGCCGTATCACCAGCATCCACCAGCGAGGCCTCTGCCGAAGAAACGGCCGCCCACGGTTCGGCAAACCACCAGGCGATCCCAACAAAAGACAGCAGAACGAGGAAATTCAAACGGCGACCCATGACATTTTCGTTTTGAAGCAGACACAACAAAAACGAGCGGATCGTTGCCGTTCACCCCCGAAAAATACAAGACACCTCGAAGAAATTCAACTCATGTCCCGAGGACACCCCCCTGAAAATCACCCCCTCTTCCCAATTTCCTCAATCCTCTTCGGCTTGAAGATCATCCGTATCCACATCCATCTCAAAGCCTTCATCCGTCGCCTCCTCGAGGACCTCGAGCATTTCCTCGTCAATGCGGAACAAATAAATTGTGTCGTCGGTGCGGACCTCGAGGGCGCGCAAATAGCGACCGTCCGGCATCGATAGCAATTGAAGATCGTCGTCGCCGAACCCCTCTGGGAACGCACCGGCAATCAAGGCGATGTGCCGCGGTTCAATGTTCGTGTAGTTTTTGATGACCCGTTTCATGTTTTCTTCTTCTACCAATCCAGCAACCAACCGAACACCAGCGGTGCCACAATGGTCGCGTCAGATTCAATGATGAACTTGGGCGTATCCACCCCGAGCTTGCCCCACGTGATTTTCTCGTTGGGCACCGCGCCCGAGTAGCTGCCGTAGGAGGTGGTGGAATCTGAGATTTGGCAGAAATACGCCCACAAAGGGACCTCATCGCGGCCCAAATCCTGGTGCAACATCGGCACCACACAAATCGGGAAATCGCCCGCAATCCCCCCGCCCACCTGGAAAAACCCGATCGTCGTCCCATCCGAAGTCGTCTGGGTGTACCAATCCGCCAACCAAATCATGTACTCAATGCCACTCTTGACGGTCGAGGGCACCACATCCCCGGCAATGCAATGCGATGCAAAAATGTTCCCGAGCGTGCTGTCCTCCCAACCTGGGCAGATGATTGGCAGGCCCTTCTCCGCCGCCGCCACCATCCAACTGTCGGCCGGATCAATCTCATAATATTGCTCGAGCACCCCGCTGGTGAGGGCTTGGTAGAAGTACTCATGTGGAAAATGACGGCGCCCTTCCGACTCTGCCGCCTTCCACAAATCGACCATGTGCTGCTCCAAGCGCCGGAACGCCTCCTCCTCCGGGATGCAGGTATCGGTCACCCGGTTCATCCCGCGATCGAGCAGCGCTTGCTCCTCTGCGGGCGTCAAATCCCGGTAATTGGGCACCCGCGCATAATGCGTGTGCGCCACGAGGTTCATGATGTCTTCCTCGAGGTTCGCCCCGGTGCAACTGATGATGTGCACCTTGTCCTGCCGAATCATTTCCGCCAGCGACTTCCCGAGTTCCGCCGTGCTCATGGCACCGGCAAGCGTGACCATCATTTTTCCCCCTGCCGTCAAATGCGCTTCGTAGGCCGCAGCTGCTTCAGGCACCACTGCCGCGTTGAAATGCTTGTAGTGGCGCGCTGTGAAGCCGCGAATGAATCCTTGTTCTTTCATTTCGAATGTTTTTCAGGCCAAATCCGTTTCCAATTTGAACCGATGCGTCAACATCTTGTAAAGCAACTTCGCTGCAAGGAAATTGCTGGGTTTGCTCCTCTCATGAGCGGCAAGCTCCACCACATCGAATCCGACCACATCAAACCGCTCCATCGCGCCCTTCACCAGCGCTGTCACTTGCCACCAGTTCAATCCCCCGGGTTCCGGCGTCCCGGTATCCGGACAGAACGCAGGGTCGAAGACATCGAGGTCGATGGTGAGGTACACGGGCGATCCGGGCGCACCACATCGGTCCAGCGCCGCCACGATCCACTCGGCATCTTCCCGCATCGCGCAATCGTGCCCATAAAACACG
>CBFIFE010000027.1:0-18972 GCA_965661765.1 uncultured Flavobacteriales bacterium
CCACATGTCTTTTGATGAAATTGAGGCGCGACTTTCACATTCTCTCGACGGGTTTTTTGTCTTCAGCGTGGAGCGCGACCCTGTCGATCGGTTTTGGAGCAAATTTTGGTTCCAAGGTGGATTCGAGCGATGGGGTTCGTCGCGGCAGTGCATCGAGCAATCGCCGCGAGGTGCTGTTGCAAAGGGGTGGGATTTGTACCACTCGAAGGGCCGCTGCATGGCGGACCGGATTTTTTTCTACGAAGACCTTTCGGGGATGATGGAGGCGTTGTCTGAGCGGTTGGGTGTGAGTTTGGCTTTGCCGGAGGTTCAGGCCAAATCCCAAACGCGACCCCGCGACCGATCCCGAGAAGTCCTCGACGATTTCACGCGTGATTGGATTCGCGTCACCTATGCCCGAGAATACGCTCGTTACCACTATGCACCGCCCACCTGGCCCTAGAAGGTCATTCCCGGAAGATGCGAAAGTTCCAACCGAGTTTCCGTTTGAAGTCGGACCATCGGTGTTTTGCCTTCAATCCCGGGGAGAGCTTTGGGGCTGGCGCATCTGGGTCGAACGGACAGCTGCACCAAGCGTAGCGTTCTTCCCAAACCGCCGAACTTCTCGGACCGGATTCCGCGGCCAGGGCTTCCACTTCAGCGATGCATTCAGCCCAGGAGGCCTCCGCATGCCGTCGAACGTCCTTGCGCGCTTGTGCTGCAAGGGCGGCGCAATGGGCGGGGTCGTTCACCAAGCGCTGCATGGCCTCAGCGGCTTTGTCGATGTGGGCTTCGGCCCAGCGCAAGTCGGTATGTTCTTCAATGGCGTTGTGGTACAAAGGGTGCAGCGCACGAACGGGCACGCGGTCATAAGTCACCAGTGCTGCGTTTTCAGGGGTGCAATAGGCCATGTTTCCAGAGTAGGCCGTCACCACCGCTGGTTTCCCGATGGCCATCATTTCGAGCGGGACAAGCCCCAATCCTTCCGCCCTGTGCAAGGAGACGACCGCATCGAAACTGGCCCGAAAGGCGGGGAGGTCTGCTTCGGCGATGTGGCCAGGACGCCAGTGGATGTTGGGGAAGGCTTGGGTTTGGTCCATGAGCGCTTTGATGGCATCTGAGGCCAAATCCAGCACTTCCGGATTGTTCATCGCCACGACAAGGTGCGGCACCTCCGGACCCTCCCGTCGGTCGTGGAACGCTGCCATGAACGCGCGCACCGCGGCCTCCGGATTCTTGCGCGACGGACCGCTCGAGAGATCAAAGTGGCTCAAGAACAAAAAGCCTTCCTCTGGCAAGCCGAAGCGTTGTCGATCGCCGGCCACATCGCCGGCATCGTCAAGTCCTGCAGTGATCAGCGGCAAGTCCACGATGGGCGCTGTGACCCCCGAGGCCTCGAGGGCTTCGCGAATGAATGTCGTCGGTGCGGTCACCGCGTCAAAGGCGTTGAGGGTGCGCACCCAGTCCGCGGGCAGTTTTTCCAGTTCCCAAAACGGAACGGCCACCTTGAACGCCGACGCATCTTGGACTTGCCGGGGGGCATTGCATCCCCAGCTGAAGGTGACCTCTGGCGGGTTGACGTGCACCCACTGAATGTGTTGTCCTGAGCTGGTGTTCCTGGCTTGTGGCTCACCCCTCCAAGCATCGGCCTTGACGCGACCTGTGCGGCTGTCCCCAGTGGACAAGGCCGTGCCATGCACGGTTCGTCCCTCTTGCTTCAGCTTGTGCAACAAGATGCGCCCCGACTGACCGAGACCAGAATCTGCGCTCAAGAATCCGATCACGTGGTGGTGAAGTCGCGTCGGCGGAGAGAAGGTGTTCATGAAGCGCCTGAGGTTTTGCCAGCAGTCGTCGGAAGACTTTCAATTCGCAAACAACCCATGCCGGTCAGAACAAGGCTTCGACCAAACCCTCCACGGAGCGTCCCTCCGCCTCGGCCTTGTAATTCCGCACCACCCGATGCCGCAAAATCGGCAATGCGACGGCGCGCACATCTTCGATGTCCGGGCTGTATTTGCCGTTCAACGCGGCGTTGACCTTCGCGCCCACGATGAGGTATTGCGACGCACGTGGCCCCGCACCCCAGCTCAGAAAGGCATTCACATCCGCTGTCGCCCGCTCCCGCCCTGGCCGCGTCTTGGCGACCAGCCCCACCGCGTACTCCAGGACGTTGTCGGCCACTGGCATCCGACGAATTACCTGCTGGAACGTCAGGATGTCTTCGCCACTCAGCACCGGTCGAACGTCCGTCGTCAGCCCAGCCGTCGTCGCCCGCACCACGCTCAATTCCTCTTCGTACGTCGGATAATCCACCCAAGTGTTGAACATGAAACGGTCGAGTTGCGCCTCCGGCAAGGGATAAGTGCCCTCCTGTTCAATCGGGTTTTGGGTGGCGAGCACAAAAAACGGCGAGGGCAGGGGATAGGTCGTCCCGGCAGCCGTCACCGCCCGTTCCTGCATGGCCTCGAGCAGCGCAGATTGCGTCTTGGGCGGGGTGCGGTTGATCTCATCCGCCAGCAAAATGTTGCTGAACAGCGGCCCTTTGATGAATTGAAATTCGCGCTTGTCGTTCAGGATTTCGCTGCCCACAATGTCACTCGGCATCAAGTCTGGCGTGAATTGAATCCGACTGAATTTCAAGCCCAGGGCTTGGGCAATGGTGTTGACCAGCAATGTTTTGGCCAAACCAGGCACCCCCACCAACAACACGTGTCCTCCAGCAAAAATGGCGGTCGTCACCTCCCGAATCACCTGCTCCTGACCCACCATGACCTTGCCCACTTCCGCGAGCAGCGCCGCGTGCTGCGATTTCAGCGCGTCCAACGCCTCCTTGTCCGATTGAAATTTCATGTGATCCGCTTTATCGAGAAGCCCGAAGTTACGGCACATCATGTGAGATTTCGCGGTTTTGCAGGACGGGTCAGGTTCGCTTCGAAGAGACCGCCAGGTCCTGAAATGTCCGCAATTCTTCCCGCCGCTCTCCGGTGATCCGATACCTCAGGTACCACCAGAGCTTCGCGGGCTCCAACAGCGGATGCCAGCTCCGCAGGCTGACCGCCTTGATGGCATCCAGCGCTGCACGCCGCGCCAGCCAGGCCAAGCTCCGCAGCCAGCCTTTCCCGTGAAAGGGCAGCGCCCACGCATTCCCGTACAGCGCGCGCACGCACAAATCGTCGAACGCATACTTGCGCCCCCGGTCCAGCACCTCGCTCAGTCGCTCTGGCGTGCGCCACACGTAATGTCCCGCTGTTCCTTTGATGGTTTGGAGCCCCGCGGCCTGCAGCCGAATCGACAATTCAAAGTCCTCGCCCACCTTCAGGGCGTCGCTCCAACCGCCCACCGCCCGAAGCCGCTCCGTTTCCACAAACCAACTCGTCACGACAACTTCCTCGCCATTTGCCAGCTTCAACATCGGGTGGCGGGCGTTGAGGCGCTTTCCACGCGAGGTCAGCTTCACCATCGGCGGCACGAAGCAGGCGCCCGGCTGCCGTTGCGCGACGAACCGCGCCAGCCAGTCTGGCTCCACGAAATCGTCCGAATCCAACATGCCCAGCCACGCCCCTTCCGCCACACGCATCCCCGCGTTCCGAGCGAACCCAGCCCCCGGCCGTTCCGGCGCCTCTGCCCAAACCCAGCGCGCCCTGGCCCGCTCGGGCCGCAGGCTCTCGATCAGCGCCCCCAAGCCCCGGGCGCTCTCTGCGATGCCCCCCCTCGAATTGTCGATGCACACCACCTCGAACGGCGGCGCTCCCACTTGTTCCATCAACGAGGCCAGGCAAGCGGCATCGGGCAGCCCGCGGTGAAACGGAACGACGATGGTCGTGTCTGGCGCTTCACCCCCGAGGTGGTCGTGAAGAATCATCGCTTTAGGAATTGGCCTATTTTTCGCAAAGGCTTCATCACCAGTGTCCAAGGCAAAGGCTTCAACCCGTTCATCCGCCAAGCCGCTTTGTCCTCGCGATTTGCGCGCAGCCGGTTGCCAGCGCTCGCGTTGCTCATGCCCCCCACCCGCATGCGGACCATCACCTCAGGCAGGTAAGCCACCTGCAGCCCATGTTTGTGGATGAACCGCAGCATCAGCTCATAATCTGCTGCAGATTTCAAGGCCAAATTGAATCCGCCCCACCGCTCAAACGCCTCTCTCCGCGCAAAGAACGTCGGGTGCGGCGGCATCCATCCCTGCAAAAACGCCCCTTCGCGGTACACCCCGCTCACCCATTTCCGCGTCACGCGGGACGTATCCACCCGGTCCACGTACACCAAATCGCCGTACAGCCCATCCGCTCCGCTTTCCTGCAGCCGCCTCGCCACCTTCGCCAGCACCTCCACATCGGCGTACAGATCATCGCTGTTGAGGACCCCGACGAAGTCGCCAGTCGCTGCGGCAATCCCTTTGTTCATGCCATCGTACAACCCTTCGTCCGGCTCGCTGATCAACACATCCACCCGGTCCCGCCAGGGCGCGATGACCTCCAAGGTCCCATCTGTCGAACCGCCATCCACAACGATGTATTCCAAGGCAACCCCATCTGGAAGCCGCTGCCCCACAACCGAAGCCACCGTGTCAGCAATGGTGTCGGCTGCGTTGAACGCGATGGTGACAATGGAAATTTTCACTTGGCAAAATTACACCCTTCCGCTTTTGACAGCCGTCCGAATGGACAGCATGGCCTCAAAGTCCACCAGGGCTTGATTCATCAAGGCCAAATCCAATCCCCCCAACCCCTCAAATCCCTGCCCTGGCAAGGTCACATTCGGGGTGAGGTAGCGGTACTCGGTGGATGGAATTTGGTCTGTCAGCCAGTTCAGCAACGCCGCCACGGAGGATTGGAAAGCCGCGACAAACTCGGTGGATACGCCCCCTTTTGTCACGCCATCGAGCGCTCGCCCGCGGATCACCCGCACCACCCGGTCGATGTCCACAAAGGCCCTCATTTGGCCTCCATCGCCGAACACGTCCACCCGTCCACCTGTCAAGGCCTCCAGCATGAATGCGTGGATGACCGTGTCAAACCGCATGGCGCGATTCGCACCAAATATCTGCGCACACCTCAGAACATCGACCTGCTTCCCGAAAGAAGCCAGTTGTTCGAAATACCGCTCGCCAAGCCACTTCGATTGTCCATAGCCATTCGAGGGCGCCGGCGCATCTGTCCATCGAATGCCATCCCGAAATCCATAGACCGCGCTCGAGCTCACACAAATCGCACGCCTCACCTCGGGCAGGGACTCCACAGCCCTCACAACGGACAAGGAACCGTAGCCGTTGGTTTGGTCATATTGAAGGTGTTGCACCTGATGGTAGGGCTCATCCACAAAGGCCGCCAAATGAACAACAACATCGTGCCCACGACAGGCTTTCTCCAATTTTTCCGTTTCCAAAATGTCCCCCTGCACAAACCGAACTTTTTGATAAGGCTTCTCCCTGAGCAGAAATCGTCGATCTCCCCGAATCAAGGCGTCATACACTGTGATTTTGCCCACACCTGGATCCTCATCGAGAGCGTCGCACAACGCTGTTCCGAGGTATCCTGCCCCGCCTGTGATCAGAATGTTCACCATGGATTCACCGCCTTTGTTGTCATTTTTTTCCTTCATCTGGGGCCAAATGCAATCCGCACTCCGTTTTTCCGCTCCCTTCCCACCGGGCCGCTCGTGCCGCTCCTCCGCTTGAGCCATCCCACTTCCTGGTGCAGGGGAGGCACCCGATGCTGAGGTATCCCGCCATTTCAAGGGGGTGTTTGGGCAGGCTGTGCAGGCGGATGTAGGCGTAAATCTCTCGACCCGTCCAGTTGAGCATCGGGTGGCACCGAATGACACCTCTTGCATCGGTCTCCAGTTTTTGCTTGGCTGCCCTCGTGGCGGTTTGATCTGCCCGAATGCCGCTCATCCAAACATCGCCCGCTGAGAGCAGATCGTCCATCGGCTCCACTTTGTTCAGTTTGCAGCAAGCATCCGTATCCTTCGTATGCAACAGTTGCCCGTCACCGGTCATCTGCTCCGCATAGCTCCGTCGTCCTCGGATTCGGCGCATTTGGAAACCCATCAGCCGTTGAAGATCATGGGCAAAAGCGTAGGTCTCTGGAAACAAAAAGCCGGTGTCAATCAACAACACCTCGACGTCTGCCGCTGTGCTGGACAGAAGATGAAGCAGCGGCACGCTCTGGGTTTGGAAGGAAGATGTGACCCACACTTTTCGTCCTTCCTTCTGGAACTGCGTCATCAGTCCCGCCAAATCTGCCTTTGTCTCGGCGATCTTTGTGTTGATGTCCATTTGCTCTCCGCGAATTTTCGTCCCCCTCGCCCCCTCGTCTCCCTGGTCCCCCTGGTCTCCCTAGTCACCCTCGTCTCCCTAGTCTCCCTTGTCCCCCTGGTCAGTCCCTCCATTTCATCGACATCTCACAGCCAGCATACGGCTCGTCAATGCGGACATAAATCTCCTCAATCCTCTCGTTGTACCAATCCATCATCTGCTCGTTGCGGATTTTGGATTCGACAGCGTTTTGAAAGTAACTGAAATCTTGAAGCGGGTTTGCCCGGTGAGCGGGATGGCGCGCATCGAGCATGAGAATCGCCCAGTACCCCTGCTCATCCTCGTCCAAAAGCTGGACGGGGGCAGCGATTTGTCCAGGCTCCATGGTGCTGAACAAGAGCGAGATGTTGGGCTCGAGTTCGTCGAGTCCCCAATGTGTGGAACCATCGCGGGGGTTCACGACCACCCCGTCGGCATTGCGCGTTGCTTCCCGCGTGGAATGTGCCAGCACCGCTTCGCGGAAGTCCAGGCTGCCGTTCTGCAGCGATGCAGAAATTGAATCGGCAACCGTTCCGAGTTCAGAAAGTGCCACGGGATCCACCTTGGGACTCATCAAGACATGGCAGGCGCTGAACTGCTCGCCCCGTCGATCGGTGACCCGCAGGAAGTGGTAGCCGAAGTCCGATTCGAAAACAGGGGAGAGGTCGCCGATGGCCGTTTCGAAGACGGCGGCTTCGAACTCGGGGACGAACTGGCCGCGGCCGATGTTTTCGTAGCAGCCACCCTTGTACTTGGAACCGGGATCTTCCGAGAAGCGGGATGCGGCGAGCGTCATGCTCATCTTGCCGAGGCTCACAAGGGTGCGGATGGAGTCGAGTTTGTTGCGCACCTCGGCCTTTTCGGATTCGGTGATGGCCGGCTGCAAGACCAGTTCGCTGTAGCTCACAGCCTCCGGAATCAATGGCAGGCTGTCTTGCGGGGTGGTTTCATAAAACTGTTGGACCTCCGCTGGTGTAGCGCGGACCTGCTCATTGATGGTGGCCTGCATGCGGCCGGCCAGCAGTTGCTCGCGAATGGGGTCTTGGAACTCGGACTTCCACTGCGAAACGGTTTGGCCATATTCCGCTTCAAACGCCTCCACAGTCCCAAACATGCGGATGTAATAGGCCAACCGCCGCTCGATCTCCTCCATCACCTCGGCATCCGTGATTTCCAAGCTGTCGAGCTTCGCCTGATGCACGAGAAGCTTCGAAAACAGGATGTCTTCCAGGATTTCACACCGGCCAGTTTCCGTGACAGTCCGGCCCTGAGCCGTTTCGGAAAAGACCTGCGCTTCGACCTCGCTCTCCAGCACAATGCCGTCGCCCACGACCGCCACCACGGCATCGAGAATCTCAAAATTCCCGGCTTCGGCTCCCGGTTGAGCGAGGGTCGCGACTGTCAGCATCGCAAATCCCGCAGTGGCCAGTCCACGCATCAAGTTGTTGAATCCCATCACGGGCGCAAATGTACAGCAATCATTCGCGGCCCGCTGCCAAAGATTCTGAACCCGCCTCCGCCGGGCGAGTGGCCAAGCTCCCCTCGGCCCAGGCCTTTCGCAGCAGTTCTTCCTGCAACGTTGTCAACAACGATTCGCGGCGGGCATGGAGGATCAGCTCATTGATTTGGTCTTGTGCAGCTTCAAAGGGTGCCGGCTCACCAGCTGTCGCATGATCCCAAAACCGCATGAAGTAGGTGCGGTTTTCTTGGTCGAACGTGATCAACCGCCGATCCGCCAGTTGCCGATCCGGTCGGTACAATTGCATCGGCACCTCGCGCAGCAAATCGTCCAGCCGCCACCAGGTGTCAGGCGTCACGCTGTGCACGGCCGCGTTTTCGATGCACCACACCTCCAGCGCCCCGATGTCCGTGGTATCCGAAGACATCATGCTGGAGCGGATGTACGCCCGCGTGTCATCGGTCAACGCACTCGTCGGCAGGTGCACGAACGTCGCCCGCACCACAAAGTCGTTCAGGGCGAACAATTCTGGCGCTTGCTGATAAAACCTGAACGCCTCCTCATTGGTGACATCACCGTCCAGCCGTTGGGCGACATAGCGGTCTTCGTAAGCATGGGTGAGGAGCGCACGCTCGTAGGTGGCAAGTTCCGCACTGAAGTCCTGTTCGGTGGGGGGAAGGGCCTGTCGGGCTTGTTGGACCAAAACCTGCTCCCGCAACCACCCATCGATCACCCTGGCCGCCATTTCGGCGCTGTCTTCCGGTGCGAGTTCGTCGGGAATCCTCGCCCCTACTTCGGCCAAGGTGAACACCCGATCGTACGCCCGAGCGGCAATGGCCGCTTGCGGCGCTTCTTGCGTTCCCCATCCACTGCACCCACCCCACGTTGCGAGCACGCACATCCAACCTGTCCCGACGATGGGCCAAATCAATCCCTTCATGCCTGCAAAACTACATCTGTATCCTCACTGTGCCCGCTCCAAGGACAAATCCTCGAACCGCTTCAGGTTCGCCCCGGCCACCAACATGGTCCGAAACACCTTCAAGCTGTCATCCGAGAGATGCGGGGCGAATTGCAATTTTGTCGGCGCACGCACCAAACCGACCTTTGGCAACTCCACGTCCCATGTCGCCACAAGGTTGACTTCCGAAGCCGCCGGAAGATTCTTTGGCCATTCGGGCACCCGGAATTGCAGGTAGGAATTTCCATCGGGACAGGTCTCATCGACATACCGTGTGATGTCGTCAATCGGGAGGCCTTTGAAGACCAAATTTCGAGCCAGCACCTGGGCGTCCGCACCTTCCATGGGCAATTGGTGTCCATAAAACCCTTCGGCCCCTGCCATCAAGGCGTGCCACGCACTGTCCGCCGATCGCTCGGCCCATTTTGCAGTCCGTCGTTTCTCCATGAATTGCGCCAGCTTGTGCGCGGCGAGCAACGAGCCGTTCCGGGTCATGTGCTGGTTTGCGCTGTACGTGTCTTCGAAAAATTCCGGATTTCGGGCCATCGCGCTATCGGCCTGCAAGTTGAGCCAAGGCACGTCCGGCGAAGCGGCCTGCCGCACACTTTCGAGTTCCGCAAACCATGCCTCTTTTGCCGTCACATGGCGGTCATACATCGGCAAGGTGAGCCAGACCAAATCCATTCCCCGTTCCGCACACAACCCTGCGATGTCCCCAGCGGCTCGGCGATTTTCCGGTCTCACCTTCCATTTCGCCCCATCCACAACGGGCCCCAGGGAATCGTATCGGGCGAGGGTCTCAGCACTCAACCCAGAGGTGAACCGAACGAATCGCCCCAGAAACAGATCTTCATCCCTCGCAAGTTCCCGAGGCTCCCCCCGCGCCATGTTCTCCTTGATGATTTCGGGCGATTCCCACAAAAACTGGTGGTTTCGAATCGTCGCGCTGAGCCCCAAACCAAGTTCCTCTAGCGTGAACAAATCCAGCGCCGATCGGATTTTGAGTCCGAATGCTTTGCGGGCTTTGAAGGCCCGGATTTGGTTGACAAGGACGGGCATCGCCCGATGCCCAGGCGCGCTCCTGTCCAAGCCATATGTATCGATCACAATGACTTGCGGCGTGCAGTACAGGAGCGCCTCTTGCAGCGTCCAGTAACTATCGGTCCAGCTCATCGAATTGTTCGCCAGCACCATCGCGGTCATGCCGAGCTCTGCGCTCAGGTGCTTCGGGTTGATGCCGGTGTACGCATGGCTGTTGCCCAGGACGAGCACATCCACATTGTGCCCCGCTTCGCTCAGAGCCTTCAATGCGCTCCACCGCTTCTCGATGTGCGGGTTGGGGTCGGGCGGCGCATCGAACCATCCTTTGCTGTCCACCCAGGCAATGCTCAAGACCATCAGGACGGCGCCGAAGAAGGCCCGTGCCATGAATTTGCCAGCGGTTTGGCGTGTGGTTTTCATTTCCTTGTCCATCGCGCTGCTCAAAATTGGAAGTAAATGAACTGCTTGTCCCCGATGTCCACCCCATGCACCCCCAGCAACAAAATGGCCCAGCACATCACAAAATACAAGGACCATCGCATCGGTCGCGGCCACCGAACCAGCCACAAGTGACTGTCAACCCACCGTTCCCGAATCGCTTCGACGCCGAACAGGAGGGCGAGCAGGGCAAATGTCAGTCGCCAAGGAAATTCGAGGTGAAAGTCCGGCAATGCGTCTGCAGGGGCGGGGGAGAAGAGTTGGGCAATCATGCCTCGGGCGTCGTTGAAGGTTTGGCCACGAAAAAAGGCCAATGACAGCGTCCAGCACCCGGTCACCAAGCCTGCGCTCACCACACGGCCCACCCGACCAGCCTTGCCGAGCGTCTGCTGAAGCACTGGATCAACCACCACAAGGAAGAGGCCATTGAGCCCGCCCCAAATCACAAAGTTCCACGACGCCCCATGCCACAATCCACTGACGAGAAAGACGATGAGCACGTTTGTTGCAACGCGTCCAGCCCGCCCGCGATTTCCGCCAAGCGGGATGTAGAGATAGTCCCGAAACCAGCTGCTGAGGGTGATGTGCCATCGTTTCCAAAAGTCGCTGAAGCTGCTGGCGAAGTATGGACGCCGAAAGTTCTCACTCAACTGAAAACCGATCATTCGGCTGATGCCAATGGCGATGTCCGAATAGGCGGAGAAGTCAAGGTAGAGTTGGCCGGCAAAAAAGGCCAAACCCGCTGCCGCCCCCCATCCATCGAGCGTTCCTGGCGCGTTGAACGCCGCGTCCACGTAAATGGCGAGCCGATCGGCAATCACCACCTTCTTGAACATGCCCCACATGGCCAGCAACAAGCCGCTCCTCACAACATCAGCCGAGAACCGCATTCGCTCCTGCCCGAACTGGGGCAAAAGGTCTCGGGCCCGCTCAATGGGGCCCGCCACGAGCTGAGGGAAAAACGCCACAAACGCAAAGAATTGCACTGGGTCCGACACCGGCGTCAGCCGCCGCCGGTAGATGTCCAGGGTGTAGGACAAGGTTTGGAATGTGTAAAAACTGATGCCCACAGGCAAAACAATGTCCAAGTGCAAACCTGCTGCGCTTCCGCCCAAGGGGGCCAACACCGCATCGAGGGAGTCAATGAAGAAATTGAAATACTTGAAAAGACCCAGCAGACCGAGGTTTGTCCCCAAGCTCGCAGCGAGCCATCGCTTCCGGTTGGCATGGTCTTCAGCCTTGTGAATCGCTTGGCCGATGCCGAAGTCCACTGCCGAACTCAGGACAATCAAGCCCAAGAATCGCCAGTCCCACCAGCCATAAAAAACATAGCTTGTGCTCAGCAGAAAAAGGTTGCGGGCCTTGCGATGACCGGGAAGAAAGAGCCACATCACTGCGAAGACCACCGCAAAAAACAGCAAGAAAGTGATGCTATTGAAAAACATGGTGCCTCAGCATACGAAATCCCCGCAAAATGGTTCCCCCACCCCACGTCCTCCACGTCCCCCTCGTCGCCCTAGTCACCCTAGCCTCCCTAGTCTCCTTAGTCACTCCCTAGTCACCCTACCCCCCCCTAGTCACCCTGGTCACTCCCTAGTCACCCTACCCCCCCTAGTCACCCTAGTCACTCCCTAGTCACCCGCCAGCGTGTAAATCACCTCCGGGTACACCACCACCTCATACTTCGCCTTCAAGCTCTCGATCCAGGACTTTTCCAAATGGTCCTGGTACGCAGCAATGACTTGTCCCCGCGCCTCCTCGAGCGACTTGGGCTCTGCCGAGCGAATCTCACGGACTTCAATCAGGATGATTTCGTCCCCGCCTGCAGTGAACTCGAGGAAGGATGGCGTGCCGGGTTTGGTTTTGATCTCGCCAGCCGTGGCAGCTTCCAGCACCTTGTCTCCCCATGGGTTTTCTCCGGCCTCGTATTTGCCGCTTTCAATGCTCAAAGCCAAAGCATCTTCGGCCACCACGTCGCGACGATACCCCACCAAATCGCCATCGCCCGCCACCAGCTTGCGCACCTTTTTTGCGATTTTCTTGTTGCCGCAGGTGAAGATTCGAACATCCGCACGGCGGTCCCACATGAAGTCCGTTGCGTGTTCGCGGTGGTAAGTATCTAAGCCGATGGAGTCTTCCACGGCCCGAGACCAAACTTGCTCATCCGTCAACTCAAACAGCAAAATGCCGTCGTGGTACTCCTCCATCAGAAGGCGGAAGGCGTCGTACTTCGTCTCAAGTTGGGCATCCTCATGATCGAGCACAAGCTTGTCGCTCCATGACGCAAACGCCTCGTCAATCAGCACCTCTGGTCCCATCGCCGCGTTGCGGAATCGGCGGCTGTTCATGTCATCGACGAAATCCCCTACCGTGGCCGTTGCCCCTGCGAGTTCGATGAGCACAGCGCGCCGTGCCTTGTCTTCGAGGCCCGTCACGGGGTGGTTTTCAAAAAATGCGCTGTCGGTGGCCGAGGCGAGCTTGCGGAAAGGCGCGAGTGCCTTCGGATAGGCCTTGAACCCGTATTCGGCCTTGAGCTTGGCGAGGAAAGATTGGCGGGTGAGGTCTGCACGGCTGTCTCGGCTGACCTTTTTTTCGATTTCCCGCTTGGACGCTTCGAAAGTGGGGAGCGGCTTGCGGGCGATGCGCTTGACGATGTGCCAACCAAAACTGGTCCGGAAAGGCGCCGAAATCTGACCATCCTCCGTCAAGGCGAACGATGCATCTTCGAAAGATTCCACCATTTTTCCCGTCCCAAACCATGGCAGTTCACCGCCCTTGCCAGACGAACTTTTGTCATCGCTGTACTTCATGGCCATTTCTTGCCATGGCGCGCCCGCCACGAGTTCGTTGTGGATGGTGCGGATGCGGTCTTCCGCTTCGGCCACGCCGATGCTGTCCTTGGGATCGCGGGTGCGGACCATGATGTGCGCGACCTTGACTTCGCCACGTGCATCCCGACGGCCAGTCACCTCCAAGAAGTGGTAACCAAAGCGCGTTCGCACCACCTCGCTCAAGCCGTTCACTGGCGTGTTGTACGCCGCTTCCTCGAAGGGGTACACCATCGAAAACGCGGTGAACCAACCCAAATCGCCGCCGTTGTCTCGAACCGACGGGTCGTCGGACCCCCCTTTGCCGGTGGCCACTGCCTCAAAATCCTCCCCGCTCAATACCCGTTTCCGGAGCTGCCGGGCCCGGTTCCAGGCGATCAGTGTATCGGCAGGGCTGGCGGTTTCGCTGCAATTGACGAGGATGTGACGCGCCCGAACTTCTTCTTGTTGGCGCTCGAAGGCCTGGATGACCAAATCGTCCAGCAGATCGCTGTCCGTCAAATATGGCCGCGCGAGCTGTGCCCGGTAGCCCTCGAGCTCTCTTCGGAACGCCGCAGACGTGTCCATGCCCAGCGCTTCGGCCTCGGTGACTTTGAGCTTGAAATTCACAAACAGGTCCATGTACTCGTCGAGGGCAGCCCGGGTGACCATGCTGTCCCGATTGTTCTTCATGAAGATGGCTTCAAAATCACTCAAGGTGACGGACTCACCATTGACCTGGAGGGCGATGGGCTCTTGTTGTGCTTCCGCCGATATCCATCCACCGCCGAGAATCGCAAAGGCGATCAACCAATTTTTCATCTTTTCGAACTTCATTTGCCTTGTTGTCTTCGTCTTGCTTTTGGAACTCACCAATCTTCCGCCTCAGCGAATCGAGTAGTTGGGGGCCTCCCTCGTGATCATGACATCGTGCGGGTGGCTCTCTTTGACGCCGGCATTGGTGATGCGGATGAATTTGGCCTCGCGCAAAGCCGCCATGTCCCCTGCGCCGCAATAGCCCATGCCAGCGCGAAGTCCCCCGATGATTTGGTGCATCACCTCTTGAACAGAGCCTTTGTAAGGCACGCGGCCACTGATGCCTTCGGGGACCAATTTCTTCAAGTCGTCCTCCGCGTCTTGGAAGTAGCGATCCTTCGAACCTTTCTGCATGGCTTCCAAAGAGCCCATGCCCCGGTACCCCTTGAATCGCCGTCCTTCGTAGATGATGGTTTCGCCCGGGGACTCTTCTGTCCCCGCGAGCATCGAGCCGATCATCACAGAGTGGCCGCCTCCGGCAAGGGCCTTGACGATGTCTCCGGTGAAGCGAATCCCACCATCGGCAATGACGGGCACTCCTGTCCCTTCCAGCGCTGCCGCCACCTCCATGACCGCTGTGAGTTGCGGCACGCCGACGCCAGCAATGACACGGGTGGTGCAAATCGATCCCGGGCCGATGCCGACCTTTACCGCATCGGCTCCAGCGTCCACAAGGGCGTGGGCAGCCTCAGCAGTGGCGATGTTGCCGCAAATGACGTCAATCTCTGAAAATGTGCTCTTGACCCTGCGAAGCGTGTCCAGCACGCCCCGGCTGTGTCCATGGGCTGTGTCAATGATGATCGCGTCCACACCCGCCGCGACCAAGGCCGCCACCCGTTCATCTGTATCGCCCGTGACCCCGACCGCTGCCGCCACCCGCAACCGGCCAAACTGGTCTTTTGCGCTGTTCGGGAATTCGCTCAGCTTGATGATGTCGCGGTAGGTGATCAGGCCCACAAGTTCGCCGGCCCCGTTCACCACTGGAAGTTTTTCGATGCGGTGCTTCCGCAATTTTTCCTCAGCTTGTGCCAAATCCGACCCGGCTTCCGTCACAATCAACCCCTCCGACGTCATGACTTCTGCAATCGGTCGCTGGGCATTTTTCTCAAACCGAAGATCGCGATTCGTCACGATGCCCACGAGCTTGCCAGCGTCGTCCACAACGGGGATTCCGCCGATTCGGTGTTCCCTCATGATGGCCAGCGCATCGCCCACCACCGCATCCTTCTTCAGCGTCACCGGGTCTTGAATCATGCCACTCTCCGAGCGTTTCACGCGTCGCACCTCAATGGCTTGTTGGGCGATGGTCATGTTCTTGTGAATCACACCAATCCCACCTGCTCTGGCCATGGCAATCGCCATTCGGCTGCCAGTGACCGTGTCCATCGCTGCGCTCACCACAGGGGTTTTGAGCAAGATGTTGCGCGAAAATGGACTGGAAAGCCGCGTATCCCTCGGCAAAACCTCGCTGTAGGCGGGCACCAGTAGAACGTCGTCATAGGTGAGTCCCTCACCCGTGAATTTGGAAGAAAAGTCGGTCGCCATGAATCGGTTGGTTCTACGATTCGTGCAAATGTACTGCAGTCCGGCTTGGATTCAATCGCCTCGCAACAGGTAGACCAAGCCTGTTTCGTCAAATTTTCTTCCCGCTCCGTCTTGGACCCGGATGAAGTACCCATAGGAACCTTCCGGCGCAAAGTCCCCACTCGCTAGTCGGCCATCCCAACCTTGGTCGGGATCGGTGGATGAGAAAAGGGTTTGGCCCCAACGATTGAAGATTTCCATCTCAAAAGCCGCAGAATCAGCAAAGCTGACCACAGGCAAAAACACATCATTGAAACCGCCTGTCATGAAGCTGTTGGGCACCCAAATCACGGGTTCCTGCGTCAAACAAAACGTGTTGGACAGCGCATAATTTTGCGCCCCACTCGGCCCTGGAGCGCTGTCAATGGCCCGGATGCGGTAGCAGAAATCCCCTGGCAACGCCAACGACATGGACACGTCATCTTCATGCGAAAAGACAGACCCAGGCAACTCTGTCAACAAGGAAAAAACACCATCCCGTTGTGGCCGTCGAAACAACTCGTACCGAACCACGTTCCCGGGAAACTCTGCGTATTCGCTCCAGGCGAGGGTATTGCGCAACAACGCATTGTCACTGGTGCCGTTCAGCAGCACGGTTTGGGCCACATTGCTCACCTGAACCGAATCGCCACATGGGTTCTCTGCCACCACGCGGTAGCGATAGACCAATTCATTCGTCTTCGCCCAACTGTCCGTCCAGGTCAAGGTCATGGCGCCTGCCCCTTCCTGCTCGGTGAGTGGATAAAACGCGCCGTCCACCCCCTGGGATCGCTCCAGCATATACGTGTGGATGATGTTCACGGCAGGATCGAGATCGACAATGATGTCCACCCCGCCGGAATCGCGCACCGACGCGCGCCGCAGCGAGATGTAAGCGGGTGCCCCCGGATACGTGAAATTCAACGCCTCGACATCGGAAACACTCGTGGCGTTGGTGGAGTGGTGTGCGCGAATCAAATATTCGTACTGGTTTCCGTACACAGCCCCCTGATGTGCGAAGCCATTCTCGCTCGGGTCCAAGATGGCCAAGGTCTCCTCGGCGGACCAGTTTCCACTGCCAGCAGGCGATTCTTCGCGCATGACGACTTCGTAGTGAAGGATGTCTCCCGCCGTCGAATAGGGCCCAGCCCATGTCAAGGTCGCTACGTCCTCACAAGGATTTCTGGCCACATCGAGTTCCAAAGACCCCACGCACAACGGTCCGATGCTCGTGTTCCCGACCCCATTGCCCGACGTCGAGCACGAATCAAAAGCGGCGATGTTGTAAATCTCCACATACTGCGTGGCATTGGAATTCGGATTCTCCCAACTTGTTGCCGTCGGATCGAAAATCGTATCGACCGCCTGTGACACATTGCCGTTGCAGGTGTAAACGATGAAGCCATTCAAATCATCAGAAGGCGTCTGTGTCCAATTGATCACAGCATTCCCCGAGATCGGATTCACATCGATGTCGGTGATCACTGGTGGATCTGGCGCCAAAATGTTGCTGATGCTCACTGGCGCTTGGTTTGAAATGTGTTGGCAAGCCAAACCCGCTGGTCCCACCGACGTTACCCGAAACTTCAAATCCTCCGAACATGCCTCAATCGAATAGTCGTAAGACATGATGCCCGCATTGTCCGGAATCGTGGCCACATCCACCCAAATTCCCGGGGAGTCTTCCTTCTGCAAGACCAAATCCGCTCCCGGCTGCCCTGTGGCAATGTGTGGGCTGTTGAACTCAATTTCCGCTACGCCAGGCGTCAATCCGGCCTGTGCATTGAGGTGAATGCTGCACAAGGTGTCCGACACACCACTGCCTGTCGCCGCCTGCGCGGCCACGGTGTAGCACAATTCGAAAGTGTTGGCGCTGTACAGGGTGTTCACCCAACTGTCGACACTCGGGTCAGGAACGCCGCCATTGTTGCCGACAAGCACATTGCCCAAGGACATCCCCCCGGGCTCGAAATAGTGCACCTCATAATGCTGAAACACCCCAGCGGGATCGCCCACCGGGGCCCAAGACACTGTGGCATTGCCAGCGGCGTTCACCACCACACACCCCATGTCGGTGTCCCATTGAGCGAATCCCGCAAGGGACAGCCCGCAGACCGTCAAGGCCAGCAATAATCCGTGTTTGATATGGCGCAAGCGTAGCCGCATTTTAACCTCCAAAGATACAACGCAAACAACCTGCCGGTCGTTGCGTGATCAAGCCTTTAAGCGGACCCTTGAGAGGTCCAAATTCAAATCGCACCGGTCCGCGATGGATCGGTCATGCGTCACCAAAATGATGGTGCATCCAGACCTGCTTCTTTCCTGCAAAATGTCGAACACCGCATCCCGCGATTTTTCGTCCAAATCGCTTGTCGCTTCATCCAAAATCATCACTGGCCGCTGTACCTGCAGAGAACGCAACAGGCCCACCCTTTGTTGCTGCCCGCCGCTGAGGTTCGCGCCCCCATCTTTCAAGACAAAGTCCAACCCGCCTCCGCGTCCTTTCTTTTCCTCCCCTTCTTCGTCCTGTTTTTCCCTTCGATTCTCCAGGGCAGTCACCAGGCCCAACCGCTCAATCAGCACCAATGTTTTTTCTTCATCCAATTCAAAGTCGGGAATGCGCATCGTCAGGTTGTCCCGAACGCTGCCAGGAAACAAAAAGGGGCGCTGGGAAAGGTAGCTTGTGGCATTGAGCCAATCCGAGCGACGCATCTCTTTCCCGATCACCCAACGTTGTCCCGCACTTTCCACTTCAATGGCCCCCGATGTTGGGGTGTTGAGTCCAAGGAGGCAATTGACCAAGGTGGTCTTTCCGGAACCCGATTCCCCGGTCACAGCAGTGATGCTGCCAGCTGGAAAGGTGAAATCGAGGTCTCGCAGCACATCCCGCCGTTGCTTTTTGTAGCGAAATCCTAGGTCTTTGAGCCGGACGGAAACCGCGGCGTCAGAAGGAATCTTGACAACATGGTCGCGGTTTGATTTGGCCTCCTCCTCGAGCACAGCTTGGAACTGCAGCCCCTTCTCCATTGCCTCCACCACAAACACCGCGCTCCGCAAATCCAGCGCTCGCTGAGAAATTTTGCTGATCGCCGGCATCACCCGATACGCCCCAATCGCCAAAAACGTCAGCATGGACAAAAAATCTTCATTGCGGATGTCGAGCTGAAAACTCAAGAGGATGGCACTGCCGATGGACAGGATGGCAAGCCATTCGTAAAGAGGCCGCGGGATTTGGTTCAGCAGGAAGAGGTTCGAGGTGATTTGAAAATTGGCCAAATTCGTCTCCAAATATTCTTTCTTCATCACCCCGACGGCGTTGAACGTCACAATCTCCCGGATGCCTTGCACCGAGTTGTTCAACACCCCCATGGCCTTCGGGCCTGCTTCTTTTTCAATGGCGTTGTAGCGGGCGACCCGGCCTTTGACAAATACACGGAGCAACAGCCCGCCCACACCGATGATGCTGATAACAGCTGCCATGACCAGCGGCTTGTACAGCACCAATGCCGTTCCGATCGCCGAAATGATCATCAGTTCCGAGGCGAGGGTGATCAGTGAAAACAGTCCTCGTTTCGCGAATTGGGTGGGCCAGGCATTGATTTCTGTCAACACTTTT
>CBFIFE010000027.1:19323-35357 GCA_965661765.1 uncultured Flavobacteriales bacterium
CGCTCCTCCTTCGACAACACCGCGTAAATGCGCCAAACAGTCGTCAGCAACGGCTCCGACTTTTCGCCAGCTTTGGCCGCATTGAACGCTTTTTCGATGGATTGTTGCTTTGCCATGGTTTGTCCCACTTACGCCCCCTGGCATTCCAAGGTTTCACTCAACTTCACCCCCCCCTCGCCCCCCTAGTCACCTTAGTCTCCCTAGTCTCCCTCGCCTCCCTCGTCTCCTTAGTCACCTTAGTCACCCTAGTCTCCCTAGTCACCCTAGTCTCCCTAGTCCCCTTAGTCACCCTAGTCCCCCTCGTTCTCCCCGTATTCCTGGCCATAACTGTACCCACCATAGCCATAACTGTAGCCATAACCATATCCGACACCGTACTTGTACGCGTATTTCGAGTAGTAGTACTGCCAACGCTTCATTCGAATGTTGTTCAATACAAAGGAGACATGGCTCAAGTTGTTCTGCGCCAAGCTCTCTTCCAACAAACGGATGCTTCGTTTTGATGATTTGTCCGTGTTCGTCACCAGCAATGCTGCATCCACATGCGTCATCAAAACCAATGCATCGCTCAACAGGAGGATGGGGGGCGTGTCCAAAATGATGTAATCGTAGGTCTGGCGCAAGACCTGCATCAACTCGGTCAGCTTTTCACTCAAAATCAATTCCGACGCGTTGGGCGGGATGGGGCCAGCGGTCACTACATCGAGGTTGGGCTCGGGACCGGCCTGGATCATCTCTTGCACTTCGCACCGCCCCACGAGGTAGGTGCTCATGCCGATGTGGTTTGTCAAACCGAAGTTTTTGTGGACTTTCGGCTTGTGCATGTCGAAATCCAGAATGATCGTTTTCTTTCCTGCCTTCGCCAAAACCGACGTCAAGTTTGAACTGACAAAGGATTTTCCTTCAGAAGGGTGCAAAGAGCTGATCAGTAGTGACTTTGCGTCTTCTTTGACGAGCAGGTACTGCAGGTTTGTGCGCAAGGAGCGGAACGCCTCGGTGGTTTGTCCCCGGTTCTTCCGCAGCACGATCAGCGGTGATTCCTCGATTTCAGGCTCATGCGGAATGCCACCAATGACGGGGATCGTTGATGTCTCACGCAATTCATTCACCGTTTCGATGCGCTCGAAGAACACCATTCGAATCAGTGCGATGAGCAAAGCCAACAGCAGCCCACCCGCCACGTATGTCAGGATTGTCCGGCGCTTGTCCGGTCCAACGATGCCGCCGTATCTCGCTTGTTCAATCAACGTGGCTTCAGGGGCAATGCCCGCCCGCGCAATGATGGTTGATGCCTTCGCTTGCAACAAGAAGACATACAGTTCTTCGTTGACCTGCAGCTTGCGCTCCATGCTCATGATGTCCCGTTGGGTGGCGGGGAGTCCACTGAGACGCTGTTCGAGCGTGACAATTTCTCGGTTCAGGTCCGCGCGCTGATCGGCGAGGGCTTGGCGCGTGTCATCGATGTATCGGGCAATGCTGAATCGGGTGTTGCTGATTGCACTGTCCAAGCGGCGCACCGCGTAGTTCTCCTCAGTGACATCAATGAGTGCAGCGGTTCGCGAGGTGCGCAGTTCGAACAATTGGTTCACCTGCTGAATGAGGAGCGGATCTTCCTCGAAGAGATAGGTCGTCGGGGGCAGCCCAAACTCCTCTACGCCCACAGCGAGATACCGCTGCAACGAGCGCATGGCTTCCAGGCGAAGGTCGAGTTGCCGCTGTTGCGTTTCAAGTTGAACGAGCGAGTTGAAAAACTCATTCTGTTCTCGGCTCAAATCCAAAACATCCTTGTCCTCTTTGAACAGATCGACCTGCTGTTCCAGGCTGTCCATGATGGAAGTCAACTCGTCCAGCTGGATGTTGATGAAACTCTCCGTGCGATTGCTGGCATCGAGTTTCGCTTCCCTCGTGTAACTGATGTATGCACGAGACAAGGTGTCCAAAAATTGCAACCCGCGTCTTGGCAATGTGCTGGTCGCCTTCAGGGACAAGATGCTGGTCTTCGAGATGTTCTCGACCTGCAATGCCTCCCGAAATTGGTTGATGCGCTGCCCGCGGCTGAAAACCCGAATGCGGAAATGTTGCTGTCGGGCTTTTTCAATTTCAGCAGGCGAGGCCCGGTTGAGCTGGCCGTCTTTCAAGGTCACCGTCAAGGCCAAATCCGGTCCTTCGATGGGCTTGTCGAATCGCCGAATTTCCTCCACTTCGCGCCCACTCGGATGCACGTAGCGCACAATGTACGAGTCGGCCGTTTCCACAAACAAATCAATGTCCACGCCGAGCATGTCCGGATCGAACAAATCAGGCCGAGCCTCAACCTCGATGTTGCCGAACCCTTCCACCTGACTCGTGCGCACGCGTCCGACGAAAAAGTAGTCAACGGGTTGATTCAATTGGTCCACCGCTCGCCCGACCAAATCGTAACTCTGCAAAATCCGAAGCTGGTTCTGCACATCGTTGCTCAGCGAGGTGGCCCCAAGTTGCCCGAGCATTTGCTCTTGGTAATTGAAGGTCTCCTGACTTTCCAACAGAATCTCGGCAGTGGCGCTGTGGATATCGAGTTGCCGATGGGTGATCAATTTTCCAGCGCTGTAACCCAGTCCACCCAGCAGCAGCAACAGCCACCAGTTCTTGCCCAGCAGTTTGAGGTACGGGCGCAAGTCACTGAGGTTGATCAGGTCAGCTTTGGGGGGAGAGGTTGTGGCCATAATTGCAGGCGCAATTTCGCACGATTTGGCCAAACTTTCCTCTTTCGAAGCTTATAATTGCCAAATGATTCATTCCTCAGATTGGAACAACCTACCGGACACAGCGCGCCTTTGGACTTATACAGCTTCAAGGGACTTGACGGCTCAGGAATTGAATCGCGCCTCTCTGGCGTTTGATGCTTTCATCGAACAATGGCAAGCGCACGGCGCTCCATTGCAGGCAGGCTGGTGCTTTGAGGCCGGTGGGCGAGTGGCATTGTTGGCTGTCGACGAATCTGCGCAGTCGGCGACGGGCTGCTCGATTGATGCATCCGTTGCGTTCTTGAAAACGCTTGGCGAGGAATTCGGGAATCTCGATTGGTTCGACCGACACATTATAATGTACCGGAATCCGGATTGGCAAGCTGCGGCGTTGCATTCTTTCTGGGCGCTGCGCAAAGCAGGTGTGGTTGGGTCAGAAACGGAGGTTTGTGACACGACGGTTCGCACCTTGGGCGAATGGCGTCAGGCAGGCATCGCGCGTTTTGACCAAACTTGGCACCAAGAAATGTGGCGTTGACCTCAAGCCGAGGCTTCGATTGTTCAAGTCGCTGAAAATCAGCACCTGCGGGATTCGGGGCAGGAATAATCTTTCAATTGAACGCCTTAATCATTGATTTTCACCGACGAAACGGGTCAATTTTCGGTCAAAATCCATGGGGAGGATGTTGCTTTTTAGCAAACCTTGGGCTACATTTAACGCGAATTGTGCTTAGACTTTACGTTGACGCAACAAGGCAACCCCTTCGGTCAGCGCTCGACTTACCCTTGCTCGGAGGGCGTCGATTGCCCCGAACCACCAAATGGCCTAACGAGGCATGGACGACGATTCTTCGTTGTTCAGATGAATGAAATTGTATTCTAACCAAAACCAGTTCAAATGTTTAACACGTTATCTAAGTGTTGCGGTGCCTTTGTTGCACTGTTGATGCTTCTAGGGTCCTACGGGACAACATCTGCACAGTGTGCAGCCGGCGAAAATGTCGGCATGCTGACTATCACCGACGGTGGCTTTCCCGAAGAGGTTTCATGGTCGATGGTCGACGCTGCAGGCACGACCTATGATGGGGCCGTCGGAACTTTCGAGTTGTGTGGCTTCGCGGAAGGTGCCTTCACGTTCACCGCGGTCGACAGCTACGGTGACGGTTGGAACGGTGCAACGGCTACCCTGACATGGAACGGTTATCCCGCCATGACCAGCTTCACATTCACCTCCGGAGGATCTGCTGACTTCAATGGTGTTGCTGCAGCAGCTTTGCCTGGCTGTACCGATCCAGAAGCGCTGAACTACGATCCGGCAGCAACAGAGGATGATGGCTCATGCAACTACCCCACTTGCTTCGAGGAAAGTTCATTCTGTTATGGCAATGGTCTCAACAGCAGCATCGTTTTCACAGGCCAAGTGCCTGAAGGCGAAACGGCTTACATGTTGTTCACTGCCGGCGAGATTGAAGGCTTTTACGATCAAATCTATGTCTATGATGGTCTCTCCTTCGATGCAAACTTGTTGTATTCTGCTGGTGAAGGTGTTTTCGGCAATCAATCTGTCGCCGGCGCGTTCGTCGCATCGACAACGGGGATGATTGTCGTTATTATGGACTCTGACGGGTCGGGGTCCTGCTCGTCAACTAGCACGATCAATCCCATAGAATACACCTTCGCTTGTGCGTTCCCAGGTTGTACAGACCCCTCCGCTTCCAATTATGATGCCAACGCCACGGAAGACGATGGTTCTTGTGAATATATCTATCCTGGATGTACAGATGCTGCGGCATGCAATTTCGACGAAACAGCGAATGAGGACGATGGTTCTTGCTGCTTCGGCAATTGCTTGACATTGCAGATGGTTGACAGTTTCGGAGACGGCTGGAATGGCAACACTTGGGTGTTGAGCGACTTGGAAGGCAACCAAATCACCACAGCAACCATTGCCAGTGGTGCGACGGGTACTTGGGCAGGATGCATCGAAGACGGTTGTTACGAGGTTTCCATGATCACTGGTTCCTGGACAGGTGAGGTTTCATGGGAGTTGTACAATGGAGACGAATTGGTTCTTGCAGGAGGATCTCCTTACGGACCTGAGGCCCTGAGTTTGGGCGATCCCGGTTGTGTGTTCGGTTGCACAGACGCGAATGCTTGCAACTTTGATGCAGCGAACAACTACGATGATGGCTCTTGTGATTACAGCTGCGTGGGTTGCATGGACACGACTGCAGCGAACTTTGACCCCAACGCCACCATTGAGGGTGAAGGGTCTTGCGTTTACTGCGAGTCAGGCACTTATGTTGTGAATATTGAAATGACTGACGCGGCAGGTGATGGCTGGAATGGTGCAAACTACTTCCTGACAAACATCGGCACTGGTGACGTCATTGAAGGCAACTGGGACAACGCAGCGAACTACACAGGAGATGTTGCAACAGATTTCGCTTGTATCGAACTCGGCTGCTACAACTTCACAGTTGCTGGTGGAACGGCCGTTGGAGAAACTGGCTACACGGTTTCGGATCAGTTCGGAACGACTTACTTGACGGGTTCTGGAGCCATCGCACAGTTCGACATTGACTTCGGTTTGCTTGGAACTTGTGATTTTGAAGGCTGCACAGATCCATTCTGCTTCAATTACAACCCCTCTGTCACGATTGATGATGGTTCTTGCATTTGTCCTCCGCCTAACAACGAATTGGCATTGGCTGAGCCGGTGTTCTGCGGTGGGTCATTTTCTGGCAGCATCGCCAATGCTTCTGATCCTGATGGTGTGATTGGCATCGATTTCCCAGGAACTGCTGTCACAACGGCAGGGGTTTGGTATGAATTCAACGCGCCTGCTGACCAGGCCATCTTCATCGATCTTTGCGAGACAAGCTTCGCTGGTTTTGCTGAGCCGATTGGCGACACAAAGATTCACGTCTTCACCATGGACGAGGACGGCAATTTGGTTGGATTGGTCGGCAACGATGACAGCTGTGGCTTGTTGTCCGCTGCTTCTTGGGTGGCAACAACAGGAACAGACTACTACATTCATGTGAGCCGCTTCAGTACATTCTCTGGAGGGATTGAGTTCGTTATGAATGTGGCGTGTGAGGACTGCGAAGCAGGAATCCCATTCAACGATTATTGTGAAAATGCGTTGCCTCAGGTGAACGGTGAAACATTCACAGGAACAACATGCTGCGCGTCTCCACCCAACTTGCCAAGCTTCGGTTCGGCGTTCAACACCAACTACGGCGTTTGGTTCACGTTCAACAGCTCGGATTATGACACGTTTGATTTTGATTTGACAAATGTGGACGGAGCGAGCTTGACATTGACCATTTATTTGGACGGAGGCGATTGCTTGACGGTAGCAAGCAGTGCATTCGTAGGATGTGAATTCACGGGCACTTGTGCCGGATCGATTGAGGCCTTTACCGACCTGATTCCTGACACAGATTACTATTTCGTTGTGGGCACAACAGAGCCCGCAGATTGTGGAAACTTTGAGTTCACAACAACAGGGGTCTACTTGGGTTGTACGGATGCTGCAGCGGACAATTACGATGCGCAGGCGACGCAGGACAACGGCTCTTGTGTCTACACGGATACGCCGGTCAACGACCTCTGTGCTGACGCGATTGCATTGGAATGCAACACTGGCTACATCGAAGGCTCAACAGGAAATGCAACAGCGGGAGGATACCCTGACGTGGTTTGCACACCTTGTGCAGCGGAAGAGAACAGTGCCTACATCGTCGTCGGTGGCGGTTCATGGGACGGTGAGATCTCTTGGAATTTGACCGATGCCGCAGGCAACGTTTACGAAGGTGCTGCGACGACGGGCCAGTGGCTCTGTGGCCTGGCTGAAGGAGACTTTACTTTCAATGGCATCGACAGCTTCGGTGACGGATGGAACGGTGGAACCGCTTCCTTGTACTGGAATGGCAACTTGGTCTTGGATGGTTTCACGGTGGCCACTGGAGCGGCTGCATCGACCACAGGTACTGCTGCCACGGATGGAACAGAAGAGTTGAGTTTCCCAGCCCTCGCAGGTGTTTGGTACACTTTTGAAGGCACTGGCGACCTCCACACCATCAACACGTGTGGGTCTGTCATCGATTCTCGTTTGCACATTTACTCGTCTACGGCTGGTTGTGATGCCATGGAGTGCATTTATCAGAACGATGGTTCTTCAGGTGTCGTCAGCGAAAGCTTCGCTGGATGTGGCTTCTTTGATCAAGATGACGCGTTCGTTGAGCTTGTCTCAGAGGTTGGGGCAACGTACTACGTCATGGTTGGTTTTGATGATGACGGAATTGGATCGCACCAGATTGAATTGACATGTGAGCCGGCAATCTACGGATGCCAGATCTCAGCAGCATGCAACTACAACCCAGAAGCGAACATCGATTCCGGTGATTGCGAATACACATCATGTGCATGTGACGGCAACCCCGGTGGCGTCGCATTGGTCGTCGAGATGTATG
This sequence comes from uncultured Flavobacteriales bacterium, assembly GCA_965661765.1. GTDB lineage: Bacteria > Bacteroidota > Bacteroidia > Flavobacteriales_D > Sanyastnellaceae > JBMYZL01. The sequence continues at coordinate 26,531 of CBFIFE010000027.1, forward strand.
ATGCATTCGGAGACGGATGGTCTGGGGGCAACTCCGGATCCATGGGTGGCTATGAGGTGACGACAGTGGATGGCACAGTCGTGTTGACGGGCACGCTTGAAGAGGCGGTTTATCAGGTGGATGAAGACAACTTCGATGGCCCAGAGTTTGGTTTGGATGTTGCTTGTCTCGATCCCGGATGCTACAACTTCGTGTTCACTGGGGCTGACGCTTGGTCCGATGAACAGTCTTGGGTTGTTACGGATGGGGTGATGGAAATCATCAGCGGCGCTCCTACGGCAAACGGTGCGGTCGAGTCCACACCATTTGGATTGGGCGATGCAGTATGTGGTTGCACGGATGACTTCGCTTGCAACTATGACCCTGCGGCCGACAGCGACAATGGCACTTGCGAATACGAGACCTGTGCAGGATGTACCGACGACACGGCTTGCAACTATGATCCAGAAGCAACCATCGAAGACGGCACTTGCAATTACGGTGTGCCTGTAACCATTGACATGGTGGACTCTTGGGGTGATGGCTGGAACGGCAACCAAATCGTGATCTCGGATCTCGATGGAAACGTTGTGATTCAGACAACAATCCAGACTGGAGCTTCTTTGGTCGAGACGTACTGCATCGAGCCTGGTTGTTACGTTGTGAGCATGATTGAAGGCAGCTTTGCTGGAGAGGTATCGTGGACAATCTCCGGCATCTTCGGAGGAGCCATCAGCGGTGGGTCTCCTTATGAGCCTTCGAACATCAGTGTGGGTGGCAACAACTGCATCGTCGGTTGTACAGTTGCGTGTGCTTGCAACTACAACCCAGATGCAAACTTGCCTGACTTCGATTCTTGCAGCTTTGACGATTGCTCTGGCTGTACGTATGTCGATGCGACAAACTACACAGAAGGCGCAGTGGCTGATGATGGTTCTTGTGTCTTTGACACGGCAAACCCTTGTCCTGCTGACTTGAACGAAGATGGTTCGGTGACCACAACGGACTTGCTCCAATTCTTGGGTGCATTCGGTTCTGTTTGTCCGAACTGATCCTGAAGTGACATGAATGGGGAAGCCCGGTGCGCAAGCACCGGGCTTTTCTTTTGGAGCCTATTTCATTTTAACGTATTTTTCATTACCTGCTTGGATTGTTGCTGACACGGCCATTTTTTGATTATCGATGGGAATTGGCAAAGGCGTTTTGTGTGCTTTGTGGGCGATGTTGCCTGTGTATGTGATGCATGCGCAGTTCATTGATGTTTCGTCGCCGATGGTGATTGAGTCCGGTCACACCGGTGGATACCTTGGGCACGGCGTGAGCATGGCGGATTTTTCAGGTGATGGGGTGGATGACCTGACCTTGGTGGATTGGGAGGGCAATGTCCACGCCTATTTGGGCGCATCGACGGGGTTTGTGCCCTTTGAGCTGCCAGTAGTTGCTTCTGATGGAAACGAAGCCAAATGCGTGTTGTGGGCGGATATTGACAATGATGGGGATTCGGATTTGTTCATCACCTACCGCCTGGCGCCCAATCGAATGTGGCTGAATGAAGGTGGGTTTGAATTCGTGGAAGTGTCTGAGACATGTGGCATTGATCAGGCTCCACGGCGGTCCTATGGTGCGAGTTTCGGCGACTATGACAACGATGGCTTCCTTGACTTGTTTGTGGCCGATTACAATTGGGTGACCGATGAACCCCGCAATGAGTTGTACCACAACAATGGGGACGGCACGTTCACGGATGTGACGTTCACGAGCGGATTGGGTGGCGAGTACATCCAGAGTTTTCAAGGTCAATGGGTGGATTTCAATGAAGATGGGCTTCTGGATTTGTTTGTGATTGTTGACCGTGTGATTTATCCCAACCTGTATTTTGTGAATCAGGGTGATGGGACGTTTGTGGAGTCCGCAGCCGAATTTGGCCTGGATTTTATGATCAATGCCATGAGCACGTCAGTCGCCGATTTTGATCGGGACAATGACTTGGACGTCTACGTTGTAGGTGCACAATTTGACCAAAACCGTTTGATGGTCAATGATGGCGATGGCCACTTCGAATGGTTCGAGCCCACCGCTGGCGATGACTTGCATGTGAATCTGCTGTCGTGGGCGGCGAATTGGATCGATTACAACAACGACGGATGGGAAGACTTGTACGTGAACACAGGCTACAGCACTTATACGGAATATCCCCAAGTATTTGAGCAGTATGAATACGTGCCGCAGCAGTTCTTTCGGAATTCTGGTGGTGGTGTCTTTTGGCAAGCGAACAACTTGTTGCCTGATGATGACCAGCTCTCCTTTAGTTCGGCTACCGGGGATTGGAACGCTGACGGCTATTTGGATTTGGTTTCCAACCAAGTTGGAGACGTCGCACTCATGCTGGAGTCCACACCCGTCGAGGGTCACTTTCTGCGGGTGAGGCCGGTGGGCACTGTCAGCAATCGCGACGGGATCGGGACCAAGTTTCGGGCGTGGGTCAATGGCATGGTCAGTTATCAGATGTCTTTTTGTGGTGAGAATTACATGGGCCAGAACAGCCGCTGGGAGCATTTCGGTCTGGGCGAAGCTTTGCAGGTGGACAGCCTTGAAGTGACTTGGTCTTCGGGCATTGTGGATGTCTACTACGATTTGCCGGCAGATTCGTCGTTTGTCGTGACCGAAGGGGAGACCACCGAGGTGCCCAATCCATGCGAAGGAGAGGGTTTGGGTTGCTTGGGCTGCACGTATGAGGAGGCGTGCAATTTCGATTCGAACGCTTTGATGGATGACGGATCCTGCGATTTTGAATGCCTCTACGACAATACGGTTTGTGGTCCGGGCACTTATTGGAACCCCGAGACTTCGCAATGTGTTGTTGTGTTGATGTACGATCCTTGTCCAAGCGACATCAACATGGATGGTGCTGTCACCATGACAGATCTGCTGTTGATGCTTGTGAATTTCGGAACGTACTGCCCTGAGTAAAGGAAAGGCGGTCAATCACTTTGCAGGCTTGCTGCTGGTGGTTGTTCGATGGTGATCAGTGCGCTTCCCGGCATGGGAAAGCCAAACCTGGTGCCGGGCCGAATCACCAGGCTTCTCTGCAGAGCCGCCAGGCCAAGGGACAAGGCAAATTCGCTTTCTGCAAATCGTGATCGGAGCTGAACGGCGTGTCCACTGACATCCCATTGGACTTCGAAGCCAGCTGCCCCGTGCCCGTCAAGCGCGGATTTCCAGGCCATTTCCCAGTCGCTGTTGCCGTGTCGCCCGTCCTGATTGCCAACGTCCAGCGAGAAGCCCGCCGCAACATGTGGCGCCTCCGACCACGGCCATGGCCAATCGCCTCGTTCTGGATTTGCCCAGCTGCCCATTGCCACCTTGGGGCCAGGGGCGTTTTGGGGCGGCAGGCCACGCGTTGCCTCCCAACCATCGGGGGATTCGTGGTATTCCGACCGATGGGTCACCCGGCCCCAAGGGTTGCGGGTCTCCCAAGTCCCTCGTCTGGCGCCACGTTCGTATTGCCCAGTTTGTAGGGACGCCCCCCGATGAAAAGTCTGGTAAGCGCCATCGGGCACGCCGGCGGACCAGGAGAGGATTTGGGTTGTGTCGCCATATGTGTCATAACGGATCGCCTTCCCCTCGAGCCGACCATTGCATGACCGGTAGCAGTCCGTGGTTGCCCCGTTCAAGCCGATGGTCTCCACCGTCCAACACGCCCTAGCTTCATCCTCCGCGTCTACTGTCGCCCGCCTCTCCAATCGCCCTGTGACTTCATAGACAAGCCAAGTTCCCGTTGGGCGACCCTGGAGGTACTGGCCCTCGATTTGCTTTCGGCCGTTGGGCATGAAGAGGACCGTGGGCCCGTGCCGCAAGTTGTGCAAGTACTGGGTCTGCTCGGCGATGGAGCCGGTGATGTGGCGGTGTTGGATTTGGCCTGAACCCGTGAGCGGCGACCACCCCTCCGAAGCAGGTTGCCCTTGCCCTTTCACATCCCCCTCCCGCCGTCCGAAAGCATCCGCGGCCAGCTTCACCACCTGCAGCAAGGTGTCCCCGTGCCAAACCGTGTGCTCCATCATCGCGCCCATCGCGCTGTACCGGCGAAAGCTTCCCCAGCGAATCCACCGGCCACCAGCGGCGAGCGCTTCGTCCGTCCACTGAACGAACAGGTGTTCTGCTGGCACGGCGAGCAGCAGGCGCATTCGGGGTTCTTGCGCCGGATCGAAGCCCGACGGCCAGTGTTGTCCTGCGATGGGCTTCTCCGCAGGTGGTGCCGTTTGCCAGCGGAGGGTTCGTTCTGCAAGCAGGGTTCCGGCGGAAGAGAACACCCGTTCCTGCATCAGCGTGGGATCCATCAGCTCGCGACTTAGCAGCGAGTCTCCGCTCGGGCTTGTGAGGTGCAGGTGATCGTCGGTCCATTTGGCCCAAACCCGCTCATCATCGCTCATCCGCGCATGGAAGGACTGCCAAACCCCAACCGGCCGCCCGCCAGCAAACTCGCTCTCAGCCTGGCGGCGCCCATCTGGATAACGATACACCCAGGTTCCCTCCGGGCGGCCGCCGGCAAACCATCCCTCCGACAGCACCGCCTCGGTTTGAAGGTGATGCGTTCGCCAGCGGCCCTCCTTGCGCCCCCCCGCGAATTGACCTTCCAACCACTTGCGCCCGGCCACCCGCGCCAGGAACGGCCCTTCGAGCATTCCAGAATCCGCGGGATTGTGATGGTAGGTGATGTGTACGTCGTCTGGCCGTCCCCAATGGGCAGGAATGGGGTCGGAAGGGGGGAGCGGCTGGGTTTGGCCGAAGGCCGATGAAATGCCGCAATGCCCAATCCCTGCAAGCCCCCCAAGTCCCAAAATGGATGCCACAGTCAGCGCTGAGAACAGCCTGCTCGCCGTAAATTGCAGGCGCATCCCGTCGCAGGGCAGGGCTTTCAGCAGCGGCGGTTTCTTCATCATTGGCAAATTACAACAGCCCATGCGACACAACTTGAGTGATGTGACGGCCCTGATCCGTGACCGCCGCAGCATATCTCCGGAACAATTCTCCGACCGCCGGGTTCACAAAGAAATCTTGGAGGAAATCCTGACAAATGGCACTTGGGCGCCCACGCATGGCATGACCCAGCCATGGCGTTTCACCGCGTACGTGGGGGAGGGCATGGCAGCCATCGGCCCGAAACTCGCGGAATGGTACGAGTCCTTTTCAGGCGATAAGTTCTCTCAGGCCAAATTCGAAAAGCTCCAAACCCGCGGCAAGCGCGTCACCGCCCTCGTCGCCGTGGGCATGGTCCCCGACCCCAACGGCCGCATCAAGGAACTCGAGGAAATCGAGGCGGTCGCTTGCGCCATCCAAAACATGGCCCTCACGGCCACCGGCTATGGCATCGGGGCCTTCTGGTCAACCCCCTCCTTCATCGCCCAACCGGAGGTTCGTTCCTTCGTCGGCCTGCCTGCCAATGGCCAACTCCTGGGCTTGGTCTACTTCGGCTACCCGGCTGGGGAATGGCCGATTTCTCACCGCAAACCTCTCGAATACGTGACGACTTGGGTGGAATCAACGGAAGTTGAACGAGGGTGACCAGGGTGACTAGGGAACGAGGGTGACCAGGGTGACTAGGGAACGAGGGGGGGGGAGTCGATGGGTTTTGGGCGGCCGGGGCGTTGCACCTTTGGGTCCGGCGTCGTGCACGAGCAAGAATTCATCGCGGCCCCCTAGTTCCCTTAGTCCCCCCTCGTCTCCCTAGTCTCCTTGGTCACTATTTTAAGTGAAGCCGTGCCTCAACGGCAAACGACGTCGTCCCCATCCAAAACCGTGCATCCGCCACCACCGTCTCGTGTTGCCAAACCCCCTCGCCCCATTTGTTGCGCAGGAATTCTTGCCACCACCGAACCCCCAGCGAGATGGCCGCCAAATCTCCGTCCCGTCGCCCTTGCCAGGCTCTTGGGGTATGCTGGACGAAGAGTTCGGCTTGAAGCGGCAGCGCCCACCAACGTTGACGGTTTTCGGCAGCCGCAAAGTCACTGTAGAGGGAGTCGCGTTGCTGGGTGCCAGTGGTGAAAACGTCAGTGGGCAGCATGTCCAGGCTGAGGCCAATTCCGGCGCGCAAAGCCCAATCGGTGGTGATGGACACGCTCGTTGTGGCAATCATGGGGATTCTGTATCGAACGCTGCGCAGCCGCAAGGTGTCCTGGGCGAACATTTCGATGCCGTCGTTGGGCAGGGTAGGGGAGAAGGTGAGCTGCCAATCCGACCAATTCCGCACCACTTCGAGACCGGTTTGGACTTGCCACGCTTCGTTCAAGGATTTTTCGATGCGCAGGCCAAACCCGGATCCGCCAGTGGGTGTCCAAGCAATCTCCAAAGGCCCCGCGGTGGTGACGATGGGCTCGGCGCCCACTGCTTCAAGGGGGAATTGAAAACCGCCGAGGAGGATGAGGCGATAGGGCGAGTTGGTTTGGCCGGAGGCCTGAGACAACAAGGCACCTGTCAAAGCCAGCAAGATCACGGCCAGCGTTCCGATGAGCAGGCCCCAACGCAGGCCTTCCACAGGGATGAAAGGCGTCCTGTGCGCAGCGTGCAACATGTGATTCTCGTGTTGGGCCTTTTGAAGGTGGTCCCTGTGTACGCCGAAGAGCCATTCCTCGTTTTCCCTTCCGGTTTCGAAAGGAATGTTCGCCGCCGTCAAACGTTCCTCGAATTCGGCAGCCAACTCTGCCGTGTTGAAGACAAAGACATGGTAGCGGTTGTCGCCTGGGTGGGGGAAGGTATTCGTCCAGCGCATCATTTCTGCGGCAAAGGTCTGCAAAAAAAGGAACCCCCCTGCCGGGTGGATGCCGCAGAAAGCAGGGCATCGTCACCAGCAGGGGGGCTCGATTGCAACGAACTCAGTTCGCTCAACCGCGCGGCTCAGCCGTCAAGTTGAACTTCAATTCGAATTCGTCGTAAATCATCTTGTCGCCGAGGTCCTCGAAAAACTGACCTGAACCGTACTTGATGCCGTACTTCGTCCGGTCGATGACTGCCGTACCGGTGATCTCGACAGCACCATTGTTGTTTGTCAAGTTCACAGGAAAGCTGACCGGCCCTGTGGTCTCTTTGATTTGCATGGTCCCGCTGGCAATGTACTGACCATCGACATATTTGATGCCGGCGAGGTTGAACATGGCAGTGGGGAACTGCTCGGTGGCAAAGAAGTCTTCGGAGTGCAAGTGTCCGCGCAGCTTGTCGGCGTACTCTCCCTCCATGTCCTCGACGGTGATGGATTTCATGTCCATGTAAATCTGTGCATCCGCCAAGACGTCACTCTTTACTTCGAGAGACCCTTTCTGGATGGAAACAGAACCGAAATGCTCACCGCTCACCTTGGCAGCTTTCCAGCCTACAGTGCTTTTCTCTGTGTTGATGTTGTAAACGCCATTCGACAAAACCTCGCCGAGGTTGTCCTTTTGCTTTTCCGTTTCTGCACCTGCTTTGGCCTTGGCTTCAGCGCCCTCGTTTGTCGCTTGTTCTGCGCCGCATCCGGCCAGAGCAAAAACGGCTGCGGTTGCCCACAGTTTCATTCCGAAATGTTTCATGTTAAAAATTGATTTGGTTGTGAATGTATTCATAATCAAGGCCTCAAAGCATCAGGCCAAATGTATTCCAGTTTTCTTCCCTCCGGCGCATCTTGCCTGCAGCGACTCATGGAATCGATTCAGGGCTGCGTTCATCTTCAGGGCTTCTTCGGTGGAGATGTTGTCTTCAAAATGCGCTTCCAGCGCCCGAAGGTCGGGATCCACCTGCGTCACGATTTGCTCTCCAGCGGCCGTGATCACCAAATCCACACGCCGTCGGTCCGACGGGCATTCTGTGCGCACGAGCATGTTTTTCTGCCGCAACTTCTCCACGAGCCGAGAAGTGTTGGATGCGGGGTCGAGCATTCGGGTGGTCAGGTCATTCAGGGCAAGGGGTGTGCCCCGCTGACCGACCAAGATGCGAAGAACGTTGTATTGCTCCGGTGTGATCCCATGTTCGCGAAACATGCGTTTCAGTTCAATGGTCAAAATGCTTCGCGTATACATCAAATGAATGAGCAGCTTGTGTTGCTCATTTCGAAATTTGGATGTTTGCAAGGCCTCCTCGAGAATCATTTGCCAAATCTACGACCTCAAAAGATGTAGATACAACAAAAGCCGAAACATTTTTTCCGCCGCTCAAAATCGTTCCTTGTCAGGGCAGAGCAATGTCGCGACAAGTTGTTCCTTCCGAACAATCGCAATCAACCGGCAAGTTGCCGCTTCACAATGGCAGCGATCACAGATCCGTCGGCCTGTGCGCCCATTTGCGCATTGGCGGCTCCCATGACTTTGCCCATATCGCCCATTCCGGATGCCCCGAGTTGGGCAATGATGTCGCGCACTGCTTGTGCAATGGCCTCTTCCGAAAGTTTGGCAGGCAGAAAGGCTTCGATGACGGCCGCTTGTGCCAATTCTTCCGCTTCCAAATCCGCCCGGTCCTGCCCCGCGTACAATTCAGCGGTTTCGAGTCTTTGCTTGTGCAGCTTGCTCAAAATTTTCAGCGCAACGTCGTCAGGAATCTCACTCCCGTCAACCCCGGTTTTGGTCATTTCCAACATGAGTTTGCTTTTCATGTCGCGCAGTGCGCTCAGGCGCTCGCGGTCTTTCGAGCGCATGGCATCCTTGATGCCGTCAGAGATGGATAGGTAAATGCTCATAATTCTTGCCAAATGTAACCCTCATTCCGCTCCGCGTCCTCGTCCCCCTCGTCCCCCTGGTCTCCCTGGTTCCCCTCGTCTCCCTGGTCCCCCTCGTCCCCCTGGTCTCCCTCGTCTCCCTCGTCTCCCTGGTCCCCCTGGCCCCCCTGG
>CBFIFE010000028.1:0-33882 GCA_965661765.1 uncultured Flavobacteriales bacterium
GGGCTAGGGTGACTAGGGAACGAGGGAGACTAGGGGACTAGGGAAACGAGGGGAAAGTAGGCAGAAGAATGAAAACGAAGTTGGCCATATTGGCAAGCGGGTCTGGGTCGAACGCCCAGACGCTCTGGAGGCGGTTTGATGCATCACATTCGGCAGCGGAGGTGGTGTACATCGGTTGCAACCGGTCGCAATCGGACGCGGGGATTTATGATCGCGCAGCCGCCGATGGACGATCGGTGGAGCGCTTCACGCGGGAGGATCTCCACGGGGGCGAACTCCGTCGGTGTTTGACAGCGTTGGGCGTGGATTGGGTCTTGCTTGCAGGCTTTTTGATGAAGCTGCCGCCGGAATTCATTTCAGGTTGGCCAGACCAAATCCTCAACATCCACCCCGCCCTGCTGCCCCGCTTCGGTGGGAAGGGCATGTGGGGAATGAACGTTCATCAGGCGGTCCATGCCGAAGCGCTCGAAGACCCCTCCCTCCGAGAGTCGGGGATGACCATTCATCGGGTCAATGCCGCGTACGACAAAGGTGAAATTGTGTTTCAAGCGAAAGTTCCAATCGATCCGAGCGTGGACACTGCGGAAGACATCGCCGGGCGGGTCTTGGATTTGGAGCACACCTACTACCCGCGCATCGTCGAATCCCTCCTCCTCGACACGCGTCCCCCACTCGCCCCCTCGTCACCCTCGTCCCCTAGTTCTCCCTAGTCACCCTCGTCACCTTCGTCACCCTAGTTCACCCTAGTCACCCTAGTCACCCTAGTCCCCTTGGTTATCTGCGCATGTTTGATTGGAATGAAATTTTGAAGAGCACCATGGTCATGTTTGCCGTCATCGACATTGTCGGCAGCATCCCGGTGATTTTGGACATCAAGAAAAAAGCCGGGGACATCCATCCTGCCAGGGCCTCGCTCGTGGCGTTGGGGTTGATGTTGGCCTTTTTGATCCTCGGCGAGGGCATCATCAATTTCCTTGGCATTGATGTGAACAGTTTTGCCGTCGCAGGTTCGTTCATCATCTTTTTCATGTCGTTGGAAATGATTTTGGGCATTCAATTGTTCAAGCAAGATCCGAACTCCATGAAGGCGGCGACGATCGTGCCTGTTGCCTTCCCGCTGATTGCCGGGGCTGGATCGATGACCTCCATCGTGTCCTTGCGCGCGGAGTTCAGCCAACCCAACATTGCCGTTGCCATTTTTGTGAACATGGCCTTTGTGTATGTGGTGTTGCGGTTGACCGGGCGGATTGAGAAGTTGCTCGGGGAAGGCGGGATTGCGGTGTTGCAGAAGGTGTTTGGCATCATCCTGCTCGCCATCGCTGTGAAATTGTTTACCTCGAATGTGACCCACTTGCTCTGATGGCTTTGATCACCATATACACAGACGGAGGCGCCAGCGGGAATCCTGGACCTGGGGGGTATGGCGCTGTTTTGATGTCCGGTCAGCACCGGAAGGAAATGAGCGAAGGCTTCCGAAGGACAACGAACAACCGGATGGAGTTGCTCGCCGTCATTGTGGCCTTGGAGAGCTTGAAGGGGCAAGGCCACGAGGTGCACATTTATTCCGACTCCAAGTATGTGGTGGACGCCGTGGAGAAGCGTTGGGTCTTCAATTGGGAGAAAAAGGCGTACAAGGACAAGAAGAACCCCGATTTGTGGAAACGCTTTTTGGTGGTGTACCGGCAGCACCGGGTCAAGTTCCATTGGGTCAAGGGTCATGCTGGAAATCCGGGGAATGAACGGGCGGATGCTTTGGCTGTGAATGCATACCAAACCGGGCCACTCCACACCGATGCCGGCTATGAAGCGAGTGGTGGCTGATTTGGCCTGAAACGGTCGGCCCCTTCGTATCTTCGCAGGCGAAAAGTGAAACGAACACCGACCTGCCATGCGGACTGATCAATACGCCGGACACGACTACTACAACATGGACGACCTCCTGACCGAGGAGCACAAGCTGATTCGTGAGGCAGCGCGCGCTTGGGTGAAGCGAGAGGTGAGCCCGATCATCGAAGATGCCGCAGAGAAGTGCGTGTTTCCGAAGCACTTGTTGCCTGGTCTCGGTGAGATCGGGGCCTTTGGGCCCTACATCCCTGCGGAGTATGGTGGTCCGGGTTTGGACCAAATCTCTTACGGCCTCATCATGCAAGAGCTCGAGCGGTGCGACAGCGGTTTGCGGTCCACGGCGTCGGTGCAGTCGTCGTTGGTGATGTACCCGATTTGGCGGTATGGCACGGAGGAGCAAAAGCAAAAGTTTCTGCCGAAACTCGCCACTGGCGAGATGATGGGTTGCTTCGGATTGACGGAGCCCGACCACGGCTCGAACCCCGGTGGGATGACCACAAACTTCAAAGAAGATGGCGATGACGTCATTTTGAACGGGGCGAAGATGTGGATTTCCAATGCGCCTTTCGCCGATGTCGCGGTGGTTTGGGCAAAGAACGAGGCAGGTCGCATCACGGGCATCATCGTGGAGCGAGGCATGGAGGGTTTCTCGACGCCGACCATGCACGGAAAATGGAGCTTGCGGGCTTCGGATACGGGGGAATTGATTTTTGACAACGTTCGGGTGCCCAAGTCGAACATCCTGACCGGACGCGATGGGCTCGGGGCGCCGCTGAGTTGCCTGGACAGTGCGCGTTATGGCATCGCTTGGGGAGCCATCGGAGCTGCTTTGGATTGCTACGATACCGCGTTGCGTTATGCGAAGGAGCGGACCCAGTTTGGTCGACCCATAGGACAATTCCAGCTGCAGCAGAAAAAGCTCGCGGAAATGATCACCGAAATCACAAAAGCGCAGTTGTTGACCTTGCGCCTCGGGCAGCTTCGCGATGCAGGCAAAGCGACTTCCGCTCAGATTTCAATGGCCAAGCGCAACAACGTCGATATGGCGTTGACAGTGGCCCGTGATGCGCGGCAAATGCTCGGTGGAATGGGCATCACGGGCGAGTATCCGATCATGCGGCACATGATGAATTTGGAGTCGGTGGTGACCTATGAAGGAACGCACGACATTCATTTGTTGATCACAGGATTGGATGTGACGGGGCTCAACGCCTTTGTGGGATAAGCTGTTCAAAAGAGCAGATTCGGGTTCAATCGTCCACCTCAAAAGGGCAGGCTTGAACCAAATTTGGTGAGGCTTTCACGACTACATTTGTGCGGTGAAGTTGTCTCTGCCACATGCCGTTAGGGGTTTTGTGCTCGCTGCCGTTGGGTCGATATTGGGCTTCGGCGCTGAGGCGATGGCCCAGCGACTGACCAATGAATTTTCCCTAGCGGTGGGCACGGGCAATTACCTCGGTGACATCGGGGGAAGTGATGTCGACAGTCGAGGCTTCGTTTTCGACCTTCATCCACAGGCCACCCGCATCTCGGTGACGGGTCAATACGGTTACGCGATTGCCGCCGGCCTGTTTGTGGATGGTGCCTTCTCTTACGTCGGACTTTACGATGACGACGCCTTTACCGCTTCTGGACCCCGGCGAGCAAGAAATCTGCATTTCCGGAACCAAGTCCTGGAATTGGCAGTTCGTGGTCGTTGGGTGGTTTGGGACGGACCGAACTTCAGGAGCGCTGCGGAGACCTACCCTTCATTGCACGTTTTTGCCGGATTCGGCGGCTTTCACCACAACCCGCAGACCCGCTTGCGCGCTGAAGCCGACAACAGTTCGGCATGGTATGATTTGCGTGAATTGCGAACGGAAGGACAAGCAGAGCCTTATGGTCCCTTGGCCCTGTCGGTGGCCACCGGTTTTGGCATGAATTGGCGTCTTGGGACGGGGTGGATGGTGGGCTGGGAGGCGTCTTGGCGTTGGACGAATACCGATTACCTGGACGATGTGAGCGGTGCTTATGGCAATCCTTCGGAGATGACAGAGCTGGCGGCCCAGTTGAGCTCTCAAGCCGACCTTTTCGCCATCCAAGCTGCCGATCCATCTTGGGGAGAGTCGGAATTGGTGCATTTCCAATGGAACGAATCGGGTGCGCCGCCGCGAGGAAACCCCGAGCGGAATGATGGATTTGGAACGCTTCAGTTCAAGATGACGAAGTTGCTCGACGGGGCAAGATTGCCCACACGAGGCCGCGCAACCCAGCGGGCACTTCGTGCCGGAAAACGCCGAGCCCGGAATGCGCGAAAGGGCCCGGGGTTGTTGCAGCGATGGAAGCACCGCAACCGGTTCTGAGATGCCCTTCGTTCAAAGGTGCAGCGTGAAGTCGTCGGCGTCTTGAAGCGCAGGGAATTTCTGACGATAGGCGTTCAAGTCATCCAAGTCCAGGTCCGCGATCACAAAGCGGATGTTGTCGTGAACCTCTGATGTCGCGATGGAGATGTCCTCCCCTCGTGGGCCGCGAATGGCACTTCGTCCATCATGCAAAACCCCGAGCCCATCTCGGCCACATCGATTGACGCCGCACACCCAACCACAATTCTCGATTGCCCGTGCGCTCAACAAGGTGGACCACGCCTGACCACGCGCCGCCGGCCAGTTCGCCACATACAAGGCCAAATCCCAACCTCCTTCACCCGTTTGGTTTCGGCTGAAGACTGGGAAGCGCAAGTCGTAACAGATTTGAAGCAAAATGCGCCAACCGCGCCAAGACACCACCACCCGTTCGTGGCCGCGGGCATAATGTTGCGGTTCTTGACCGAAAGTGAACAGGTGTCGTTTGTCGTAAAAGGTTGTGGGCGTGCCATCAGGCAACACAAAGTGTCCGCGGTTTTTGAACGCGCCATCGCCGTCTCTTGCGATCAAGCTCCCAAACCAAGCGGCATTTGTGTCTTTGCTCCATTGCACCATGGCATGTTGCGCCTGGATTTGGGCTTCAACATTCAAGGTGGAAGGAGACATGGAAAAACCGGTGCTCCACATTTCAGGAAGGACGACCAAGTCGGGCTGTTGCGCGGCAATCCATGGAAGGGCTGACGCCACAACCGCTGCATTTGCCTCTGGATCCTCCCAGGCCAAATCCCACTCCAAACCCAACACCTTCATCCTTCGGCGTGCGCTTCGGGTTGAGCAGCATGGGCCGCGGCCTCGGGATGCTCAGCGATCCAGCGCAGTCTCTCAATGGCCTGGTCCAAGGTGTCGTCGCCCTTGGCAAAGCAGATGCGGATTCGGGTTGATGCCGAGCGCATGGCATGTCTGGGGTCGTAAAAGGCGGATACGGGGATGGTGGCCAACAGGATTGCTGGATCGCGCGTCCAACCGCGACAAGCGTCCCCGTCCGGTGCCTTCAAAAAAGACTTGTAGGACAGCGTTTGGAAATAACCGCCTTCGGCGGGTTTGAATTGCCAAGCAGTCCCCTTCAATCCGGTGAGGAGCCGGTCGCGTTTGGCAGAATAAAAGCGGCTGAGGTCAGCCAAATGGGCTTGGCCATCCGAGGTATTGAGAAACTCAGCGATGCCCAATTGCAACGGGCCAGCTGTGCTGAATACGTCGTATTGATGCACTTTCCGAACCTCCTCCATCAGCGCTGACGGCCCCACCAGGCTGCCCACTTTCCAACCCGTGGCATGCAACACTTTTCCAAAGGACTGCGCAATCAAAGACCGCTGGGCCAGTTGCGGATGGGCGGCCACGGAGGTCACCGGCCTGTCGTCATGCACGATGGGACCGTACACTTCGTCACTGAGGAGGATGGCATGGCTTGTGGCCATCACTTGGTACAAGGCCTCGAGGTCACCGGGGCTCATGCAGGCGCCTGTGGGGTTGTGGGGAGAGTTGAGAATGACCAAACGCGTGCGACGATCCAACACCGTCCGGAGCGCATCGAAATCAATGCCGTCGTCCTCTGTTCGGCGCTCCACGCGGCGAATCACCCCTCCGGCCAAACGCACCGCAGGTGCATACAAGTCGTACGCGGGTTCCATGAGAATGACTTCGTCATCTTCGCCGACCCAAGCTTGGATGGCGGCAAAAATCAGGGAAGACGCCCCAGCGCCGATGGTGACTTCGCTTTCGGGATCGTACACCGCTCCAAAGCGATGGGCCATGTCTTCAGCAATCCATTCGCGCAACACCAAGTGCCCAGCCATCGGGGCGTATTGGTTGGCTGCGGCACCTGATCTCATGTGGCGAGCCACGGCCTCCACGAGCGGGGCCGGCGGAGCGAAATCAGGAAACCCCTGACTGACATTCAAGGCCCCGTGCTTTCGGGCCAACGCAGACATCTCCGAGAAGATGGTCGTGCCGATGTGAGGCAGCTTGGAAGGGGGCAGATCGAAGGGTGTTTTCATCCAAGAGCGAAGGTAACGCTGAATGGGCTCAACGGACGATTGCAAATGCGCTCACACTGGCCGATTCTCCGAAGCGGTCGACGACAAATGCATAGTACATGCCATAGGAGACGACTTGACCGTTGATGTCCAATCCGTTCCAAACGGCCCGTCCCCCCTCCGAATTGAGTCGGGCAACCAGGCGACCGGCAGCATCGGTGATGGTGACGGTGGAGTTGTAGGCGCAACCATCAATGGTGATGGGGCCGGTGTGTTCTGGTCGGACAGGGTTGGGGTAGATGGTCAAAGCGTCGATTTCGCGGACAAAATTTGTGGCCTCCCCCGTGTACCGCATCATGCCCGCCTCTGTTCCGATGAACACTTCTCCTGTCCGGTGGTTGATGGCGATGTCGGTGATGTTGTCGCTCGGCAAAGGGCTGTTTGCGGCCGTGAAATGAGCGAGGGTCTCCGTGCCGTCTTCGCTCAGCAGGTAGGCACCTGAACCCGCCGTCCCCACCCATTTTCGGTTTCCGCCGTCGATGGTGATGCATCGAATCACCTCGGTTTCCAGGAGCAATTGGAAATTCCCGTCTTGCTCGATCAGAATGCTCGACATCGCCGGCACCGGAGGATCGCCATTGAACAGTGCGCTCGGCACATACAACACAGAGGGACCCGAAGCTGTGCCCGCCCAAATCTCCCCATCGAGGTCTTCTTCCAGGGCGTAGACGTCGTTGGAGGCCAAGCCGTCCGCTTCATTCGCGCCCAAACGCACCCAATCGTCATCGGCTAGGTTGTCCAAGGTCTCATTTGTGTTGTACACAAGGAGGCCATTCCCCCGCGACACGATCGCCACCACCATTCCCTGACGGGTGGCCAGCACATCGGTCAAGAACTCGTCGTCGCTGAGGGCGCCATTCAGCGGCATGGCCGACCACGACCCGTCTGTCCGGCGGACATGCAGCGGTTTGTCGCTCAAGGCGCTGGTCACCCAAAGGTTGCCCGCTGGATCGAAGTCGAGCCCAGCGACGCGAATGACCCCATCCTCGCCGGATCCCAAGGGTTCGAGGGTGCTGTTGTTGGCGTTGTAGGTTTGGTCCCACTTGCCTTCAGACACCTCAATCACCCCTTCTTCCCAGGAACCAAAAAACGCATGTTCATCATCCAAGGGGTCAATGGCAACCGCCAAAATGTCTTTCACCCCGGCGAGGCTGTTCCAGCTCGAATCGAGGTCAACATGCCGCCAGTTGCCATTGCGCATGCCGAAAATGGGCTCCGTCACAAAGCGCCCCGTCCAAGTTTCATCCACACCTCCAGGAGCGATCCACATGACGTCATTCCAAACTTCAATGTCGTAGACCAAATCCAAAGGGGGGCCCTTGGGGGCAATGGATCGTTCCAAAGCGCCGCCGCCAATGTCCTTGAGCAGGAGGCCACCGATGTCGTTTCCGATCCAACACTGTTCCCAATCGGTGCCTGGCTCAGCGGCATGGAAAGTCACGTCATTCGGGCGGATGGGGCGGAAAGCGGCGGCGAAATGGGTTGCGTCTGGTTCTGGCGACAACAAGTTTTCCCCAAAGAATTGGATGGTGTTGAAGTCCCCCAAGGCCAGCCACCACGGGCCAGCGCCAGTGCCCGAAGTCGCTGCACAATCCACCCGAGCCCCGGTCCAGCCCGGCATCGGCTGCCACAATCCGCCAGCCTGGACATGCACCTCATCTCGCGGCCCTTCGACGCCGGGTTCATTGCGAAGCACCACAATCGGCGCGCCCTCTTCCGTCCACAGGACATGGCGGTAGTCCGCCTCCTCCAGCGGCACATCGGCCCAGCGCTCCCAGGCTGCGGCTGCGTTCAGAAAAGGGTGGTCGGCTTGGGCTTCGAAGACCCCTTTGTCCGTCCAAACCACATAGCGATCGGCGAACGCCCGCACGCCCCAAACCGACCGCAAATCTTGCTGGCCTTCGATGTACCAAGTGTTGCGGACATCAAAGGTGCGTGGATGAATTTCGACCACACCGAAGGCACAGGCGGCCAGCAACCGAACATCTCCATCCGCTCGGTGGACAAACGTCAGGCTGTGGATGGCTTTGCTGCCGATGAGGTTGCTGTCGCGGATGTCGGTGAGGGTGAACAGGCGGGTGCCATCGAGCCGCACAAAGTCGAGGAGGCCGTTGACATACGCGATGATCAGGGTTTGGTTTTCCAAGTCAAAGGCCAAACCTGTCGCCCCCACACCGCTCAGTGCATCCACCGTCGACCACCGCTGCAACGCATCACCCCTGGCATCAAAGATGAACACCCCTTTCTCGGTGCGCGCGGCCCACACCCCATCTTCTCCGAAAGCCGCTGACGGTTCACCAGGGCCGATGCTCCAGAACCCCTCGGTTCCTGAGAGGCCCCAACCCTCGCCGCGTTCGGGGCACCACAGCACCTCGAGCACCTCTTCCCATGGAAACGCGTCGCGCCATGAACCCGTCGGGTGGGTCAGGGGGGGATCTGCGGTTTGCCCGAAAACGGGCGGGGTCATTCCGAACCCGACAAGACACACCAGCAGCGCCAAGGCCTGGAATTGCCTGGCGGCACGCGGAGGATTTTCCTGAAAATTGAACATGCGCATGAGGGACGCGGCAAAGTTCGGATTTATTGTGTGAATCAATCCCAGTGCCGTTCAGTTTGCCACCGAAACGTTTCCGGCCCTTGGGTCTCGAGTTTTTCGAGCGCATCAGGATCGGAAAGCGTGTAGGTGAAGCCCTTCGGCCCCGGCTCGGTCCGGACAATTCCCCAAACAATGAGCAGGCAGAGCAGGTCTTCGGCTTCGGTGAAGGGCAAGCGCGCGATGCGCGCGACGTGCCGGAATTGCAAGACCCGGCCATTTCGCCAGGCGGCGAAGAGCTTTCCCACGTATTGGTCATATCGAAATTCGCTGCGCTCCTTCCGCATCTCATATTGCCAAACCTTCACCAGCACGGGGTTTGCCTTGATGTTTTTGTCATCCATGCGGAGGTAGGCCAGCCATTTTCCTTGCGCATCTTCGCAAAAGTGCGGCCGGGCGGGCGATCGGGGCACTTGCACTTCGAGCACCGTTCTCCCCTCCGCCTTCCAAACCTGGACTTCGAAGGCCACCGACGGTCGGCTGTGCAGTTCTGCGGCCGCCTCCACCATGTGATACTCTTCTTCCGCCTTGCAGCCGCAAACCGCTCCATTGTCCCGGACCCCGATGAGCAAGCGTCCGCCAGAGGTGTTTGCAAAGGCGACCAGGGATCGGGCAATTTTGCGGGCATCGTCCACACGCATTTTGAAATCTTGATGCTGGTGCTCTCCTTCAGCAATCATTTGCAATACATAGGACATGTGTGCAATCTACCGGAATTTGATTACTTTTGCACCGAACTTTTCGGGAGTGACAGCATGAAGGGGCCACAGCCCTTTTTTTTGTCTCCGACCGTGAGGTTTGCAAGATTGCTTCCATTCTGGGAGTGAGATTGGAAAGTTGAATTGCCAAACCAAGCATGATCACAGCCCAGCAAATCCGCGACATTGCCGAGCCCTTCCTGGAGGGAACGCCTGGCTTTTTGGTGGATGTGAAGGTGTCCGAAGGCAACGCCATCCGCGTGTTGCTCGACAACGACACCTCGACGAGCATTGAGGATTGCATGGCCTTGAGTCGACACATCGAATCGAATTTGGACCGGGAAGCCGAGGATTATTCGTTGGACGTGATGTCGCCGGGCTTGACCGAGCCGTTGGCGTTGGATCGCCAGTACAGGAAGAACATTGGACGGATGGTCCAGGTGAAGCCGACGGGTGGGTCGAAGGTAGAAGGCGAGTTGACCGCAGTGGGGGAAGGGGAGATTGAACTGACGATTCGCGAGAAACGTCGGATTGAGGGGCGAAAGGCGAAGGAATGGGTGGAGGAGAAAATGCGGTGGCAGATTCAAGATTTGGACTGGACAAAAGTGACTATCTCATTCAAATAAGACGCAACACGACTGATGGCGCATCTCAATCTGATAGACTCCTTCAAGGAATTCAAGGAGTTCAAGAACATCGACCGCGAGGTCATGATGGGCATCCTCGAGGATGTCTTCCGCTCGATGATTCAAAAGAAATACGGGGACGACTCGAATTTTGACATCATCATCAACCCGGACAAGGGCGATTTGGAGATTTGGCAGAACCGAGAGATCGTGGAGGACGGTGAGGTTGAGGATGAAACCACCCAGATTGCGCTCAGCGATGCGTTGCGCATTGAGGATGATTTCGAGGTGGGGGAAGAGGTGTCAGAGGAGGTGCCCTTCGAGTCATTTGGTCGCCGGAATGTGCTGTCATTGCGGCAGAATTTGGCAGGCCGCATCTTGGAACTGGAAAAGGATGCCCTGTTTCAGAAGTACAAGGAACGTGTGGGTGAAGTCATCAGCGCAGAAGTGTACCAAATCTGGAAGCGTGAAATCCTCCTCGTCGACGACGAGGACAACGAAGTGGTCATGCCTCGAGACCGGCAGATTCCCGGTGACTTTTTCAAGAAGGGCGACTCCGTGCGCGCGGTGGTGGAGGCCGTTGAAATGCGGAACAACACCCCGAAAATCATCTTGTCACGGACGGCTCCGGAGTTTCTTGAGCGCCTGTTTGAGCAGGAAGTTCCTGAGATTTACGACGGCCTGATCACCATCAAAAAGATTGTGCGGGCGCCGGGAGAGCGAGCGAAAGTTGCAGTGGAATCCTATGACGAGCGCGTGGACCCCGTCGGCGCGTGTGTGGGGATGAAGGGTTCACGGATTCACAGCATTGTTCGCGAGTTGAAGAACGAGAACATCGACGTCATCAACTACACGGACAATGAGCAGCTGCTTGTGCAGCGGGCGCTTTCACCAGCAAAAATCACGACCATCGAACTCGACACCGTCAGCCGAAGGGCGAAGGTGTTCCTGAAGGGCGACCAAGTCAGTTTGGCCATTGGGCGCGGAGGGAACAACATCCGCCTTGCAGGCCAGTTGACGGGCTATGAAATCGATGTCTATCGCGAGGATGAAGAAGCGATCGATGACGTGGAGCTCAAGGAGTTCGCCGACGAAATCGATGCGTGGATTTTGGACGAGTTCATCAAGATCGGTTTGGAAACAGCACGGTCGGTGATGGATTTGGACGTTGAGGATTTGGCCAAGAGAACAGACCTCGAGGTCGAGACCATCCGCGAAGTATTGAGAATCTTAAAAGAGGAAATGGCCTGAGGCCTTCGGTGATCCGAGTGGTTCACTCCGCCAACAAACCTTACCTTTCGACTGAAAATCCCGAACCCGCCTATCGCCAATGGCAGACGCAAACAAACCCGTACGACTCAACAAACTCACCCGAGAATTCAATCTGGGGCTGCAAACCATCGTGGACTTTTTGGAGAGCAAAGGCATCGAAGTCGAAGCCAAGCCCACAGCCAAAGTCGACGCTGAGGCAGTCGCCTTGGTACGGGCAAATTTTCAGGATGAAAAGGTGGCCAAGGAGAAGGCGCAGAGCTCTTCAAGGACGGTGGCTGAGCGAAAGAGCGTGACGTTGGCCTCAACGAAAAGGGACGAAGCCCCTGCTGAGGAGGAGGAAATTGAAATCGATTTGTCGGTCTTTCAGAAGAGCGACAAGCCGCCAGTGGTGGAACGTTTGGAGCCCGAAGTGCCCGAAGTGCCCGAAACGCCAGAAGTGCACGAAGTGCCCGAGCCTGTTGAGCCGGTTGCCGCACCTGAAGTCGTCCCCGCTTCGGAGCCAGAAACTGCTCCGGAACCAGAACCTGCTCCGGAACCAGAAAAGGCTCCAGAGCCGGCGGAAGAACCGGCAGTTGTGGAGATGCCGGCCGCGGAGACCCCCGAGGCTCCTGAAGCAGTGGAAACACCGGATTCAACGCCTGTTGCCGAAGACCTCAAAACCACAGCGGTTCCTGAGGAATCATCGCAGGCCCCTGAGGCGGATTCTCCTTTGAAGGTTGTTGGCAAGCTCGATTTGGACAGCTTGAGCAAAAAGCGCAAGCCCAAAACCAAGGCCGAAAAGGAGGCGGAACGAGCGGAGTTGCAGGCCAAGTCGAAGGCCATCACGAAAAGAACATCCGAAGACGCCAAGAAAGAACGTTTGGAGGCGGAAAGGAAGTTGGCTGAGCAGAAAGAAGAAGAGCAAAAGCAGGTCGAGGCGAAGAAGCGAGAGGCGGACAAGCCCGAGTTTATGCGGGCCAAGGTCGAAAAGTTGACTGGTCCGACAGTGGTGGGCAAAATTGAGTTGCCCGTTGAGCGAAAGCGCACGCCTGTGAACAAGGAAGATGCGAAGCGGAAGCGCAAACGCATCACCAAGGTGGATGTGGACAAGTCTGCGAAGTCCGCCCCGGGCAATCGTCCAGGCGGTGGTGCGGCCGGAGCTGGTGCTGACAAGAAAACGCGAGGGCGTCGCAATGAACCCAAGCGGGAAGTCACCCAAGCGGATATCCAAAAGGAAATCAAGGACACCTTGGCGCGTCTCAGCGGGGGAAAGAAATCCGGTTCATCCAAGCTCCGTCGTGCAAAGCGGAGTGCGATTCAGGAGCGTCAGGAAAAGGAATTGGCGCAACAGCAAGCGGCAGCGAGCACGTTGCAGCTGACGGAATTTGTGACCGTTGCGGAGTTGGCAAACATGATGAACACGAACGTCAATGAGGTCATTTCGGCCTGCATGACGTTGGGCATCATGGTGTCGATCAATCAGCGTTTGGACTCGGAAACCATCACCATCATTGTTGAGGAGTTTGGTTACGAGGCAGACTTTGTGTCCGCAGAAGTGCAAGAGGCGATTGAAATTGAGAACGACAGCGATGACGACTTGCTTCCGAGACAACCCATTGTCACGGTGATGGGACACGTGGACCACGGCAAGACTTCGCTTCTGGATTTTGTTCGCAAGGCGAACGTGATTGCTGGTGAGGCGGGAGGCATCACACAGCACATCGGTGCCTACAGTGTGGAGTTGTCGAAAGGTGGAAAAATGACCTTCTTGGACACCCCTGGTCACGAAGCCTTCACGGCAATGCGTGCCCGAGGTGCACAAGTGACGGACTTGGCCATCATTGTGGTTGCTGCCGACGATGCAGTCATGCCGCAAACGAAGGAGGCCATCAACCACGCTCAGGCGGCAGGAATCCCCATGATTTTCGCCATCAACAAGGTGGACAGGGAGGAGGCAAATCCGGATCGGATTCGCCAAGAACTTGCGGAAATGAACATTCTTGTTGAGGACTGGGGCGGCAAGTACCAGTGCCAAGAGATTTCGGCAAAAACCGGTATGAACATCGAGGAACTGCTCGAGAAGGTGTTGTTGGAATCTGAGATGTTGGAGCTGAAGTCAAACCCCCAAAAGCGTGCGCTTGGCACCGTGATTGAATCGTCATTGGACAAGGGTCGCGGCTATGTCACAAATCTTCTTGTGGAAGGGGGGACTCTGCGGGTGGGTGATGCGATTTTGGCAGGCCAATTCTCGGGCAAGGTCAAGGCCATGTTCAACGAACGTGGTTCACGAGTCGAGGAAGCGGGACCAGCGATTCCTGTTTCGGTCTTGGGCCTCGACGGCGCGCCGACCGCTGGAGACAAGTTCCATTGTTTTGAGGACGAAAAGGAAGCAAGATCCATCGCCACGAAACGTCAGCAGTTGCAACGTGAACAGGGCGTTCGAGCCCAGAAGACGGTGACGCTCGAGGAATTGGGCCGCCGGATTGCTGTGGGTGAATTCAAGGAGCTCAATTTGATTGTCAAGGGTGACGTGGATGGCTCCATTGAGGCATTGAGCGATTCTTTGCAGAAACTCTCCACAGAAAAGGTTCAGGTGAACATCATCCACAAGGCTGTGGGTCAGGTCTCTGAGTCGGATATCTTGCTGGCCAGTGCGTCAGAGGCCATCATCATTGGTTTCCAAGTCCGGCCTTCGGGTGCGGCGCGGAAGCTCGCGGAAAAGGAGGAAGTCCAAATCCGCCTGTACTCGGTGATTTACAAGGCCATCGAGGAAATGAAGGATGCAATGGAAGGGTTGCTTTCTGCCAAAATCGAAGAGAAAATCATCGGTTCTGCAGAGATTCGAGAGACCTTCAAGATTTCCAAAGTGGGCACCATCGCAGGTTGCTTTGTCAACGATGGCGAAATCAAGCGCTCCAGCCGGGTTCGCATCATCCGTGAGGGAGTTGTCGTCTATACCGGGACGTTGGGTTCACTCAAACGATTCAAGGATGATGTCAAGGAGGTGAAGCGCGGCTTCGAGTGTGGCTTGAACATCGATCGATTCAACGACATCAAAGTGGGTGATGTTGTCGAAGCGTTTGAAGAAGTCGAAGTCAAGCAGACCCTGGAAGACTAAGGCTGACGGTCCATCTCGGCCGTCGGCAAAGCCATGGGCGCAATGTCTGTGGGGATGACGAGGGCATCGGGATACATGCGATCCCATTCGGAACGGAGTCTTTCCGCGGCCCATTTGTCGCGAAAGTCCCCCACCATCAATCCGTAACTCGGGGGCATGGCTTGGAGATAGATCGGTTCTGTGGTGAGCCGCCGCAGCTTTGCACGTTCCGTGCGTGCCGCAGTCAAATCGCCGAGGTACACTTGGAGGCGATACCCTCTGACGGGAGCTGGATGCTGCCGCCAAAGGGAATCCAGGCTGTCCAATGCAGCAGGTTGAACGACGTCGAAGTGACCAGGGTCCATTCTGGGGATTTCCCCGAGCGGCTGGTCAGCATGTCCGAATGAGATGGATGTGGAGTCTGAAGGTGCTTGGGCATGGCTTGTTGGCTCAGGTTCTGGCGGACGCGTGCTTCCAAGGGTATCTGCTGTGGACGAAGCTGCGTGCACGGCAGGTGCGTGAACATTGACCGATTCAGATTTGGGGGCAAACAATCCTTTCCACCAAGGCGTGTCCTGCGCCAAAACACTACCACATGTGAGCCAAAACGATAGGCTCAGCGCCACGATCCGGGGCAAAGAAAGAGTGAAGTTCATCGGTGGTCATTTGAGGTGCTCAGGCAAAGCTAATCATGGGCTGAAGTGGGGAATCCGAAAAATTCGAAAGTTTTTGCACCTGGCGATAGGTTGTGAATGAAACGTGCAACTTGTTGATAAATTGGACCTTGAGGAGGCGTTGACGTTTATTCAGAACGAGTATGAATAGGTTCGCTTTCGTGCATTACAAGGTCAAAATCGGGCGAATTGAATCTCCTCTGATTACTTTTGCGCCCGAATCAGAGGATATTGATCATGCGATTAGGAACACAGGTCGCTCGAGAAGCGAAACGCTGCGTGAGAAACATGGCGCTTGCGCTCTTTGTTCTTTTGCCGACACTGCCCGCGTTTGCAGGCGTGTGGGATGAGGGGAACGTGGAGAATGGCCAAGCCTTGTTCAACGCGAATTGCGCGTCATGTCACAAGGTGACAAATGAGGTGGTCGCGGCCCCGGGCTTGGCTGGGATTGCCGAACGTTGGGGAGCGAGTGAGGAGTTGCTGGTTCAATGGATTCAGAACCCGCAAGGAGCTGCTGAATCTGGCGATCCCTACATCAAGTCGCTCGTGGATCGCTACGTGCCCACTTACGGCTGGATGAGCGCTCAGGCGGTGAGTGCTGACGAAATCAAGGACATCATGGCCTATGTTCAGAATCCGCCGGATGTGGCTGCGCCAGCCGCCAGTGCAGGATCGGATTGCCCGAATGTCGATGAGATGCCGGTGATTGAGGAGGGCGGAGATTCTTGGATTTGGTTTGCGATTCTTCTGATTCTCTTCGCGATCATTTCCTTGAGCGCCTCTGGCGTCGGTCGGACATTGACGGGTGCAATTCGCGAGGAGCGTGGCATGACACCTCTTGAGGAATTGACCTATGCCCAGCGGATGAAGGCATGGATGTGGGAAAACCGCACCGTGGTTTCTCTGGTCGGTTTGTTCGTTGTGGCATACGGGGTGGTGATCGGTTACCAAGCTTTGATGGGTGTGGGGGTCGTGGCGGGATACATGCCGGATCAGCCGGTCAAATTCATCCACAGCGTCCACGTTTGCGAAAATGAAGTCGACTGCAAGTATTGCCACCACAGCGCATACGAGTCCAAGCACGCAGGAATCCCTTCAGCCAACGTCTGCATGAATTGTCACAAAGCCGTGAAAAAAGGCAGCCGCTACGGTGAGACAGAGATTGCAAAGATTTACGATGCCATCGGATTTGACCCAGCCACGGGAACCTACATCGACGGCGAAGGGAACAACGGATTCGGCATGCCACAGGACACATATGCCGGCGATCCCCTGAAGTGGAACAAGGTGCACAACCTGCCGGACCACGTATTCTTCAGCCACCAGCAACACGTTGTCGTGGGTGGATTGGCATGCCAAAACTGTCACGGCGATGTGGGGACATACACCGTAGGTCGTGTCGCTCATGTCGAAGACATCAACAAGCTTGTTGACGACTACCCAGGACTCATTCAATTGTCCAAACCCACACTCACCATGGGCTGGTGCATTGAGTGCCACAACAAGGCAGAGGTCAGTCTTGCCAAGAGTGGGTACTATGAAGAGATTCACAATCGTCTCAAGAATTCGGAACGCGGCAACGAGGAGTTGCGTCGCTACCTCGAAGACGAATCGATAACTGTCAAAGAACTCGGCGGCTGGGAATGCGCCAAGTGCCACTACTAAGAACCTCATATCGCAGCCACATGGCGAATCAAAAACGTTATTGGTCCGGATTGGACGAGCTTCACCAAACGGACGAGTTCAAGGCGATTCAAGAGAGTGAATTTCCAGCGGCGCAATCAGTCGATGAATTCCTGTCAGATGACCGCCTCGAGTCCACCCACACGGGACGTCGGGACTTCCTGAAATTTATGGGCTTCAGCCTGACGGCGGCCACCTTGGCCGCGTGTGAGACACCCGTCATCAAGTCCATTCCTTACACGAACAAACCTGCAGAGGTCACCCCGGGCGTCGCGAATTATTACGCATCGACGTATTTCGACGGACAGGACTATGCCAATGTTTTGGTCAAGACGCGGGAAGGCCGCCCCATTTTCATCAAGCCCAACAGCCAAACAGGCGTTGGGGGGGTGAATGCCCGTGTGAATGCCTCCGTGTTGAGCCTGTACGACAGCGCAAGGCTGCAAGGGCCGCGCATGAATGGCGAGCAGACGGATTGGAATTTGCTAGATGGTGCTGTGCGGAAGGCTTTTGCTGTTCAAGGAAAGAAAGCATTGGTGACCGGTTCGGTGGTGAGCCCAACCTTGCAGCGCGCAATTGACGCCTTTGCGGCAGCAACCGGTTCCGTTCACATTGCAGTCGATGCAGTGGACATGAGCGCCGCAACACAGGCCGCTGAACTGGACTTCGGAAAGCGGGTTTTCCCGACCTATCGGTTGGATCAAGCCCTAACGGTGGTTGCCATCGGAGCGGACTTCCTGGGGTCATTTGGTGACACCACCCGGCAAGCCACAGACTGGGCCCAGACCCGCAAGCCGGAGAATGGCCAAATGTCACGTTTGCATGCCTTCGAGACGAACATGTCTCTGACGGGTTCCAAT
Organism: uncultured Flavobacteriales bacterium; assembly: GCA_965661765.1. Lineage (GTDB taxonomy): Bacteria > Bacteroidota > Bacteroidia > Flavobacteriales_D > Sanyastnellaceae > JBMYZL01. Next base: position 17,763 of record CBFIFE010000028.1, read on the forward strand.
GCGGATCACCGCATGATGGTGAAGCCTTCATCGTACGGAAAGGTGGCTACGGCGCTGTTGAAGGCAGTGACGGGTTTCGGAACCGCAGGTGAACTGGACGAGACCACCTCGGCCGCTGTTGCCCTTGCAGCTGCGGACTTGAAAAAGGCAGGAAGAAATGGCTTGGTGATGGCTGGGGTCAATGATTTGGCCTTGCAGCGTGTGGTGAATGCCATCAATGCGGCCATTCAGTCCGTCGGCGTCACTGTGACTTATCCTGAGACAAAATGGAACTCAGGAGACCAGTCAGCCTTCGACAATTTGGTTGCTGACATGAGCGCTGGCAGCGTCAAAGCAGTCGCATTCCTCGATACAAATCCCGCTTACTTCGCGCAGGATGCGGAGGCTTTCAAGGCAGGTTTGGCAAAGGTGGACTTTTCGGTGAGCACGGCGAGTGTGGGGGATGAAACGGCGGTCTTGTGCACAGCGATTGCCCCCTCTCATCATTGGTTGGAGTCTTGGGGGGATGCCATTCGCATCCCCGGACGCATTGATTTGGTGCAGCCCACGATTGCCCCGTTGTTCGACACGCGACATGGAGGTGAGCACCTGTTGGCTTGGTCAGGAACTGGGGGGGATTGGTATTCTTACTTGCGCCAAACCCACAATGGGAGTTACGTGACGGACATGATGTACACGGATTCCGACTGGAACAAGGCGGTGCACAATGGATTCATGTCCACTGTTGAAGAGGTGGATGCAAGCGAGGGCGGATTGTCTTATCTCGGCGCTGCCTCCCGGGCGGCATCGATTGCGGAATTGAATCGTCGTACGGGCGGGGAGTGGGAGATGGAATTGTACATCAAGCCCACAATGGGCGCAGGGCAACATGCGGCGAACCCCATGTTGCAAGAAACGCCGGACCCCTTGACAAAGGTGACTTGGGACAACTATGTGACCATGTCGCATGCCGATGTGGGCCGATTGGGGCTGAATTCCTTCATTGGACAGGAGAAGCCTGCGAGTTTGGTTTCGGTAGAAGTCAATGGCACGAATATGGAACTCCCCGTTTTCCCGATGCCTGGGCAAACACCAGGAACCATCGGGGTGGCCCTTGGTTACGGACGGGGTGCGAATGGTGAGGAAGTTGGAAACGCGGCCTTCCAATCTGGGGAGAATGGTGCGTTCTTGACCGACGGTGAGGGGAAACGCCTGCCTGTGGGTCGCAACGTGTTTGGCTGGATGTCCTCGGGATCTGTAGGTCGCTCTGTCCTTCAGATGGATGTGAAGTTGACGCCTACTGGCGGCGAGTACGCCTTGGCTTGTACCCAAATTCACAACACGTACATGGGGCGCGACTCCATTGTCAAGGAAACCGACTTCGGGAGCTACTTCAAGGAAAAAGGTGCAAAAAAGGGATCCGCGTCTTGGAACAAGCTGATCACGCTGGCCGTTCATGAGGACGTCAACCAGGACGGTGAAATCAATGCTCAGGATGGCAAGCCCACGAACGCCTTTGATTTGTGGCACGAGCACCCTGTGGAGGAGGTCGGCCACCGTTGGGGCATGACCATCGACCTGACCACTTGTACGGGCTGCAGTGCCTGTGTGACGGCCTGTCACATCGAAAACAATGTGCCTGTCGTGGGCAAGGATGAGGTCCGTCGACATCGCGATATGCACTGGATGCGCATCGACCGCTTCTTCTCCTCAGATTACAGTCTGGAGCGTGGAGAGGAAGAGGGTGTTGGCAAGATTTCCGCCTATCGGAAGATGGAGGATCCATCCCTGAACCCGCAGACTGTGCACATGCCGATGATGTGTCAGCATTGCAACCACGCGCCATGCGAAACGGTTTGCCCAGTTGCGGCCACGACGCACAGCAATGAGGGTTTGAACCAAATGACCTACAACCGTTGCATCGGCACACGGTATTGTGCGAACAACTGTCCTTACAAGGTTCGCCGATTCAATTGGTTCAATTACCCTGGCTACAAGAAGTTTGCAAACTTCAACCCAGCGCAGGATGCTTTGACGCGGATGGTGTTGAATCCCGACGTGACGGTGAGAAGCCGTGGCGTGATGGAGAAGTGCAGCATGTGTGTGCAGCGGATCCAAGAGGGCAAATTGGAGGCAAAAAAGGCCGGTACGCCCGTCGCAGATGGAACTGTTACATCGGCTTGCGCCGAGGCGTGCCCGACAAACGCCATTTCTTTTGGGGATTTGAACGACAAGTCCTCGAACATCAGCGGCATCGCAGAGAACAACCGCGCTTACCACGCTTTGGAGGAGATTGGCGTCAAGCCCAACATCTTTTACATGACGAAGGTGCGCAACACAGAACCGACCCAAGCCTAACCGATCGATATGCAACAAGAAGCAGCCATTCGGGAGCCCCTGATTCTGGGGAACAAGTCCTACAAGGATATCACCGATGATGTGGTGGGACCGATTGAAGGTCCCGCGCCCATCGGTTGGAAAATCATGATCACCATCGCCAGTCTCGTCGCCGTTTATGGCGTGGGTTGCATCTTGTACCTTTTGGGAACAGGCATTGGGGTTTGGGGATTGAACAAGACGGTGGGTTGGTCTTGGGACATCACGAACTTTGTTTGGTGGGTCGGCATTGGCCACGCGGGAACTTTGATTTCTGCAGTGTTGTTGTTGTTCCGTCAGAAATGGCGGATGGCCATCAACCGGTCTGCAGAGGCCATGACAATTTTTGCGGTCATCATGGCGGCCATCTTCCCAGGCATCCACATGGGGCGCATTTGGGTGAGCTATTGGGTGTTGCCTTTGCCCAACCAATTCGGCTCGCTCTGGGTGAATTTCAACTCACCGTTGCTGTGGGATGTATTTGCGATTTCGACGTATTTCTCCGTGTCCTTGGTGTTTTGGTACATCGGGTTGATTCCTGACTTTGCGACGATTCGCGATCGGATGAAAACACCCTTGGCGAAGAAAATCTACGGGCTGCTTTCATTTGGTTGGAGTGGGCGTGCAAAGCATTGGACACGGTTTGAGGAGGTTTCACTGGTTTTGGCAGGCATTGCAACGCCGCTGGTTTTCTCGGTGCACTCGATTGTATCGATGGACTTTGCCACATCGGTGATTCCAGGTTGGCACACCACCATCTTCCCACCTTATTTCGTTTCAGGTGCGGTGTTCTCAGGCTTTGCCATGGTTCAGACGTTGTTGCTGATCATGCGCAAAGGCATGAAGCTCGAGAACTACATCCACGTGAAGCACGTGGAATACATGAACATCGTCATCATCGTCACAGGATCAATTGTGGGTGTGGCGTATCTGACGGAACTGTTCATTTCTTGGTACTCAGGTGTGGAATATGAGAGCTACGCGTTCATCAACCGTTTCAGTGGCCCATACAGTTGGTCTTATTGGATGATGATGACCTGCAATGTGATCAGTCCGCAGTTGTTCTGGTTCAAGAAAATTCGCCGCAGTTTGCTGGCGACATTCGTTTTGTCCATTGTGGTGAACATCGGCATGTGGTTCGAGCGATATGTGATTATCGTGACGTCGATTCACAGGGACTATGACCCCTCGAGCTGGGGTGAATTCCATCCTACCCATATCGATATCGGTGTCTTCATCGGTACGTTGGGCATTTTCTTTACACTGTTCCTTTCTTTTGCTCGTTTCTTCCCTGTTTTGGCTCTCAATGAGCTCAAGACCATTTTGAAGTCGAGCGGTGAGAATTTCAAGAAACTCCACACGAAGGCCTGATATGAGCAAGGTATTTCACGTGATGTATGACGACGATGACACCCTGAAGGGTGCAGCGTCGCAATTGGTCGCCCAAGGCGTCCGAGTCAAGGAGGTTTTTTCTCCATTTCCCATTCATGGCATAGATCCCATCATTGGAGTGAAGCGCACGCGCTTGGCGATTGCAGCGTTCATGTATGCCACGATGGGCACCACGCTGGCGTTGCTGGGCATGTGGTACTTCATGATTCAAGACTGGCCGATGAACATCGGGGGAAAGCCAAGTTTTTCTTTGATCGAAAATCTTCCAGCGTTCATTCCCGTCACTTTTGAATTTTCTGTGTTGTGCGCGGCACATGGCATGGCCATTACCTATTTGCTGCGAAACGGAACGCTGCCGGGGATGCCTGCTAGCAATCCTGATCCTCGAACCACGGACAACATGTTCGTCATGGAGATCGTCTCCGACGAGAACAGCATGACGAATGAGGAGTTGGAGAGTGCCATCAAGAACACAGAGCTCGTGGAGCTCAGCATCAAAGATTACGAGTCATGAAGATGCGTTGGAATGCATTGTTGCCAGTAAGTGTAGGTCTTGCTGTGCTGGTCACGGGATGCGTGACTGACCCGAACAGCTCGGGTTTGGAGTATATGCCGGACATGTACCGTTCCCCTGCCATTGAGGCCTATGTGGACTATGGCCAGGACCCTTACCAAGTCGGAGAGGAGACTGCCGCTGCCCAGCGCTTGGTTCAGTCGGCACGGAAGCCTGTGGCAGGAACAATTCCATTCGCGCCTGAAGCGATGGACTTCGTGATGCCTTACCCTTATCCTGCCACCCCAGAAGGCTACGAGGAGGCAGGAATGAACTTGCGTTCACCGCTGACCACGACAAAGGCACACATTGAACGCGGCAAGGAAATTTATACGCAAATGTGTACCCAATGTCACGGAGACAAAGGGTATGGTGACGGAGCTTTGAGCAAAAATGGGCACATTTTGGGCATTCCGAGTTACAAAGACAAGTTGAAGGATTTGCCGGAAGGGAAGATGTACCACACGCTCACCTACGGAAAGGGTTTGATGGGGTCGCATGCGTCTCAATTGTCTCAAAAGGACCGTTGGTTGGTGATTGAGTACATCAAGGTGTTGCAACAAGATGGAGAGATGCCATCGTTTGATGAAAACGGGAATGTTGAACCCGCACAGGCTGGCGATGGCGCCAGTGCTGGCATGGCAATGAATAACTGATCATGGAGTTCAAATTTGAAGGCCGGGCAAAGACCATCACCCAAATCTTGATGGTTATTGGTTTGATCGCCCTTGTCGGTGGTTTTTTCACGGATCACTCCGATCACCATCAGCGTTGGTGGTCGAACTTGTTGGTCAATGGGTTCTTTTGGTTTGCCATTGCCTTGGCTGCTTTGTTTTTCTACGCGCTCAATTATGCCGTTGAAGCGGCTTGGTCTGCGGTATTGAAGCGCTTGTTCGAGGCTTTTTGGCATTTCTTGCCGTACGGTGCGGCCGTCATCGTCGTCATCATGTTGGCTGGTGAATTTCATGTGAACCACCTGTACCATTGGCAGGACGAGTCATTGTATCATGAGTTCATGATCGAACAAGACGGTCATGTGTCTTACACGGATACCAAGGAAGCGGGCGCTGTCTCGAATCCGAATTTCGATCACATCATCGCAGCCAAGGGTCCTTACTTCGCGGGATGGTTCTTTTGGTTGCGGACGATTGTCTACTTGGGCACCTTCCTGATTTTCGCGCGCTTGTTCCGCAAGTGGTCTTTGCAGGAGGATGAGAACCCCAGCACGGCTCACCATTTCATGCAATTTCGGCGCAGTGCATTGTTCTTGGTGTTTTTCGCCGTTTTCAGTTCGACGCTTTCTTGGGACTGGTTGATGTCCATTGATACACACTGGTTTTCCACCTTGTATGGCTGGTATGTGTTTTCCGGCATGTGGGTGAGCTTCATGATTTTGCTGAACCTCACTTTGATTTGGCTCAAGGGCAAGGGATATCTCCCAGAGGTGAATGAAAGCCACATGCATGACGTGTCCAAGTGGATGTTTGCCATCAGCATGTTGTGGGCTTACCTCTGGGTCAGCCAATTCTTGTTGATTTGGTACTCCAACATCCCCGAGGAGGTGACCTACTACATGACGCGCTTCTTCACCGATTACAAGTGGCCGTTCTTGGTGATGTTCTTTGTGAACTTCGCCGTGCCCTTCTATGTTCTTATCGCTCGAGATGCCAAGCGGAATGTCAAGTTTGTGGTTCCCGTGGCGGTTTTGATTTTTTTGGGTCATTTCGTGGATGTTTATCTGCTCGTTATTCCCGGAACCATGTTTGACCACAATGAATTTGGCATCTTTGAAGTAGGATTGTTTCTCGGCTTTCTGGGGTTGTTTATGAATCGCACGCTGAGTGCATTGGCCAAAGCCCCGCTGATTGCTAAGAATCATCCCATGTTGAACGAGTCCAAGGCCTTGCATCACTGATTTGATCACTTTCTCTTGAACGCACTGATATGAAATTGTTGATTCTCCTGGTTGTGATTTTGGGCATTGTCGCCCTCGTCCAACTCGCGAAGGTGTACCAACTCACCTCCAGCCTTCGCAACAAACGTGAGGAAGACATCAGTGAGGCGGACAACCGCCTCAACGGCGGGCTGTTTTTGGCCTTTATGGTCGTCTTCTATGCGGCCGTCATTTGGTTGGTGGCGCGTTATGGGGATTACGCCCCACCCGCAGCATCTGTGCACGGTGAAGCCGTGGACCAACTGATGAATTTCAACATGGCGATCATCTTCGCTGTGTTTTTCTTGGTGAACACGCTGCTCTTTGTGTTCGCAGCGAAGTATTACTTCCGCAAGGATCGAAAGGCTCGTTTTTTCGCACACGACAACCGGTTGGAATTGGTTTGGACGGTCATCCCCTCCATTGTCTTGGCGGTCATCATCGCCTATGGTTTGAAAACATGGAATGAGATGACGGGCGAGGCATCGGAGGATGCCATTCGGGTGGAGGTTTACTCCAAGCAGTTCGACTGGACGGCGCGCTACCCAGGAAGCGATTCAGAGTTTGGATTGGCGAATTACAACTTGATCACACCCACAAATCCGTTGGGCATTGTCACTGCGGATGGCGTCGATGCAGCGTTGGCTGAGTTGGATGAGAAAATCGCCAAGTTGGAAGCGGAGATTGCGCACGAGCGGGGCCATTTGTTGGAGGAAAAGGCCAGCCTGGAGGCACAGCTTCATGATGAACATGGCCATCATGGTCATGGAGACGGTCACGGAGAGCATGGAAATCATGGCGAGGCGTCTGCTCATGGAGATGCGCATCATGGCATGTCAGAGGAGTTGCGCCATGCGGTCGAGCATCGTTTGAGCGAGGTGGAGCAAATGTTGGCTTCAGATAAGGTCGTCATTTTGACCCAAGCGGCTTATGAAGCGAAAGAGGACAAGTTGTACCGCATGAAGCGTCATCGCCAACGTGTGACTGAAGTTGAGGCATTCAATTACGACGGAGGGGTGAGTGCATGGCAGGCGGGCATGGATGACAAGATTGTGAAAGGGGAGTTCCACATTCCGATAGGTCGAGAAGTTGAATTTGTTTTTCGCAGCCGGGATGTGATTCATTCGGCGTACATGCCGCACTTCCGGGCGCAGATGAATGCCGTTCCAGGGGTTCCGACGCGATTCAAAATGACTCCGACGATCAGCACGGATTCAATGAGGACCATCTTGGATGACCCAGACTTTGACTACGTTTTGTTGTGCAACAAGGTCTGTGGTGCAGCCCATTTCAACATGCAGATGAAAGTGGTCGTAGAGTCCGAAGAGCAGTATGAGGCTTGGTTGGAACAGCAGGAGGAATTCCTGGTGAAAGAAGACCTGGAAGTTGAGAAGAGTGACGACGAAGGCGTCGCACAGAGTGAAAAAGAGTCAGAATCCATTACAGCATCCCTTTGATCATGGGCGCACACGCACACCACCACGAGGAGAGCTTTGTCTCCAAGTATGTTTTCTCTCAAGATCACAAGATGATCTCCAAGCAGTTCTTGGTCACAGCCATTGTGCTTGGTCTTGTTGCTGCGATGTTGTCTGTTTTCTTCCGGCTCCAGCTGGGTTGGCCAGGAGAGAGCTTTGCGATTCTGGAAACCTTTTTGGGCAAATGGGCTCCGGATGGCGTCTTGGACAGGAACGCCTATCTGGCGCTGGTGACCATCCATGGTACCCTGATGGTCTTTTTCGTTCTGACGGGCGGATTGTCGGGGACGTTCTCCAATCTGTTGATTCCATTGCAGATTGGTGCGCGGGACATGGCATCGGGCTTCATGAACATGCTCAGCTATTGGTTCTTCTTCGCGTCGAGTGTGATCATGATGTTTTCGCTCTTTGTTGAGGGTGGTGCTGCATCAGGAGGATGGACCATATATCCGCCTCTGAGCGCTTTGCCTCAAGCGATGCCAGGTTCAGGCATGGGCATGACGTTGTGGCTGATTTCTATGGTGCTCTTTGTTGTGAGTTCGCTGCTCGGCGGTCTGAACTACATCGTCACAGTGATCAATTTGCGGACCAAGGGGATGTCCATGACGCGTCTGCCATTGACCATCTGGGCTTTCTTGGTGACGGCCATTCTCGGTGTCCTCAGTTTCCCAGTGCTGGTCTCAGCTGTTGTTCTCTTGTTGATGGATCGAACGATGGGCACGGCGTTTTATTTGTCGGACATCTTCATCGGAGGAGAGGCGTTGGACGTCACCGGAGGCAGTCCCATTCTCTACCAGCACCTGTTTTGGTTTCTGGGCCACCCTGAGGTGTACATCGTTTTGTTGCCGGCATTGGGCATCAGTTCAGAGGTTATTGCTACGAATGCGCGCAAGCCCATCTTTGGGTACAAGGCGATGGTGGCGTCGATCTTGGGCATTGGCTTCTTGAGTTTCATCGTTTGGGGACACCACATGTTCGTCACAGGCATGAACCCTTTCCTGGGCTCGGTCTTTGTGTTCACGACGTTGTTGATCGCCATTCCTTCGGCGGTGAAAGCGTTCAATTACATTACGACACTGTGGAAGGGAAACATTCGGTACACGCCGGCCATGTTGTTCTCGATTGGATTGGTGAGCACCTTCGTCACAGGAGGTTTGACGGGCATCATCTTGGCGGACTCGGCGCTGGATGTGAACGTGCATGACACGTATTTCGTGGTTGCCCACTTCCACATTGTGATGGGCATGTCGGCCATTTTCGGCATGTTGGCGGGAATCTACCACTGGTATCCGAAGATGTTCGGTCGCATGATGAACAACAAGTTGGGGTATGCCCACTTTTGGGTGACCTTGGTTTGCGGCTATGGTGTGTTCTTTCCCATGCACTTTGTTGGGTTAGCAGGCGCCCCCCGTCGGTATTATGACTATTCGGCTTTCGAATATTTGGACTTCGTTATGGATTTGCAGCCAGCGATTAGCACGTTTGCCATCATTGGTGTGACGGGGCAATTGTTCTTCTTGTTCAATTTCTTCTACAGCATGTTCCGGGGCCAGGTTGCTGCGCAGAACCCTTGGCGTTCGAACACCTTGGAATGGACTACACCAGTAGAGCATGTGCACGGCAACTGGCCGGGTGCGTTGCCAGAGGTGCATCGGTGGGCCTATGACTATTCCAATCCTGCCCACGACGATGATTTTGTCGTTCAGACAACGCCTGCATTGGCGGGAGAAGAGATTCATTAACTGGAGGGATTCAGGCAAAAGAACCGCGGTTTTCAGGAATGGAGGCCGCGGTTTTTTTGTTGTCCTTAGGGCGTAAATTGCAAGGTCATGGAGGACGCATTCGATTTGAGATACGAGGCCGAGCAGCCATCGGACAAAGATTTGGATCGGGTGTTGCGTCCCTCCGAATTTGCCGACTTCACTGGACAGCAAGCGGCCATGGACAACCTGGAGGTGTTTGTCAAGGCCGCCGTGAATCGTGGTGAGGCACTCGACCATTTGCTCTTGCATGGCCCCCCTGGCTTGGGCAAGACCACCTTGGCAAACATTGTGGCGAACGAAATGGGTGTGGAAATCAGGACAACGTCAGGTCCTGTGTTGGACAAGCCGGGGGATTTGGCGGGCTTGTTGACCAACCTCGAACCCAATGATGTCTTGTTTGTAGATGAGATCCATCGGTTGTCTCCAGTCGTGGAGGAGTACCTCTACAGTGCGATGGAGGACTATCGGATCGACCTGGTCATTGATTCAGGACCGAACGCCCGAACGGTCGGAATTGAATTGCATCCATTTACCTTGATTGGTGCGACAACGCGATCGGGGCTGTTGACGGCACCGTTGCGCGCCCGGTTTGGCATCAACGTTCGCCTTCAGTATTACGATGCAAAAACACTCACTGACATTGTGATGCGGAGTTCTGGAATTTTGGGGGTGGGCATCGATGAGGCGGCAGCTTTCGAGATAGCGTCGCGTTCGCGCGGAACACCCAGAATCGCGAATGCGTTGTTGCGGCGGGTCCGCGATTTTGCGGAAGTCAAAGGCAATGGCCACATCGACGTTCAGATCACGGAGTTTTCGCTCAATGCCTTGAACGTCGACCGCAAAGGACTTGACGAAATGGACAACCGAATTTTGACTGCGATCATTGACAAATTCAAAGGTGGGCCGGTTGGGGCGAGCACCATTGCCACGGCCATCGGGGAGAATCCTGGGACCTTGGAGGAGGTGTATGAGCCGTTTTTGATTCAAGAGGGCTTGTTGATGCGCACGCCTCGTGGTCGCCAAGCCACGGAAGCAGCATATCGTCACCTCGGACGGATGCCCGGGGGACAGGTGGGGACTTTGTTTGAAGGTTCGTGAGCAGAACGAAGCATTTGGCGGCGGAACGCGCCGCGTGGTTCAAATCTGCGGCCGCCGAGCAGGGATTCGCAGCGGTGGGCATTGCGCGTGCGGAATTTCTGTCAGAAGAAGCGGCGAATTTGGAGCAATGGCTGAGCCAAGGATACGCCGGGGAGATGGCCTATCTGGAGCGAAACGTTGAGATGCGCTTGGACCCGCGCTTGTTGTTTCCAGGAACCCGGTCTGTGATCAGTTTGGTCTTCAATTACCACAATCCGGAGAAGCCGGAGCATGCGGATGCCCCTCGGATTGCGCAATATGCGCTGGGAGAGGATTATCATTACGTGTTGAAGTGGAAGTTGAAGGAGATTTTGAAGCAGGCCCAGGCCCAATTCGGTGACTTCCAAGGCCGTGCCTTTGTCGATTCTGCGCCGATGCATGAGCGGGCTTGGGCCCGGCGCTCGGGTTTGGGTTGGATCGGCAAAAATTCGTTGCTCCTGAACAAGGGCATGGGCAGCCAATTCTTTCTCGCGGAGTTGCTTGTGGACCTCGAGTTGGCGCCGGATGCACCGGTTCAGGATCATTGTGGTTCGTGCACGGCTTGCATTGACGCTTGCCCGACTGGCGCCATCATTCAGCCCGAGGTGGTGGATGGTTCAAAGTGCATCAGCTATTTCACCATTGAATTGCGTGGGGCCATTCCCGAGCCCTATGCGAAGCAGCTGGGCGAGTGGGTGTTTGGCTGCGACATCTGCCAAGACGTTTGTCCCTGGAATCGCCGGCACGCCAAGCGCCACTCAGAGGAGCGGTTGGAACCTCGGCCAGGCGTCTTGGAGATGTCACGTGCGGATTGGGTGGATTTGACTGAGGAAACCTTCCGGGAGGTTTTCAAGTCAACGCCATTGAAAAGAACGGGTTGGGAGGGGATTCGGCGGAACTTGGGTTTGGCCTGATTGTAGAAAAAAAAAGGCCCTCATCCGAGGGCCAATCCATGAAAGGTATCTTGAATCAAATCGCCATACCGGCTGCCGTAGCGACCGATGCACCAATCGCGCAGCGCTTTGAGCTCCTCTTTGTTCAGCCAGCGCACGCTCTTGTTCAACTCTTTGGCAAACAAATGCCGGTCAAAACTCACCTTTGAAAGCACGTTCTTACAAAATTCAAGCATGATGCAAACAAATTGGTTATTGGTGGACATTTCACCAACGTTGAAGTTCGCAGAAAATTCCGCTCGCACAAAGTGAAAATCTGTGAATTCGACAAAGGGCAAGAATCCAAGGATGAGAAGTGATGATGAACCGGTGGGTGATGCAGGTCAGGTTTGGCCTCATGCTTTGATGTATTTTTGCAGGCGATGGCCAAAAAACAGCTTCGCAACCTCGTCGACCGCAAGGTTTTGATCGCTCAAATGGAACAGAGCGAGGTCGCGCGCACGACGATCTCGTTCTACCAGTACGCGCACATTTTGAATCCGGAATTTTTCAGGGATTACCTGTTCTGGAATTGGTCGGAAATGGGGGTTCTCGGCAGAACATACATCGCCCGCGAAGGCATCAACGCGCAGATCTCCGTCCCGACCGCTGTGTTGGAAGACTTCCGCGATCATCTGTACAGCATCGCGTTTTTGGATGGCATTCGGCTCAATGAGACCGTGGATGAGGGCAAGTCATTTTTCAAACTCACGATCAAGGTTCGGCCGAAAATTGTGGCCGATGGCCTGACCGACGAGACGTTTGATGTGACAGATTGCGGCGTCCACTTGGATGCGGTGTCCTTCAACGAATTGACGTCGAGGCCGGACACCATTTTGATTGATATGCGGAACCACTACGAGAGCGAAGTGGGCCATTTTATCGGGGCGATCACGCCGGAGGTGAATACGTTCCGCGAGGAAATCGAGGTGGTCGAGAACATGTTGGAGGGAAAGGAAGACCAAAACATCGTGATGTACTGCACCGGAGGCATCCGCTGTGAAAAGGCGTCGGCTTATCTCAAGCACAAGGGTTTCCAACACGTTCATCAACTCAACGGGGGCATCATTGAGTACACCCGACAGGTTCGTGAGCAGGGTCTTGAAAACCGTTACATCGGCAAGAATTTTGTGTTCGATGCGCGATTGGCCGAGCGCATCAGCGATCATGTGGTAGCGAATTGTCACCAATGCGGGACCCCTTGCGACGACCACACGAATTGTGCAAATGTGGGCTGCAACCAGCTCCTCATTCAGTGTCCGAATTGCGCTGAGCAATTCGAGGGCACGTGCAGCCTGGAATGCCAACAAATCATCCACCTTTCTGAAGAAGAGCAGCGCGCCATGCGCAAAGGAAAGCGAGACAGCAAACGAATTTTCAGCAAGGCGCGTCGGCGCGGTCAGTTGCGACAGGGATGGTCAGCTGCGGCGATGGAAAAAGGCCGGTCAGGAGCGATTGGGGCAGCGAAAAAAGCTGAATAACAGGGAACCAGGGTGACCAAGGAACTAGGGTGACTAGGGAACTAGGGTGACCAGGGAACTAGGGTGACTAGGGAACTAGGGGGGCTAGGGAACTAGGGGGTGTGTTCGACGGCGCCGTCCAAAATGTAGTTCATTTGGTAGATGTCGTCCGCGTTCAGGCGAAAGGTTCCCTTGAATGTGAGCCGTTCATCCGTGGCATAGGGCCGCGGCGTTTCACCAGGCCAACGCAAATCGACGACGCTTTCAGGTCCCGCACCACCGCAGAAAAAGCAATTCGCGAAAGGGAACCGGCTCAATACGTAAAAGTCTTCGTCAACATCGACAGGGATAATGTAGCCGGTGAGGTACACCTCTTGACCCCTGAGGGCTTCAACCTGCTCGCCAAATGTGGGTTTCCAGTAATACGCGTCGAGTTCTTCCACATAGACGTCTTTGAAATCGACGTCTTCGAGTTGCTGCCAAGTGATGGCTTTCGGAGTGGCCCCGAGGATGGGGCTGTGGACGTCGGTGGAAACAACCTCGGCAAGGTGACGGGTTTCCCCGGTTCGGCGGACAGCGGCAGCGGCGGCCTCACTCGCTTCGGACGGGTGGCAGAAAGAACTGAAATCGATGGCGCTGATCATCACCAGGCCCATCAAGCCGGCAATCCAAGATGTTCGGAGGGTGGATGTGGGATGTGAGGTCATTTGCATCAAAATCGAGGGCTTTTCAGCGGTCCGCAAGTCATCAAGTCCCGGCGAAATTACGGAAACCACTTCGCGGGTGCAGTCAATGGTCGGCCAAAGTTTCGGAAATGTCCATGCGCAGGACCGAGATGCCGGGAATTGCAGCGGCGAGGAGCCCCACCAGCACGGCAGCGCCTGCGAGCCAAATCTCCGATGGCAGCACAGCCAAAGAGGCGAGGTCGTAGCGGAATTTGTCGGCGACGATTTGGCCCAAAGCAAAAAGTCCAGCCCGGCTCACCACCAAGCCGATCAGCGCTCCACCGATGCTCAACAGCCCCCCTTCGAGCAGCAACGACAGGTACATGCCGCCGGGTGTCGCCCCCATTGTTCGCATGAGCGCCAGTTCGTAACGCCTGGCCAACAGGCTGTCGTACACGCTGATGAAAATGCTGGCAAAGCTGATGATCATGATCAGCATGGCGATCGTTCGGAGGGTTTTCATGCCGATCCCGAAGTTGTTCGTCAGTCTGTTGATTTCGATGGCTGGCAGCGCGAGCTGCATGTTCGTGTCGCGGATGAGGTTGGGAATGGTCAGGATGGCGAGGGGGTTGCGCTTTTTCAGCAGCATGGCTGTGATTTCCCGATCTGGACCGGTTTCGTTCGTTCGTTCCCCGGTTCCTTCGTTCCCTGGTTCCTCATGGACGCCCCAAATGGTCTCGATGTTGCAGAGAATGAGTTGGTCCAAGACGGACTGGCTTTCGGAAAGGATGCCCACCACAGTGAAGGTCTTGTCGGTGTGGACATCCGTCCCGTCTTGCAAGCCGTGAGCACTGAAGAAGGTGTCGCCGATGCCAAGCCCAGTTCGGGCGGCCACCCGAGCACCGATGGTGACCTCGAAGGCATCCTGCCAGACCCGGCCTTGCTCCAGGTTCGCGCTGTAGTGGTCAACGTAAGCCGGTGTCGTGCCGACAATGCGGAACATTTCATAGTTGTCCCCATAGGCCAACGGAATGCCGCTTTCGATGTACGGATGCCGCACAATTTTCTGCGCAGCCGCCAGTGAAATGTTTCCGGTGGGGGCGTCAACATGGTAGACATTTGCCAGGATCAATTGCAGCGGGCTGCCCTTGGCGCCCAGCACCATGTCGATGTCGCGAATGTTGCGGTCAAAAGCATCGCTGAGTTGCTTTTCTGCCAGCATCAGAAGGCTGACCATGCCCACGCCGAAGGCGAGCAAGACCAAACTCAGGGCAGTCTGCAACCTCTTCGCTCCGAGATTGCGCCAGGCGAGGTACAGCCAACTCATGATTGGGCGAGGGGTTGGAGTGCAACGTGTTGTGGATAGCGGTCCTTGAGCCGAGAATCGTGCGTGACGATCAACAGGGTTGCTCCGGCTTCTGCGGCTTGCGATTCCAGGAGGTCAACGACGGCCTGGGTGGCGTGGTCGTCGAGGGCGCTCGTGGGCTCGTCTGCAAGGACCACGGATGGCCGGTGGATGAGCGCCCTGGCGATGCTGGCGCGCTGTTGCTCGCCGACGCTCAAATCCGCGGGTCGGCTGTGGGCTTTGTGGCCGACACCGAGGGTCTCGAGCATCGCGGCAGCGCGGGCGCGGTCCGGCTTTGTCCCGGCGAGGAACGCAGGCATCATCAGGTTTTCCATGACCGTCAAGGCCCCGACGAAATGCGCGCGCTGGAAGACGACCCCGATGTGCTCCCCGCGAAAGCGATCGAGCGCTCGATCCGTCAACCCCCCGATGGCCGTGCCGTCGATGCGCACTTCACCTGCCGTCGGGCGAAGCAATCCGCTGAGCAAATGCAGCAGCGTAGTTTTCCCAGATCCCGAGGGGCCGAGGAGGAGGAGTCTGTCTCGGGTTTGGCAAGCCAAATCCGGAAACCGCATTTCCTGTCCTTCCGGACCATATTGGAATGTCAAACCGCTTGTCTGAATCATCGCACGCAAGGTACAAAGCCACCCGCGCGAGGCGAACGTGCCTACCTTTGTTTTGTGAATTTCAAGCAACGATTGATTCGCTTCGCCATCGGCATTGCGATTGGAACGCTTCTGAGCATTTGGATGCTCGGCTCCCGGGGCTGCACGGAGTGGTTCCCAGCCCAACGCATCCGCACTTCGATTCGCATGGCGGGCATCCGCACAACCCCTGAGCTTCGATGTGCGCTTGCGTGTCTGGCGAATGACGCTGGCGCATTGGAGGTTTGGCTTATGGATGGACGGCTCAATTGGGACGCAAGCGGTCCGCGAGAGACACCCCAACGTTACCAGTTTGACGTGTCGGTCGCGGACTTTCCTGACCTTTCTGGCCTGGACATCTCGACCTTGGCGTTGACCTTCAGTTTGTCTGACACGGCGGCTGTGGCGAGCTTGCCCCCTGAGGTTTTGGCGGCGTGCGGATGCGAGAAAACAGGGAACGAGGGTGACCAGGGAGACTAAGGATGTA
>CBFIFE010000029.1:0-33644 GCA_965661765.1 uncultured Flavobacteriales bacterium
AGCGGCTTGGGTCATCCGGCGATTGGCTGAAGTTTCACCCGAACAACTTTTGCCCCACCACGCTCAACTGCACGGCCTTCTCGATGACATTGACGATTCGAGTGTTCTTCGCGAACTGATGAAGGCATTGGATGCGCCTGCAATTCGATTGTTGGAAAGCCAAGTGCAAATCGACGATTTGGCGTTGATCGGTTGTAGCTGGATGGAAGATCCAGCCGTGCCGAGGGCATTGCATTACCTGGGGATGCAACTTGTCGAAAACCGAATGGGCAAATCGAAGGCCGTGAGCAGCTCAGATGCGTTGCAGAGCCTGGATCGAATGGTGCAACAAGCCCATGCCGCAGGGGGCAATTCCGGCCCCTTGATTCAATGTGCAATCCGCAGGCGGCACAAATGGCTGCTCAAAATTTCGCACGAACGAAATCCCCAATCTGCGGGGGAATCACCCAGGTGAGGTAGAGACCTGCTTGCCAAAGCTTCGCAGCAAACGAAGCCTCCTCGTCAATGCCCAAACGCACGTGATCCCTTGACACCCGCGCAGACAAAATCAGGTTGCCTCCTTCTTCGAACATGGCCTCAAGCCCGAGAACAGCATACGCACCGATCCCGGTTGCCGTCAGGCTGGAGGTCGGTCGATTGATTGCATTGTTTCCTTGTACGCCAATCATCAAGTCGTAATTCCTCTCCCCGATCCGGATGTAATTCTCCTGCAAACTGGTGTTGAGCATCGAGCCTCCGATTTCAATGACCCACGACAAATCATCGTAGATGTATGCCGCAGTTCGGTAACCCAGCGACAGAATCAAACGGTCTTCCTCAGAAAAGATGCCATAAGTTCTGCGATTCTCTGCACCCTGCCCGAAATCCACATCCGTTGAAACCACATTGAATCCGCCCTGAGATTTCAAGCCAGACACTGCATCGACATGAAGCACGAAGGCGCTCTCCGGGTTGAAAAACAGCAGGGTCTGAAGCCCAAACATCGGGGCCACCTGGTACCTCATCTCGTACGGATATTCGATGTACCGGTACTGGCCCGCCTCAATGCCGATTGCATCGAGAACCGTGTTCCAAGTCTGGGGGTTGAGTTGCATCCGCTCCTCAATTTCATAGAGGCGCGCCAGGTTGTCGCCGATGTCGTATTGCCCTGTACCGCTGTAAAAAGCCGTTGCCGCTTTGTGGTTGGCTTGATACACCCCGAAATTGACGCCGAACTCAATGCCTTTGCGCGCGGGGACATAGCTGGACTCCGTTTGGCCCAGCGCCACAACTGCCCCCCAGGCAAAACCTGCCAACACGCCCCACCTTGTCATCAATTTGGATTGCTTCTGCAACATGTTCACAAAGATACGTCGCGCTCATTTGCTTCCGATTCGGTTTCCTCGGCCGGCAGCATGCGAAAAGCCAACCGCCTCAAAGGCCAATCACTTGCATCCGTAGGCACTGAGGCGAGCGCATCGACGACTGCCATGCCCTCCACCACCCGGCCAAAAACGGTGTGTTCTCGGTCCAAATGGGGTGCCCCCCCCACGTCCAAATAACGTTGGCGTGCCTGATCGGAATAGGTGAATCCCTTTTCCTGTTCAAGCTTGAACAACTCTTGAGCCGAAACCTTCCGTCCGACAACAATGTAAAAGTCGTAGGATGCCGAACGTTTGGTCGGGTTTCCTTCGTACGTTCTCCCCATTGCGACGGCGCCGCGATGATGAAAAAGTCCCTCCGCAAATTCCGCGGGCAACGTGTGTTTGCCGATCAACCAACGCCGTTCTTGGGCCAAAGGGTCCTCCGAATTGCCGCCCTGAACGACGAATTCGGGAACAATCCGGACAAACTCGGAAGGGTTGTAATAGTTCCGAGCGGCTTTGTAATGCAAATTGCCCGAATGCACGGGGGTGTCATCGAAAAGCTCAATGACGACCTCGCCTGAATCCGTTTGCAACGAGAGCCGGGGGTTTGACTTGTGTTCGCGCCACCAGTCCTGCAAAAAAACCACGGCATTGTCGTCCGTGAGGGTGGGGTAGCTTGCGATTTCCTTCGCTGCGGCAGCAATGGCCTCCTCATCGGGGCTCGCAGGGGAGGCGGTTTGAATGGTTGGGTCCAAATCCTGCCCTCCCCTCCCCAACAGCCCCCCGGATTCCTCTCGCGACTGGCAACCAACACCCCACAACCCCACCACGAGAATCGCCCCAACCCAACCGGTGACCCAATGCTTGTCCATGCCTCAAATTTAGTCGACCTTTCCAACGGAATGGAATTTGCAGTCGTGGACATTGAAACGACGGGCGCTCATGCCCGTGGGCACGGAATCACGGAAATTGCTGTGATCATCACCAACGGGCAAGAAGTCCTTCAGCGGTGGGAGACCTTGGTTGACCCTGGGGTGAACATTCCTCGCCACATCACGGCATTGACAGGCATCGACAACGAAATGCTCTCGGGTGCTCCGCAATTTGAGGAGATTGCTGAGGATTTGCGCGAACTCCTTCATCAACGGGTATTTGTGGCGCACAACGTGGGGTTTGATTACACCTTCATCCGGGATGCTTTTGAGCGCATCGGGGCTCCGTTTCGCGCGCAACAACGGCTGTGCACAGTTCGGCTGGCTCGGAAGCTGCTGCCCGGTCATGCCAGCTATGGGCTGGGCAACTTGTGCCGCGATCTCGGCATTGATAATGCTGCGCGGCACCGGGCCATGGGCGACGCTGCCGCCACAGTGACCTTGTTGCAAATAATGTTCCAACGCCCCAACGCTGAAGGTGTGGTGGCTGATGTGATCAAACGGGGCAGCAGAGAGCACTGGCTCCCACAACACGTGCCTGCAGAAGACTACGAGCGCTTGCCCAAAAACCCCGGTGTTTACCAATTCTTGGACAAATCCGGTCGCCCCCTCTACATCGGCATGTCGCACAACGTCCAACACAGGGTGCGCTCTCACTTTACAGGGAAACTGAGCTCGGCGCGTCGCCAGGCGTTTCTGAGGGACGTGTGCAACATCGTTGCCGAGCCCATGGGCTCCACGCTGCTCGCTCGACTCCACGAGGACGTGCTGATCCGGACGCACATGCCCCTGCACAATCGCGCGCAGAAACGCTGGCCCACTTGGTGGTTTGTGACTTCCTACAAGGACAGAGCAGGTCGCGTTCGGCTCGCCGCGAAAAAAGGCACAAAGTCGCCAGGCAAACATGCCCTTCGGTTTCGGTCAGAGTTGGAGGCGCGAAATTGGCTTTTCGAATTCGCTGTCCAACACGAAATTCCCGAGCACTTCCTTGGACTCAGCCCACCCCCAAGCGAAACAACGGATGACCTCTTGGCATCCATCAATGCACGTTTGAGCGAGGCTTGGCATGACGTGTTGCACAACCGCCTGGCCAATGAATTCGCCCTGCTTGCACCGGGGCGCGAGCAGGGCGAAGTTGCTGTCGTTCATTTGAAGGGGACGAGTCCCATTGCCTGGGGATTCACATCGCAGCCCATCGAGGAGCATGGATCCTGGCTCGATGATGCCCAACCCCAGCCTCCATCTTCGACACTTGATGCCGTCGTTGCGTTCGCCTTATCGGCCATGAAAGAAGGCGAAGCGGAGTTTCGTCAACTTCAAGTCCTCCGGCGGATGCCTTTGAATGAGACTCAATTCAAATGGGTGAAGGCCTCCCCTGCTGAAGTGGGGTGAAACTCCACGGATCTGGAATAGGCCAAAATGTTCCGAATGCTCGCTGCCCGAGGAGCTTGCCAAGCCGTCTCTGATTCGAAATCACTGGAAAGGTGGTCTTGTGTCAAATGTGTCATGTGCCCTTGGTTTGGAATTGACATCATAACGCAAATCTTACACCTCTATTGCGCAGCATGCTGTGCTGCGCCCAAAATTGTTCAATTCAACGTCAACTGGACGCCATTCTCCTCCATCATTCGACGAAGGTTGATCAGTGCATACCGCATCCGGCCCAGGGCCGTGTTGATGGACACGCCCGTTTCTTCTGCAATTTCCTTGAAGCTCAGGTCCATTTCAATCCGCATCCTGACCACCTCTTGCTGCTCTGCCGGCAACGCCAAAACCAACAACCGCAAATCTTCACGAATGTCTGCTTCCATGAGCTGAACATCCACGCCTGCATCAGGGTGTCGGATGGTATCGAAAACGTCGAAGTCTTCCGTGCTTCGGGTCATTTTCATCTTCTTGCCTCGACGAAAATGATCGATGGCCAAATTGTGGGCGATTCGCAACACCCAAGGCAAGAACTTGCCTTCTTCATTGTACTTGCCTCCTTTCAAGGTGTGTATGACCTTGATGAAAGTTTCTTGAAAAAGATCATTGGCCAAATCCGAGTCCCGCACGATGAACAGAATCTTCGAGAAGATTTGTTGCTGGTGGCGGTTGACAAGGGTTTCGAAGGCGGATTCATCGCCGGACATGTACATCCGGACAAGCTCCTGGTCGGAAAGGTGGGCACGCATCATCATTTTACGCTGTAAGGGTTGAACAAAAGGCCTCGGGGCCTGGCTTACTTTGAAACGTAAAATGTGTCGATGCGCTTTCTCTTTTCGATGCTTCACCGAATATACAACAACTTTTCGGTTCAACGTGAACTGCCGGTAACTTTGGCCTGTTAAAGAAATCCAATGGATATCGAGATCAAAGGCGCCCGGATGCACAATTTGAAGAATGTGGATGTCCGCATTCCCAAAGGAAAATTCACAGTGATCACCGGTTTGTCTGGCTCTGGCAAGAGCTCACTCGCTTTTGACACGTTGTATGCAGAAGGCCAGCGGCGCTACGTCGAAAGCCTCTCCTCCTACGCTCGGCAGTTTCTGGGTCGATTGGACAAGCCCGATGTGGACCGCATCGACGGCATCTCCCCCGCCATCGCCATCGAACAACGGACCGCTGCGGCAGGCGCTTCCTCCACAGTGGGCACCCGCACAGAAATCCACGACTATCTGCGGATGCTGTATGCAAGAATCGGCAGGACTTTTTCGCCCGTCAGTGGCGAAGAAGTCAAAAGAGATCGACCAGAAGATGTGTTGAAGGCCATCCAAAGTCAACCAAAAGGCCGTCGATTTTATGTCGTGGCACCGATGGCCGCCCGTCCAGACCGATCCTCAAAACAGCAGCTCGAACTGCTGGCCCAGCAAGGTTTCAGTCGGATTTTGGGGACAGACGATGCGCCGCAGTTGATCGCCGAGGCGCTCGCCAACGCGGATGATGAGACACCTGACACCGGGGTGAGGCTGATCGTGGATCGATTGGCCGTCGATGCTTCAAGTGATGAATTTCCATCGCGTTTGCTCGATTCGGTGGAGTCCGCGTTTTTTGAAGGCGATGGGACATGCCAAATCCAATTCGCCGATGACCCCACGCCGCTCACTTTTTCAGATCGGTTCGAACGCGATGGCCTCACTTTCGAGGTCCCCACGCCCGACTTGTTCTCGTTCAACTCGCCATTGGGCGCGTGCCGAAGGTGCAACGGATTCGGAACGGTGATCGGGGTGGAACCGGATTTGGTGATCCCTGATCCCCGACTCACCCTGCTCGAAGATGCCATTGCCCCCTGGCGAACCGAACGCTGGGCCACTTGGAAGGACAACATGTGCATCGCCGCTGCTCGAAACGGCATTTCCATTCACACGCCCTATGCCGATTTGCCGGAAGCCGCCATTGACACCCTTTGGGCAGGGGGCCAAGGGTTCAAAGGAATCCATTCGTTTTTTGATTATCTGGAGTCCAAGAGCTACAAAATTCAAAACCGGGTCTTGTTGAGTCGCTATCGGGGCAAAACCACCTGCCCCGATTGCAAAGGCACACGAATCCACCCAGCGACGCGCAACATCAAAATCGAGGGCATGGCGCTCGGTCGATTGCTCAGAATGCCAGCAATCGCCGTGCTCGAGCACATGGAGAACCTCAAATTGTCTCCATCCGAAGCTGAAATCGGCCGGCGATTGATTGCCGAAGCCGTCAGCCGGTTGCGATACCTGTGCGAAGTGGGCTTGGGCTACTTGACCCTCGATCGACCCGCCAACACCCTTAGTGGTGGAGAAGCCCAGCGAATCGCATTGAGCACATGCTTGGGGAGCAGCTTGGTGGGCAGCACGTACATTCTCGATGAACCAAGCATCGGCTTGCATCCCGCAGATACCGCACGGCTGATCGGTGTGCTGCACCGACTTCGCGACATCGGAAACACCGTCGTGGTGGTCGAGCACGACGAACACATCATGGCTGCAAGTGACCACATCATTGACATGGGACCGGGAGCTGGCTCATTGGGCGGACAAGTGATGTTTGGCGGAAATCATCAAGAACTGCATCGCCTTCCCGTGGATCATCCTTCCTGGACAGCCGCCTATTTGAATGGACATCGTTGCATTCCTGTCCCGGAGCGACGCCGAAACACAATGGAGGCCATCTGCATAGAAGACGGTCGACAGCATACTTTGCGGGGTGTTTCTGCCCAATTCCCGCTTCACGCACTCTCAGTGGTTACAGGCGTCAGTGGCAGCGGCAAAAGCACACTGGTGACTGAAATCCTGATCCCTTTGGTCAGGGCGCATCTTGAGGGTTTGGGGCCATTGAAAAATCGGCGAGGGGCATTGTCAGGCGCTGTCCACAAAATTGCTGCACTTGAATTCGTTGATCAAAACCCCATCGGGAAATCCAGTCGGTCCAACCCGGTCACGTACGTCAAAGCGTTCGATGACATCCGGGGAATGCTGGCGGAGACGACCATGGCAAAAGCCAGGGGCTACCGTCCGGCCCATTTCAGCTTCAATGTCCCCGGCGGGCGATGTGAGACTTGCGAGGGCGAAGGCGAGGTGACGATTGGGATGCAATTCATGGCCGACTTGAAATTGCCTTGTGATGCATGCAAAGGAAACCGGTTCAAGGACGAGGTGCTGGAGGTGAAATGGTGTGACAAATCGGTGCATGACATGCTTCGGCTGACGGTAGACGAGGGATTGGCATTTTTCAACCAAATCGAGCCTGGCAAAAAGTCAATTTCCGCAGCGCAAAAAAGATTGATCAAAAAGCTCCAACCCCTTCAAGATGTGGGACTTGGATACATACAACTCGGACAATCATCGAACACCTTGAGTGGCGGAGAAGCCCAGCGAATCAAACTCGCCACTTTTCTTGGGCGAGGAGACAGGCAGGCGCATACACTGTTTGTATTTGACGAGCCCACAACCGGTTTGCATACCCACGATGTGGCGAAACTTCTGGACTCCTTCACCGCCCTGCTGGATGCTGGCCACACAGTGATTGTGATTGAGCATGATTTGAACATCATGGCCAATGCGGATCACCTCATCGACCTCGGACCAGGCGGTGGTCATGAGGGCGGACAAGTTGTCTACCAGGGCCCCCCCGACACTTGCCCTGCATCTTCGGCCACTGGGCGGCACCTCCAATCTCACCTTGCCATCGCAACCGCAACAACCTTCACATGAACAAAAGCGCCCTTCTTCTTTTTCTGATCGCGCCGCTGGGCTGCACAGGCCAGAGCGATTCCTTGTCTGAGGCCAACACGAGCCTTGCTCCGCTGGCTGCCCACATCTTGTGGGAACAGGGGACTGAACGTGCCTTCTCGGGCGCCTATTGGGATCACTTCGAAGACGGCATTTACCGATGCGTGGGGTGCAAAGCACCACTTTTCTCCTCGTCGACCAAATTCGAGAGTCATTGCGGGTGGCCCAGTTTTGATGACGCAATCGACGGTGCTGTGACCGAAAGACCGGACAACAGCCACGGGATGAGTCGTACCGAAGTGATTTGCGCGGGGTGTGGAGGGCACCTCGGGCACATTTTTGAAGACGGCCCGACCACCACTGGGTTGCGTTATTGCATCAACAGCGCCATCCTTGACTTCAACCCTTCGGCTGAGCCATGAGCCATTGAACGCGAGCGGCAGAAACCATCGAGTCCTTTTATCGCTTATCGCTTGTCGCCGCAGGTGAAACGAACGCCTTCGGCTTGAATCAGTTCGCCACCCGACAACACCTCCCGTTGAGGAGGGGCACCGACCTGAGTGGGCTGCCCAATGACAGCCCCGAATTCGGTCTTCGTCCGACCATGAATGTTGATCAAACCTTCCACCTTGCCCTCGGTTGTCAATTGCATGAGGAGAATTCGCTTGTCCGCCGGGGCAAACGCCTGTTGCTTGTCCGGCGTCACGAACCACGCTCCATTGCTGGTCTCTATGCTTCCCCCTTCGGCATCAAACAACCCCAAAATGTTTTCGTTGGGCGGAAACTCACTCACAGCATTCTTGTAATTGTCCTCTGCTCCAATCGTCACCCAGCTGTCATACAACAAGGTCTCGTCTTCTCTCGTGTCATAACGCTGAACATCCGAACTCAACGCGCCACCCTTCGGATGCTGCCAAAACTTCTTTGTTGACGAAATCTGCAACAATGCATCCTTCTCACCGAAGATGGCATCGATCACATCTCCCTCTTGTTCCATCACCGCATACACCCGATAGGTGCGCCCTGGAACCAAGCCGCCATTGTCGACCTCATCCACTTCAATATGAGAAAACTGAGCCAACAACGCCCCCGGCAAAAGGGCCAAACTCCACGACAGCGATAACAATCTTTTCATGACCTGAAATTTACTTCACAATTCGATTCCTTTGCAAGAGTCTTCGGTTGCCCATGTTTCGGGCATTGAATCCATTGTTGCGCGGAATGCGATACGTCACTGTCAGCTCATGCGTATGTGGGCTCAGGTAGGCTGCGTTCGTGTTGGTCACATCATAGCTGTAGGCCAAACCATATTCCTTGTAATCTCCACCGACACCGACCACGACTGCATCGTTCGCCCGAAGCCCGAGCATCACCCAAGCCATTTTTGCATAGGTCCCGCGCAAGTATGCATCCAGCTGCGCCGATGTGCGTCCCGTCATTCGAATCAAACCTGCTGTTTCTATGGAGAAATCTGCATTCACATCGTATCGATAATGCCCCATGAATCGGAAATGTCGCACCCAATCGTTGCCTGGCCCATCTTCTATCAACGAAGTTCCTGGGAGGTTTGTCGAAGATTGCAACAAGGCCGGAACGGAGAAGCCGAACGAATACTCGTCGCCGAAAATCATCATCCCAAAATTCGCATCAAAGGCCATTCCGGACTGCTGTCCAATCAGCGCCGGGTCGTTGACGTCCCAGACCTCGAGGTTGGAACCATCAAAGGCCCATTGTGCAGCCATGGCCGACACCCCAAACGAGACCGCGTCGTAGTTGTTCAAGTCGATGGTGTACGTCCCTGTCAATTCCATCCCGGTCTGCTTGAAGGCCCCACCCATGTTGTCCGAGTATACAATGCCACCGACCCCGAGTCGGTTCGGCAACTGGGTATGTCCACTGATGACAGTGGTCTTGGGCGCTCCATCAAAACCGGCCCACTGGTTGCGGTACATGGCTTGGATGGGCGTCTCTGGCGACGTCCCCGCAACTGCCGGATTCGACAAGTACGGATTGACCAAAAACTGGGATCGCCGAAACAATTGCTGCGCGTTTGACGTCGCCGCGAGGCCTGTGAAACCGATAGCGGCCATGACCATCCATCTTGTTGGAAAAAATTTCCTCATCACTTTCTCAATATTTCAAGGTCACTGTACCGGTGATGGGATCTGTCCCGTCAACAAAATCGATCACATAGTAATAATCGGCCACTGGCAGTTGGTTGTTGTTGAAGCGACCATCCCACCGCTGGCGGTAACCAACTGACCGAAACATTTCCTGCCCATATCGATTGAAGACCGTCACCACCGCTGTGGGAAAGTACTCCAGGCCACCAACAATCCATTCATCATTGTAGCCATCGCCATTGGGCGTGATGGCATCCGCGATGAACAGGCAGCCAATTGTGGGCTCTACTTCTACGATCTCTGTCAATGTGCACCCCAGGCTGTCGGTCACCACGACGCTGTACACATCCTCTGGAAGTCCCGTGGCTGTGGGCGTGGTTTGGCCAGAAGGATCACTCCAAACAAAACTCAACGGCTGGTACCCGCCTGTGACAGAAACGGTGGCCGTGCCGTCTTGTTCATTCCAACACGTGACCGGCGAGCTGAGCATGAAAAGCACCATGTCAGTCACCTCCTCTGCCCCAATCGTGAACATCGTATCCGCTGTACAGCCTATGGAATCTTGAATCATGATTTGGTAATCGCCCTCGTACATGTTGGCCAAATCCACCCCTTGCTCCACCATCGACCACACCACAGGACCTGTGCCTCCGATGGGAGAAATGGACACTGCTCCATCATTCATGCCTGTGCAAGTCACGTCGGCCACGTTGAGGACCACCGCAACCGGGTCTGGTTCTTCAATTTCAAAACTCGCCGTATCCACGCATCCATTGGCATCCACCACTTCGAGAACGTATTCGTCTGCACAAAGGGCATTGAAATTCACATCCAATTCGTTGTTGGCCGTCAACGTCAGACCACCGGATCCGCCATAAACATCCAACAAGGCCACGCCGTTGCAATCACCGCCACAAACTGGATCGGTCGTGGCAAGAACCGTCACCACAAGCGTGTCCGGCTCCAAGATACTGACGTCAAGAGAGGCCAGACAGCCATTGGCATCTTCTACCTGCAACTGCACTTCTCCTGCATCCAAATCGGAAATCAAATACGGCAATTCACCAGCCTCCGGCTCCACCAAGAAGATGTCGCCCGTCCCCCCTGTTGCGCTCACGTCCACCGAACCATCTGCAAAACTTGTGCACGAGATGTGAGAAACATTGGGGAGAATTTCGATTTCAGCCGGCTCAATGAGCGTCAAATCGCTGACCGAGACCACGCACTGGTTCTCGTCCTGGACTTGGATAGAATACGTCCCGACGGCCAGGTCAAAGCATGGTTCCGTCTGGTAACCCGTTGCAGGTGGATCCACCTGATAGCTCAGCATTCCCGTGCCGCCTGTGGCATTTTCCACGCAAATGCTCCCATTCGCTGCTCCTGCACAGGTCACGTCGGAAACCACCACCTCATAAAGAATGCTGTCCGGCTCGTTGATGAGGTATTGGTCCTCGAAAATGCAGCCATTGGCATCGGTGCTGAATGCCATGTAAGTTCCCGCGCAAAGCGCATTCGCATCTGCTGTCACGCCATTCATGTCCGTGGTTTGGAACGTGAAGCCCCCGACCCCGCCTTGGGCAACAAAATCAATCGTTCCCGTGCATTGACCGGCACAGAGAACATCCGTGGTGACGTGCGCTGTCGAAACCGGGTCGGGTTCGAGAATCGAAAACTGATCCGAAACACTGCAGCCATTTTCATCGGTTCCCTCCATCACATAATCTCCAGGGGCCAAATCTGGCAATTCGAAATTGCCGCCCGCATAGGTCAACAACGTCGAATCTTGAGCGCCGACAATTTGGATATCGATGGTCAACTCGCCTGTGCCACCTTCAAAGTTTCCACTGTAGATGCCGTCATCGTAACCGAAACACGTCACGTCCGTTGTGGTGCTGCTGAACACAAAGTCGGCTGGACAGTTGAGCGAAATGATGCTGTCCACACTGCAGCCGTTTCCATCTTCCACGGAAAACTCCCAATCCCCATTTGTCCCTACACAAGGGATGTCCACATACAAAGTGTCACCTTGTGGAAACTCCCCTTGGCCACCACTGGTGGTGTGAAGCGCCGTGTGCAGGTAATCGCCCACGCCCCCTTCGACCGATACGGCAACGGCATTGTCGATGACGCCGGGGCACTCATTGTCATCGACCAACGTCCACGTCGCAACGACCGGGGTGGGCTCGATGAAAGTGAACAAGTCCGTTGAATCTCTGCAAAAATTTGCATCCACAACTTCGACGATGTAATCCCCATCTCCAAGGTTACCGAAAGTGGCCTCGTCGGCCACGCCGCTTTGCTGCGCAGTCGCCAAAAGCTCTTCCGTCGCTGCATCCAACAAATTGTATGTGAAAGGCCCTGTTCCACCAATCGTCAACACATCCACGACCGCCGTTTCACCAAAACAATTGAGCGGATCAATCACCTCTACCCCCGCATTTTCGGTCAAAAAATCCTCGCAGACATTCGACACCGTGAGCGGCCCGACTCCGTCCCCGGCCATGCACCAAGTTTGCAGAGCCGACTGCTGACCCTCCACATAGACCTGAAAGCATGCGTGGAGCGAAAAGCCACAGGCAGATGTGATTTGAGCAATCTTGATGACCAAATCGTCTCCAGCCGCATAAGGCTGATCTGCCAACGAAGCCTGACAAGCATCAAAATCCGTTTGGCAATCCGCCAAACACCCTGCATCGCCACCACATTGCACTTCGCAGCCAGCCAATTGGTTGCTGCAGGATTGGAACAATTGATAAATCAAACCATCCGCAATTTCCGCATCACAAAGGTTCGCGTCATTGTAAGTGGTCACACCCGGCTGATCGACGATTTGACCAATCGTCAGTTCCTCGCCTGCAACCATTCCGCCAATGGTCCAATAGGAATCATAAGCCGCTGCCGGGAAAGCCAGCAAAATGCCTGGGAGAACATTCCCGAGCAAGTCTCCCACCACCGGGGTGTTGTAGCAGCCACAAGGCACATCAATGTAGAGCGGCTCCGTCGGCTCACCCGCGTTGCTCGAAAAGATGGCGCCAAGAACATCTGTGGGATTTGTGAACTGCGCGTAAATGCTGTAAGTCACATGCCCTTCAAGTGCACCATCTGAATCCACACTCCCGGCGACGGGCGCGTAAAAAGCTGTATCGACTTCGTAAAAAACGCCGGTAATTTGTGCAAACCCTGAGATTGTGCCCGACAGGAAGATGGCGACCACAATGAACGCTGGCAACACCGCCGCTCTCCAAGTTTTCTTTTCCAAACGATTTGTGACCATGAAATTCGAATCTGCAGGTATGGGAGCAAGACAAGGTGCAACTTACAAACGTTGCGCGACTTGCCTGGTTTGAGCGCGCAAAATAGCAGATTTCGCATTGATGACCGCACATTCTGATTTTCCCCTTGCCACCGATCCACACAAAGTCCTCTCGGCGAACCAAGATTGGTTGATTGCCTTCAAACCCCATCACTTGCTTGTGCACCGAACCGATTGGGCGATGCATGATGCGGACAACCTCAAGGACCGTTTGACAGCCGATGGGTGGGCGCATGAAACCGGCTTTTTGCAACCTGTGCATCGGCTGGACAGGCCGACGAGTGGCTTGATCGTTTTTGCCAGAAATCCTGAAGCGCATGCGGCATTGCACCAGTTGTTTGGGGATCGAAAAGTGGCCAAATCCTATTTCGCCCTCATTCGCGGCTGGCTCCCCGATGAAATCGTAGCGGTCGAAAAGCCGCTGCCCACCAGCCACAGCCCTGAACCCAAGCCCGCTCGGACAGTGTTTCGAGAGGTTGAGCGTGTCGAATGCGGGATCGCCATGACGCGGTACCCCACCACCCGGCTGTCCTTGGTGGAATGCACCCCCGAGACGGGGAGATACCACCAAATCCGGCTGCACCTCAAGCACCTCCGACACCCCATTCTCGGTGACACGGCCCATGGGGACCGGGCGCACAATCGCTGGCTCCGAGCAAGCGACCATGGCTTCGCCTTGATGCTTCACGCCGGGGGCTTGTCCTTTGACTTGAACGGTCAAAACCATCGGTTTCAACACGACTTTTCAGAAACCATGAAAGGATTGTTGAATGCGCTCGGATTTCAAGCCCACCACAATATATTTGAGTAATGTTCGGTGTGGACGAAAGAAACAAGTGGGAACGACCTCACGACTGGCGACCTGTGCCGTTCGTCGCTCCGGATTACAGCAAACCCGAGGCATGGGGGTTGCACCCGAGGCACGGGCGTCTGGAAGTTTGGCCGAAGGGGTATGGCCCTGTGCCTGACGCCAGCTCATGGTGGTCCTGGGGCGAGCGGACCCCAGTGGACTGGACCACGGCCATTGGGCCCGCAGACGTTTTTTTTGTTCACCCCACGACGCATGTTGACCTCGAGGATGAGTGGAATGCCGATTGGAACAGCGAAGTCGCCAACGCCATTGCGGACAAATGGCCGTTGCAACACCAGGCATCGGTCTTTCGAGGCTGTGGCAGAATTTTTGCCCCGCGGTACCGTCAAGCGCACCTCCGTTCGTTTTACCAGCCGGGACCGGACAGCGAGGCGGCCCTGGATTTGGCCTACATCGACATTCACGCCGCCTTCCGCTGGTTCCTCGAGCACGAAAACCAAGGGCGGCCCATCGTCCTGGCCGGACACAGCCAAGGCAGTTACCATTGCATTCGGCTGCTGGCGGATTTTTTCGATCCAGACGAACAACAGGCGCTCCGGGATCGGCTCGTCGCAGCTTACCTTCCTGGCATGCAGCTGATGCCGAGCACGCTGAAAAACATTGAGCCGATGTACAAGGCCGATGCCACGGGGGGCTACTTGACCTGGATGACCGCATCGGAAGGGCATTACCCCGATTTTTACCAAGACGGGTTTGTCTACAACCCGACCGTGAACCCCATCACGTGGGCCATGGATCGTGACCAGTATTCAGGCTACGAATCGCACCTGGGCATCCTGAACCGGAGTTTTCGCGTGAAGCATGCTGCCGCGATTTCTGCCAAACCCCACGACGGCCTCCTCTGGATCAAGCCCTTGAAAGTTGCGCTGGGCTCTTTGGTCAAAATGCAGGACTGGCATGTGGCCGATTACAACCTGTTTTGGCCCAACATTCGACGAAACGCAGAGTTGCGGGTACGGATTTGGTCAGAGAACAACGATCAGCCATCCTGAAGGTCCTAAATTTGTGGCCTGCATCATCAACGACATGGTCACAGCACATCCACCCGCCACAGCACCTTACAAGCCACAGCACCAAGTGCGCATCGTTACAGCCGCTAGCCTTTTTGACGGGCACGACGCGGCCATCAACATCATGCGCCGAATCATGCAGCGTTCGGGCTGTGAGGTGATTCACCTCGGGCACGACCGAAGCGTTGAGGAAGTGGTCAACACAGCGATTCAAGAGGACGCTCAGGCCATTGCCATGACCTCCTACCAAGGTGGACACATCGAGTATTTCAAGTTCATGCACGACCTCCTCGCGGAACGCGGTGCTGGGCACATTCGGATTTTCGGGGGTGGCGGTGGCACGATTTTGCCCGAGGAAATCTCGGAACTGCACGCTTACGGCATCGAGCGGATTTATCACCCGGATGATGGGCGTTCCATGGGCCTTCAAGGGATGATCAATGACCTGATTGAGCGGGCAGATTTTGCGACAGTTCCGTCAGTCGATGCGCTCGATGGGGCTTTGGAGCGTTTGCCTTCAGGCCAAACCCGAGACCTCGCCCGCTGCATTTCCGCCGCCGAGAACGACCCCGAGGGGTTTGGAACTGCATTCCGTTCGGCGTGTCCGACGATTCCCAATGTTCCCGTGCTGGGCATCACAGGCACCGGCGGTGCGGGAAAATCATCAATGGTCGATGAGCTCGTCCGTCGATTCCTCCTGGATTTCCCGGAGAAGCGCATCGGCCTGATCAGTGTCGACCCTTCCAAACGCAAAACGGGCGGCGCACTCCTCGGCGATCGCATCCGGATGAACGCCATTCAAAACGACCGGGTGTATATGCGATCGCTCGCCACCCGCCAATCGAATCTCGCCCTGTCCAAACACGTGGCAGAAGCGGTGAATGTGTTGAAGGTCGCACAGTTTGATTTGATTGTCCTGGAAACCTCCGGCATCGGCCAAAGCGACACAGAAATCATGGACCACAGCGATGTGGCCTTGTACATCATGACGCCCGAGTTTGGCGCAGCCACGCAACTCGAGAAGATCGACATGCTCGACTTCGCGGACATCGTCGCCATCAACAAATTTGACAAACGCGGCGCCCTCGATGCCATACGCGACGTGCGCAAGCAATTCAAGCGCAACCACGACTTGTGGGATGCACAGGATGAAGACCTGCCGGTGGTGGGCACCATTGCCTCTCAGTTCAACGATCCTGGCACAAACCGGTTGTATCGCATGCTCATGGTCAAAGTGGCTGAACGGACGCAATCCGAATGGGTCAGCCGATTCGAAGGGCCGATGGAGGACAGCGAGAAGATGTTCGTCATTCCACCAGGGCGAGTCCGGTACTTGAGCGAAATCGCCGAGTCGAATCGGTCGTACAATGCTTGGGCTGCGCAACAGGCCGATGTCGCTGGCAAGCTCGACGCCTTGCGCCAAGCAGCGTCCATGCTCGACGATGCAACCCGGACGGCCATCCTCCAAAAAGCTGAGGAAGTCCAATTGGAGATGGACCCCAAGCTTTTGGATTGGTTGGACAAATGGCCCGACTTGCGTGCGAAATACGAAGCCGCCGTCTACAGTTTTCAGGTGCGCGACAAGGTCATCGAAATCGAAACCACGACCGAGAGTTTGTCCCACCAACGCATCCCCAAGGTGGCTGTCCCCCGCATCACCGGTTGGCGAGACTTGCTGCGCTGGGCAATGCAAGAGAATTTGCCGGGGTCCTTTCCCTACACGGCCGGAATTTATCCCTTCAAACGCCAAGGCGAAGACCCCACGCGCATGTTTGCTGGCGAAGGCGGGCCTGAACGAACGAACAAGCGCTTTCACTATGTGTCGCTGGGCTTGCCTGCCAAGCGGCTTTCCACGGCCTTTGACTCGGTCACCCTGTACGGACGCGACCCGGATCGGCGCCCGGACATTTACGGAAAGGTCGGCAACAGCGGGGTGAGCATTTGCTGCCTCGATGATGCAAAGAAGTTGTACAGCGGCTTCGATTTGTGCGCACCGACCACCAGCGTCTCGATGACCATCAATGGCCCCGCGCCGATGCTCCTGGGCTACTTTCTCAACGCCGCCATCGACCAGGCCTGCGAGAAGTACATTCGGGCTGAAAGCCTGGAGGGAGATGTTGAAAAAACCCTCAAGGCCAAATGGGATGACCGTGGCCTCCCCCGCCCCACGTATGCGGGCGAATTGCCTGATGGCAATGATGGTTTGGGCCTGATGCTGCTGGGATGCACTGGAGATGAAGTCTTGCCTGCGGACATCTATGCGCGGCTGAAGGCAGAGGCATTGCAAAGCGTTCGTGGCACCGTGCAAGCGGACATCCTGAAGGAAGACCAAGCCCAAAACACCTGCATTTTTTCGACGGAGTTTGCGCTTCGCCTGATGGGCGATGTACAGCAGAGCTTCATCGATCGTGGCGTCCGGAACTTCTACTCCGTTTCCATCAGTGGGTACCACATTGCTGAGGCGGGAGCGAACCCCATCACCCAATTGGCATTCACCCTTGCCAACGGATTCACCTACGTGGAGTATTACCTCAGCAGGGGAATGGACATCAATGCATTCGGTCCCAACCTCAGCTTTTTCTTCTCCAATGGAATCGACCCAGAATACGCGGTGATTGGGCGGGTGGCGCGCCGGATTTGGGCCAAAGCGATGCGCGAGAAATACAATGCATCGCCCCGTGCGCAAATGCTGAAGTACCACATCCAAACTTCCGGCAGGTCCTTGCATGCGCAGGAAATCGACTTCAATGACATCCGGACCACTTTGCAGGCGTTGTATGCCATTTACGACAACTGCAACTCCTTGCACACCAACGCTTACGATGAAGCCATCACCACTCCGACGGAACACAGTGTCCGGCGTGCGATGGCCATTCAGCTGATCATCAACAAAGAACTCGGACTGGCGAAAAACGAAAACCCCTTGCAAGGGTCCTTCATCATCGAAACGTTGACTGACCTTGTGGAAGAAGCGGTCTTGTTGGAATTTGACCGGATCACGGAGCGCGGTGGGGTGCTTGGCGCCATGGAAACGATGTACCAGCGTTCACGCATTCAAGAGGAGAGTTTGCACTACGAAACTTTGAAGCACACCGGGGAATACCCCATTGTAGGGGTCAACACCTTCCTGTCCAAGGAGGGATCTCCCACGATTGTTCCTGGAGAAGTAATTCGCGCGACAACGGAGGAAAAGGAGCTGCAATTGAAGAATTTGCAGGCGTTGCATGGCGGCATGGCGGACCGATCAGAGGCCGCCATTGAAGCTGTGCAGGCGGCGGCTGTTTCCGGAGAGAACATTTTCGAGGAATTGCTGGAGGCCTGCAAATGCTGCTCTTTGGGCCAGCTCACCGAAGCACTGTTCGAGGTGGGCGGTGCGTACCGGCGCAACATGTGATGATCTTCGCAACATGAAGGGGACAGCCGGCGTGGCGTGGATGCTGACAGCCACGGTGCTCTATACCGCGGCGAACCTGTGCGTCAAATCGTTGTCGCATTTGCCCACGGAACAACTCGTCTTCCTGCGGTCCTTGGTTTCCTTGATCCTGGCGGGTGGATGGCTGTTGTCACAAGGCAAATCTTTGTTTGGGGTGAATCGGAAATGGCTGGTGGTGAGGGGCATCTTTGGCACCATCGGTTTGGCCACTTTCTTTCACACGATTCGACACATTCCACTTGCCTCAGCCACAGTCATTCAGTACTTGTCCCCCATTTTCACGGTTTTGTTGGCCAGGCGGTTTGACGGGCAGCAGGCCATGCGACCTCTTCAATGGGCCTTTTTCGGCGTCGCCTTCCTGGGCGTGCTCCTGGTCAAAGGCTTTGACCCCCGCGTGAGCTGGCTCTATCTGGGGCTGGGCGTGACCAGTGCCATGGCAGCTGGGGTGGCCTACCTGGCAACGATGAAATGTCGCGCAACGGACCATCCGGTGGGCGTGGTGATTTGGTTCCATTGGATTGCCGTGCCCATCACGGGAACGTGGTCCGCATTCACTTGGGTGCCACCAGTGGGATGGGAGTGGGGATTGGCGCTGGCTGTCGGCGTGTTGAGCATTTTTGCCCAAATCGCCATGACCCATGCCTTGCACCGAGGCGAGGCCGCGACCATCATGCCATTCAAGTATGTCGGCGCTGTGTTGGCCTTTGTCGCGAGCCTTCTCATCTTCGATGAACACCTCGGCGGTTGGGCGTTGACTGGAATGCTCCTGGTGATTTCAGCGGTGACGGCCAACACTTGGCTCAAACGGCGGTCTCAGGCAACCCCAAACGCCGGCACCCACGACCAATGAGGTAGGCCACAGGAAGGTACCCTATCAAATCCAAGGCTGTCAACCAAGCGGGCGTTCCGAGCATCCAAGCATTCGCGATGCCGCCCACCAAAAACCAACCACCAAGGGTCCACGCTGGCCACATGCGGCGCTCCCGCCGCCCCAAATCATCCCGCACTGGAGCGGACACCATCATGGCCAGAAGCGCTGCAATGGCCGTTCCAGTCCAGTGGGCAACGGTGGCAAAGAGTTTGGTTTCCAAGCGCAACCCGTTCATCCAGACCTGCATCTCAGCAGGCGAGGCTTCCGTTGGATAAGGGGCTTCAGGCCAAATCTGCATGCCCAACTCGTGGACCCATGTCATGGCCAAGCTGCCGGAAACAATGCCGACCACAACAGCCAAAACTCCTCTCAAATTGTTCATGAATTCAAATGTCGATAGGACGCCCAGTGCGCCCGATGTGATTTTGGTAATGTGCTTGAAGAAGCGTTGTCATGGGGCCCATTTGTGTTCCGATGCAGCGGCCGTCTGCATATGAAATGTGAGCGAGGTCTCCCATGGTCCCCGTTGCAAATGCCTCATCAGCAGCATACAATTGGGAAAGGGAGAGATCCGCTGCTTGATGCGGCAATCCCAGTTCTTGCGCCGAAGCCAAGACAAACTGCCTGGTCAGCCCGGGCAAACAGGCCGTGGCATGTGGCGTGAACAGCACCCCATCCCGAACCAAGAAAATGTTTGTGGCATTCGTCTCAGCGATGAAGCCGCGCTCATCCAACATCAGCGCATCATCCGCTCCAGCCACATTCGCCTCGATTTTGGCCAAAATGTTGTTCAGCAAATTGTTGTGATGGATTTTTGAATCCAAGAACGATGGGGCATTCCTTCGGATGGAAGCGGTCACAAGCGTCAACCCTTCATCGCCATACACCCGTCCTTTGTATTCTGGCAAAACAATGAGGGTGGGGCCAAACACGTTCAGCCGAGGATCCATCCCACTGGTGGATTTCCGCCCTCGGGTCAGCGTCAGGCGGATGTGAACACCATCGCGCATTTGATTCGCCGCCAAGGTCTGCGCAACCGCGGTCCACACCTCTTCCTCCGACGGGATTTCCGAGAAGGCAAGTGCCTTGGCACTGTCTCGAAGCCGCCGAAAATGCTCAGCAAACTGAAGCACACGACCTTCCCGAACCCGGAGCCCCTCCCAAACAGCATCTCCCCCCTGGACCACACTGTCCAACGGACTTACCCCTGCTTTTTCTCGTTGGACCAAACCATTGACCCACACCATCGTGCCATCGTTTCGGGGGTCAGGTGCGTTGAATTTTGCCATGAGCGAACGAATTTTCGAGACAAGGAACCAAATTTACATCAAAGCGTTCTCCACCAATTGCGCGTGGATGAAGAGGCACTGCTGCAACAACGGTTGCAAACGCTCCGCCACCCTTTCGTTTGTGCCCCGCTGCTCTGCAACCGATGGACCAGCAGGTGGCCGCCAGCCCGTCGAAGCATGAACAGCCTGATACCAGTACTTCGCCCAAGGTCCATCTTCTGCGCGTCCACCTGAGGGCCAATGCATCATCGCAGATTGCCATGGCAATTTCAAGCGGCGACACAATGCCTGGAGCACTTCGGAGGGCCGGTGAACGAGCTGGTCAGCATCCAGTACTGTCACTGGCCATCCTTCGGTGCGGCAATGGTTCAACAATTGGGCCTGCCAGGCATACCCCAAATCCTCCATCGTCGGCTCACTGATGTAGGCGCTGTATGAACGCAAAACTTTCTCTGGATGCCGGACCAACAGAACATGATGATGATCAGAGAAGGCATCAAGTGCAAAACCCCGCAAATGACAGGCCATGTGCTTCATGAACAAATGCGGCCTCTCCGCTTCACTGGTGTGTGGCGACTGAATTTGCCTCAACAACTCCCAGGCATCTGCTGTCATCGTTTCCAATACCTCCTGTCTGGAAGGCCTCGGTGCGCCTGACTCAAGCAAAAAGTGGGCGAACAGCGGCTCATCCAAAATTTGCGTGTCGCTGCGCGCACCAAAACTGTACATCAATGCTGTAGAGCAATTGCGCGGCCCGGACCACAACGAAATCTTCATCCCTTGTCAGCGTCAAGGCAAACTCAACGAATCAATTGCACATTGCCTGTGTAAGAACGTGGATTTTCATCATGGGCACTTTGAACGCGTAGCACGTAAGAGTAGATGCCATCGCGAACAAAGTGGTCGCCCCGCTCATTTTCACCAAGCCACGGTTCATTGGGGTCAGTCGAACGAAAAACCACTTCTCCCCAGCGATCAAAAACTTGCAGCTCATACAACAAGGGGGACCAAGCTGCTCCCACCGGCAAGAATGCATCGTTCAAGCCGTCGTTGTTGGGAGAAAAGGCCGATGGGATGAAAACTGCAAACTCCTCCGGCACGAAATGCGCAACCAAGGTGTCGGTGATTTCCACAGGGAAAGCCGCCGATGGCGCTTGGGGTCCAGGAATGGGGTTTGCATTGGAGGAGGTCCAATGTGAGAATTGCCAAAAGGGCACGGCCGTTGCCGTTGCGTCCACGGCGCCAACGGGTTCAAGCCCACCTTCCCAAAAGTGGGTCACCACTGTCCCGTCTTCCAACCGCACCTCTCCCCGACCCGGTGGCTCCACTCGAACAACGAGATCGATGTGTTGGATGACATCAAAGTGTGCGGTGATGGTGTCTGTTTGGTTGACCATGATGGTGGCCAACGGCGCACTGGCACTGGGGTTCACATTCAGCCCCGTCGTGGTCCACCCTGTGAAGACGTGCCATTCATCCAGCCCGACGGCCTCGATGGTGTGTGCACCAAAATCCAAAATTTCTGCCGCCGGAATGTTCGCCAAAGCGACACCATCCACCAGAATGCTGCCTGCCCCTGGCGGATTGACTTGGAAAACCACCACCTCAGGATCGACATCCGCAGCAAAATGCGCCACCAAAGTCGCGTTGCCATTCAACTCGAAGGACAAGACGGGATTTGCGGGATCGAGAATGGTCACATCGCCGTCGAGAACTTCCCAGTACAGGAACATTTGGCCCAAATCATCTTCTGCAGTAAATGTCATTGGAACCCCAGCAAAGTAGGTCGCATTGAGCGGTGAATCAGCCGGTCCAATGTCGAGCGAATTGATTTCCACTTCGCCCAGACCTTCGATGATCACGGTCAACTCCACCGCCTCCACATCGTAACAATCTTCCAGCCCCCCGATGACTGAATCCGCGCACCGCGCATCAATGAAATCTCGAATCTCCTGAACATTCGCCTGCCAGCCATCATACGTCCCGCCCCAACGCGCGACGTGTCGCGGCATCTCTGGATCAATGACGTTGATCATGCTGTCCAGCACCGCATTCATCGATTCGCAACTGAAATGCGTATTGCTCAGATCTGCCCATCTGTTGATGTAAGTGGCCCAAAACGTTTCGTTTGTCAACAAGGCGTTGAACATCGGGATGTGGCCCTGCCCGCCCGGATCGCCCAAACTCTCCGGATTGCAAGGGTCGGCGTCTGGACTTTGGGATGGAACGCCGGTATAATTTGTGCCATGGCCAAAGGTATTGTCCATGTCCCACAAGGCGTATCGCCACCGCCGACCATCACCATCAGGATCGTTGCCGCGCCACCAAGCTGTGTTCCAGTTGAGCCAGTCCGCACAAACCACGAATGAATTGAGAAGGACATAGTCAATCATGCTCATCTCATTGAGTTCTGTGATGACGTAGTCGTAATTGGCCGGATCGGTCATGTCTTGGGTTGTCACAAACGTCTGCAATGGTCCCCAATCGGCACTGCTGCCGTATTCCACCCAAGTGCCCCCCCATGTCTTGATGAAATCAATGTCCCATCGGGTTTGGTCATAATACTCTTCCGTAAAATCGCTGTCATCCACCTTCTCGCGATACTCATAAACACCCCAATATTCGCCGTTGAGATAGGCTACACAGCTTTCATTTGTTCGCTCATCGACGTGCAAGTCCGCGAGGTGACTCAGCGTTTGAACATAGGCATCCCGGATGTGACCGCCGCCCGAGGAAGGGTAGTTGTCGTTCGCCGCGGCCTTGAAGATCAAGCGTTGGTATTCATCCCTGTTCTTGACGTGAAACAACTCCTCTTCGAGCGCAAAAGAATGCCCCAATTGGTCGCGCGTGATGTAATCCCATCCCTTTTGCGGATAAGCGTTGGAGTCGTTTCCATGCTCGTTGGAATCGCCGGAAGCTTCGCACCAAAACGTGCCATCGGGATGGAAAAACTCGATGTGCATCGGTTCACCATTCCCCCCTCCTCCTGGCCAAACCCCATCCTCTTGACCATCCCCTGAAACACTCACCACGACAATGGAATGGCTGTCTCCGCCGACAAAATAGGTGTTTGTCTCGGGAAAACTGGTGGCCAAGACTCCACTGGGATCCAAGGCAATGGCTCGAATCACAGTGGTTTCAGTCACTGGAATCGGTCCCGAGTAAATGGCACTGGCTGCGGTGGGCGCGTACCCGTTGGTCGTGTAGCGGATTTCCATCCCCGCAGGGGCTGTCAAGGCGACATCGATGGGCGCTGGGTGATAACCCGGATCCACATCAAACAGGGGCATGGGAACGTAACCTTCAAAGAAGGAACCGCCATTGGGCCCCACAGGTGTCGGCACATCCGAGACCCTCCAAGCACCGTCGCCGTCGGTCATCCGTGCCCAGGAGTGGTCTGCCTGCGTTGTGCTCCAATCCGTTCCGAAGGTGTAACTCTCCAAGATGTTCCCAGCGGGGTCAGCGAAGACGATGGACTCCTCGTCGCATTGGGTAATCTTGAAATTCGTGTTCAAGAATCCGCCAGAATAAAGGTTCGCTGGGATGTTGGCCTCCCCGGAGCAGATAACGACCAAAAACCCATTCGCTGGGACGTTCGTGCCTGCCGGAATCTGAAACTTCGTGGGGTTGTTCAATTTGTCGCTCAAGTGGTATCCACCGATGTCAATGGGCGCACCGGTCGGGTTGTACAACTCGACGAAGTCCTCATTGTTGCCACCAATGTTGAGCGAGTAATTTGAGGCTGAGAATTCATTGATCACAACCTGCCCAACCCCGTTTGAGCCGAACATCGCCAGCGACAAAAAGCTCAACACCATCAATCTCAAAAGCGGGTTCTTCATGGGGTGAAAGGTTTGCGATTACTGAATGCCCAAACGACCCACGTGCTTTGCACCGGAAGCTGATGTCAATGCGTACATGTACGTGCCGCTGGGCAAGTCTTGACGATCAATCGACATTTGAACCCCACTGGTGCGCAGCGTCATCACTTCACGACCAGTGGCATCTGTCAAGGTGAAAGTCATCTCTTCTCTGGTGGGATTCGCGAAGCGCAGCGTTGCCGATGCCACCATCGGGTTCGGATACAACATGGGCGCTTCTGCCGCAAAGGCTTCAGAGACACCGCTGGCTGTGACGCAACCATTTTCAATGAATGTCAGCGTGTTGTGGTACTCGGTGTTGACGACGTCGATGATGGCGTCGATGCAAATCTCATCCATGTGATCACTCCAATACAACCGCAACAACGGTGTCCAGACCAAATTCTTCACCAAGCTCTCCCCTTCATAAGACAAGCCAATGACCTTCTCGCCGCCAGGCATGAAAGACGGCGTGATCGGGTACCCGATGGGGTCTGCGAGGCTCACCGCGGAAGCAATGCCCATTCCGACCATGTCGATTTCATAGCCTACAATTCGGTTGTTCGGATTCAAAACGTGGATATCCAGAAACCCTTGCTCCCAATTCACAGCGCCGATGGCAAAAGACACGCTGTCGAACGGATTGATGACATGGTTGACGGGGAAGTTGCACTTGGAGTGGAAACCCGAACTGTCTGGGTGCTGGTGGGCGCTGTTCCAATACTGACATTGGGCCAAATACGCCGCATCCGAAACCGTGATGTTGCCATCTTGATCGACATCGGTGCATGGCAAAGCCTCGATGTCATTGCCCAAAATGTGCTCAACGTAGCCGACTGCATCCGCATATTCCTGAACACCATTGGCGTCCAAATCTCCCATCAAAGCCGAGCCGTTGCAATCTCCATTGCAATCCGATACTGCGGTTCCGAAAGCCTCCCCCATACAATCCGTAAACGTTGGGCAGTCGTCGTTGACATTGACAACAAGCGCTCCCGAGCTTCGGTCCATGGTGATGCAGACCACAGCCCAGTTGTTCTCGTAATCGGTCTCATACCGCCCCAAAGCATCCGGGGATTCATCCCAGTTGACCCGAACAACAAGCTGGTATTGCCCATCGGCAACCCCTGTGACATCAATCCATTGGCAACTCAAGCCCGCCCCATAAATGTCCCCACAATGTGCCGAAATGCCCATGTTGCTGCAGCCGTACTGCGCTGTGCCACCGTCGCTGCACTCCAGGTCCATCACACAGAATCCATTCTTGAAGCCGATGGGCATGGGGTCTCCCTCCATGGTGAACAACGTGTATTCCGCATACCCCTTGTAATGCCAGTGGTTGTGACAATCGCCCCATTCGAATTGTTGCGTGTCGGTGTTGCTGGACGTTGGGCCGATGTAGTAGTCGACATCACCGATGTTCTTGATGTGCGTTGTGAAACGAATCAATTCGCGCGTGCCATATCCGTTCAAGCATCCCTCCATGATGTAGCAATCGGATTCATTGACATCCATGGTTTGGACGTTCAAGCTGTTGACAATTGCGGATTCCAAGACCACCAAATCTGGTCCGGTGCAATCCGGATCGCCAGGATACGTGCAGTTGCCGCCGTCGACTTCCGCCAAAGGGTTGAAGTTGCAAGCTTCCGGATCCATGCATCCGGTCGGAGGCCCCACGAAATCAAAGGTCCAATCAAAAGAAGTGCAACCCTCATCCAAATCCGCCAAACGAATCCAATACATCACCCCACCTTCGAGGAGAACGGTCAAATTTGCTTCATCGCCACAGCCACCCTCCTGGTCATCGTAATAAATGGACCCT
Organism: uncultured Flavobacteriales bacterium; assembly: GCA_965661765.1. Lineage (GTDB taxonomy): Bacteria > Bacteroidota > Bacteroidia > Flavobacteriales_D > Sanyastnellaceae > JBMYZL01. The sequence goes on from CBFIFE010000029.1 coordinate 26,057, forward strand.
TCATTTGTGTCGTCGAAGTTGCCCATGTTGCAGTAATCGTAAATCCAAAGCGTCGTGTTGCAACCGGTGCCACAAGTGCTCAGGGAGTACATGCCATTCGCCGGTGGCGTGAAGGTGTACCAAAAGGAACTGGCTGACTGGCTCACCACACCATAATCGTCCGCTGTAAGCTGCACACCGTCGTTGCACGTGAACCCAGGAGGACACAAAAAGCTGACCGACTCTCCGTAGCCATAATTTGACCCGGTGCCCACTTCGGTGCCGTCGACATACAGCCAATACCCACCGTCGCCAGTAATGCCGTCGCCATAAGAATCGGAAATCGTGAACTGCAGGCATGGATCTTCGAGCGAAGCATCGATGCAAACGGTGGCGCCCACTGAACCGCCTTCAGCGAGGAGTTCACCATCGAGTTCCAACATCCAGCTGATTTCACCAGGCCAGCTGTCCGGAACGATCTCCACCACGATTTCCAACTCACCGGATTGGCATTGGGCGAGGGCATCGGCACCTATAACCAGCCCGAAAAATGCAGCCAAAACTGCAATGACACTTGCTCTTGATTTCATATTCACAGGTTTCTGCCCACAAAGGGCAAGGCAATATACTCCAGAACAACCTTTGCGTGAAAAGCGTTGCATTCGTTGATGTATTTTTGCCCCATGGCACAAGATCATCACCACCAAGAACCTGAACAGAATGAAATTGCGGGCCCAGTCGTTTTGGCTGTGATTTTGCTCGCAATCGTTGTGACCACGATCGCTTTTCTGGCAGGTTGAAGTCTGCAGTTTCTCAGCTGCGACACCCTCACCTCCCGACCACGGTCATTTCGTCCACCAAATGACCTGCACCGGCGTACACGTCAGTCACCCAAAGCACATAGCGGATGTCCACCATGATGTTCCGGCAACGGGTTTCATCGAACAAGATGTCACTCATTGTGCTCTCCCATGAACGATCGAAATTGATCCCAATCAAGTGTCCCTCACCGTTGATGGCTGGAGACCCTGAATTTCCACCGGTCGTGTGGTTGGAGCCTGTGAAACATACAGGAAGATCCCCGTTGGAATCTGCATAAGCCCCCCAATCTTCCGCGCGCAGGGCGTTCACCAAATCCATCGGCAAATCAAAATCCGGATCACCGGGAATGTACTTTTGCAGAATTCCTTTGTGCGTCGTAAAAGGTGTGTAGGTCATGCCATCGTAAGGTGAAGACCCCTCGATTCGACCGTATGTCAATCGCAACGTGCTGTTGGCATCGGGAAAGAAGGCCTTTTCAGGGAACAGCTCTTGCAAGCCACGCGTGTACAATGCCGTGAGGGAATCCAGTGCAGCGCGTTGTTCCGTGTACCCCGGACGAATGGCCGAGAAATAGCTTTCCATCACACGCTCAACCAAGACCAATGCTGGATCTTTGGCCAGTTTCGACCACTTCTTTCGGTTGCCATTGGCCAGCATTTCGCGCAGGCCGTCGGGTTGGGCGAAGATGGATTTGGCATAGAGATCTTCTGCAAATTGCTTCGGATTGTCCATTCCTTCGAGCGCCTTGGGCACAAATTCAGCTTGCATCCCCTGCACATACAAGCCGACAAGGGCAGCCATCAATTGCTCATCCACGAGAGGATCGTATTGCCGAAGGAAATCCTCGACGTTCGCTTGCCTTTCCTGTCGCATGGCGAACCACGTCGAATCTGAGGTGATTTTGTCTCCGGCTTGACGAATCAATGGGCCAAATCCCTGGGCAAAGTTCAAAATGTCCGGGCCGTAATACACCAACTCAATGAATCGCCAACGCCCTTCGAGGAAAGGAAAGTAGGTCGCATTGACCGCCTGGATGTCTGCGATGACCGTTCCGTAATCGTCCAAACGACCGGCTGCCTCGGCTCTTGCCTGGAATGCCGCCTCCAGGTCCAACTTTTTCTCCAATGCCCCGAGCTCCTGGAGTCCCTTGGATTGGCCGATCCATTTCTTCCAAGCATTCGCCACCCCGCTTTGCTTGTCGGCGTATGCAATTTTCAGTGCTGGGCTGCTGGATCGTGCTGCATTGATCACCGCCAAGGACGCATCCCGCATTTCGATCCGCATGGGGTTGAGCGTTTCCAAGACGTGCACCACGGCATCGCTGGTGAGGTATTGCTCTGTGCGACCGGGAAAGCCAAACACCATGGTGAAATCCCCTTCTTCCAAGGCGCCGATGTTCACGGGGAAGTGGTGTTTGGGCCGATAAGGAACGTTGTCTGGGCTGTACGCCGCAGGCTGGTTGTTCGGTCCAGCATAAATTCGGAAGATGCTGAAATCGCCGGTGTGTCGGGGCCAAACCCAGTTGTCTGCATCGCCACCAAACTTGCCCACAGCCGAAGGCGGCGCACCGACCAAACGAACATCCTCAAAGGTACGGGTGGTGATCAAGTAGTGGCTGTTGCCGAAATCAAACGCCACAACCGCGCCTTCCAAATCTGTCCCCTCCGTGTACTCATCAACGATGGCAGCCTGTTCTGCCGCGGCATCTTCCGCCGTCCGGACGCGCTCGGAAACATCGACAATCCGGTCGATGAACCGAGCGTACAGATCTGGATTCGGCAATTCCTCCGACCGCGTCATGGCCCAGAACCCATCGGTCAAATGGTCGTTTTCCACAGTCGAGTGGTACGCGATTTGGCTGTAGCCACAATGGTGGTTGGTCAACAACAGCCCTTCCTCACTCACCATCTCCGCCGTGCAGCCCCCATTGAAATGAACCACTGCGTCCTTCAAACTGCCCTCGTTGATGCTGTAAATGTCCTCCGCTGTGAGGTGCAGCCCCATGGACTGCATGTCGCCTTCTACCGCTCCAAGGAGGGTGGGAATCCACATGCCTTCTTTGGCCTGGGCTTGGGTTTGGCCCAAAACCAACAGCCCCAACAGGACCATTGCCCACTGCTGCATCCAATGAACTGCTCGCTTCATCATGATTTTTCGATTTCAATTCACCCGCAAGATAACTTTGTCGCCATGAGCCACCACACCCAGCGAGGAATCGATTTGCGTTCCGACACGGTCACCCGTCCGACTGCCGCGATGATCGCCGCAATGTCTGCCGCGCCGACTGGCGACGATGTGTTCGCAGAGGACCCCACGATGAATGCCCTTCAAGAACGGGTCGCGGACATGTTTGGGCACGAATCCGCCCTGTTTTTTCCATCGGGAACGATGGCCAATCAGGCGGCCATTCAAGTCCACACGCAGCCAGGAGACGAGGTGCTTTGCGGGCATCTGAGCCACATCTACCACTACGAGGGAGGCGGGATTGCCCGGAATTCAGGGGCTTCTGTCCGGCTGGTCGGCCATGGCAATGGGACGTTCGATGCAGACCAAATCCAAGCCGCCATCAACCCACCAGACGCCCACTACGCGCGCACTTCGCTTGTGGCTGCAGAGGACACCGTCAACAAGGGCGGCGGCGCGGTTTGGTCGCTTGACGCGCTGAAAGATGTCCGAGCGGCAGCGAAGCGGCACCACCTGCCTTTTCACCTCGATGGGGCAAGATGCTGGAATGCCCAGGTCGCGCGGGGCGCATCCGCCGCTGACCTCCCGATGTGGCGCTCGTATGGCAGGCTCTTTGACTCGATGTCCGTTTGCTTTTCAAAGGGTTTGGGTTGTCCAGTGGGGTCGGTGCTCATCGGTGAGCGCGACTTCATCCGGGAGGCCCACCGCAGCCGCAAAGTTCTTGGAGGAGGCATGCGGCAAGTGGGCATTCTCGCCGCTGCTTGTCTTCACGCGCTCGACCACCACATTGACCGCATGGCCAGCGATCACGAGGCCGCAAGGCGCATCGGGGCCGCCGCCGCAGCCAACGCATGCATCGCCCGCGTAGATCCTGTGGAATCCAACATCGTGATTTTTCACCTGGCGGAACAGGTTCCTGCTGAAGTCATGAGGCAAGATGCCGAGAACGATGGAATTCGATGTTTTCCCTTCGGCCCTCACGCCATTCGCATGGTCACCCACCACGACATCACTGAAGAGCACATTGACAAGACCTGCGCGTTCTTGCGTGGCTGGAAGCCTCTTCAAGGCTGATCAATGGGCGACCGCAAACGGCTTGTTCCAGCGCTCACCTGCAGGCGAAACGCCGGACCAGAAATAGCGTCCTGATGACCAATTGCTGATGGACAATCCCGACAATGGTCCTCGGCCCGTCCACACCACACGTCCTTGGGCGTCACGGATTTGGTGCAATGCGTCCACAGGCACCTGACGCAGCGACAACCAATCATGGGCTGGATTCGGAAACAACATCGGCTCCGCCTCCTCCTGAACGCCCTCCACATTCGTGATGCAGTTGAACACCGTCAAAATCATGGCATCCGCAAACACGCAACCCGCATCATCCGATGCATTCACAACAAAACTGTATGTCCCTGGCGCCAAGTCTCCAGGCTCGACATAATAAAATTGGTTCGCGCTGCCGTCTTGCCAAGTATAATCATAACCTGCCGGCGCATACAGGAGAAACGCCTGATCATCGCAAATGGTGGAATCTGGACCGATGGTGAAATCCTCTGTCGAGGCCCCTTCGAGGATCACAGAAATCGGATAGTTGCAGCTGTTGTCGTCTTCGATTTCGATTTGGTATGTGCCTGCTTGCAAACTGTCCAAATCCGGCCCCTGAACGCCTTCCACGCCAGGGCCATTCCATGTGTATTCATAAGGTCCTGTCGCGCCTGTTACCTCCAATGAAATCGCCCCATTCGATGCTTCCACACAGCTGGCATCCACAACGGAAGAAACAACTGACCAGGCTGAAGGGAGAGAGATCTCCCAACTGTTTTCAAAGGAATTGCCGCATGCCGTTGTGACTTGGGCCGTGTACAACCCCGGCGACAAGTTTTCAATGAACGGAGTCTCTCCCATAAAACCATTGGGGCCCGTCCAGCCAATCGCAAAATCCGACACGCCTTCACTGACATAGGCTGCCAGGATGCCATCGGGTTGGGTGTCTTTGTCCGCAGGGCAGGAAACGTTGCGGATTTGGGCCATCAAACCCAGTTCTTGCTCCTCGCTGGATTCATTGACGGTGACATGCGCCGTTCCCTGTCCACCAGCCCAACCATCAAGTTGAATGAAATAAGTCACCCCGGCCTCCAAGCAGCTCGTCCGCAACACACTGGAATAACCATTGGCTTCCCCACACCCCCCGGGTACATCATCGTTGGAGGCAATCAGCTCGAAACCTGAGAACGTGCCACAATCATCTGTTCTGTATACCGCCAATTGCGTATCGAAATTGGTGCCCTCATTGCATGAAGAAATCACCACTGGGCTGTTGCTTGTGGCTTCAAAACTCAACCAAACCGACACCGAAGCATTGCCATCCGAACTGCACCACGAACCGGGCAGTGCGCAACTGCCTGTAGGGGCCGGTCCTGGCGTAGGTTCGCCGGGTTCTACCGTTCCGCCATTGTTTGCAATCACTGCCGGCGGACCATCGACCTCAACTGGCAATGCGGCACAAGGGGTGTCGTGATCAATCAACAAGCTCTCCCCTACCACAAACGTCCAAGTGTTTCCGTCCCCAGTGCCGCTCCAGCTCCCAGAGAAGACACTTTCCATGAATAGGCTGACTTGCAACCCCCCGTCCCCGTATGAATCCACATAGATCAAATCCAAGGTGTCGCCAAGGTTCAAACAGAAGGGACCTTCGGAAATCAAAGCGTTGTTCGCATAGGTGTCCCCTGTTCCACCGCCTTCATTGAAACAACCAACATCAGGATTGCCATTGCTGAACAGCGTGCCATTGCCACAACCGTTTCCACTTGGAACCAGCTCCCAGTACATTTCATATCCCCAAGCATCGGTGTCCATGAGGAAGGAGACCTCCATTTGTCCTTCGTCGCACTGTCCCAAGGCACTCAACCCAAGGGCGACGAAACCAGCCATTGCAGCAATCTTCTTCATTTTGCAACTTTATCCATTTCGGGCTCAAAGTAAGGCCACTTTGGGAAAGTCAAGATGCAGTGCCTACTTTCGCTGTTCGACCCGACCAGATGATCATTCTACTTTCACCAGCAAAAACCCTGGATTGCAATGGGGCGACATCGACTGACGCAGCCAGTCAGCCTGTATTCTTGCCAGAGGCTGAGCAATTGGCAGGCAAGCTCAAGAAGCTGACGCCGAAAAGATTGCAGACCTTGATGAACATCAACCCGGAGCTTGCACAGTTGAACGCGGATCGTTTCAATGCGTTCGAAGTTCCCTTTCACCGGGGCAATGCGTGGCCTGCTGTGCTGTGTTTCCAGGGTGAAGTGTACCGAGGATTGGACGCAGGGACTTTGACAACGCCAGATTTGGAGTACGCCCAACGACACCTGAGAATTCTCAGTGGTCTTTACGGGGTGCTCAAGCCCTTGGACCTGATGCAGCCCTATCGATTGGAAATGGGCACCAAATGGGGGCCCACCCCGACCAAAACCAATCTCTACAAATTTTGGGGCGACAAAATCGCGCAAGTTCTCCAAGAAGATGCAGAGGGTTGCATCGTCAATTTGGCCAGCAAAGAATACAGCAAGGCAGCATGCCTTCCGGCCGGACAAGCCCGGGTGATTGATGTGCATTTCAAGGATTGGCACAATGGTGAACTGAAAAGCTTGATGACCTATGCCAAGCACGCCAGAGGGGCAATGGCCCGACATCTGATTCGAACGCAGGCAAACGCTCCTGAAGCCATGTTGTCATTTGAAGGCATGGGCTATCGTTTCAGCGAATCGCATTCCACAGATAACGAATGGACTTTTACCCGGAACACCTCAAAAATTTGAAGTGACATGACGAAACACCCTTTCCTCGTTGCAGCTGCTGCAGCCATTTTCATCGCCTCGACTTCGATCACAAGTCAGGCACAAAACGAAACAGATTTGGAACAAATGAGTTACGCGCTCGGCGTGCTTTTCGGAAGCAACCTGATGCAACAGGGCATTGAAGACGTGGACCCAAGCCTTCTCGCAAAGGGTTTGCAGGACAAACTCAATGGATCGCCGACGATGTCACCAGAAGAAGCAAACGCCTACATCACGGAGGTCATGACGGCGCGAAGTGAGGCGAAAAATGCCGGTTATCGCGACGAATGTTTGGCATTCTTGGAAAAAAACAAGGAGAACGCCGATGTGGAAGTGACGGCGTCTGGACTGCAGTTTCGGCACGATCGCGTCGGAACCGGCGCTGCACCTGACGCAGGAGCAACCGTAGAGGTTCACTACCGTGGAACCCTGATCGACGGCACCGAGTTTGATTCCAGCTACAAGCGCGGCGAAACCATCAGTTTTCCCCTCAGCGGTGTCATCCCGGGATGGACTGAAGGTCTTCAGCTGATGAAGGAAGGTGGCAAAACCACGTTCTGGATTCCCCAAGAATTGGCCTACGGCGCCCGGCCCAACCCAAACAGCCCGATTCCCCCTTACGCTGCTTTGGTTTTTGAAGTGGAGCTGATTGCCATTCAGTAACAACTACAGGGAATGCAACGGGAAGTATTGATTCAGAACGATGCTGTTGTTCTGGGGCTCTTGATGGCGACTTTGGCAGCTGTTTTTTACTCTGCCGGGCTGCCTCGATT